>ONAN01000048.1 GCA_900315805.1 uncultured Selenomonadales bacterium
CCTCCTTGTTATTTTTTGGTTTTGGGTTAAACCTATTGTAACAAATGCTCTCTCTTTTTTCTTTTTATTTCTGTAACATATGTTTTATCACATTACATTCCAAATGATGATTTCATGATATAACCAACGTGTCAGGGGGGCGGCACCCAGGCCTGCAGACGGGGCCTTTGCGTGCCGGGAAGGACAATGCGTCTGCAAATGTTTCGTCAACGCAGCCCGGTCCCCCCAAGGTCAAAATTCCCCAACTTCAATCCTCCCTATGGTCCGGTCACCTCATCGTTTGGATAACAGTTTGGAGAATTTGATACGTGTCGTTTTTATACGTATTTTTTCGACACGTATTAAAACCGGTTCTTCCTATATTTTTTAGGATGCCAAAGAGGAAAGTCCCGTAACAATTTTTCCACACACTAGGAGCGCGATACGCGACGTGGTGTGAAAAATTGTTACGGGACTTCTTTAAATCTTCCCTGCGCGGTATTGGCCCTCAAACACCCGCATCAGCCCATGATAGGCGCAGAAGGTGAAGGTGGCGGCGGCAATCCAGGCGATGGGGCTGGCGAAGCATACGCCGGTGAAGCCCCAGCCCCGCCCGATGGCGAGGATTTCGGCGGCGCCGGTCCGCATGGCCAGCTCCAGCACCGACGACACGAGGGGCACCCAACCGACGCCGAGGCCCTGGGCCGTGCTGCGGTAGATGAAGATCTGGCTCAGGAAAAAGTAGAAGGCCACGGAGTAGTGCAGGTACTGCCGCGCGGCGGCGACCACGGCGGTTTCCGACGGGTCGACGAAGATGGCCACGATATGTTCGCCTGCAAAAAAGATGAGGACCGCCATGAACAGGGCGAAGCCCAGGGCGATCTGGGAGCATTTCTTCACGGCGCCGCGGATGCGGCGGAACTGGCGGGCGCCGAAGTTCTGGGCCGTGAAGACGGCAATGGCGATGCCGAAGGAGGCCATGGGCTGGATGGCCAGCTGTTCCACCCGCGAGGCAGCCGTAAAGCCGGCGATGACCTCGGCGCCGAAGTTGTTCGTCACGGACTGGATCAGGATGATGCCCAGGCCGATGACAGAAAACTGCACGGCCATGGGCAGGCCGATGCGCAGGTGCTGCACGGCGAAGCGGCTGTCCCAGTGCCAGTCGGCGCGGTGCAGGTGCAGGATGGGCAGTTTTTTGCCGATGTAGAGCACGCACAGGAGGGCGGAAAAGCCTTGGGCGAGGACGAGGGCGTAGGCCGAGCCGGGCACGCCCCAGTGGAATTCCAGAATGAAGAGCAGGGCCAGAAAGACGTTCACGACGGTGGCGATGATGAGGAAGACGACGGGCGTCTTGCTGTCTCCCAGGGCGCGCAGCAGGGACGAAAGCAGGTTGTAGGCCATCATGGCCCACAGGCCTTCGGCGACGATGACCGTGTAGGCGCGGCAGTCCGCGTAAAGCTCCGCCGGCACGTTCATCCAGTGGAGCGCCGGGTCGACGCCAAGCCACACGATGACATCGAGCACAATGACGGAAAGGAAGCTGAGCATGGTGCTCATGGCGACGCTGTGCCGCATCCGCTGCGTGTCCCCCGCCCCGTAAAACTGCCCGACGAGCACCGTGAAGCCGTTCGACAGGCCCATGGTCATCATGACGAAGAGCATGAACAGCGGCGCCGCGGCACCGACCGCCGCCAGCGCGTTCACGCCGATCGTGCGTCCGACAATGATGACGTCGGAGATGCTGTACATCTGCTGGAAAATATTACCGATAATCAAGGGAACCATGAAGCCAATCAAGAGCTTCATCGAATTTCCCGAAGTCATGTTCCGTTCCATCTTACCAATCCTGATAGCGCTTGCGATTTTTATAGTATACGATGTCCAGGCCCGCCCGGGCGGCAATGCCGGCCGCGGCGGCCAGGCGCCGGCCGACGTGGGCGGCTTCGTGGGCGTCGCTGCCGAGGGTGCAGTGGCGGCCGCCCAGTTCGCGGAACCGCCGGTAGAGCGGCACCAGGGAAGCCACGGCCGCCGGGTCGTCGAGACGCCGTGTGTTGATTTCAAGGGACTTGTCCTTGGCGACGAGGGTGCGGAACAGTTCGTCCCACAGATCCTGCAGCTCGCCGGGCCGGAAGTCCTTGTCCTCGTAGGGCCAGTACCGGCAGATATAGTCGATGTGGCCCAGGGAATCGAAATTGTCGTGGTTCCGGACGGAAGCGACGGCCTGCTCCAGGTACCGGCGCAGGGCGTCACGGCGCGTCAGGCCGGCGTAGGTGGCCTTTTCGTACAGGTCCCGGCGGTCCAGCATGTGGATGGAACCGATGACGTAGTCAAAGGCGTACCCTTCGGGCACGGCGTCTTCGGCGGAGGCCAGATGGGGCTGCATGCCCAGTTCCAGGCCCAGCAGGACCGGCGGGCGGCCCTCCTCCCCTTCCGGATTCCCTTCCAACTCCCCTTCCGTGCGGTATGGCCCGTTGCGGCGGAAATACGCATCCCGGTCAAAGCGGAACCAGTCGGGGTGGCCGGGGAATTCGTAATCCCAGTGCTCCGTGAGGATGATGCCGATATGCTGTTGCCGGGCGGCGGCGATGGCTTCGGGAAAAGTCATTTTGCCGTCCGTGGAAAATTCGCAGTGCAGATGCGTGTCAAACATAGACGCTCCTTGAGACGATGCTCCTTCAGAAAACAGAAAAGCAGAAAAAGAAAAGCGGCTTTGCGGCCGCTTTGCTTGTTACACGTTGAAACGGAATTCGACGACGTCGCCGTCCTGCATGACATAGTCCTTGCCTTCGAGGCGGACCAGGCCTTTTTCGCGGGCAGCCTGTTTGCTGCCGCATTGGACCAAATCGTCGTAGGACACGATTTCGGCTTTGATGAAGCCTTTTTCGAAGTCCGAGTGGATCTTGCCGGCGGCCTGGGGGGCTTTGGTGCCGATGTTGATGGTCCAGGCGCGGCTTTCGATTTCGCCGGCCGTCAGGTAGGTCTGCAGGCCGAGGAGCTTGAAGCCGGCTTTGATGAGGCGGTTCAGGCCCGATTCGGTCATGCCTTCCATTTCCAGGAACTCTTTCGCTTCGTCGTCGGGCAGCTCGGCGATGTCCGCTTCCACTTTGGCGGAAATGGGCACGACTTCGGCATGTTCCTTGGCGGCGAATTCCTGGACGGCTTTCACGTAGGGATTGGCGCTGGCGTCGGCGGCTTCGCTTTCGGGCACGTTGCACACGAAGATGATGGGCTTCTTGGTGAGCAGGTGCAGGTCGTAGAGCATGGCTTCTTCGTCTTCCGTGAATTCCATGCGGCGGGCCGGGACGATGTTTTCCAGGCCTTCGTGCACGCGGTGCAGCAGCTCTTCTTCGGCGATGGCTTTCTTGTCATGGGCTTTGACGAGCTTGGCCACTTTGTTCAGGCGGTTGTCGACGGTTTCGAGGTCGGCCAGGCACAGTTCCGTGTCGATGATCTCGATGTCGCGGACGGGGTCGATGGACCCTTCCACGTGGGTGATGTTGTCATCGACGAAGCAGCGCACCACTTCGGCGATGGCGTCGGTGTTGCGGATATGGGACAGGAACTGGTTGCCCAGGCCTTCGCCTTTCGACGCGCCTTTGACCAGGCCCGCGATATCCACGAAATGCA
The DNA here is from genome assembly GCA_900315805.1 of uncultured Selenomonadales bacterium. Taxonomy (GTDB): domain Bacteria; phylum Bacillota; class Negativicutes; order Acidaminococcales; family Acidaminococcaceae; genus Succiniclasticum. The sequence continues at coordinate 3,607 of ONAN01000048.1, forward strand.
TGATGGCCGGCGTAATTTTGCGGCTGTTGAACATTTTGGCCAGCACTTCGAGCCGCTCGTCCGGCACGGCGACGACGCCTTCGTTCGGTTCGATGGTGCAGAAGGGATAGTTCGCCGCTTCCGCCCCGGCTTTGGTAATGGCGTTGAACAGGGTGCTCTTGCCGACATTCGGCAGGCCCACGATGCCCACATCCAGATTTGTACTCACAACAATCGCTCCTTCTGACGTATATTTTGACGTGCAGTACGCGTGTTCCGTGTAGCGTGTATCCTGACATCTTTCTTGCACGTATGGTAACTAACGTATTATACCACAAACACGCCAAAAAAGCACCTTGCGCAGGACGCAAAAGGTCCCGTGGCGTCTTGGTTGTCAAGACATGTGTTACACTCTTGAATTTGAGAAATACTCTGTTACAACCTGGTTTGGGCTTCTGAATGCTAGGGATGTCTTGGCTGTG
>ONAN01000020.1 GCA_900315805.1 uncultured Selenomonadales bacterium
CTTTGTTGATGATTTCTCGCAAAACCATTTTAACATGAAGCTTCACTATGGATTTTTGTTTTTTGATTAACTGTTCAAATTCATTTTACAACTAACCAAGAAAAAATAACGCGCGAATCTTAATGTTCCCTTAATCAAACGATGGCAATATAAAGATATACCGAAAAGCATCCGGAATCCGGATGACGGAACAGGAGGAAAAAGGATTATGGAAACGAAAAAGATGACTGCCGCGACCAAGAAATCCCTGGCACGGGCAGCCTGCGCGCTGGCCCTGCTGCTGAGTCTGGGCGGAGGCATGGCAAGTGCCGCCCCGGCGCCCATCAGCATCGACCAGGCCCGGGAATATGCCGTTGCCGAAGCCGGTGTGCCGGCCTCGTCCGTCACGTACACGAAGTCGGAAACCGATACGGAAGAGGGCACGACGGTATACGAAATCAAGTTCCACACTGGAACGCACCGGTATAAATACGAGATTGACGCCGCCACCGGCGCCATCCGTGAAAAGAGCGTGCGCCTGCTGAACTACAGACAGCACCGCACGGAGGCGGCGCCTTCGAACCTGATCGGCCGGGAACGCGCCCAGGAGATCGCCGTCCGCCAGTTCGGCTTCCACGTGGCCGATGTCACCTTCCATAAGATGGAACTGGACACGGAACACGGAAAAGCGGAATATGAATGCCGGTTCTACAAGGATGCCGTGGAATACAAGGTCGATGTGGACGCCGTCAGCGGCGAAGTCGTCAAATACGCCTATGACCACGACGGACACCATGGGGACCGGCACGACGGTCACCGCGCGGGGCATCACCGCCGTCACTGCTGACCAGTCATTCCATAGAAAGAAACGAAAGGACTTCCGATTCCTCAGAATCGGAAGTCCTTTTTATGTGTGTTGTTGGCCTTTTGAGCGGCTCCGGACGGGATGTTTCATTCCACCACCGGCTGCCAGCCCTTGCACAGGTCGACCCATCCCTCGTTCTCCGTGTATTTTTCCATTTCTTCCGGGGTCAGTTCAATGGCGTTGTTTTCTTCCCCGGCTGCGGGAAACACGGTTGCGAACCGTTTCATGGAAATGTCCAGGTATACGCGGACACCCGGGTTGACGCCGAACGGGCACACACCTCCCACTGCGTGGCCTATGAGGGGTTCGACATCTTCGAAGGGCAGCATTTTCGGCTTGACGCCGAAGAAATGCTTGAACTTGGCATTGTCAATCTTCGTGTCACCGGCCGTAATGATCAGGACGGGACCTTCCTTGCTCTGGAAGGACATGGACTTGGCAATCCGGCAGGGTTCCGTTCCGGCGGCCTGTGCCGCCAGTTCCACCGTGGCACTGGAAGTCTTGAACGTGATGATACGGTCTTCCAGGCCAAATTTCGCAAGGTACTTTCTGGCGCGTTCTACGGACATATGTTCCACCTTCGTTTCTACGTAATCTATGTCCGATTATAACACACTTTCCGGGGCCTTGCTGGGTTAAATATCAGGCCGTCGTGCGGCGGGCCTTTTTACCGACGGGGCGCTTCGTTACTTTGGCCGGCTCTTCGCTGAGGCATTCGGCCAGGCAGGCGGCGAAGTCTTCGGCTTTTTCCAGATGGAGGATCAGTTCGCAGAGCTTGCGGCTCTTGACTTCTCCGTAGACCGGGACGGCCAGGTGCATGAATTTGTCTTTGGCTTCTTCCCAGGAGAGCGGATTGTCCGGATCGCCTTTCGGGAAGTCGACCTGGCGTTCCAGGACGCGGCCGTCCTTCAGGCGGATGATTACTTTGGAAGCCAGTTTGGCCGGGTTTTCGGCGTGGACTTTTTCCACTTCCGGATCGAGGACGACGGTGATCTTCTTCATGAGGGAGCGGGTCACCGGATTATTGATGGCCTTCGGTGCGAACTGTTCGATGCCGACGGCACCGTCCTTCATCATGGCGGCGCAGCAGTACTGGATGCTGAACTTGCAACCGTAGGGGTTCTTCGGCGCCGCGTTGTTGATCAGGTAGTTCGTGATTTCGTTGACGCGCAGCTCGATGCTGTCGACGTCATCGGGCGTCAGGCCGTTTTCCGCGCGCAGGGTCTGGATGGCGTACAGGGCGGCGTGGGAATGCTTGCAGCAGGCGTAGGGCTTGAAGGAGTTGTCGTCAATCTTGAGACGTCCCAGGCCCAGGCCTTCCGTCAGTTTTTCGAGGTGCGGTTCCTTGACCATGGCGCGGCAGAAGCCTTTTTCGCCTTCCAGGATCTGGGAAGCGCCGGTGAAGCCGGCCTGCGCCAGGTACGCGGAGAGGACGCCGGCATAGCAACTCTTGCCGGCATGCAGGGATTTGCTCATGGCCCCTTCCTTCAGGAATTCCCACAGGCCTGCGGCCTGGGTGCCGGCCGAGCCGTAGCACTGCACGGTCTTTTCGGTATCGAGGTGGAGCAGGTTGGCAGCGGCGGCGGCAGCCCCGAAGGTGCCGGCCGTACCCGTCGTATGCCAGAAGAAGTACGATTCGGGAATGACCGATTCGCCGACGCGGGCGCCGGCTTCATACCCGGCGCAGACCGCGGCGATCATTTCCTTGCCCGACTTGTGTTCCTTCTCCGCGATGGAGAAGACACCGGGGACGACGACACAGGCCAGATGGATGATGGACGGGTTGTGCAGGTCGTCAAAGTCGAGGGAATGGGAAGCGGAGCCATTGCAGAAGGCGGCGTTGAGGACATTGTCCTTCATGGTGCCGCCGGAAAAGACCGTGGCTTCGCCCGGGCCGGGGTCGTTCAGGACCTGGCGGATGAGGGCGGCCGGCTTTTCCTGGGAACCGCGGATGGCGACGCCCAGCCAGTCAAGCATGCAGCGTTTTGCCATTTCGCGGGAGTGGGCCGATAAACGGTCGTATGTCAGATTCGAGGTGAAAGATGCCAGTTTTCTCGTTGTCATGATGCTGCTCCTTTGCATGTACCGCGTCCGGGGAGGAAGGGTCAGGATTCCTTCTGTTTTTCCCGTTTCGGTGCGGGGCCGATGTGGCGCTTGCCGCTCGGGTCGTTATCGAACAGGGTGGAACCATCCTGACGGTATTCGCCGAAGACTTCGCGCATGACGCCGCAGATTTCGCCGAGGGTTGCGTAGGTCTTGACGGCATCGATCAGGTACGGCATCAGGTTGTCCGTGCCTTTGCAGGCTTCCTTCAGGCGGGCCAGGGAGGCCTTGACGGCTGCGTTGTCGCGTTTTGCCTTCATTTCGTTGACGCGCTTGATCTGGCGTTCGCCGACGCTCAGGTCTGCCTTCAGGACTTCGTTCTGTTCCACCGGCTTGTTGTCCACGTATTTATTGACGCCGATGACGGTCTGTTTGCCCGTTTCAATGGCTTTCTGGTATTCGTAGGCGTGCAGGGCCATCTCTTTCTGCATGTAGCCCTGTTCGATGGCTGCCACGGCACCGCCCATCCTGTCGATCTTTTCGAGGTATTCCATGGCTTCTTTTTCAATCTGGTCCGTCAGGGATTCCACGTAGTAGGAACCGGCCAGCGGGTCGATGGTGTCGGCTACGCCGCTTTCATAGGCCAGCAGCTGCTGCGTGCGCAGGGCCAGGGTGGCCGATTCTTCCGTCGGCAGGGACAGGGCTTCGTCGTAAGCGCAGCAGGCCATGGACTGGATGCCGCCCAAGACGGCAGCCATTGCCTGCCAGGTGATGCGCGGCACGTTGCACAGCGGCTGCTGGGCCGTCAGGACGGAGCCGGCCGTGTGGACATGGACGCGGAGCATCATGGCCTTCGGGACGGTCGCGCCGTAGCGTTCCTTCATGATGCGGGCCCACAGACGGCGGGCGGCGCGGAACTTGGCGATTTCGGCGAAAAAGTCGAGGCCGGCCGTGAAGATCCAGCTGATGCCGGGTGCGAAATCATCGACTTTCTGGCCTGCCTTGATGGCGGCGTCGATGTAGGCCATGGCATTGGCGAATGCGAAGGCGATTTCCTGTACCGGGGAAGCACCGGCTTCACGGATGTGGTAAGCGCCGACGCTGATGGTGTTCCACTTGGGGATGTTCTTCGAGCAGTATTCGAAGGTGTCCGTAATGAGGCGCATGGACGGACGCGGCGGGAAAATGTACGTGCCGCGGGCGATGTATTCTTTCAGGATATCGTTCTGGATGGTGCCGCGCAGGACTTCGGGTTTCACACCCTGCTTTTCCGCCACGGCTACGTACATGGCCAGCAGGACCGCTGCCGGGCCGTTGATCGTCATGGAGGTGGAAACCTTGTCCAGAGGGATGCCTTCGAAAAGGCGTTCCATATCGGCCAGGGAGTCGATGGCGACGCCGACCTTGCCGACTTCACCGTGGGACAGTTCCGCATCGGAATCCAGCCCGATCTGGGTGGGCAGGTCCATGGCTACGGACAGGCCCGTCTGGCCGGCCTGCAGCAAATATTTGTAACGGGCGTTCGTTTCCTCCGCCGTGGCGAAGCCGGCATAGGCACGCATGGTCCACAGGCGGCCGCGGTACATGGTGGGCTGTACGCCGCGGGTGAAGGGGTACATGCCGGGGAAGCCGCTCTTTTCCATGTAATCGGCACCAGCCGTATCCAGCGGGGTGTAGAGCCGTCTTTCCGGCAGATGGGGCCGTTCCGGGAAACGGGCCGTCGATTTCGCTACTTTCGCTTCATAATCCAGTAAACCTTTTTCAAACTTTGCGTTCGTCATGATGTTTCCTCCTTTATATCATCCTTAATTTTTATCTCGTCATTTACTGTTCATCGAGCTTCATGGTGCCGTACTTGCGGAAGTGCAGCTCCATGTCGAAGCAGTGGGCCAGGTCGACCGGTTCGTGACCGCCGGTCAGCATCGAGCGCTCCAGGTATTCCGTGAGCTGTCCCCGGTAATCGGGGTGGGCGCAGTTCCTGATGATGCAGCGGGCCCGTTCCACAGGGCTCAGGCCCCGCAGGTCCGCCACGCCCTGCTCGGTGATGAAGACCATCGTGTCGTGTTCCGTGTGGTCCGCGTGGGTTACCATGGGAACGACCTTGGAAATCTTGCCGTCCTTGGCTGTCGACGGCGTACAGAAGAAGGTCAGGTACCCGTTGCGCATGTAGTCGCCGCTGCCGCCGATGCCGTTCATCATGTTGTCCCCCATGATGTGCGTCGAGTTCGCCTGTCCGTAGATATCGAACTCGATCGGCGTGTTGAGGGCGATGACCCCGAGGCGCCGGATGACGCCCGGGTTGTTGCTCACGTCCAGGGGCCGCAGGACCAGGGCCTTCTTGTAGAGCTCCGGTTCCTTCCTGTACATGTCCCAGACCCGGGGCGACGGGGTGAAGGCGCAGCCCGAGGCGGCGGTGACCTTGCCCATCTTGATCAGGTCGAACACGGAATCCTGCAGGATTTCGGAATACATGCTCAGGTTTTCCAGATCCGATTCCTTCAGGCCGCCCAGGACGGCGTTCGCGATGCTGCCGACGCCGGACTGGATGGGAAGCATCTGTTCGGGGATGCGGCCGTGCTTCTGTTCGTTCTTCAGGAAGTCGACCAGGTTGCGGGCGATTTTCCGGCTGTCCTCATCCGGCGGGGTGAGGGTCCGCACGTGGTCCGGAATATCCGATTCCACGATGGCGTCGATCCGGTCGATGCCGCATTTCACGTAGGGCGAGCCCACGCGGTCCGCCGCGTGGTAGATGGGGATTTCCCGCCGGTACGGCGGCTTGTTGCACAAGTAGATGTCGTGCATGCCTTCCAGGCTCAGGGGAATCGAGGTGTTGACCTCGACGATGATCTTCTTCGCGTGTTTCACGAAAATCGGTGTGTTGCCGACGCCGCTGCCAAGGATCAGGCCGCCGTCTTCCGTAATGGCTGCCGCTTCCACGACCGCTACATCCACATTGCCCAGGAACCCGAAATCGACCTGGGGGCCGAAGTGGCTCAGGTGGGCGTCCACATACCGGACCGTGCCGTCGTTGATGCCTTTGCGGAGGGCCTTGTTGGAAGCCGCGTAGTAAGGGGCGCGGCTGGCGATTCCGTTGACCTCGGCCAGCGCCTGTTCGATTTCCGGCCCGACGGAAGCGCCCGTCCATACGGCGATGCGGCACTTTTTACCGTTCCGGATGGCATCGGCCAGGGCCAGGGTGGTCTTTTTCGGATAGCCGGACGGGGTGAATCCGCTGAACCCGACGTTCATGCCGTCCTGAATCAGCTCCTGCGCCTTTTCGGGGCTCACGATCTTGTCAAACAATGCGGGGTTCCGTAATCTGTCACTATCCAACATTTCCATTTCCTCCTTTTCCAGCTTCTCCATTCCACTGGTTTTATCTGTCCGGGTACCGCGCAGGCCCCGGTTTTCCTTTCACTTTCAGCTTAGTACAAAAAGGGTATAACGTAAAATATTAAAAAATCCTGACTCTTATATGCAAACTTTATAAGTAAACGGATAAGATGTAATTTTGTAACAACAGAGCAAAATTTATCGAGAATAAATATCAAGACTGTAATTTGCAGACAATTTTATTTTCGGAAAGCATTATATGACATATGTAAAAACGATATAAGAAAGCCTAAAAAATAGAAAAATAGTTGATATCATGGGTACCATTCCCCAAATATATGGGTTATAATGAAAGAAACGCAGCAGAACCGTGCGTTCCTATCAAATTCCCTTATACAACTCCATCTGACTGGCTATAGGACTACCGGAGGTGTCTATCATGGATCTGGAATATTACCGCAATTTCATCGCCATCGTGGAGGCCGGCAGCATTTCCGCCGCGGCGAAGAAGCTGTCCATTGCGCAGCCGGCGCTGAGCAACCAGCTGAAACAGCTGCAGCGCCACTACGACACGACCCTCATCAACGTAAAACGAGGCGGCCACAGCATGGAACTGACCGACGCGGGCCGGGTGCTCCTGAAAAAGGCCCGCGCCATGGTGGAAGAGGAGTCGGATGCGTCCAAGGAGATCGCCGACTGCCGGGCCGGTTTTTCGGGCACGCTCCGCGTCAGCCTTTCGCCGTCCATGTCCGTCTGGTTCGTGTCGCGTTACCTGTGCAAGTTTTCCAAACAGTATCCCGACGTGAACTACGAATTATATGAATGCACCATGACGGAACAGGCGGAACAGCTCCTTTCCGGCAAAACGGAATTCGGCGTCACGAACGGCGGCGCCCTGATGCAGTCCTATCATTTCCAGACGCTGTACAGCCGCCGCGAACGCCTCATGGCCTTCTATAAAAAAGACAGTGTCTTTCTGCACGATAACAATCCCAACATGACGCTGGAGGAGCTGGACGGCATGCCCATCTGCCTGTCCCGCGGCACGGGCACCTATTTCATGAACGTATGCGCCGATTCGAAGATCCATCCGCGCATCCTCTGCATTTCCACGACGAAGCTGTCCACCATGGCCTGGGCCAAGGCCGACGCCGGTATCGTCGTCGTGCCGTCCGAACTGGAGGACGAAGTGCCGGAAGGCCTGATCCGCAAAACCATCGTGGATGAGCGCATGTTCCAGCGCAAAACGCTCTGCATCGTCAAAGGACGCCCGCTGTCCACTGTCGGTAAGACCTTCTACAACTTCTTTAAGGAAGAAGCGGAAACGCTGGGCGACTGACCCGGAGCGCCGGAAACGGAAGGAATGCCGTAAACGAAATGACGGAAAAGGAGGGACTCCCTATGGGACCGCTGGCTGATGTACGTGTCCTGGACCTTTCGCGCCTGCTGCCCGGCCCGTTCTGCACCCGCATGATGGCCGACATGGGCGCTGATGTGATTAAGATAGAGGAACCGTCGCGCGGGGATTATTCCCGCGGTTTCGAACCGCGGCGCGGCAGTATGTCCTGCTGGTTCATGGAAGTGAACCGCAATAAAAAAAGCGTGGCCCTCGATTTGAAGGACCCGCGGCAGAAAAAGGCCTTTCTGGAACTGGTGAAGACGGCGGACATCGTCGTCGAAAGCTTCCGGCCCGGCGTCCTGCAGAAACTGGGCGTCGACTTCGAAGCCGCGCGCCGGGTCAACCCGAAGATCGTCTACTGCTCCATCGCCGGGTTCGGGGAAACCGGGCCCTTTGCGCACCGGGCGGATCATGACATCGGGTACCAGAGCCTGGCGGGCCTCGTCTCCATGAGCGGAGAAAAAGACGGGCCGCCGGCCATTCCCGGCGCCCTCGTGGCCGACATGCAGGCGTCCGCCATGGCGGGCATGGCCATTCTGGCCGCCCTGCACCACGCGCGTCAGACCGGCGAGGGGCAGCAGGTGAAGCTCAACCTGTTCGACATCTGCCTCGCCATGGTGCCCGGCGTGAGCGCCACCTATTTCGGGAACGGCTTCGTCAACATGCGCGGCAACAACTGGCTGGGCGGCAGCTTCCCCAACTACAATGTCTATGAAACGAAAGACGGACGTTATATGTCCGTCGGCTGCCTGGAAGAAAAATTCTGGAAGGAATTCTGCACCGTACTGGGACGGCCCGACCTGACGGGCGCCCTGGAGGACGAAGACCATTACGCGGAGCTGACGCAGGAAATCGCCCGGGTCATGCAGACGAAGACCATGGCGGAGTGGACGCGGGCCACGGAAGGGCACGACAGCTGCATGGAACCGGTCCTCAACTACGACGAGGCCCTCGCCCTCGCGCAGACAAAGGCGGACGAAATGGTGCTCGAAGTCCGGGACCCGCGGGTCGGCACGTACCGGCAGATGGGCTTTGTGCCCAAGTTTTCCGCCACGCCCTGTGCCTGGTACCGGCCGGCGCCGGAATTGGGACAGGACACGGACGAAGTCCTGGGCAGCCTGCCTGGAAAGGGGACGGGGGACAGGGGAGACAAATAATGTCGCCAGTCACCGTGCCGTACAAAAGGATACAGAGACAACAAAAGACCACCGGCCGGATGGTAAATCCGACCAGTGGTCTTTTTAGGTTTCCGTTGTCCTTTTGTTCAGTTGATTTCCGGCGTGGTCCACATTTCCGGAATGCCTTCGAAGGCCCCCAGGATTTCCAGGGTGGCTTCGACCGTGGCCATGAGCCTGCCGGAAGGGTCCGAGACGTGGGCCGACACGGTTACGGTCTTCGTGCCGATGTTTTCGACAAAGCCTTCGGCGTAGATGGTGCTGTCGAAGTCGATGTTGCGGATGAAGACGACATTGGACGACAGGGTGCGCGCCCGCAGGCCCACCGTGACGGCGGTCAGGGCCAGCACGGCGTTCGAGACGGCCGTGATGACGCCGCCGTGGACCACGTTGCGGTGGTTGGCGTGGCGGTCATGGACCGTGTCCATGTGGATCCGGCAATGGCCGCACGAGACATCGTCCAGCCGGATGTCCATGAAGCGGAAGAACCGGTTTTCCCGGAAGATTTCGCGGATGCGGGCCGGTATATTGACGTACAGCCCCGTGTCGGGGTCTTTGCGGATTTGGGACGGGTTGTCCATGGGGATACCTCTTTTCTGTAACTGCTGCGATGCTTTCATTGTATCGGACGGCGGGGGATTTTTCAATGGGCACGGGCCGGGCCGTATAAAAAAGACCGTGACAGACCGTTCGGAAATAGAACAAACTTTTAGTCATTCCGCAGAATTTAATCGCCGGATTAAAAAACTTTCCCTTTTTTTGGAAAACATATATTATTTTTTAATTTGATTTTCGCTTATGTATTTACAAAATAAATATGTTTTGGCGCGGACCGGAGCAGCGCGCAGAAAAAAGGCTGTCCGCCGGGTTGGCGGACAGCCGTCTGCTGCAATCTTCACTTTTCGATGATGGCCAGGGTCTTTGCCGCGCTTTCGCTGGGCATCTTCTTCGCTGCATTGGCGACGCGGCGGCCCGTGACTTCGAGCACGGTCCGGGGCGTAGGCATGGCCTTGCCGGGAACGACGGCGGCGATGAAGGCTTTGACGACGACGGGGTCGAAGCGTGTGCCGATGCCGTGCATCAGCTGCACGACAGCCTGTTCATGGCTCTTTTCCCATTTCCGGGTGCAGGGATTTACAATCCCGTCGTAATAGTCGGCTACGGCGATGATACGGGCTCCCAGCGGTATGTTCACGCCTTTGAGGCGCTTCGGGTACCCCTTGCCGTCCCAGCTTTCGTGGTGGTCCTTGATCAGGTCGACGATGCCGCTGAATTCCTCCATGTTTTCCAGCATGCTGCAGCCGGCGATGCAGTGACGCTTGTACTGCGCCATTTCGCGGACGCTCAGATAGGGGTACTTGTTGAGGATGTTGTTCGGCACGCTCAGCAGGCCGATGTCGTGCATCAGCGCGGCCGTGCGGATGAGGCTGATCTCTTTGGCGCTCAGGCCCAGCTTGGCCGCCACCGCGATGGCGTAGTTGGCCACCTGGATGGCGTGCAGGTACAGGAAATCGCTCTTGCGGTGCAGCATTTCCAACAGAAAACGGCACGTTTCCCCTGTGCGGTCGTTGTAATCAAAATCCAGGTATTGGGGAATGGAAAACATAAACATCACGTCCAGACAAAAGACTTTATTTTAGGGATTTGCCGCCGTCATCTTTTTGCCGTCCGATGACTGGCAGGTCGTCCCCTCGGTTCCTTGCATTGCGTTCCGGGACTGAGGCCCTCAGCCCCGCGGAAGGGGTTGCACCGCAGCCAGGGAAGGATTTTCTTCCCGCGGGTCCCTGCGGTGTTCAGTAACTTTAGTATAGTTTCCGGACCGGATTCCGTCAAGGCGAACGGATTTTCGCCGCCGGTTTCACATGGGACGTTATGGAAACGCGGGAAGTTTATATTTATGATATTGCTTTGTTGAATTATTCAGTGAGATATGGTATAGTAACGAAAAGATAAAAACTACCTGGGTCTGTGGTTGAAAGTCGATGCCAGTTGCAGGCCAAACGATCCACGTAAGCAGCGCAAAGCCGCTGTGAGCACGGTGCAGCTTAGAAGTAAGTCCTGCCGCCAAAGGCGAGAGAACGAGTAGTGGGGAGCGGAATGCTTAGGAGCGAAACTTCCAGCAGGCGAGTGTGGGGGCGAAAACCAGGTCAGCCGGGTGTTTTTATTTTTTGTTTTGTTTGCGCAGTAAAAAGAGAGAAGAAACTGCACGAGGGGGAAAGCATATGAAGAAACTGACTTTGCTTCTGGGTGTCCTCGCCTTGGCGCTGGGACTGCTCGCGGCCGGCTGCGGCGGCGGGAAGAAGGCGGAAAACGGCAAGGATCCCATCCTGACGAAGGACGAACTGATTGCCGGCACGGAGCCTTCCTTCGCACCGTTTGAGTTCCCGAAGGAGAATTCCAAGGAACTGACCGGCTTCGACGTGGAACTGATCGAGGCGCTGGCCAAGGACATGGGCTACAAGAAATGCACCGTCAAGAACATGGGCTTCGATGCCCTGATTCCGGCGGTCAACAACGACAACCTCGACGTGGCCATTTCGGGCTTCACCATCACGGAGGAGCGCAAGAAGCAGGTCCTGTTCTCGCAGCCCTACTATAAATCGGGCCTCGGCCTGGTGGTCCGCAAGGAAAACGCGGACATCAAGAGCGTCGAAGACCTGGGCGGCAAGAAGATCGCCGTGCAGATCGGCACGACGGGCGCCATGTATGCGGAAAAGCTGAAGAGCAAAGGGGCTGAAGTGAAGACCTTCAACACGAGCGACCTGGCCTGCATGGAACTGAAGAACAAGGGCGTGGACGCCGTCATCAGCGACCGGCCCGTGCTGCAGTATTTCCTGGCCCAGGGCGGCAGCGCCTATGCCAAGATGGTCGGCAAGCCGCTGAGCGCCGAAGATTACGGCATCGTCGTTTCGAAGAAGCATCCGCAGCTGCAGAAAGCCCTCGACAAATCGCTGGACAATCTGAAGAAGAACGGCACGTACGACAAACTGTATGAGAAATGGTTCGGTGAAAAACCGGCTAAATAAAAAATGCATCAACATGCAGGAACTGCATATACAGGTTTTGCATGATTATGCAAACATCTCAGGGAGGAAATGACATGAAGAAATTTTTGATGGTACTGATGAGCCTCATGATGCTGGTCATGGTGGCAGGCTGCGGCGGCAGCGGCGAAAAGAAGAGCGCTGAACAGCCGAAAGTCCTGAAAGTCGGCACGGAACCGACCTTCGCCCCGTTCGAATTCCAGGAGAAGGGCTCCAAGGAATTCGTCGGCTTTGATATGGACCTGATCCGCGCCATCGGCAAACAGCTGAACATGAAGGTGGAAGTCCAGAACATGGGCTTCGATGCCCTGATTCCGGCCCTGAACGCCGGCAACATCGATGTGGCAGCCGCCGGCATGAGCATCACGCCGGACCGCCAGAAGGCCGTCGACATGTCGGATCCGTACTACGTATCCGGCCTGACCATCGTCGTCAATAAAGACAACAATTCCATCAAGGGCCTGAAAGACCTGGAAGGCAAAGGCATCGCCGTGCAGATCGGCACGACGGGTGCAGACAAGGCCGCCAAAGTCAAAGGCTCCAAGGTGAAGACCTTCAACACCAACGCCGAAGTCTTCCTGGAACTGAAGAACAAGGGCGTCGACGCCGTCATCATCGACAAACCGGTAGCGGAATACTATCTGGTCAAGGGCGGCAAAGATACGGCCAAGCTGGTCGGTGAAACCATGGAAGCCGAATCCTACGGCTTCTCCATCAAGAAGAACAGCAAGCTGACCCCGCAGATCAACAAAGCCCTGTCCGATCTGAAGAAGAACGGCGAATACGACAAGATCTACGAAAAATGGTTCGGCAAGAAAGCCGCGGCCAAATAAGCCGGACTTCCCCCAACCTGTATGGTAACCCTTCGCAGGGGTTTCGTCCCGGCAGAGCGGAATCTGCCGGGATTTTCGTGTCTGTATATCTGTCCCCGCGCAACGGGTGCTGACCCGGCGGCGCGGCGACCTGGAATAGAGGAAATGACTTATGGATTTTGATTTGGAATTGGTTACGGGCTCCCTGCCCCTTCTGCTGACCGGCGCCGGCATCACGCTGGAAATCACGGCCCTGTCCGTCTTCTTCGGCATGGTCATCGGCGTCGTCGTCTCCCTGATCCGCCTGACCAGCATCAAACCGCTGCGGTGGCTCGGCAACGTGTACGTCGACTTTATCCGCGGCACCCCGCTGCTGGTACAGATCTTCATCGTCTACTTCGCCCTGCCGGCTCTGACGGGCAGCCATGTAGACGCCTTCTTCGCCGCCATTTCGGCCTGCTCCATCAACAGCGGCGCCTATGTGGCGGAAATCTTCCGCGGCGGCATCCAGGCCATCGACAAAGGCCAGATGGAGGCAGGCCGCAGTCTCGGTATGAGTTGGTGGCAGACGATGCGCTACATCATCCTGCCCCAGGCATTCAAGCAGATCATCCCGCCCCTGGGCAACGAGTTCATCGCCATGCTGAAGGATTCCTCCCTGGTTTCCGTCATCGGCCTGGAAGAGCTGACCCGCCGCGGCCAGCTGGTCATTGCCCGTACGTATGCGTCGTTCACCATCTGGATGGTGGTCGCCATCATTTATCTGATCATGACCTTCGCCGTAGCACGGCTGACCGGTCTCATGGAAAGGAAGTGTGAGACGAAATGACACAGCCGCTGATACAGATCAAGGGGTTGAAAAAGAATTTCGGCAGTCTCGAAGTCCTCAAGGGCATCGACCTGGACGTGCAGGAAAAAGAGGTCGTCGTCATCATCGGGCCGTCCGGCAGCGGCAAATCGACGCTGCTGCGCTGCATCAACTATCTGGAAGAGCCGACGGCCGGCACCATTACGTTCGACAACATTCCGCTGAACGGCGACGCCAACATCAACGAAGTCCGCAAGGAAGTCGGCATGGTGTTCCAGCGGTTCAACCTGTTCCCGCACATGACGGTGCTCCAGAACCTGACGCTGGCCCCCATGAAGGTGCGCGGCATCAGCCGCCAGGAAGCCGAAGAGACGGCCATGCACTACCTGGGCCGGGTCGGCCTGGCCATGAAGGCCGATTCCTATCCGGACCAGCTGTCCGGCGGCCAGCAGCAGCGTGTCGCCATTGCGCGCGCCCTCTGCATGAAGCCGAAGGCCATGCTCTTTGACGAACCGACGAGCGCCCTCGACCCGGAAATGATCAAGGAAGTCCTCGACGTCATGAAACAGCTGGCCATGGACGGCATGACCATGGTCGTCGTAACCCACGAAATGGGTTTTGCGCGCGAAGTGGGCGACCGGGTCCTCTTCGTCGACGGCGGGTATATTCTGGAGCAGGGGACGCCGGACGAAGTGTTCAGCCACCCGCAGAACCCCCGCACGCAGAGTTTCCTGTCGAAGATTTTGTAAGCAGTGCGCCCTGCACAATCGGAAATTACGAAAGACATGTATCAGCGATGGTACATGTCTTTTTTATGGGAACGGGCCCGAAGTGACCAAAAGTTTACAAAATGAAAATAAAACCGCCGTATTTTTGATAATTTTCGGAAAAAGCAGGAACTTTTCCGCAGCTGTCGAACTCTAATAATAAACAGGGAAGCGGGAACGCGGCCCTGTACATATACACAACCCCGGATTGCGGGGCGGCAAGGAGGTTTGCACTATGGCTGTCATTGTAAAAGGTAGAAACACGGTTGTATCTCCTGCGGTCAAAGCGTACGTAGAGAAAAAGATTGAAAAGGTCACGCGCCAGTTCAAGGCGGTCGGTGACATTCAGGCCGTCCTGAAAGTAGAGAACGGCATGCATATCGCGGAAATCACGGTGCCGGCGAAAGGCGTCATTTTCCGTGCCCAGGAATCGACGAAGGACATGTATTCGTCCATTGACCTGGTCGTTGAAAAGATTGAGCGCCAGGTTCACAAATACAAGACGAAACTGATGAAACGGAAATACAACAACTTCCGCGACATGTCGGCTGTGCCCGATGTGGAACCCGAAGCGGCGGACACGGAGGACACGGACGAATTCAAGATCATCCGCAACAAGAGCTTCGTCATGCATCCCATGACGCCGGACGAGGCGATTCTGCAGATGAATCTGCTGAACCACGACTTCTTCATGTTCTACGATCCCGATTTCGGCGGCGTGAGCGTCGTATACCGCCGCAAAGACGGCAATTACGGGCTCCTGGCTCCGAAGGTCGGCTGAGGCTTTGAAACGGACCTGAAAATTTCACGTAAAGTTTACAGAACACGCGGTACGAAGGTACCGCGTGTTTTTGACTTTTAGGGCCATATCTGATAAAATTTTAAGCTAGATATTAATGTCGATAAGTGTTTTCAGCTACCAGTTAAGGAGTGATAAATTTGCTGGAATCTTTGATAAAGAAAATCTTCGGCGACCCGAGTGAAAAGGAATTGAAACGCTGCCGCCCCATCGTGGAGAAAATCAATTCCCTGGAGCAGGAAATGCAGAAACTGAGTTCCGCCAATCTGCAGGCGAAAACCCAGGAATTCAAACTGAGGCTTCAAAAAGGGGAAACGCTGGATGATATCCTTCCCGAAGCGTTCGCGGTCGTCCGCGAGGCTTCCCGCCGTGTGACGGGCATGCGCCATTTCGACGTGCAGCTCATCGGCGGCATGGTGCTTCATCGCGGCAAAATCGCCGAGATGCGTACCGGCGAAGGCAAAACCCTGGTAGCTACGCTGCCTGTCTACCTGAACGCCCTGACGGGCAAAGGCGTGCATGTCGTAACGGTCAACGATTACCTGGCCCGCCGCGACAGCGAGGACATGGGCCGTATTTACCGGTTCCTGGGCCTGTCCGTCGGCCTGATCGTGCACGACATGGAATACCCCGACCGCAAGGCGGCTTACCAGGCCGACATCACCTACGGCACGAACAACGAGTTCGGCTTCGACTACCTGCGTGACAACATGGTCGTCGACAAGGACCAGATGGTGCAGCGCGAACTGAACTACTGCATCGTCGACGAAGTCGACTCCATTTTGATTGATGAGGCCCGTACGCCGCTGATCATTTCCGGCCCCGGCGAAAAACCGACGGAACTGTACAACGTCATCGCCCACGTCGTTTCCAATATGAAGGAAGGCGAGGACTACACGGTCGACGAAAAGCAGAAACAGGTCGCCCCGACGGAAGCCGGTATCGCCAAAGCGGAAAAGATGCTGGGCGTCAAGAACCTCTACGACGTGGAACACGGCGTGGACTTCTCCCACCATATCATGTGCGCCATCCGCGCCAAGGCGCTCATGAAGCGCGACCGCGACTATGTCGTCAAAGACGGTGAAATCATCATCGTCGACGAATTCACGGGCCGCCTCATGTACGGCCGCCGCTTCTCCGAAGGCCTGCATCAGGCCATCGAAGCCAAGGAAGGCGTCAAGGTCCAGCGCGAAAGCCAGACCCTGGCCACCATCACCTTCCAGAACTACTTCCGTATGTACCACAAGCTGGCCGGCATGACCGGTACGGCCAAGACGGAAGAACAGGAATTCCAGAAGATTTACGGACTGGACGTCGTCGTCGTTCCGACGAACAAGCCCATGATCCGTATCGACTACCCGGACGTCATCTACAAGACCCGCCGGGCCAAATACAAAGCCGTTGTGAAGGAAATCGTCGAACTGCACAAGACGGGCCGCCCCGTGCTGGTCGGCACCACGTCCATCACGCAGTCCGAAGAGTTGAGCGCCCTCTTGAAGAAGGCCGGCATTCCCCATAACGTGCTGAACGCCAAGTATCACGAAAAAGAAGCCGCCATCGTCGCCCAGGCCGGCCAGATGGGCCAGGTCACCATTGCGACCAACATGGCAGGCCGTGGTACGGATATCGTGCTCGGCGAGGGAGTTCCCGAACTGGGCGGCCTGCACATCATCGGTACGGAACGTCATGAAAGCCGCCGTATCGATAATCAGCTGCGCGGCCGCTGCGCCCGCCAGGGCGACCCCGGTTCGGCCCGCTTCTATCTGTCCCTGGAAGACGACCTGATGCGCATCTTCGGGTCCGACAACATCAAGTCCATGATGGACAAGCTGGGCATGGAAGAGGACGACCCCATCGAAAACAAGATGGTCACGCGCTCCATCGAAAACGCACAGAAACGCGTCGAAGAGCGCAACTTCAACATCCGTAAGCAGGTGCTGCAGTACGACGATGTCATGAACCAGCAGCGCGAAGTCATCTACAAGGAACGCCGCAAAGTGCTGGATCAGGCCAACCTGCGCGATACGGTCATGAGCTTCACCCACAAGATCGTGGACCGCGCCCTGGCCATGTACTGCCCGCCGGAAGCCTATTCCGAGGATTGGGACCTGAAGAGCCTCGTCAAATACTGCGAAGAATTCTTCGCTCCCTACGGCACGCTGAAGGAAGAGAAACTGGCCGACCTGAGCCGCGAAGAGCTGGGTGAATACCTGCACAAGCTGGCCGAGGACACCTATAAGGAACGCGAGGACCAGATCAGCCCCGAAATCATGCGCGAGCTGGAAAACCTCGTCATGCTGAAGGTCGTGGACCAGCACTGGATGGAACATCTGGACGCCATGGACATGCTGCGCGAGGGCGTCGGCCTGCGCGCCTACGGCCAGAAGGATCCCCTGGTGGAATACAAGTTCGAAGCCTATGACATGTTCGAAGGTATGATCGATGCCATCGAAGACGATGTCGTCAAATACATGTTCCGCGTCAACGTTATCACGCAGCCCGTGGTGGAAGACCGCCTGGAAAACGCATCCATGAACAACCCCAACGTGGACGTGAGCCCGGCCGACGCGGAAAACGAAGCCAAACAGCCCTACGTGCGCAAAGAACCCAAAATCGGGCGCAACGACCCCTGCCCCTGCGGCAGCGGCAAGAAGTACAAGGACTGCTGCGGCAAAGACAAATAAGGATTCAACTGCAAGACAGGACCGCCCCGGCGCGGTCCGCAGCGTCGGGCGCCCGACCCGGAACAGGGCAAATAACCAGTAAAGGACGTGAATTAGTTGCTGCTTGAAGAATACAGACCTGTCATCGCAGGGCTCAAGAACAAACTGGACGAAATGAGGGGATCTCTTTGACATCCCCAGCAAAGAGGAACGCATAGGGGAACTGGAACACACCATGGGCGAGCCGACCTTCTGGGATGACCCGGACAAGGCGGCCAAGGTGACGAAGGACGTGACGGACCTCAAGACCGAGGTCGACTCCTACAAAGCCCTCGTCGCGAACCTGGACGACCTGGAAGTGCTGCAGGAAATGGCGGCGGAAGACCAGGACGAATCCATGGTTCCCGAAATCGACGCGGCCCTGGAAAAGATAAAGAGCGAACTCCAGCACCTGGAACTGGGCATGCTGCTGAGCGAAGAATACGATGCCAACAACGCCATCCTGACCCTGCACGCCGGTGCCGGCGGAACGGAGGCCCAGGACTGGACTTCCATGCTGCTGCGCATGTTCACGCGGTTTGCGGAACGCAGCGGCTACCAGGTGGAGACCCTGGACTACCAGGCCGGCGATGAAGCGGGCGTGAAGAGCGCCACGCTGCAGATCAACGGCCACAATGCCTACGGCTTCTTCCGGAGTGAGAAAGGCGTACACCGCCTGGTCCGCATCTCTCCTTTCGACGCGAACGCGCGGCGCCATACGTCGTTTGCCGCCGTCGATGTGATGCCGGAACTGGACGAGACGGTCCACGTGGAAATCAACATGGACGATGTCCGCGTCGACTACTTCCGCGCCAGCGGTGCCGGCGGCCAGCACGTCAACAAGACTTCGTCGGCCGTCCGTATGACCCATCTGCCGACGGGCATCGTGGTCCAGTGCCAGAACGAACGCAGCCAGCTGCAGAACCGGGAAAAGGCCATGCAGATGCTGCGCGCCAAACTGTATATGTACGAAAAGGCGATTCAGGACGCCAAAATCAAGGATATCGCCGGTGACTACCAGGCCATTGAATGGGGCAGCCAGATCCGTTCCTATGTCTTCCAGCCCTACACGATGGTCAAGGATCACCGCACAAACTACGAAACGAGCAATGTACAGGGCGTCATGGACGGCGACCTGCAGCCTTTCGTGGAAGCATATCTGCGCCAGGAATACGAAAAGAAGAAACTGGCCAAAAAACAGATTTAAAGACAATCCAGAGGATGTAATGCACAGCGGCAGGGAAAACAGCTTTCCCTGCTTTGCTGTTACAGTGTGGAATTCAGAGTAAAGGGTACAACGGGAACAGATGACTATGCAAGACTGGAAACAACGCTATAATCCGGTGCTGGTGGGACTGATCATCGTGGCTTTCTGCATGGCCTTGTGGCTGGTGCACACGCGGTACCGCGTGGAGAAGCAGAACGATACGGTCGAGCAGGTGGCGGATTATCAGGCCGTGCTCATGATGGCCCAGCGCGACGGGCTCGACGCCAAAGCGCTGCTGCACAAATTCAAGGACGCGGGTATCACGACCCTCGTCGTATACGATACGACCCTGGAACGGCTGGACCGGGAAGGACGCCTGGCGGCGGCTCCCGGCTCGGAACTGGCCCACGCGGCCCCCGGCGCCTGGCACGGAGCTTTTGACGCCCTGCTGCAGGGCGGCACCATCCGGCCGGACGCGGTCTACGTGGCCAAAGGGACCGACGAGACCGCCTGGCAGGAAACCATGGAGGACCTGCGCCTGCGTTACGGCGCGGACCGGATCCGTACCGCAACCGGCGGCGTCGTGGAAGTCCTGGGCGACGACCGCCTGCTCCAGGTTCCCGATTACCGCTCCCAGACGCCGCTCATGCAGGCTCCCCTGGGACTGTCCACGGACGAACTGAAGACCGTGCAGAAGGAAGGCTTCTATGTGGCCGTGCGCACGCAGAACTACCTGCCCGTGCGGGAAGAGGCCCTGCGCAGCATGTTCCGCCGCATCGACGCCTCGGGCGCGAAAGTGACGACCTACATTCCCTGCGGCTCCGAAGTCATGGGCTTCCCGGACAAGATCCAGGTCATGGCGGACGAGTTGACGAAGCGGAACATCCGCCTGGGACTGCTGGAACATGTGACGCAGCTCCAGTTCACCAAGTTCGACGGGCTGGATCCGCTGCTGCGCGCCGTGGACTATAACGCGCCGCGCGTGTACAACATCGACGCCCTCGAAAACTCCAAGCTCCTGATGCCGGACGCACTGCGCCGCTGGGCGCTGGCCGACGAGGAGCGCAATATCCGCATCAACTACATCCGGTTCTTCAACAAGCCGCAGAACAGCATGCCGGTGGAGAAGCTGAACCTGTCCTACGTGCAGCAGATCACGGACTCCGTCAAGGCACGGGGATTCCGGATCGGCGTGGCGACGGTGCTGCAGAATCCCTACGGCCCGCAGGTGCTGAACAGCGACGGAACGCTGAAACGCACGGACAACGGCGCACCGGTCTTCGGCGGGGCCTACTTCCCGTCGCCGTACTTCTTCCTCGTCACCGCCCTGGGCGGCCTGGCTGCCCTGGCGCTGTACCTGCGCCTGATTTTCCGCAGATTCACCCTGCCGTACCAGCTGGGCCTCGTGGTCCTCGGTATGGTTGTGACGGCAGCGACGCTGCTCTTCGGCCGCGGCCTGCTGCTGCGGCAGATGCTGGCCCTCGTGACGGCCTCCGTCTTCCCGGTCCTGTCCATCAGCGTCATTCTGCGCATCTGGGATGAGATCCGGCGGGACGACACGTCCACTCCGGCCATCATCGGAAACGCCCTGTGGCAGCTGGCGCTGGCCGTGGCCATCTCCCTGGTGGGAGCCACGCTGAACGCCGCCATCATGGGTGACAACCGGTTCTTCCTGGAAGCGGACATCTACCGCGGCGTCAAGGCGACCTTCGTGCTGCCTGTGGTGCTCACGTTCATCCTCTTCCTTTCGGAATACGACATCTTCCACCGCGGCGGCAATGCCGTGGCGGAACGTCCGGCGTCCGCACTGGACCAGATCGTCCGTGTCTGCCGGACCAAGATCTCCTTGTCCCATCTTGTGATTTTGGGTGTCCTGCTCTTCGTGGCCTACATCTTCGTGGGCCGCAGCGGCCATACGGGCGGCGTGCCCGTGCCGGCCATCGAAATCAAGCTGCGTGTCTTTTTGGAACAGGTCATGTACGCCCGTCCCAGAGAGAAGGAATTCATGATTGGCCATCCGGCCTTCTTCCTGGCCGCTTTTGCAGCATACCGGAAGGCACCGGCCTGGCTCCGTATGGTCCTCGTCATCGGCGCGGTCATCGGTCAGGGTTCCCTGGTCCAAACGTTCTGCCACATGCGCACCCCCGCGATAATGAGCTACATCCGCGCCGTGGACGGCTATGTCCTCGGTGCCGTGCTGGGCATTATCGCCGTCATTCTGGTATCCCTCCTGTACCGTCCGGTACGGAACTGGGTAAGGAGATATACGGTTCATGAGTAATATAGTCATTTCGGGTTACTACGGCTTCAACAATGCCGGCGACGAAGCCCTGCTGACGGCCATTCTGCAGGCGTTGGAAGCGGTGGATCCCGAAACGGGGATTACGGTCATTTCCGGCAACCCCATCGATACGAAAATCAGACATCACGTGCACGCCGTGCAGCGTTTTCACGCCGGGCACATCCTCCAGGCCCTGTCCGAAGCCGATCTGCTGATCAGCGGCGGCGGCAGCCTGCTGCAGGATGTGACGAGCAAGAAGAGCCTGCTCTATTATCTGGCCGTCATCGCCACGGCCAAGCTGAAAGGCTGCAAGGTCATGCTTTTCGCCCAGGGAATCGGACCCATCCGCAATTCCCTGATGCGGTTCCTGACGAAAATCGTCTGCCGTCACGCCGACGCCATCACGGTGCGCGACGCCGATTCGGCAGAAGAGCTGCAGCGCCTCGGCATCCCGCCGGAAAAGGTACAGGTCACGGCGGACTGCGTCCTGACCCTGGAACCGGCGGACAAGAAGGCCGGCCGCCGCATCCTGGAGAAAGCGGGCCTGGATCCGGAAAAACCGATCCTCGGCATTTCCGTGCGCACCTGGCCGGACAACATGCACTGCCTGCAGCAGCTCGCCACGGCGGCAGCCGCCCTGAGCGAGAAACACGACGCCCAGGTGGCCATCCTGCCGCTGCAGTATTCCATGGATTACGAGACCTGTGATTTACTGAAGAATTTCATGCCGCGGACGAAACAGCCTGTCGTCCTGCTGCATCAGCATTTTTCCACGGAAGAATTCCTGAGCATCATCGGGAACTTCCACCTGCTGGTCGCCATGCGCCTTCATGCCCTGATTTTTGCGGCCATCATGCAGGTACCTCTTCTGGCCGTGTCCTACGACCCGAAGGTGGATGCCTTCGTGAAATCCGTCGGCGCCCGCGCGGCCGGTACCGTGGACGATCTGGAGTCCGGTGCCGTCGTGGAGGCGGCCGATGCCATCTGGGACATGGATACGGCGGAGCAGACGGAAAAGATCAGTTCCATGCGCACCCTGGCGCGGCAGAATGCGGAAATCGCCTTTTCGCTGCTGCGCTGAGCGGCCTTTCGGGCTGCCCGGGGGGCGGTGTGCCGGTCGTAAGGCCGGTTGGTAAGAGTTTGGAAAGGGGAACTGTCCTGTGTTAGATATGACCGATGTCAGTATGATCTACCCCGGCAACCATGTGGCGCTGAAAAACATCAATTGCCACATCGGTTCGGGAGAGTTCGTCTTTATTGTGGGTCCCAGCGGTGCCGGGAAGTCCACGTTCATCAAATTGCTGTTCCGGGAAATCGTGCCCACGACGGGCACCATCCTGCTCGACGGGCAGAATATTCCGGCCCTGACGCGCAAGGAGATTCCCTTCATGCGCCGCAAGCTGGGCATCATTTTCCAGGATTTCCGCCTGCTGCCGGACCGCACGGTGTACGACAACATCGCCTTCGCCATGCAGGTCATCGAGTCGCCGCACCGGCTGATCAAGCGCCGCGTCATGAATGTGCTCGACCTGGTCGGCCTGCGCCGCCGCGCCTACGCCCACCCGAACGAACTGTCCGGCGGCGAGCAGCAGCGCATCGCCATCGCCCGGGCCATCGTCAACCGGCCCAAGCTGGTCATTGCCGACGAACCGACGGGCAACCTGGACCCGGATACGAGCCGGGACATCATGGATATTTTTCAGGAAATCAACGAAGACGGCACGACGATCATCATGGCCACCCATGACAAGGAGATCGTCGACAGCATGTCCAAGCGTGTTATTGCCATCGACCACGGGGAAATCGTGCGCGATGAGCTGAACGGAGTATACGGTTATGAGCCTGAGCAGTAAAGAATATTTCATCCGGGAGACGGGCAAGTCCATCAAACGCAACGGCGTGATGAGCATCGCCTCCATCTCGACCGTGGCCGTATCCCTGCTCGTGCTGGGCATGTTCCTGCTGTTGTTCCTCAATACGGACAACCTGGCGAAGTACCTGGAAAGCCAGGTCGAAATGACGGTGTACATGGAAGACACGGCGACCCAGTCCGAGCTGGAAGCCATGGGCAAAAAGCTGCAGGGCATGCAAGGCGTCGTGAAGGTCACGGAAGTTTCCAAGGACCAGGCCATGGCCCGGTTCAAGAAGCGCCTGGGCGACCAGGCCGGCCTGCTGAAGGCCCTGGGCAAGGACAATCCGTTTCCGGCGTCCTTTGAGATCCAGGTGGACCAGCCCTCGCGCATCCGCGAGCTGGTGCCGGTCGTGAGCAAGATGCCCAAAGTGGAGACGGCCCGGTTCGGCCAGGAAGTCGTGGAGCACCTGTTCGCCCTCACGAAGATCCTGCGCATCGGCGGCGCCATCCTCATCGTCTTTTTGTGCCTGGCGACGCTGTTCATCATTGCGAACACGATCCGTCTGACGGTCTTTGCCCGGCGCAAAGAAGTCGTCATCATGAAATACGTCGGTGCCACGGACTGGTTCATCCGCTGGCCTTTCCTGCTGGAAGGCATGACGCTCGGTTTCGGCGGGGCCCTGATCGCCAGCGTCCTCGTGGACATCGTCTATACGAGCCTCATGAGCCGGATCTATATGACCCTGGCCTTCTTCCCGATCCTGCCGGCCTGGCCGACGCTGTTGTACGCGGACCTGTTCATCCTGGCCTGCGGTACGTTCATCGGGGCACTCGGCTCCTACCTGTCCCTGAAGAAGTTCCTGCGGGTCTGAGGAGGCGGCCGAGATGAAGGTACATAAACTGACAGCCGCCGTGCTGGCGGCCTGGCTGACGGTCCTGCAGGTCGCGCCGCCGCTGACGCTCTCCTTCGTGCCGATGGCTTCGGTCTACGCGGCCGACATCGACGAGAAGCGCAAGGAGCTGGAAAGCGCCCAGGAGAAGGCGCAGCAGGCGAAGCAGCGGAGCGAAAAGGCGGGGCAGTCCGTCCAGCTGGCCAAAAACCGTCTGGGCGAAGTCATGGCCCAGCTGCATCAGCTGCAGACGGAGATTGCGGCCCTGGAAAAGAAGGCCTCCAATCTGCAGAAGGACATCGACAAGAACACGGCCATCCTGAACCAGAAAAAGAAGGAAATGGAAGCGCGCATGAAGATCTACAAGGCGCGTCTCCGCGATATTTACGAGCACGGGCAGATCAACTATCTGGACGTGCTGCTGGGCGCGAAGGACTTCGGGGACTTTGCGTCCCGCATGTATCTGCTGCAGAAGATTATCCGCAGCGACCTGGCACTGGTGGAAACGGTGCAGCGTGAAGCGGCGGAAATCCAGTCCCGCCAGGATATCCTGAACAAGCAGATGGAGGAAATCAAGAAGGACAAGGCGGCCCTCGACGAAAAGAAGGCGGCTCTCGACAAGGTCCGTGCGGAACGCGCGCAGCTGCTGTATAAGGCGGAAGAGGAAAAGCGCAGTTCCGAAAGCGAATACCAGCGTATGCTGGCAGTCAGCGAAAACATCAAAGCCATGATTCAGAGCATGGAAGCCGCGTCGTCCATGCCGGCGGGCGGCGGCAGCGGTGCCTTCATGTGGCCCTGCTCCGGCCCCATCACGTCGTATTACGGCTGGCGCACGCACCCGATTTTCCGGACGAAACGGTACCATTCCGGCATGGATATCGCCGTCGACACCGGTACGCCAATTCACGCGGCGGCCTCCGGCACGGTCATTTATTCCGGCTGGATGGGCGGGTACGGCTATTGCGTCATGATCAGCCACGGCGGCGGCCTGGTGTCCCTCTACGGGCACAATTCGAGCCTTGCCGTCGGCGAAGGCCAGCGCGTATCCCAGGGGCAGGTCATCGCCTATGCCGGCAGCACCGGGTATTCGACGGGGCCGCACTGCCATTTCGAAGTGCGTGTCCACGGCGAAGTGACGGATCCCCTGAATTATCTGCCGTAAGCCGGAAGGCCGGAACGGCATCATTACGAAAGTGAGACAGGAAAGGCCGTCCCCCAGGGGACGGAAACAACCATGAAGAAGAAAGTCAGTATCTGGATGATCCCCCTGGCCGTCCTGGTCAGCGTGGCCGTCACCATAGGCGCCGTCTGCTGGGGCCTTTCGACCGCCACCAACCACAACGCGGCGGCCCTGGCGCGGCTGCTTTACGTCCAGTTCCGCATCCACTCCGGTTTCGTGGGGGACCCCTTCACGAACCAGCAGCTCTTTGACGGGGCCATGAAGGGCATGGTATCGAGCCTCAACGACCCCTACTCGGAGTACCTGGACGCCAAAGCGTTCAGCAGCATGAGCCAGGTGACGAACGGGACCTTCGGCGGCATCGGCGTCGTGCTGGGACAGAAGGGCAAGGACCATATCGTCATCGCGCCCCAGGAGGGTTCGCCCGGCGACCGGGCCGGCATCAAGGCGGGGGATAAGATTCTCTCCGTCGATGACCAGGACGTGCGCAACATGTCCCTGGAAGACGTGGTCAGCCGCGTCCGCGGGGAAAAAGGCACCCATGTGAAGATCACCCTGCAGCGCAAGGACAGCGACGAAACCTATACGGTGGACATCGTCCGCGACGACATCAAGATCGAATCCGTGGCAGGACGGATGCTTCCCGGCACGAAGATCGGCTACATCCGCATCGCCGTGTTCAACGAGCAGACCGGCGCGGATTTCGGGAAAACGTACAAAAAGCTGGAGCAGGAAGGCATGCAGGCCACGCTGCTCGATCTGCGCCAGAACCCCGGCGGGCTCCTGACGGAATGCCTCAAGGTGGCGAACTTCCTCGTGCCCAAGGGACCGGTCGTCTCCATTACGGACAAGGACGGGCGGACGCAGGTCTACAATTCCACCCTGGAAAGCGTCAAGTATCCCCTGGCTGTCCTCGTGGACCACGGCAGCGCCAGCGCGTCGGAAATCGTGTCCGGCGCCATCCAGGATACGAAGGCCGGCCGTCTTTTCGGCGTGCAGACCTACGGCAAGGGTTGCGTGCAGACCATTTACCAGCTTTCGGCCGATACGGCCCTGAAATTGACGACGGCCATGTATTACACGCCGTCGGGCCGTTCCATCCACAAGACGGGCATCCAGCCCGACGAGGTCGTCGAACTGCCGCAGAACGCCACGCGCGATGTACAGCTCGAAGCGGCGGAAACCTACCTGAAGGGCGAACTGGCAAAGAAATAACGCTGTATCCCAACATAAAACAAACCCGTGTGACAAGCCTTCAAAGGCTCGTCACACGGGTTTTCGTTTGCCGTTGTTTGATGTTGTTACGCCTTTTCCACGCCGGTCAGGTCCCACTTGGGGATGAATTCCCCGCTGGCGGCCTCTTCTTCCTGTACGAAGCCGTCCTCGATGGAACTTGCGAACAGATAGTCCTGGACTTCTTTATATTCCGCGGCGGTGACGCGGCGGTTGATTTCAGGATAGTCCTTGGCCCGGCCGCAGGGCACGTACTGGTGCATGAGGCTGAACAGGACCTGCCCCGGCTTGAAGGTGTCCGCCACCCAGTCGATGACGGCCTTGCTGTTGTCGAGGAAGCCCGGCATGATGAGGTGCCGGATGACGACGCCTTTTTTCAAGAGGCCGTTTTCGTCCATTTCGTAGGGACCGACCTGGCGGTACATTTCCAGAATCGCTTCGCGGGCGATCTTCCAGTAGTTCCAGGCATTGCTGTATTTGATGGCCAGCATGTCGTCGCTGTATTTGAGGTCCGGCAGCCAGATCTGCACTTTGCCTTCCAGGCGGCGCAGGGTGTCCAGGGTCTCGAAGCCGCTCGTGTTGTAGACCACGGGTACCGGCAGGGGCTCGTCGAGGCTCTGCAGGATGGCTTCCGTGAAGTGCGTCGGCGTGACGAGGTTGATGTTGTGCACGCCCTTGGCAATCAGTTCGTGATAGATTTCCTTGAGGCGGGCGACGGAAATTTCCCTGCCCTTCATGCCGGTGCTGATTTCGTAATTCTGGCAGAACACGCAGTGCAGGTTGCAGCCGGCGAAGAAGACGGTGCCGCTGCCCTTTCCGTCCGTGCCGCTGATGCACGGCTCCTCCCACAGATGGGCCGCGGCCCGGGACACGATGGGCAGCATGCCGCAGCGGCAGGACCCGAAGGTTCCGTCCGTATCGTGGATGCTGCGGGGCCGGTCGACGCCGCAGCGATGGGGACAAACATAACAATAGGTCATGACAGGTGCTCCTTCCGGTATAAAACTTCGCGTTCCTATTTTGCAGCAGGTGTAGTATGATGATACTGATATCGTTATCATTATAGCATTTCAGGACGGATGCGGAAACGGGGGATTGACGATGACCGGTCAGAACGAGAAGGCGGAGGAACGGATCCGCGAACGGACGGCGGCGTGGCGCCGTGATTTCCATGCCCACCCGGAACTTTCGGGGGAGGAGCGGGAAACGGCGCGCCGCATCCGGCTGGCCCTGAACGAGATGGGAATCCCGTACCGCTGCCCCGGGGATTATTACGCCGTCATCGGCGAAATCCGGGGCGGCCGGCCGGGGCCTGTCGTGGCGCTGCGCGCCGACATGGACGCCCTGCCGCTGGAAGAGCGGACCGGCCTGCCGTTCGCCTCGGAGACACCCGGTGTCATGCATGCCTGCGGCCACGATGTCCACATGGCGGCCCTTCTGGGCGCCGCCCTGCGGCTCCAGGCCCGGCGGGAAACCCTGCCCGGCACGGTGCGCTTCCTGTTCCAGCCGCGGGAAGAGTTGTCGCCGGAAGGCGGGGCACCGCTCCTCATCCGGGACGGATACCTGGATGGCGTGCGGGCCATCTTCGGGTTCCATCAGTGGCCCGACCTGCCCCTTGGTACGGTCGGCGTTCATGCGGGAGCCATGATGGCGGCCTCGGACCGGTTCAAAATCACCATCCACGGCCACGATGCCCATGCGGCCCATCCGGACCAGGGCATCGACGCCATCGTGGGCGCCACCAATGTGCTCCAGGAAATCTACCAGATCGTCAGCCGGCGCCTCAACCCCCATGCCGTGGCGGCCGTTTCGGTCGGTACCATCCGGGGCGGCACGCGGTATAACGTCGTGGCGCCGGAAGTGGTCCTGGAAGGGACGTGCCGCACCCTGGACCAGGAATCGCGGGAAAAGGTGCCCGCATGCATCCGCCGCATCCTGGAAGGGCAGCGCGTTTCCTACAACCTGCAGAGCAGCCTGGAATACCACCGGGGCTATCCCATCGTCCGGAACTGGACCGGGCCGGAACAGCTGGTGGAAGAGACCGTGCGCCAGGTCCTCGGCCCGGGGGCGCTGCGGACGGACATTGTGCCGGAGCTGACGGGCGAAGACTTCGCCTTTTATCTGGAAAAGGTGCCCGGCGCCTTTTTCTGGCTCGGCAGCCACCGCGCCGGAGAGCCCTTTCACGGCCTTCATTCGGCCGGCATGTGCCCCGACGAGGAAACGGTCCACTACGGGTCCCGCCTGCTGGCGGACCTCGCCGTCCGGGCCCTGGAAGAGCTGCCGCAGGACGCCGGCCCGGCGCCGGAAGGACTGCAGGCACCGTCCGGGACGGTTTGACAAGGTTTGGACGCGGACGGTATAATTTAAAGAGTGTAGGAAGAATTACTGCGATGGACGCGGAATCACTGTTTTCAGGGAGGAAGAACATGAACGAACTTGCGTTGAAGTATGGCTGCAACCCGAATCAGAAAATCGCCAAAGTCTATATGAAGGACGGCAAAGACCTGCCGTTCAAGGTGCTGAACGGCCGTCCCGGCTACATCAACCTGCTGGACGCCTTCAACAGCTGGCAGCTGGTCAAGGAGCTGAAGGAAGCGACGGGCCTGCCCGCTGCGGCCTCCTTCAAGCACGTCAGCCCGGCCGGTGCCGCCGTGGCAACGGAACTGAGCGACACGCTGAAGAAGATCTATTTCGTCGATGATCTGGAACTGTCCCCGCTGGCCAGCGCCTACGCGGCTGCCCGCGGTGCGGACCGTATGTCCTCGTACGGCGATTTCGCCGCCCTGTCCGACGTGTGCGACAAGGAAACGGCCCTGCTCCTGAAACGCGAGGTCTCCGACGGCATCATCGCCCCTGGTTACACGGACGAAGCGCTCGCCATTTTGAAGAGCAAACGCAAAGGCAGTTATCTGGTGCTCCAGATCGACCCGGACTATGTGCCAGAAGAACAGGAAACGAAGCAGGTCTTCGGCGTCATGTTCGAACAGACCCGCAACAATGCGAAAATCACGAAGGACCTGCTGACAGAGCGGCCCACGAAGAACAAGGAACTGCCGGACAAGGCGGCCCTGGACCTGATCGTGGCCCTGATTACGCTGAAATACACCCAGTCCAATTCCGTCTGCTACGTCAAGGACGGCAAGACCATCGGCGTCGGCGCGGGCCAGCAGTCCCGTATCCACTGCACGCGCCTGGCCGGCAACAAGGCCGACATCTGGTGGCTGCGCCAGCATCCGAAAGTCATGGCCCTGCCCTTCAAGAAGGACATCCGCCGTCCGGACCGCGACAACACCATCGACGTGTACATTTCCGACGATCATGACGACGTCCTGGCCGACGGCACGTGGGAACAGTTCTTCACGGAAAAGCCCGCCGTGCTGACCCGGGAGGAAAAGAAGGCCTGGATTGCCAAACTGGAAAATGTCGCCCTGGGCAGCGACGCGTTCTTCCCCTTCGGCGACAACATCGAACGGGCCCGCCGCAGCGGCGTGCAGTACGTGGCTGAAGCCGGCGGTTCCATCCGCGACGACAATGTCATCGAGACGGCGGACAAGTACGGTATGGTCATCGCTTTCACGCACCTGCGCGAATTCCATCATTAATCGGAAAAAACAAGGGAGCCTCTGCAACGGGGCTCCCTTTTCGTTTGTCCGGCCGTCCGGAACATAAAAAAAGAAGTTTCCGTCGTGGTATCGGAAACTCCTTCCAACTGAAACAAATGGAACAACAAGGAATGTAAAAGTGTGTGTGGAATGCCAACTGGGAGAGTTGGACAAGCTTAGTGTAGGGGATGCGTGTAAGGATTCCATCAAGGAGATGTCAAATCGATGTAAAAAAGCCCCGCGCTGCCGCGGGGCTTTCGTCGTCTGCTGTCACTGCAGTACGAGGCGCTGGCCGTTCTTCAGGGTCACGCCCTGTTCGATGGCGTTCTCCATGTCGATGGTGCCGATATAGCGGTACTGCTTCATTTCGCGCAGGACCAGGGTCGTCCGTTTGCCGCAGCCCATGGGGTTTTTGTAGGGATTGAGGGCGCTCGGCGCGTTCGGCAGGGCCGCGATCATGGCGCTTTCCGGCAGGTTCAGTTGGGACGGTTCTTTGCCCAGGTATCCCCGGCAGGCTTCGCGCAGGCCGTAATAGCCGTTGCCGAAATAGGTCGTGTTGAAATACAGCTCCAGAATCTCGTTCTTCGTATAATAATGCTCCACATACATGGACAGGGCCGCTTCCTGGAATTTGCGGGCCATGGTCTGCTCGTCGCTCAGGAACACGTTCTTGACCATCTGCTGGGTCAGGGTGCTGCCGCCCTGCATGACCTGGCCTGCCGTCGCGTTGACGAGGGCTGCCCGGAACATGCCTTTCACGTCGAAGGGGCCGTGTTCGTAAAAACCGTGGTCTTCGATGGCCACCAGGGCCTGCCGGGTCTGGGGCGGAATCTCCTTGTAGGGAACCCAGTCCGGATCCTGGCGCAGGCGGGCGATGATTTCTTTGGCATGCCACATGGTGGACAGGCTGAAGAGCACGGGGCCGCTGCCTTCCTTGGCCTCGCCGGCCAGACGCGATGTGTCGCTCTTGGCCCGGCGGTACAGCTTGCCCGCGTTTTCCCCGGCGTTTTCCGCCGCGTCCTTGGCCTTGATCAGGGCATTGCCTGCCTGGTCCTTCAGGTCCGTGGAGCCCGGTTTCGCTTTCCCGAAGAAGCTGTCCCACTTCTTCTGCAGCGTGTTTTCCGGGCCGCCGCCTTCGTCTTTGATTGTCACGCTGGAACCGCTTCCGCGGTCTGCTGCAGGTTCCGTGTCCGGTTTCGGCCCCATCACGTTCCAGCCCAGGTAAAGGACCAGGACGGCGACGGTGGCCGCGAGGATCTTCGGGAGCCTGCTTCCGTGCTGGCTGCTCATGGTGTGTCTCCTTGCGGCAGGCCTTTGCGGCCTGTCTTTCCATACATCTTTTGCTTTAATACTAACATAAATCGGAGCTGTAGGAAAAGGGCAAATTTGTAATGTGATAAAACATATGTTACAGAAATAAAAAGAAAAAAGAGAGAGCATTTGTTACAATAGGTTTAACCCAAAACCAAAAAATAACAAGG
>ONAN01000017.1 GCA_900315805.1 uncultured Selenomonadales bacterium
CTTGTTATTTTTTGGTTTTGGGTTAAACCTATTGTAACAAATGCTCTCTCTTTTTTCTTTTTATTTCTGTAACATATGTTTTATCACATTACATTTTTTACATAATCCACCAAAACGAATGTACAGCCCTTTTCCAGGCTCCAGGGATCCACGTCGAACGCCTCGACGGCATACCGTTTGTGCAGGTCCCGCCAGTTCGTGAAAACGAAGCCGGGCAGGTATTGCCGCACCAGTTCCCCGTTCCGCCAGAAGGCCGTGACGCGCCCGTAATGTTCCGCCGTGTGCCAGCCCAGCCAGTCCGGTTTGAACCGGGGCATGGCGGCGCACACGTCGAGGCGCAGCAGTTCCTTCCCCACGGAAGCCTGTCCGGCCATGCGTTCTTCCATATAGTCCAGCAGGAGCCGCGCCGTATCGATGCCCGTATGGCCCAGGCCGAAATAGCCCTTTTCCTTATACCATTCCGTCAAATCCCGGTAAAACGCGAAGGAGTCGTCCTCCCCGGAACCGAAGAGCCAGCCGCCTTCCCGCTCCAGATACCGCAGCGTGAACGGGAACCGTCCCGAATTGGCCGTCAGGTCGAACACTTCGTCCACGATTTTCAGGAACCGCAGTTCCGCATACCCGATATACCTGGTGGAAAGGATTTCGTAGGGTTCGTGGTCCATGAAGACCAGGCCGTCCTGCTCCTTCCGCCCTTCCATGACCGTCCCCGGCAGCACTTTCAGGAAGCCGAGCTGCAGCGCCTGCGGGTGCAGGGCGTGCACTTCATTGAAAGAGCGGGCGAAACTGTCCAGTCCCTCCAGGGGCAGGCCGGCAATGAGGTCCATGTGGATATGCATGTTCCCTGCCGCCAGCAGCTCCGCCACATTGTCCCGCAGCTTCCGCCAGTTGTCTTTGCGGCCGATGGCTTCCAGTACATCGGGATTCGTGCTCTGCACGCCGATTTCCAGCTGGAAGCGGCCCGGCGGCACCGTTTTGAGGAAATCCACGACGCGGCGGCTCAGCAGGTCGCCCTTGATTTCAAAATGGAAGGTCGTATCCGTCCGCGCTGCCGCCAGGTGTTCCCAGATCGGCATAAAATGGGACTCGTCCAGGTTGTACGTGCGGTCCACGAATTTCACGAGGGGTACGCCGGCGGCCATCATGCGGTCCAGGTCGCGCAGAACCAGCGGCACGCTGCGATAGCGGACCGTGCGGGAAATGCCGGACAGGCAGTAGGCGCAGTGGAACGGGCAGCCGCGGCTGCTTTCATAATAGACGATCTTGTGCTGCCCCACGACATCGTCCAGATCAGGATACGGGAAGGGCAGCGCGTCCAGGTCCTCCACGACGACCGGCGCGGCCGGGGCGGCGACGGAGCCGTCCTGCCGCCGGTACGCGAAACCGGCCGGTGCCTCGAAGGCCTGCACCACGCCCGCGCGGCTGAGGCCGGGCTGTCTCGTCCGGAAATGCTCCAAATCCGCCAGAAAGACCGGAACCGCTTCGTCCCCTTCCCCGCAGACCACGTAATCCAGGGCCGGGCAGGCCGCCAGCGTCTGCGCCGGATGAAACAGGACTTCGGGCCCGCCGGCGAAGACGAAGCACTCCGGCAGGACCTTGCGCACGAGCTCCGCCAGCTCCAGTACATACGAGCGGTTCCAGATATGCACTTCGAACCCTATGGCGTCCGGCTCCGCCTCGGTCAGGCACGCCAGCACCGACAGGACCGGCTCGTTGACCGACACTTCGGCCAGGACCGTGTCCAGCCCGTGCTGCCGGCAGTTCTCCTGAATGTACCGGACCCCCAGGGCCGTGTGGATGTATTTGCTGTTCGTTCCGACAAAGACCGTCTTCATAGCGCTGACCTCCCGCTGGGTTTTCCTTACTATTGTACACCAAAGACGCCTCCATTGACAGGGTGTGCCTTCGTGCCGTAAACTGGTAACGTGCGGCCGCCGGGCCGCACCGTCAGAAACCAGACAGCCTGTCTGTTGCATAAAAGGAGACCACTATGAACACACCGGAACACGGAAGCAAAACGGACCGGAAGGACATTCCGGCCGCTTACAAATGGAAAATCGAAGACATCTACGCCACCCCCGCCGACTGGGAAAAGGCCAGCGGCGTGCTGCGCGAACTGATCCAGGACATGGAGGCTCTGCAGGGCTCCCTGTCCTCGCGGGACACCCTGCTCAAGGCCCTGCGCCTGAAGGACCACATGTCGCGGGAAATTGAAAAAATTTACGCCTACGCCCGCCTGCAGCAGGATGCGGACAACGGCAACGCCGCCGTCCAGGCCCTCGCCGGCAAGGCGGAAAGCCTGCTGGCCGCCTACGGCCATGCCGTCTCCTTCGTGGATTCGGAAATCCTGGCCCTGAAACCGGAAGAACGGCAGGCCCTCATCCAGGACCCGGCCTTTTCCGACTATGACTTCTATTTAAAGGACCTGGAACGCCAGTCCGCCCATATCCTCCCCTCGGAGGAAGAAGCCCTGCTGGCCCAGAGTCAGCTCGCCACGACGGCCGGGAGCAGCGCCTTCCGCGCCCTCGTCAGCGCCGACATGACCTTCCCCGACATTAAGGACGGCAAAGGCAATCCCGCCACGGTCAGCGAAGGCAGCTACATGCTGAACATGTCCGACCCGGACCGCGTCCTGCGGGAAAACTCCTTCCGCGCCCTCATGGGCACCTACGGGAAATTCCACAACACCCTGGCCGCCACGCTGACCGGCACGTGCCGCAGCAGTTACTTCTACGCCCGGGTGCGCCATTACAAGGACACCATGGAAGCCAGCCTGGCCGAAGAAAACATCCCGGCGTCCCTCTACCGGAACCTCATCGACACCATCCACCGGAACCTGGAACCCCTGCACGAATACATCCGTCTGAAAAAAGACGTGCTCGGCTATGACGAGCTGCATTTCTACGACCTTTACGTACCCCTGTCCCAGGCCGGCGGCGAAACCTTCGCCTGCGACTACGAAACGGCCTGCGCCAAAGTCCTCGAAGCTTTGCAGCCCCTGGGCAAAGACTACATCGCAACCCTCAAAAAGGGCATGCGCGAAGGCTGGATCGACATTTACGAAAACAAGGGCAAACGGAGCGGCGCCTACTCCTGGGGCATCTACGACGTGCACCCCTACGTGCTGCTCAACTTCCAGCCCCGCTACTCGAGCATCAGCACCATCGCCCACGAACTGGGCCACTCCCTGCACAGCTGGTTCTCGTCCCGCACGCAGCCCTACGCGAAATCCGACTACACCATCTTCTGCGCCGAAGTCGCCTCCACGACGAACGAGAACCTGCTCCTGGAACACACGCTGCAGGACGCCACGAAGGAACAGAAGATCTACCTGCTGAACCAGTTCCTCGAAGCCGTGCGCACGACCGTCTACCGCCAGGTGCAGTTTGCCGAGTTCGAGCAGTACATCCACGACAAAATCACCGCCGGCGGGACGCTGCAGGCCGAAGACCTGGAAAACTACTGGCGCGAAAGCAACCGCACCTATTACGGGCCGGACCTGTTCATCGACCCCGAACTGGGCAGCGAATGGAGCCGCATCCCCCACTTCTACACGCCCTTCTACGTTTATAAGTACGCGACGGGGTATGCCGCCGCCACGGCCTTCAGCCAGGCCATCCTCGACGAAGCGGCGGCCCACCGCGGAGACGGCCGCGACCTGACGCAGGAAAAAGATTCCGCCGTCGCCCGGTACCTGGAATTCCTCCATTCCGGCGGCAGCGACTACTCCCTCAACCTGCTCCGCCGCGCCGGCGTCGACCTGACCACGCCCGCCCCCGTCCAGATCACCCTGGACAAGTTCGCCGCCAAGCTGGCCGAACTGAAAGCCCTGCTGGGCCGGTGATGTAACGGCCTGTCAGGCCGCAAACCAAAAGTTATACAGTCATAACAAGAAGGCGCCTGCCGTACGTACGGCAGACGCCCTTTTTGTTTTATCAGGAAGTCTTTTTCGATTTTTCCCGGACGGGTTTCTTCGCCGGGGCGGCAGGAGCCGCGCTCTTTTTCGTCACGGCCGGCGCCGCCTTCTGTTCTGTCACGGCAGTTTCCGGGTTCTGTTCCCTTCCGGCCGGCGCTGCCTTCTTATCCGGTGCAGCGGCTGCCGGTTCCTTTTTCGTCACGACGGGAGCCGGCTGTTCCCGCACGATGCGGGAATACAGGACGAGGCCGTCCTTTTCCGCCTCCTTCTGCCACTCCGTGCCGCCGAGCACGCCGGCATAGCGGTCGAAGACGGTCTGTGGCAGCACAATGTACTTCGACCCCTCATCGGCCCGGAAGGAAGCCACGGACTGGGCATCCGCCGGGTTCAGGACCAGGCCGGGATTGCCGCTGTAAAAAGCCAGGGCCGGACGGTGTTCCGGCAGCATGTACAGCGTAACCGCCTGCCCCGCCGAACGCGTGCGGAACTCTTCCGCCACGGAGCGCTCCGTGAAGGTACCCGGCACGACGGGCAGGAAGAAGGAATAGACGACGACCATGGTCAAAATGGCCGCTGCCGCATGGAGCCACTCTCCCAGGGCGGCGTCCTTGTACAGGAGCAGCGCGATGGCGATGGCGATGCCGAACAAGACCGTGATGCCGGCCATCACGAAGGAACCGAAGGTCAGCTGCGGAAGCGGGCGCAGCACCCAGACCCAGGCCACGGCGGCCACGGCAAACGTAAGGATGCTCAGCACGGCCCAGCCCGCGTGGTTGCGGCCGTTTTCCTTGCGCATCCGGTCCAGGTTCCAGCCGATCATGACCGCCAGCGGCGGGAAGGTCAGGACGATGGACGTGGCGAACTGCCGGCTGCAGATCGTGAAGAGCAGGAATGTGATGAACCACCAGATCTGGTAAAACAGGAGGATTTCCAGATCCGACGTGCGGCTTTCGCAGATGGAGTCCTTCAGGGATTTGAGCATAAGGCCCGTCCAGGGGAACATGCCTGCCAGCAGCACCGGCACATAGAACCAGAGCGGATTGCCGGAATCCGGCGCCGCCAGGGAGACGAGGCCGAAATCACGGAACTGGAAGAATTCCGTCAAAAAGGGCATGCCCTGCAGGTAGAATTTGGTGCCGACCCAGGGGGCGCACAGCACGAGGAACAGGACGATGCCCCGCAGCAGGTGCATGCGGCCCAGCACATAAATCTGCCCCGTCAGAATCAGGTAAGCCAATATGATGAGGACGGGAAAAACCAGGGCCCAGGGTCCGTCGGTGAGCACGCACAGGGCAAGGAACACGTACATGGCCCAGTAATGCCGCCGGATGAAGCAGAGCAGCGCCAGGGACACGAAAAACAGCAAACCGCTGAACGGAACGGCCGTCTTCACCAGGAAAAAGGTCAGCATCGCCGTCCCGAAGGCCATGCCGGCCCAGAACCCGGACCGTTCGTTGAACGTGTGGGTCGTCGTGATGTAGACGGCCATGGTGAGCAAAATCGCCCCGAGGGCAGCCGGCAGGCGCACGGCGAATTCCGTGGCGCCGAACACGTCGATGCTCAGGGCGCTCAAAATATACGACAGGGGCGCGAGCCCCAGGGCGAACTTGTCAAAGAGCCGCGGGGACAGGAAATTGCCCGCTTCCGCCATCTCCCTCGCCACCTCCCCGAAAGCGGCTTCATAAGGGCTGCGCAGAGGCAGGCTGCCAATGCCGAAAAACATGGTGATGCCGGTCAGGACCAGCAGCACGAAAAAGACATTGCGTGTGACGCTCTTCATAAAAAACTCCTTCAGGAAACTCCTCCGTCCTTGCCGTGCGGCAGGGGTTCTTCCTCATCCGTCCTGTTCAGCTTATGCAGGGACTGGTTTTCCACGGCCTTGTTCTTCAGGGCCTGCTGCTTCATGTGCTGTTCGGCGATGGAAAGGACATTGGAACCGAACGCGCGCAGGGTGATCACAGCGCCCAGCATGAACGGGATATATTCCGCCGTGAAGCGCCACAGGACGGCCAGGATGCCGACCGTGCCGCTGGGCACGACGTTCTGGAACAGGACGACGAACCCGGCTTCCGCCACGCCGCTGCCGCCGGGCGTCGGCGTGAAATACAGGACCAGGTTCAGCAGATACAGACGGCCCATGGTCAGGATCCAGTCGAAGTGGAACTTCAGGGCCGTGAAATAGCAGGGTACGGTCATATAGATGAAGGTCAGGCTCAGGCCCGATTCGACAAAGGCGCGGAACACCATGAGCGGCTGTTTGCCCATAATGTAGACGGCATGCCGGAAATCGTGATAGGCCCGGAAGGCCTGACGGCGCCGTTCGTGGCTGATATGGCGCGAAGCGCTGTAAATGGCGCGTTCCGGATAATCCGTGTGCATGAGCAGCACTGCCGCAAAGGGCAGCGCCAGGAACAGGACACAGAAGAACGTGATGATCGGCATGGGGATCCACATGGTGATGCCCTTGTCGATGCTCATGAAGAACGGCAGCATGAGGATCAGGAAGATGATCGACATGAGCGTCCGCACGAGGATGATGACCGTCGAACGCGTGACAGGCACACCGGCCCGCCGCATGAACATGATCTGCGCAATCGCGCCGCCCGTGGCGCCCGGCGTCACCAGGGCAAGGAAATAGTTGCTCAGGACGACCTTGACGACATCGGACATACCCAGGTGTTCATCCGTCACTTTGGCCAGGGTCACCAGACGCATGCCGTCGAAAAAGAGGCCGATAGCCAGCGACCCCAGTGCCATCAGCACGCACTGCGGTGAGAACAGGCTCAGGTATTGCAGGGCCCGTATGTCAAATGTGAAATAGATGACGGCCGCCGAAATGAGGACGACCAGGCCAACCAGAAGGATGATCCTTTTATATAACTTATTATGCATTACGCACCCACCAGGTTTAGTGATGTACTACAAACTTTTGGTATTCGCAAAATGCAGCTTGACGAAATGGCCCAGCTTGTCACGGCCGAACCGTGTCAGTAATTGCGCCGCCGCATCCGTGGCCGCGCTCCCGCCCCCTTTGGGCAGGGCCGGTACGCCGGCGTCCGCCGCCAGCGCTTCCAGGGCGTGCAGGAAATGGGCCCGGGCCAGCACGCTGGCCGCCGCCACGGCGATATCCTCTTCCGCCCGCGGCCGGCAATAGGTCGTGACCTGCGGGCAGGTCTCCCCCATTTTCCGCAGAATCCCGTCGGCCCGCATGAACTGGTCAATCAGGGCCAGACGGCAGGCCGGAACTTTGCGTCCCGTATCGGCCAGGACATCGGCATGGGCCTGCACCAGGAGGGCGTTCAACGATTGCCCCCGCGCGCGGTACTGCGCGTAAACGGCGTTATATTCCTCCGGGAGGAGGACCTTCACGCTGCAGGCCAGGGAATGTTCCCGGATGAACGACGCCAGGCTGCGGATCTTGGCGTCGGACAGGGTCTTGCAGTCCCGCACGCCGCCCCGGATGAGGGCCGCGCCGCAGGCTTCGTCGACGCACACGGCCGCTGCCACGAGCGGACCCATGTAGTCCCCTTTGCCGGACTCGTCGCTGCCCATCCAGATGCCGTCGTACTCCGGCACTTGCCGCAGCAGGAACCCCGGCATGCCGCTGCGGACCGCGTGTGCCGCGCCAGCAGGGGCCGCCGGCTTGGAAACAGGGGAAAAAGAGGTATCCAGTACCTCTCCCGCCAATGTTTCCGCCTTTTCCCTTAAATCGGAAGCGGCGCCTCCCCAGACGGTTTTAACGCCTTTCTTCCCATTGTACACATTAAGTGTAACTTTTTTAGTACCTTCTGTCAAAACTAATTGCTTACCGTAATTGATGGCTTTGACCCGGACCACGCCCAAAGACGAAAATGCCCGGGCGAGCCGGTCCACCAGTTCTTCGAACTCCATGTCACACCTTTTTGGCAGCCTGCAGGGCCGCATATTCCACAAACTTCAGGGGAACGCCCGCCTTTTCCGCCAGGACGCGGCAGTCTTCGAATTCCGGCACGGCATTGACCTGCCGGCCGTCGAGGACGCCTACCTTGACGCGCACGGGACCCCATTCGGTCTGCACCATTTCCCAGCGGCGCTCCAGTGCCGTCCGCTGCACGAAATAGCAGCGCACGCCCAGCGTCGTCGTTTCCTCAAAGAGCAGCCGGGTCAGGCGGTCCCGGTCGGCAGGCTGGCAGAGCACCTTGATCATCTCCGCCGGACGGCCCTTCTTCATGATGATCGGCTGCATCCAGGCATCGGCCGCGCCGGCCGCCAGGAGCCGGTCGATCACATAGGGCATGATCTGGGGATTCATGTCGTCGATGTTGCATTCCAGCACCAGCATCGCCTTGGCCGGTATCCCCTCTTCCTGCGTGATGGCCGACAGCTCGCCCACGTTGATGCGCAGCACGTTCGGGATGGAGACATCGCGCGTGCCGGCACCGTAGCCCGTGGTCTTGCCCACGAAGCCCTTCGGAATATCCTTCACGGGGCTGGCCAGGGCCTTCAGGAGGGCGGCGCCGGTCGGCGTCGTCATTTCCTTGTCCACCGTGCCCCGGTAATGGGGCAGGTCCTGCAGCAGTTCCGCCGTCGCAGGCGCCGGAACGGGCATGAGGCCGTGGGCGCATTGCACGAAGCCGTACCCGGTGCAGACCGGTGCCGTGAAGATCTTTTCGATTTTAAGGTAACGCAGGGCCAGGATGTTGCCCACCACGTCGAGGATGGTGTCGATGGCTCCCACTTCGTGGAAATGGATTTCCTCCACCGTCGTGCCGTGGACCTTCGCCTCGGCCTTGGCGATTTCCAGGAACACCGCCTTGGCCCGGGCGATTACGCCGGCGTCCAGGTCGGACGCATCGAGGATGGCCTCGATGTCGTGCAGATTGCGGTGCATATGGTGATGATGGTGCTCATGGTCATGGTCATGATGATGCTCGTGCTCATGGTCATGCTCATGTTCATGCTCGTGCTCATGGTCATGCTCATGTTCGTGCTCATGGTCATGCTCATGTTCGTGTTCATGTTCATGGTCATGGTCATGGTCGTGTTCATGGTCGTGGTCATGCTCATGTTCGTGTTCGTGATACTCCGGCAGGTCCACGTCGAAATAAGTGGCCTGGATGCCGCTCTTGTTGACGGATTTATGGATCAGGGTGTATTCGCCCAGTTTCAGTTTGGCGAACTCCTTCTCCAGGTATGCGAACGGAACGCCCGCGTCCATCAGGGCGCCGAGGAGCATGTTGCCGCTGATGCCGGCAAAGGGTTCAATGAACAGTGCTTTCATGTTAAAACCTCCCAATATCTGCCTGCTGCCGACGCAGTCAGCGCAGGTGGTTGATGATGCTGGCCATGCGGCCGGCGCCGAAGCCATTGTCGATGTTGACGACGGCCACACCGGCGCTGCAGCTGTTCAGCATGCCCAGCAGGGCCGACAGGCCGTGGAAATTCGCGCCGTAGCCGACACTCGTCGGCACGGCGATGACCGGCTTGTTGACCAAGCCGCCCACGACGCTGGCGAGGGCTCCTTCCATGCCGGCCACGACGACGACCACGTTGGCCGCGCGGATGACGTCGATTTTGCCCAGCAGGCGGTGGATGCCGGCGACGCCCACGTCGTAGACGCGGACCACCTTGTTGCCCATCACTTCGGCCGTCAGGGCCGCCTCTTCCGAAACGGGGAAATCGCTCGTGCCGGCGGCGACGACGGCGATGACGCGCTTGTCATCCTTGGGCAGGGGCTCCCGCTCCAGCACGATGAGCCGCGCGTCTTCGTGGTACACCGCGTCGGGCAGGTCCTTTTGCACGGCCTCGTACAGGTCCCGGCCGGCCCGTGTGCCCAGCACGTTGGCATGGCGCCCGGCGAGCGTTTTAAGGATCGTCGCGGCCTGGGCGATGGTCTTGCCTTCGCAGTACACCACTTCGGGGAATCCCTGACGGATGCTCCGGTTGTGGTCCAGTTTGGCGAAGCCCAAATCGGTCACGTTCAGGTCCTGTAACTTTTCCAGCAGTTCTTCGTCCGACATCGTACCCTTCCGGAATTCGGACAGAAGCGCCTTCATATCACTTTCATAACTCATATGGCAATGTTCCTTTCTATGACCGGCCGCGCTCTTCTTCCGCCCGTTTCAGGGCGCGGCGCTTCTCCAGCCAGGTTTCGGAGAGCATGTAGATCAGGGGGATGACGACCAGCGTCAGAACCGTCGAAGTCGTCAGGCCGCCGATCAGGACGACGCCCATGGACTGGCGCAGTTCCGCGCCGGCACCCAGGCCCAGCGCCACGGGCAGCATGCCCAGCAGCGTGGAAAGGGTCGTCATCAGGATAGGACGCAGGCGCAGGGAGCAGGCCTGCAGCACGGCGTCGCGGATATTGAGGCCCCGCTCGCGGGCCTGGTTGGCGTAATCGACCAGCAGGATGGCGTTCTTCGTCACCAGGCCCAGCAGCATGGTGACGCCGATCATGGACATCATGTTCGCCGTCTGGTTCGCCACCAGAAGGCCCAGTACGGCGCCGATGATGGCGAACGGCAGGCTCATCATGATGACCAGGGGCTGGGACAGGCTTTCGAATTCGGCCGCCAGCACCATGTAGATCAGGATGATGGCCATGACGATGGCGATGACCACTTCGTGGCGCACGCGGGCCATCATGTCCGAGTCGCCGATCAGTTTATAGCGGTAGCCGATATCCATGTTCAGCTCCGGAATGAGCTGCGTCTGGATCGTGTTCAGCAGTTCGCCCGGCGAAATGCCGACGGTGTTCGCGTACACGGCGATCTGGCGCTGCCGCCCTTCGCGGTCGATACGCGTGGGGCCGCTGCCCAGCTTGACTTCGGCAATATCGCCCAGGCGTACGAACGTGCCGTCCGCGGCGGAAACCTTCAGGTTTTCCACGTCCTGCATGTTGCGCCGGTCGGCCCGCTCCATCTGGACGATGATGTCATAGTCGTTGTTGCCGATGGTGTAGGAATTGCTCGTGCTCTTGCCCTGGAAGGCGTACTTCACGACGTTGCCCACGCTCTGGTTGTCCAGGCCGAGCTGGACCGCCTTTTTCTGGTCCAGCCGGATCATGATTTCCGGTTCGGGGTCCACGCCGATGATTTCCACGTCCGTCGCGCCGGGCACCTGGCGGATCTTTTCCGCCAGCGTTTCCGCATAGCCCGACAGTTTCTTGATATCGCTGCCGCGCAGGCCGATCTGGACGGGACGCGGGTCCCCGCGGGTGCCCTGGTTCGTGACAACGGACACCTGCATATCGCCGATATCGCGGAAATCACGGCGCAGCTCCGCCATAATGTCGAGCATGCCCCGCTTCCGTTCCTCCAACGGTTTGAGCTTGACGTTGATCGTGCCCTCGTTGACCGGCGTGCGCGTGCCGCCCAGGTGCATGGCTTCGACGCGCACTTCGGGAATCTTTACAATTGTGTCTTCCAGTGGTTTCGCCCACCGCTCCATCTGCTCCAGGCCGATGCCCGGCGGTGCCTTCATGCGCACGCGGAATTCGCCCGAATCGTAAATGGGCTGCAGTTCCGTGCCGACGAAAGGAATCAGCACCAGGTTCAGGGCCAGGGAGACGACGGCGCCGCCGATGATCTTCCAGGGATGCTCCACGGCGTAATTCATGCAGCGGTTATATTGCAGGCGGATGTATTGGAACCACCGTTCGAAACGGTCCAGGAAGGCCGTCAGAAACTTGGGGCGGCGGCTGTCCTGGCGGTTACTGTCCTGCTTCCGCAGCCAGTGGGCCGACACCATAGGCGTCAGCGTATAGGCCGAAATGGTCGAGAAGATCAGGGCGAAGGCCACGGTCAGGCCGAACTGCTTGAAATACTGCCCCACGACTTCGCCCATGCTGCCGATGGGCACGAAGACCGCCAGCAGGGACATGGACGTGGCCAGGATGGCCAGGACCAGTTCCTTCGTGGCATCCGCCGCGGCCGTATAGGGATCCTTCCCCAGTTCCAGATGGTGGAACACGTTTTCGACGAGCACGATGGCGTCGTCGATCAGGAACCCGACGGCCAGAGACAGGCCCATGAGGGACATGTTGTTCAGGGTGAAGCCCATGAGCCGCATCAGGTAAAACGTCGCGATAATCGAAGTCGGTATGGCCAGGCCGCCGATGATCGTGGCCCGGATATCGCCGAGGAACAGGTACGTGATGAACAGGGCCAGGAACCCGCCGAAGAGGATCGTGTTCCAGACATCGGCCACGTTTTCACGGATATAGCGCGACTGGTCCATGACGATGTCCATCTTGATGTCCGGCGGCAGATCGTTGGCCATGATCTCCTTCAGCCGCTCGTTGACCGTATCGATGACCTGCACCGTGTTCGTGCGGGACTGCTTGCGGATGGCGAGCGTCACGGACGGCACGCCGTTCGTGCGGGAATAGGTCTCTTCGTCTTCCCACGAGTCTTCCACGTCGGCCACATCGGTCAGTAGGATAGGTTTGCCGTTGCGGCTGGCGACGGCGATGTTCTTGAAATCATCGACCGTGTTCATCTTGCCCATGGTGCGGATCGTGATGGTGTTGTTGTCGCCGCGGACCTTGCCGCCCGGCGTGTTGATGTTGGCGCTGTTGACCTTGGCCAGGACGGTCTGGATGGGAATGCCGTACTGGTTCAGCTTGTCCGGCTTCACATGGACCTTGATGGCGCGGTCGCTGGCGCCGGAAACGGACACGTCGGCCACGCCGTCCAGCATTTGCAGGTCGTCGACCACTACATCGTGCAGGATACGGCGGATTTCCCCCGTACTGCGCTCGGACGACGAGAAGCTGTACGTTGCGATGGCCATGGAGGCCATATCGAAGCGCTGTACGACCGGCTCGTCGATGTCGTCGGGCAGGCGTTTGCGCACGCCCGCCACCTTTTCACGGACTTCGCTGGCCATCTGGCGCGGATCCGTGCCGATCTCGAACTCGAGGATCGTCTGCGAATAGCCTTCGCGGATGGTGGATGAAATTGTCTTGATGCCGGAAACCTGGCTGACGCGGTTCTCAATCGGTTTGGTCACCAGCGTCTCCATCTCTTCCGGCGCCGTGCCTTCGTAGGTGACGGTGACACCGACGAGGGGCAGGTCGATATCGGGGTACAGGTCGATGCCCAGGGTCGGGTACGACCGGATGCCGAAGACGACCAGCACGAGGATGAA
Source organism: uncultured Selenomonadales bacterium (assembly GCA_900315805.1). GTDB lineage: Bacteria > Bacillota > Negativicutes > Acidaminococcales > Acidaminococcaceae > Succiniclasticum. Next base: position 13,046 of record ONAN01000017.1, read on the forward strand.
CATCGTCGTGAAGACAGGCCGTTTGATGAATGTCTCAATCATGATGTCCCGTCATTCCTTTTCTCCGGAAACCTTCACGGAACTACCTTCGCGAATCTTGTTCTGTCCGCCTGTGATGACCAGGTCCTGTTCGGTGACGCCGTCCAGGATCTCCACCAGGTTGTCGCCGATATAGCCCGTCTTGATGACGCGGCGCACGGCGTGGCCGTCCTGTATGATGTAGACCGTCCGCTGGTCATCGCGCATGACGATGGCCGACAGGGGCACGGTCAGGGCGTTTTCCTTGGGCACGGCCGTAATCGTCGTATCGGCGTACACGCCGCCGCGCAGCCGCCCGTCCCCGTTGTCGACGCTCACTTCCGCCTCGAACGTGCGTGACGCGCCTTCCGCGACGGGGCTGATATGGGTGATGGTCCCCGCCACGTGCTTGTCATTGCCCTTCATGGATTCAATCACGAAATCCACGGTCCCGCCCGGCTCGATGCTGCTCACGTACCCTTCGGGCACGTTGATCTTCGCCCGCAGGGTGGAAATGTCCGCAATGTTGAACAGGGCCGTACCCGTCTTGGCGTAATATCCCTCCTGGTAATAGCGCTTCTGGATGATGCCGGCCCGCGGTGTCAGGACCGTGGTGCCGCCGTTTTCCGACTCGCGCAGTTTCAGGTTGCCCTGGGCGGCGTTCAGCTTGCCCCGTGCGTTTTCCAGGGCGAAGCGCATGTTGTCCAGGGTCTCCTTGGAAATGGCCCCCCGGGCGTACAGCGCCTCGTAGCGCTGCAGGTCCGTCTGGGCCTTTTCATAATTCGTCTTCGCGTCCAGGTACAGGCCGCGGGCATTCAGCAGATTGGCCGACGTGTCGGCCTGCTCCAGAATGGCCAGGGGCTGCCCCGCCGCCACGGCCTGCCCTTCCTCGACAAGCACCCGCTCGATACGCCCGTCGACCTTGGCAGCCACATCGGCCTGCCAGACCGGATCCAGGGTACCGGAAAACCGGAATTTCGGCACAATCGTCTGCCGCTTCGGGTAATCCGCCGTGACGACGGCGACCTTGCCCTGGCGGCTGTTCTTCGCCTGGTTGCTGCGGGCCACGATATTCGCCACGACCCGGAACGCCACGATACCGAACACCACGACGAGGATGCCGATCAGGATTTTCGCTCTCTTATCTCGAACCTGCATGGTGACTCTCTCCCTTATCTGCCGGACCGGTCTGTTTGCCCGGGGAAGCCATATAGGCGCGCAGGCGGGCCTGGAACATAAGATGTCCCGGCCGCGCGGCCCGCAAATTTCCACCGCGGAACCGCCTGCAGCCGCCCGTCTCCTCTATTGCTTCCAGAAACCGCAGCCAGTCAGCAAATGGCGCGGTCCCCTCCAACTCCAATTCCAAATACTGCATACCGTCCTGTCCCCTGACAGGCCCGGGCTGCTTCTGCCGGAGCAGGCTGAGGCGTATGCCCTGCCTCGCTGCTTCCGCAGAAAGAGCCGCCATAAGGTTTCCGCCGTCCACCCGGTCCGGCAGACGGCGCCGTAATGTTTCCAGTTCCTCCCGCTGGTGCCGGGACAGGCCGCTGCCGTCCCGTTCCTTCCTTCCTGTGAACTGTCCGTACAGGCGGATTTCCCGTTCCCGGCCCGCCGTTTCCGCCGCCAGGCGGTCCGTCTCCGCCGCCAGGGGCGTCACGACGCGGACCTGCACCAGGGCGGCCACAAGAACGACCGCCAGCAGTACCAGCGCCTTCCGGCTTTCCGGTCCCATGCGGGATCCCACCCGGTCCTCGTACATCCGCTGCAACGGTTTGAGCCATGCGGGAATGCCGCGCTTCATAAGGCCGTCACCCCGCTTTCGCCGTTCCGCCCGCGGTCCCGGTCTTTATCCGGACTCCCGTCGGGGCCGCCGGAGCCCGTACGGTCCGCTTCCGCCCCGGGCGGAGCCGCCACGGCGCGGAGCGTGAACTGCAGTGCAGCCCCTCCGCCGGCTCCCGTTTCCAGCAGCACGGCCTCCGTGAACGACGGATGCTGCCGCAGGTTCGCGGCGAACTGCTGCACGGCTTCCGCCGAAAGGGCGTCCCCGTGCAGCACGAAGACATCCGCTTTGCGGGATTTTTTACGGCCGCCGGCCTGTTTCCCGCCCGGATCCGGCTGTTCCACCACTTCCTGGCGCACCTCCGTCAGGTGGCACGCCGCCGGGATACAGCGGGAAAACGTTTCCAGAAGGGTATGCCAGCGGGTCTGGCCGCTGCCGGACGCCGCCAGGGCGGTCCGGCGCCGCGTGATTTCCGCCGCCGCCGTCTGGGACAGCCGGTACAGACGGGCCGGTTCCGCCAGCTGCGTCAGCCGGAATTCCGCCGTCGCAGCGGCGTCGCGGGCCCGGACATAGCGGAAGGCGGTCCAGCCGCCGTGCAGCACCGTGGCAGCCAAAATGAGGATTGCCGCAACCCGGTAGGCCAGCCCTTTGGCGCTGCCGCGCTGCCGTTTCTCCCGGGGCAGCAGGTTCACGTGCAGGCGCTCCCCGTCCTCCGGGACGGCCGTATCCACCTGCACGCACGTAACATGCAGCCGGGCGGTCAGCTCTTCCAGGACATCCAGCCGTTCCCGGAGCAGCGCCGCCAGGACCAGCTCGCTGTCCCCTTCCTGCGGCTCCCGCCGCGTGCGGAAGACGCCGTCCACATAAAACGTGTCCGCTTCGTACGGCACATACTGCCCCGCTTCCCAGGTCAGAAATTCGCGGAGTTCCCGCTCATTCAGCCAGGGCAGCTGCAGCACCTTCACCGCGCAGGCCCCGGGCGGCAGGACCCAGATGCACGACGGGGCGGCAAATTCCTGCAGCCGCGGGCGGAGCCATTCCGCCGTTTCCACCGGGTGGTTCAGGAAATTCAACTGCTGAAAGGCCTGGGGCAGTGCCTCGCAATGCTCCCGTCCTTCCCGCTGAAGGCGGATTTCCGTCGCCGTCCAGGCCAGCGTGACCGGCTCCGGATAGACCAGGCGCCGCACAACGTTCCGTACCGTCATCGCCCGCCACCTCCCAGCAGCAGGGAGTAAAAGCAGGACAGGAGCGGCGCGCCGTGGAAAAAGGCCGCCCAGGCTCCCCCGCCGAGGAACGGCCCGAAAGGCAGCACCCGCTGCCGCCACGCCCGGCCGCAGCTAAGCAGGACGAGGGCCGCCGCCCCGCCGGCGAGAAACGCCGCGCCGAGGCAGAGCAGCGTCCGTTCCGGACCCAGCCAGAGTCCCAGGGCGCCGGCGAACTTCACATCGCCCGCCCCCAGGCCGCCGCGGCTGACCCAGCGGATCAGGGCGAGCAGGCCGCCCCCGGTCAGGGCCCCGGCCAGCGCTTCCGGCCAGAACGTTCCCTGCCAGGCCGCACGGAGCAGTCCGGCCAGGGCCAGCACAACCAGCCCTTCGTCCAGAATCAGCAGATGGTCCAGGTCTTCGGCGACGGCAAAGACAAGGCACGCCGCGAACACGAAGGCCGCCGCCAGTTCCGGTCCCGGCGGAACCCGGCGCCCCGCGGCGGCAAACGCCAGCCCGGCGGCGAGGGCCGTCCCGGGGCCGCGCCACGGCGACGCGGAACCCGTCAGGCGGACGGCCTGTCTGTGGAGGAACCAGCCTGCGGCAAGCCCTCCCAGGAAATACAGAATCAAAATGACTTTCATGGACGCTCCTTTCCGCTTGCGCGGCCCGTGCCATGAAAGAAAGAACCGGCGGGTGCTTGTGCACCCGGCCTGTTTCCGTAAAAATGAACAGAAACAGGCAACATAATTATACCACAAACAGCGCTTGTTTGCGCCCTCTTTCACGCTGTGCGCCGCGCTTCACGACCCTTGTTTATGTAAAGTTCATACTTATTTCATAATAGCGGGCAAAACAAAAAACCTCCGGAGGAATGCCGGGGCATTCCTTCCGGAGGTGCGGGGCATGTGCAACCACATGCCTTATCTGTGCAATTGGAGCGCGGCAGCCTCAGGACGGGCGGCCGCTGTCAGAATGGACGGTGCCGGTGCGGGACAAAGCGCACGGAACCGGGTCTCACCATTCGATGTTTTCGGCTTCCTGACGGCCTCTGTGCGTCAGGGCATCGAGCAGGATGCGCTGTTCCACATGGGCGGCCAGTTTCTTCGTGAACTTGACCGTGTCGGGGTTGACGGACATGCTGTCGATACCGCTCTTGATCAGGAATTCGCAGAATTCCGGATAAACGGACGGTGCCTGGCCGCAGATGGAGACGGTCTTGCCGTCCTTGTGGGCCACTTCGATCAGATGACGGACGGCGCGGCGTACAGCCAGGTTGCGTTCGTCGTAAATGGCGGACACGGTGTCGTTATCGCGGTCGCAGCCCAGGACCAGCATGGTCAGGTCGTTGGAGCCGATGGAATAGCCGTCGACGAACTTGTTGAACTGGTCGGCCAGGATGATGTTGGACGGAATTTCCGCCATCAGCCATACCTTGAAGTCCTTGCCGCGTTTCAGGCCCTGTTCCGCCATGATGGCCGTTACCTTTTCCGCTTCGTCCACGGTGCGGCAGAACGGAATCATGACATTCAGGTTCTTCAGGCCGTATTCTTCGCGGACCTTGCGGACAGCCTGGCATTCCAGACGGAAGGCGTCAATGTATTTCGGGTCGTAGTAGCGGGAAGCGCCGCGCCAGCCCAGCAGAGCGGACGGTTCATGCGGTTCGAACTCGTCGCCGCCCTTCAGGTCGCGGTATTCGCTGGACTTGAAGTCGCTGAACCGCAGCGTTACGGGCCGCGGGCTCATGGCCTGGCATACCTTGCGGATGCCTTCGGACAGCATGTCCACGACTTTTTCCGGATGACCCGTCTTGATCAGGTACAGCGGATGTTCGTGGATGTAGGTCGTCCAGATGAACTCTTCGCGCATCAGGCCGATGCCGTCGCAAGGCAGGGACGCATACTTCTCCGCCAGGTCCGGATCGCCCAGGTTCATGTAGATCTTCGTGCCCGTCGGCGGGAAGAATTCCGCCGTAACGGTGCCGGCAGCCGGAGCGGCAGCAGCCGGTTTTTCCGTTTCCAGGATGCCGTCGTAAACGACGCCGTGCGTTGCGTCCACCGTGATATCCTGGCCGTTCTTGATGGTCGTCGTGGCGGCGTCGCCGCGGCTCTTCGTGCCGACGATGCAGGGGATGCCCAGTTCGCGGGAAACGATGGAGGCGTGGCAGGTCATGCCGCCGCTGTCCGTAACGATGGCCTGGGCCTTCTTCATGGCCGGAACCCAGTCCGGAGCGGTCATTTCCGTAACGAGGATTTCACCCTGCTGGAATTCGCCGATGTCGGCCGGATCCAGGATGACGTGTGCTTTGCCCGAAACGAGGCCCGGGCTGGCCGGTGCGCCTTTTACAACAACCTTCTTTTCCGTGGTGAGTGCAGCTCCCTTCTCTTCTTTCTGTGCATTCTTCGCTTTGCGGCGGGACCAGACGGTTTCCGGACGGGCCTGGAGGATCCAGACTTTGCCGTCCCGTTCGTCAATGCCCCATTCCATATCCATGTAGCAGCCGTAATGTTTTTCAATCTTGACGGCGTACGTTGCCAGTTCGACGATCTGCTCGTCCGTCAGCTTCTGCTGTTTGCCTTCCTCTTCGGGCACGCGGACTTCTTCCACGTCGCCGCCGGGTTTGCGGATCAGTTTGACTTCCTGCGGGTTGACCGTCTTTTCGACGATCTGCAGGGTCTTTTTGTCCACCAGGTAATCATCCGGCGTAACCGTGCCCTGGACCACATATTCGCCCAGGCCGTACGCGCCTTCAATCAGTACGTTCTTATCCTCGCCGTTGGCCACGTTCACCGTGAACATGACGCCGGCGGCCTTGGAATGGACCATCATCTGGATGACGGCCGACAGGGCCACGTCCAGATGGTCGAAACCCTGTTTCTCGCGGTAGTATACGGCACGGTCCGTAAAGCACGAAGCATAGCATTCCTTGACTTTGCGGATGACCATGTCGGCGCCGTGCACGTTCAGGTACGTATCCTGCTGGCCGGCGAAGCTGGCATCGGGCAGGTCCTCCGCCGTAGCGGAAGAACGGACGGCCACATAAGGATCTTTTTCATGGAGCTTCTCGCCCAGTTCGCCGTAAGCCTTGGTAATGGCTTCCTGCAGGTCCTGCGGCATTTCCTCGTCCATGATGGCCTGGCGCAGCTGTGCGCTCACATCACGCAGCAGGGCCGTGTTTTCCACGTCCGTCAGCTGGCCGATCAGGTCGGCCATCTTCTTCTTCAGGCCGGTCTGCTCAATGAAATAACGGTACGCATACGCGGTGGTGGCAAAGCCGTACGGCACAGGAACGTCCGTCTTGGCGGTCATCTCACCCAGGGAAGAGGATTTGCCGCCGACAATGGCGACATCTTTGCGCTCCATCTGTTCGAACCACAACAGGTACTGTTTTTCTTTGTCCATCTTGATTGCTCCTTTTGCTGCTGTTTCTGATTTGAATAAGTTACACAATATCGAGGACTCACCCTCAATATAGTATATACTATATCATCATTGAGAACACTTTTCAAGAGGACATGCCGTAATTTTTTGTATACTGTTTGCAATTTTCCCCAACCCGCTTCCCGGGCTGTTTCCCATACGATGTAACAGAAAAGGCGTGCCCTTTTCAGGGCACGCCCGACCGCAAAGGTCCCCTCCCTTTACACTGTGTCATGACAAAGTGCAACGGAGGATTCCCTGTATTCTTTTTTTACAGCACGAGTTTGGACAGGTCGCCGACGCAGTTCAGGATCTTCTGGACCCCGTCCAGCAGGGCCAGGCGGTTGTTCTTGATGGTTTCGTCCTTGTCCATGACCATGACGTCGTCGAAGAACTTGTTGACCGGTTCGGTCAGCTCCAGCGGCAGCAGGGAGGCTTCGCCGTATTCGTGGCGGACCACCAGGGCCAGCACTTTGTCGCCCAGGCCCTTGGCCGCATCGAAAAGCGCCTGCTCGGCCGGTTCCTTGAACAGGTCCGGATTGACCTTGACAGGGCTCGTGATCTTGCCGCACAGGTTGTTGACGCGCACGGCGGCCTGCACGATGGCCGGCGCCTTGGCGTCGTTGACGAACTGCTGCAGCGCCAGGGCGCGCAGGTACAGGTCGTACACATCGTCATTCTTAATGTCGGCCAGCACGGCGTCGATGACATCGTAGCGGATGCCCTGCTCCAGCAGCATGTTGCGGAAACGCAGGCGCAGGAACTCGGACACCTGCTTGAGCAGGTCCTTCAGCGTGCCCTGTTCCACCTTCAGCAGGAACATGGCGGAACCGAAGATCTTGCGCAGGCCCAGATGGTACTTGCCGTCAATCAGGATATTGATGATGCCCAGGGCCTGGCGGCGCATGCCGAAGGGATCCTGGGAACCCGTGGGCGCCTTGCCGCGGCTGAAGGTGGCCGAAATGTTGTCCACCTTGTCGGCGATGGACAGGATGCGGCCGATTTCCGTGCGGGGCAGCGCGTCACCGGCGAAGCGGGGCTGGTACTGCTCGGCGATACCCGTGCAGACATCTTCCTTTTCGCCGTCCAGACGGGCGTAGTCGCGGCCCATGATGCCCTGCAGTTCCGTGAACTCCGTCACCATGCCGGTCACCAGGTCGCACTTGCTCAGTTCGGCAGCCCGCTTCAGGTCGGTCAGGTCGCACTTGTCTTCCAGCAGGAAATGGATGCCCTCGACCAGGGACATCAGGCGCTGGCTCTTGTCGTACATGTTGCCCAGGCCTTCCTGGAAGACGACGGTCTTCGTCTTTTCCTCATAGCCGGACAGCGGTTTCTTGCGGTCATCGTTGAAGAAGAATTCCGCATCGGCCAGGCGGGCACGCAGCACGCGCTCGTTGCCGTGGACCACGTTCTCCAGGTAGTCCTTGCCGCCGTTGCGGACGGCGATGAACTTGTTCAGCAGCTTCCCGTCCTTGCCGCGGACCGGGAAATAGCGCTGATGGTCCCGCATCGGCGTGATGATGGCCGCCTCGGGCAGGGCCAGGTATTTTTCCTCGAATTTGCCGCACAGGGCGGTCGGATATTCCACCAGGTAGGTGACTTCTTCCAGCAGGTCCGGCTGGATTTCCACTTCGCCGCCTTCTGCGCGCGCCAGGTCCGTAATCTGCTGCCGGATCATTTCGCGGCGCTTGTCCTGGTTGACGATGACGAAGTGTTCCTCCATCACCTTTTCATAGTCGTCGGCCGACGGAATCACCACGTTGCCCTTGCTCAGGAAGCGGTGCCCCATGGATTCATTGCCGGACCGGACATCCGTCACGGCCACGGGAATGACTTCCGTGCCGAAGAGGGCGACGAGCCAGCGGATCGGGCGCAGGAAGCGGAAATCGAAATCAGCCCAGCGCATATGGTTGGGGAACGGGATGTTGTGCAGGATATCATCGAGCACGGCGGGCAGCATCTCCTTCGTCTGCTTGCCCTGGGTGTGCTTGACGGCGTACACGTAATCGTCCTTGACGGTCAGGTCCTTCACGTCGACGCCTTTGCCGCGGGCGAAGCCCATGGCGGCCTTCGTCGGCTGGCCGTCTTTGAAGGCGATCTTCACGGACGGTCCCTTGAACTCCTCTTCCGTGTCGGCCTGCGCTTCGGCCACGCCGTTCACCAGCAGGGCCAGGCGGCGCGGTGTGCCGTAAACGGTGACGCTGTCGAAGGGGATGTGCTGTTCGTTGAACTTCTTCTCCGCCAGTTCCTTCAGGTCCACGAGGATGCGGGGCATATAGTTGGCCGGCAGTTCTTCCGTACCGATTTCAAACAGTAAGTTTTTCATTATTTGTTCTCTCCCTTCAGCAGCGGGAAACCCTGGGCTTCCCTTTGTTCCACATAAGCCTTTGCGCACAGACGGGCCAGACGGCGTACACGGCCGATGTAGGCGGCACGTTCGCTGACGCTGATCGCTCCCCGGCTGTCCAGCAGGTTGAAGGTGTGGGAGCATTTCAGGACATAATCATAGGCAGGACGGATGTTGCCCGTGGCGACGATGCGTTCCGCCTCTTTTTCAAATTTGTCGAACATGTCGAAGAGCATGTCCGTATCGGCCAGCTGGAATGCGTACCAGGACTGCTCCACCTCGTTCTGGTGGAACACGTCGCCGTAGGTCACGTTATCGACCCACTTGACGTCGTACACGTTTTCCACGCCCTGGATATACATGGCGATACGTTCCAGGCCGTACGTGATTTCCACGGCCACCGGCTTGATGTCCAGGCCGCCGACCTGCTGGAAATAGGTGAACTGCGTGATTTCCATGCCGTCCAGCCAGACTTCCCAGCCCAGGCCCCAGGCGCCCAGCGTCGGGGATTCCCAGTTATCCTCTACGAAACGGATATCGTGTTCTTCCTGCTTGATGCCCAGTGCGGCCAGGCTCTCAAGGTACAGGTCCTGGATGTTTTCCGGCGACGGTTTGATGATGACCTGGAACTGATGGTGCTGGAACAGGCGGTTCGGGTTGTCGCCGTAACGGCCGTCGGCGGGACGGCGGGACGGCTCCACATAAGCCACGCGCCACGGTTCCGGTCCCAGAACCCGCAGGAAGGTCGACGGGTTCATCGTGCCGGCGCCCTTCTCAATGTCGTAGGGCTGCGCCAGGATGCAGCTCTGCTCGGACCAAAACTTCTGCAACGTTAAAATGATCTGTTGAAAATCCATGGTTTCCTCCTCCAAGTGGTGTTACAAAAACAAAAACTCCGTTCCTGTAACATCGGAATGTTACAGGGACGGAGATGATTCCGCGGTTCCACCCTGCTTGGCTGCGCTGGCAGCCCGCCTCAATGATGTTCGATTGGATGCTCGAAGGTGCCTTCCCCCGCTGTTGCCGCCTTGCACCGGCGCGGCTCGCTGAAGGTGCGGGATACTCGTCCTTTTCATTGCATAAAAACATTATAGGAAGTTACGGCCTATTTGTCAACCTTCGCCGCAGGCCGGGCCATGTCCCCTACCTGCCGCAGGAACTCCAGGCTCTGCAAAGGCCGGTCCGTCTGATAGAGCAGATAGGCATGGACGATATATTCCAGTTCCATCAGGTCCTGCCCTTTGATGCGGAACGTCTCCGGCCGCTCCAGGTCCATGAGGCGCAGTTTCTGCCACAATGCCCGCACGGCCGCGCGCAGGGGCGGCAGGCCCGGTACGGCGTCTGCACCGTCCCCTTCGGCCGCCTTCCGGTCCCCGCTGCCGAGGCGCTGCGTCAGGGCGCTGTGGAAGGCGCCGTAGCAGTTCCGGCAGATGAGGCCGCCCTGCTCGCAGCTGAAATAGGCGTCTTCGTCCGTCGGGTTGCTGCAGTGGACGCAGACCTCGTAAACCGGTCCGATGCCGCACAAATCGAGGAGCTTCAGGATGAAGGCCAGGGCCACGATGCGCGGATTGCGTTTCTGGAGCAGCGCCAGGGCCTGCACCAGCAGTTCGAAGATGGCCTCCTGCCCTTCGCCCTGCTCCGTCAGCTGTTCCGTCACTTCGGCCATGAGCGACGCGTAGCCCAGTTGGGGCAGCGTGAGCTGCGGCAGCTGCGCCGCCAGCTCGCAGTTCTTCAGCTTGTCCACCCGGGCGCCCGTGTAGAACGACGCGTTCAGCCGGGCAAAAGGCTGGACCAGGCGTCCGGCCGTGCTCTTGGCGAACCGCGCCCCGTAGGCCAGGAAGACCGTCTTCCCGTGGTGACGCGAAAAGCAGACAGCGTATTTGTCCGCTGTCTGCCAGTTTTTCACTTGTAGAATCAGGACTTCGTCCGTATATGACTCTGCAGGCATTTGTTACCTCTGTTCTTCCGGTGTTTCCAGGCGTTCCGCTTTGACGCGCTCCACCCGCAGGTGGTCCATGCGGAGGATCGTGAAGCGCCAGCCGCCGGCTTCCACTTCGTCGCCGACGACCGGTTTGCGGCCCAGTACACCGAACATATAGCCGCCGATGGTGTCGTCCTCATCGGCATCTTCCAGATTCAGGGGGAGCACATCGGCCAGCTCCTCCAGCAGGACTTCGCCGTCCAGTTCGTAGCTGCCGTCCGCCAGGCGGACGATTTCCGCCGCCTCCGGCTGGTCGTGTTCGTCCTGGATTTCCCCGATGATCTCCTCCACCAGGTCTTCCAGGGTCAACAGGCCCGTCGTGCCGCCGTACTCGTCGACGACGACGGCGATCTGGATATGCTTTTCCTGCATCTGCTGCATGACCTTCGCGCCGCTCATATTGTCCGAAACCACGAGGATCTTGCGCATGATGGTGCGCAGGTCGAAATCTTCTTCATCGGTGCGGTCCATAAGGTCGCGCACGTGGATCATGCCCAGGACATGGTCCTTGTCTTCCTCACACAAAGGATAGCGCGTATGGCAGCTCTTGCGGATCGTGTCCAGGTTGTCCCGGAGCGGGTCGTCCACGAACAGGCAGACCATGTCCTGCCGCGGAATCATGACCTCGCGCGCCACGCGGTCATTGAATTCGAGCACATTGTCGATCAGGGTGCTTTCCACCTTGTCCAGTTCGCCGTGCTTTTCGCTGGCGTTGACGATGCGCCGCAGTTCTTCTTCACTGCGGGCGATATCTTCCGCCGGGGCGGGATGGACGCCGAACAGCCGGACCAATCCCCGCGCCAGGGCCGATGTCACGACCACGAGGGGATAAAAGACGAAGTGCGTGAACCGCAACGTCAGCCCCATGGACAGGAAGACCTCTTCGGTGCGGCCCGCCACGAGCAGGCGCGGCACCAGTTCCGCCAGGGCCACGTGCAGGATCACGATGATCAGCAGGGCGCAGAACAGCTCCAGCGGCCAGCCGCCGGGGAACGCCGTTCCGCCGCACAGCACTGCCAGGCCGCGCGCCAGCACGGGGCCGCCGTACCAGCCCAGCAAAATGGAGGCCGCCGTGATGCCGATCTGCACCGCGCTGGCAAAACCGGCCTTGCGGTCCAGGATGGACAGCATGGCCCCGGCCTTCTCATTGCCGCCTTCCGCCATTTCCTCCAGCTTGCCGCGGCGGATCTTGAACAACGAGATTTCCGCCATGACCAGCCGGGCGTTTATGAAAATCAAGATTAGGATGATCGCTGCCGGTTTCAGGCAAGCTTCCCAAGGGAAACCGTCGATAAGTCCTCTCTCCCTTCACGAAGGATGACGCGGGCCGTTTCAGCCCTCCTCGTCATCCTGGTAACCAAATTCCTTCAGGGCCTTCTTCTTGTTGCGCCAGCCGGGACGCACCTTCACCCACAGGTCCAGGTACACGCCCGTGCCGGTCAGGCCCTCGATATCCAGGCGGGCCTCCTTGCCGATCTGCTTGAGCAGGCTGCCCTTGGCACCGATGACGATGCCCTTCTGCGATTCCCGCTCCACGTAGATGTTGGCGCTGATATAGACATTGCCGTTCGGCCGGTCCTTGAAATCGGTCACCTCGACGGCAATGGCGTGCGGAATCTCGTCCCGCGTATGGAGCAGCACCTTTTCGCGGATCATTTCCTTGGCGATGGCCCGCATCGGCTGGTCCGTCAATTCATCTTCCGGATACAGGTCGGGACCCTCCGGCAGATGCTTCACGATTTCCGCGTGCAGCTCGTCCAGCCCTTCCCGGGTCAGGGCGCTGACGGGAATGATGGCCGCAAAGTCCAGCTCCTTTGCATAGGACTGCATGATGGACAGCAGCTTCGCCTTGTCTTCCAGCATGTCTATCTTGTTGATGACCAGCAGGACCGGTACCTTGACCTGGCGCAGGCGCTCCAGGATGAGCTGTTCGCCGGCGCCCTTCTTCTCCGTCGCGTCGACAGTGAAAAGGACCACGTCGACCTGCTCCAGGGCCTGCTCGGCCTGGCGGTTCATGTACTCGCCCAGCTTGTGGAGCGGTTTATGGATGCCCGGCGTGTCCAGGAACATGATCTGGGCGTCGTCCGTACTGAGGATGCCCATGATGCGGTTCCGCGTCGTCTGCGGCCGGTCGCTCATGATGGCGATCTTCTCGCCGATCATGGCGTTCATCAACGTCGATTTGCCTACATTGGGGCGGCCTACGAGGGCCGCGAACCCGGAATGGTGCGTCATATATACCTGCCTCTCATGCTTTCTTCTTCTTTTTGCCGGCGGATTTTTTGGCGGCTGCCGGTTTTTCCGCCTTCTTCCCGGACTCTTGCTGCCCTTCGGCCAGTTCCTCTTCGGAGAAACCGAACGGCAGCAGGTCCGCGTAGGTCGCTTCCTGGATATCGCCCGCCGCATTCGTCATCACGATGCGGGGAATCTTGAATTCCGCAATCACCTGGCAGCAGGCGCCGCAGGGTGCGATGGGGGCCGTCGTGTTGCCCGTCACCAGCAGCATGCGGAACGTCCGGTGCCCTTCCGTCACGGCCTTGAAGATGGCATTGCGCTCGGCGCACAGGGACAGGCCGTAGGAAGCGTTTTCCACGTTGCAGCCCGTGTAGACCGTGCCGTCGTCCGTCAGGACAGCCGCACCGACGGGGAAATGGGAATACGGGATATAGGCGTTCTCCATGGCTTTCCGGGCCTTGCCGAAGAGCAGGGCCACGTCGCCGCCGGCCTCTTCCACATCGGATTTCGCCGCCTTCGTACCGGCGAGCAGGGCGTCCAGGAAGCCGTCCTTCACGTCGTCGGACATATGCATGTCCCCGCCCAGGTCGGCCTGGGACAGGTGGATCTTTTCCAGGATCTTTTCTTCTTCGGCCCGCATGACCTTCTTGTCAGCCGCCTTCTTATGGTCGTAGCCCAGCAGATGGAGCAGGCTGTGGATGGCCAGGTAGGCCACTTCGCGGTTCAGGCTGTGGCCGAATTCCTCGGCCTGTTTCTGCGCCATTTCCGCCGAAATGACGATGTCGCCCAGCAGGTGCTCTTCCGGGCCGCCCACTTCCGCCGGTTCGTCCGCCTCGTCGAGGGCGAAGGACAGGACGTCCGTCGGACGGTCCACGTTGCGGTAGTCGCGGTTCAGCTGGTGGATTTCCGCATTGTCCACCAGGGTGACGCTGACTTCCGTCTCTTTCGGCAGCCGGTGCACGCGGGCGCCGGCCTGCAAAGCCTTGCGCAGCAGGGACTCGGTCTCCTTCGTCACTGCCACTTTATCCTGATCGTTGCGGTAATTGATGATCACTGCTCTGCTCCTTTCTCCGTTTCCGGACGGCCTTTCCCTTTGCCGGCCTCGGCGCGTTCGTAGGCCTTGATGATGGCCCCCACGATTTCATGGCGTACGACATCTTTCTCGTCAAACCAGACCATGCCGATGCGCGGCACGTCCTTCAGCACGCGGGACGCGTCGATGAGGCCGCTGGCCTTGCCCGAAGGCAGGTCGATCTGCGTGATGTCGCCGGTCACGACCATGCGGGAACCGAAGCCGAAGCGGGTCAGGAACATCTTCATCTGCTCCGGCGTCGTGTTCTGCGCCTCGTCGAGGATGATGAAGGACCCGTTCAGCGTGCGGCCGCGCATATAGGCCAGAGGCGCCACTTCGATGACGCCGTTGTCCAGGTATTTCTGCGCCGTCTCGCTGCCCAGCATGTCGTACAGGGCATCGTACAGGGGCCGCAGGTAGGGGTCGACCTTCTCCTGCAGGTCACCGGGCAGGTAGCCCAGCTTTTCGCCGGCCTCCACGGCGGGACGCGTCAGGATGATGCGCTCCACTTCGCGTTTCTTGAGGGCCGTCACGGCCATGGCCACGGCCAGGTAGGTCTTGCCCGTGCCGGCCGGTCCGATGCCGAAGGTGATGAAGTTCTCCTTGATGGCGTTCACATAGTTGAACTGGCCCAGGGTCTTCGCCTTGATCTGGTGGCCCCGCCACGTCACGATGAGCGTTTCGGCGTACATGTTATGCAGCTTCGCCACGGCGCCGCCCTGCACCATATAGATACTGTAGCGGACATCGTGCGATGTAATGGGCAGTCCCTGCCGGTAAAGGAACAGCAGTTCCCGGAACAGCTGGGCGATCTTCTGGACCTCTTCCTCGCTGCCGCTGAAGATGATCTTGTTGCCGCGCGCCATGACGGTCGCGTCGAAGCTGGCGTTGATGAGGCGCAGGTTTTCGTCGTTGCGTCCCAGGATGCCCATCATTTCCTGCTGGTTGTTGATTTCAATGACTTGTTCGTCGGCTAAAAAGGAAGCAGACAAAATTACTTACCCTCCTTTGCGGACGGTTCCCCCTCCTCGATGGTGATCTTCCGGATCACGACGGGGAAAACAGGCTTGTCCGACGCATCCGTGCGGGTATGGCCGATCTTCTGCACCACGTCCATCCCTTCGGTGACATAGCCGAACACGGCGTGTTTGCCATCCAGCCAGGGCGTGGCGGCCAGCGTGATGAAGAACTGGCTGCCGCCCGTGTTGGGGCCGGCGTTGGCCATGGACAGCGTGCCCGGACGGTTGTGTTTCAGTTCGGGGCTGAATTCATCCTTGATGGTGTAACCGGGGCCGCCCGTGCCGTTGCCCTTCGGGTCGCCGCCCTGGATCATGAACCCGTCGATGACGCGGTGGAACGTCAGGCCGTTGTAAAAGCCCTTCTTCGACAGGTCGATGAAGTTCTTCGTCGTAAGGGGCGCGTTCTTCGTGTCCAGGCGGCACTTGAAATTGCCCATGCTCGTCTCGAAGACGGCAGTTGCCGGCACGACGGCCTGCTGCTGCGGCTGTTCCGCTTCCTTGCCGCAGGCGCTGAACGTGACACACAAAATGAGGCTGAGACAAAGTAAAATGATCTTCTTCATGGATGGAATTCCTCCTGAAAAATCTGCTGTATTCCCATTATTATCATTATAAACGGAAACCGGCAGATTATCAAAACTTTATCGCGCGGACACGGCGTCCGCCTTTATGAGGACTGCCAGCCAGTCCCGCGCGGTGCGGCCCGCCTCTTCCCCCTTGTGGGCGAAGCTGTGGTCCCCGCCCTCGATCAGGACCAGCTGTTTCGGTCCCCGCAGGCAGTCGTAATTCGCCCGCGCCTGGTCCCAGGACACGACCGGGTCGGCCAGACCGTGCAGCAGCAGCACCGGTCCGCCGGGCCACCGTTTCAGGCAGGCTGCAATATCATACTGGAAGATGTCCTGCACGAAAGCGGCCCGGATCAGGTCGCGGCCCTTCTCGTCCTCCAGGTACAGGTCGTGTCCGGCCCGCAGTTCGTCAAAGACAGGCTGCGTCAGCACTTGGACGAAGGTACGCTCCAGGTCGTTCGGCGCGGACCACAGGATCAGGCCGTCGGGCACGCAGGCCCGGTCCGAACAGGCCGCCAGGATGGCCGTGGCGCCGCCCAGGCTGCGCCCCCAGGCAATAGAGCTTCTGCGGGGCCAGCGTGCGGCGCACGTACGCCGCGACAGCCTTGAATTCGGCAATCTGGTTCGTCAGGAGCGTGCACCAGGAAAAGGCGAAGCGGACCACCGTGCACAGCGGGGACAAATCCCGCGCCATGTCGACGGCCCGGCCTCCCCCGTCCATGGAGCCCCGGAACCCATGGGCCATGACGAAGACGCGCCGCCGGGCCTCTTCCGTGGCACCGTACGTGATGATGACAGGCAGCGGCCCGAAGGGACCGGGCAGGTAGAACTGCCGGTCCTGCGGCAGGGCCTTGTGCCCCATGGTGTCTTTCTGCATAGTCGTTCCTCCCGCCGCGCGTTCCCGCGGCGTCATGATAGAAAAAACCGTCTGCCGTTTAGCACAACAGACGGTTTTGAAAGCGAATCAGTCTCCGGCGTGTTTGCCCTGCAGGAACAGCCACAGCGGACCGGCCAGCAGAATGGAGGTGTAGGCGCCGCTGACGAAACCTGCCAGCATGGCGAACGAGAAGTTGTGGATCGTCGCGCCGCCGAACAGGAAGATGGCGATGACCGCGAAGAGCGACGTAATGGTCGTGTAGCACGTACGGGTCATGGTGGACCAGATGCTGTTGTCGATCATGTCCGTCACCGTCTCGCTGCGGCGGTGAACCTTCAGGTTCTCGCGGATACGGTCGAAAATGACGATGGTGCCGTTGATGGAATAGCCGACAACCGTCAACAGGGCCGCCACGAAGCTGGAGTCGATTTCCAGCTGCAGCAGGCTGAAGCAGCTCAGCGTATTCGACACGTCGATCATCAGGGCGATGATGGCGGCGATGGCGAACTTGAACTGGAAGCGGATGGTGATATAGAGGATCATCAGCACCCACGACAGCAAAATGGCGATGACCGCCTGCTGCACCAGTTCCCCGCCGATGGTGGCGCCGACGTTCTCGACGCGGCGGATCTGGTACTCGCCCAGGGCGGACTGCATATCGTTCATGACAGCCTTGCGGTTGTCATCGCTGATGACGGCCGTACGGATGAGGACGCCCTTGGCTTCCTTGACGTTGGCGTCGCTGCTTTCCAGCTGGATGACGGCATTGCCCAGGTCATGCTTGTCCAGGACATCGCGCACCTGGGATACCTGTACGGGCTTGGCGAACTCGAGGTCCATGATGCTGCCGCCCGTGAAGTCGATGCCCATGTTGAAGCCGCGGAAAATCATGGAACCGTAGCCGATGAGCAGGAACAGGATGGAGATGGTGAAGAAGATCTTCCAGTGTCTTACAATGGAAAAACGTTTCATTTCTTAGCCACCTCCTGTCCGCCGTTTCTGAACATACCGAACCAGAAGGGGTTCTTCGTGATGTCGGCATTGATGAGGAACTTCAACAGGAACCGGCTGACCGTGACTGCCGAGAACATACTCAGCAGCACGCCTAAGGCCAGGGTGATGGCGAAGCCCTTGACCGGGCCCGTGCCCAGATAGAACAGGACCAGGCAGGCCATGAGGGTCGTGATGTTCGAGTCGAGGATGGTCGTCATGGCGCGGGAGAAGCCGCTGTCCATGGCTTTACGCAGCGAGCGGCCGTTGCGGATTTCTTCCTTGAACCGCTCGAAAATGAGCACGTTGGCATCGACGGCCATACCGATGGACAGGATGATGCCTGCCATACCGGGCAGGGTCAGTGTCGCGTTCAGGTACCGCATGAGCAGCAGCAGGAGCATCGTGTACAGCAGCAGCGCGATATCCGCCACCAGGCCGGACAGACGGTAGAAGACGAGCATGAAGACGAAGACGCCGGCTACGCCGATGAGGAACGCCTTCTGGCTTGCTTCCTTGGAGTCCTGGCCCAGGGTCGGGCCGACGGTGCGGTTTTCAATGACTTCGAGTTTGACCGGCAGGGAGCCGCTGCGCAGCAGGATGGCCAGATGGTTGGCATCTTCCATGGTGCGTTCGCCCGTGATCTGGGCGCGGCCGCCCGTGATGGCTTCCTGGACGACAGGGTTCGTCAGGATTTCGCCGTCCAGGGTGATGGCGATCTGTTTGCCTACGTTGCGGGCCGTTACATCGGCAAATTTCTTGGCGCCTTCATCGGTGAACTCCAGGTTGACCGTGGGGCGGTTGCCGTTGCCCATGGTGGCTTTGGCATCCTTCAGGTCCATGCCGTTGAGGACGGTTTTGCCCTGGGGATCCTTGAATTCCAGCATGGCCGTCTTGCCCAGCATGTTGATGGCCTTTTCCGGATCTTTGACGCCGGGCAGTTCCACGATGATGCGGTCCTTGCCCTGACGCTGGACGACAGGTTCCGTCAGGCCCAGCGCGTTGACGCGGCGTTCAATGATGTGCGTGGCACGGTCCAGGGCGTCGTCGTTCACTTTCAGCTGCGGCGTGTCTTCCGCCTGCAGCACGACGTGCGTGCCGCCCTGCAGATCCAGGCCCTGTTTGACCGTGCTGGCCAAGGGTCGGATGTACATGCAAAATCCACCGATGATCGCAAAAGCGATAATCAGGAATTTGCCCAGTTCATTCCATCTCAAAATAAATTTTCCCCTTTCCTGTGGAAGCCCTTTCCGCTTCCTTGGTAAAGATATATATTCCAGAAAAAAGAACAAACGGCCGGAGCCGCCTGTCCCCTTCCGAATGACAACGTATTACCGGCCGTGGCAGCGGATCCATCTCGTCTCCGTCACGACGGCCTCCATGGCCTGGTCCCAGGCATCTGTCGGCACGCTTTCCACCAGCATGTCCTCGCAGGCGATGGCCAGGCGGTATCCGCCGCTGGCCGCCAGGAACCGGTCGTAATAGCCGGCCCCGCGTCCCAGGCGCGCTCCCTGTTCCGTAAAGGCGGAACCGGGCACCAGGATGAGGTCTATGCTTTCCGGCGCCACCGCCCGGTAAGGCTCGGGCACCGTACGGATCCCGTACCGGTCGAGCGGCAGCCCCTCCAGGGACGGCAGCACGGCCGCCCGAAATTCCGTCCGGGAGACGATGAACGGGACCGTCACCGTCTTGCCCTGACGCAGGGCTTCACGCAGGACCCCGTCCACGGACAGCTCGTTCCGGAACGACAGGTATCCCAGCACCGTATCGGCTTCGCGGAATTCCCGGGACGCAAGGATCTGCCGGCACAGGGCACGGGACCGGGCGGCGATGCCGTCCTTTCCCAGGGCCTCCATGCGGGCCTTCATCATCCGGCGGAGCCGTTGTTTCGCCTCCGCCAGAACCGCTGCGTCCGTCATCGGTCATTCCCCTTTTTCCACGCGTTCCTGCTTGGAAGCATCCTGGAACGCACCGATGGCCGTACGGTTCATTTCGATTTCCACGTTTTCGGCAACCTTCAGCGTCACCTTCGTCTCGCCGACCTGGGTCAGCTGGCCGTAGACGCCGCTGTTCGTGACGACCTTGTCGCCGCGTTTCAGCGCGTTCAGCATGCGCTGGCGTTTCTGCTGTTCCTTCTTCTGCGGACGCCACAGCATGAAATAGAAGATCGCGATCAATAAGATGAACGGGAATACGGCATTGACAATTCCCATGATATCGCCCATATACACCCCTCCTGTCCGGGTCTCGTAGCTTGTTTGAAATGAGGTTATATCACAAACAGTATAAATATTATATCAGAAAATCCAAAATTTGTCTTTCCCTTTACAGCAAGTCCGCCGGACGTTCATCCTTTTCTTCCCAGTTGTCCCAGAAATGGCGGCGGAATTCGGGGAACGCATCGGCTTCGATGGCCTCCCGGATCTGCCGGACGAAATCGAGCAGGAAATGCAGGTTGTGGATGGACAGCAGGCGCAGGCCGAAGGTCTCCTCCGCCTTGAACAGGTGGCGGATGTAGGCCCGGGAGAAATTCCGGCAGGTATAGCACTGGCAGTGCTCGTCGATGGGCCGGAAATCCTCGGCGTAGACGGCGTTGCGGATGACGAGGCGGCCCCGGCTCGTCATGGCCGTGCCGTTGCGCGCCACCCGCGTCGGGAACACGCAGTCGAACATGTCGACGCCCAGGTTGATGCCCTCGACGAGGCAGTCCGGCGTGCCGACGCCCATCAGGTAGCGGGCCTTCTGCTTGTCCATGTAATCCGTCGTGCGGTCCAGGATATCATACATCACCGGCTTCGGTTCGCCGACGGAGAGGCCGCCGATTCCGTAGCCCGCAAAATCAAGCTCCTGCAGGGCCAGGGCGTTTTCCCGGCGCAGTGCGGGGAACATCCCGCCCTGCACGATGCCGAAGACCGCCTGGTCTTCCCGCGTGTGGGCCGCCAGGCAGCGTTTCGCCCAGCGCAGCGTCCGGTCCGTGGACCGTTTCGTGTACGCCTCGTCCGACGGATAGGGAATGCATTCGTCAAAAGCCATGGCGATATCGGCGCCCAGGTCCTCCTGCACGTGCATGGACACTTCCGGCGACAGGAACTGTTTCGACCCGTCGATGTGGGACCGGAACAGGACGCCTTCTTCGGTGATCTTGCGCATGGCGCCCAGGCTGAAGACCTGGAAACCGCCCGAATCGGTCAGCATGCCCCGCTTGTAGTTCATGAAGCGGTGCAGGCCGCCGGCCTTGCGGACCAAATCGCTGCCGGGCCGCAGGAACAGGTGGTACGTGTTGGCCAGGATCACCTGGCTGCCCATGTCGTAGAGTTCCTCCGGGGACAGCGTCTTGACCGTGGCCTGCGTGCCGACGGGCATGAACATGGGGGTCTCGAAGGTGCCGTGCGGCGTATGCAGGCGGCCGCGGCGCGCCTTGCTGCGGGAGTCCTCTTTCAGTAATTCGTACGTGACTGCGTGCATGGTGCTCCTCTCGTCAATCCTGGTGTAATTTCGTAATGAACATGGCATCGCCGAAGGAGAAGAAACGGTATTTCTCCTTGACGGCCTCCGCGTAAGTGTGCAGCATGATTTCCCGCGTCGAAAGGGCCGACACGAGCATGAGCAGCGTGCTCTGGGGCAGGTGGAAGTTCGTGACGAGGGCGTCGACGAAATGCCACTTGAAGCCCGGATAAATGAAGATGTTCGTCCAGTTGCCGCCGGCCTTGATGGTGCCGGTCGCACCGGCCGCCTCCAGCGTGCGGACCGCCGTCGTGCCCACGGCGACGATGCGCCGCCCTTCGGCCTTGGCCTTGTTGATGGCCGCCGCCGCTTCCGGCGTCACGCTGTAGAACTCGCGGTGCATAAGGTGGTCCTCGATGTTCTCCTCATTGACGGGACGGAACGTGCCGAGGCCCACATTCAGGGTGACGAACACTTCTTCGCAGCCCATGTCCTTGATCTTCTGCAGCAGCTCCTTCGTGAAATGGAGGCCCGCCGTCGGTGCCGCGGCGGAACCGGGTGCCCGGTTGTACACCGTCTGGTACCGCTCCTTGTCTTCCAGTTCGGCCGTAATGTACGGCGGGAGGGGCACTTCGCCCAGGCGGTCCAGGATTTCCTCGAAGACGCCGTCGAACTCGAAGCGGGCAATGCGGCCGCCGAAATCCGTATGGTCGATGATGGTGCAGGCCAGGTCATCGGAAAACTTGATGTGGGCCCCCACCTGCAGCCGTTTGCCCGGCCGTACGAGCACTTCCCAGTCCGTATTGTTCATGCGGGTCAGGAGGAACACCTCCACATGGGCGCCCGTATCCTTGAACCCGTGCAGGCGCGCCGGGATGACGCGCGTATCATTGAAGACCAGCAGGTCGTCGGGACGCAGGTATTCCGGCAGGTCATAGAAATGACGGTGCTCCATCTCCCCCGTGTCCTTGTCCACCACCAGCAGCCGGCTGTGGTCGCGCGGCTCCATGGGATGCTGGGCGATCAGCTCTTTCGGCAGGTCATAATCAAAATCCGTTACTTTCACGTTGCAGCTTCCTTTCCGTTTGGTTTATACAGTGTGCTGACGACATCAATACACGGTCGTCAGATAGGTTCCGGGATAATAGTGGGACAGGATCTGACGGTAATACCCCGCCTTGTCCCCGGCCGCGTCCGCCATACCGCGGGCGCCCCACTTGCTCAGGCCCAGGCCCGTGCCGATGCCCTTGCCGCGGAACAGGAGCATCTCGTCCTTGTTCCCCGTCAGGAAATGGAACCCCGGAATGGTCGATTTCCAGACCGGCTCCGTCGGGCCCTTCACATCGATGGGCATCTCCTTGCGGCCGATCTCGATGCCGGCGCTGTTCTCAATGGGGATATCCAGCTTGTCCGGCAGGGCCTCCGTCAGATAGACATCAAAGTCGTTGCTCGACAGGGCCAGCATGTCGGCAAATTCGCGGCCCGTCAGGGTGACACTTCCTTTTTCCCCCTGCCACGAGATGTAGCGGACCCGTCCGCTCGCAAACCGGTCCCGTTCGTCCGGCTTGTCCTGTGACGAAAGGCGGTAGCCCGTCAATTTCCCGATGGGATGGCCGAGCTGGTTCAGGATGCGGGAAATGGTCGAAACGGGAATGCGTTTCTCCCAGGAAAAACCCGGGCAGTCCTTGTCATAATCCTCGACGGAAACCAGGTAGGGAATGTCCCGGCCCAGCGCTTCGGCCGCGCTGACCGTCTGCCCGCCGCTGCTTTCCGACGTATAGCACGCCGCCGGGGCGCCGTCGTAATACAGCACCTGGCCGGCCGTCTGGGCCGCCACTTTGGCGATGTTTGCATTGATGGTACGTTCCCCGCCGTAAAAGAAGCCCGGCTCCATGGCGCGGACGGCATAGAGCGAACCGCCCTGGCGCGTCATGTAGTACCACGCCAGGCTGCGTACCGCCACGGCCTGCGCCTTGATGGCCTCGTTCGGCCAGATGGGCGACGACTTGGGGCCCAGGACGGAATTGACATACAGCTCCAGGGGCACGCGGTTCACGATGGTCAGGTCTGCCCCGCCGTCGGTCGTGTAGAGGCGGATTTCGCCGGGGCATTCCTGCTTGTTGACGGACAGCAGCCGCTGGGCCGCGGGCCGTTTCGAAGCAGTCCGCGCCTTGCCGGAGGCGGCCTTCGCGGCCGGCTGCTGTTTCAGGGTCAGCACGATGCCGCCGGGATAGGTCTTTTTATCCAGCCGGATGCGCCCCTGTTCGGCGGCAAAGAAATATTTCCCCGCGCCGTATTCTTCCCGGGACCCGTCGGGCAGCGTGATGACGAAGCCCGCCGGCGCTTCCACTTCCGCCGAATACTGGGAAACGACAAGGCCCACGTCAATGGTGGGAGCCGCCTGCACCGCCGGCATCAGCAGGATGCACAAGGCGAACAGGACGGTAAAAAACAGTTTCTTCATGATACCTCCTCATGGATACAGGATATGGTCCTGTTTATCCACCTGGATGATCTTCTTCGTGATGCGCACGAAGCCTTTGTCCTCCGCGGGCCGGGCCGTTTCCGTCCCTTCCGGCCGGGACTTCTTCCACTCCATGTAGCGGTCCCGTTCGCTGAACACGCAGCCGCAGTACGGCTGGCGGTACAGGCCCAGGGCCAGGCTGATGTCCACGCCCTCCTGGTAATGGGGGCGCCAGTCCTCGTAATGAAACGGGATGCCGAACTCCGCCGACGCCGCTTCCGCCGTCCTGCGGATCAGGTCATGCTTCTGGTAGGGGCTGTAGAGCAGGGTCGTGCTGAAGGCGTCGAACCCGTGTGCCTTCGCGTAGGCCGCGGCATAGCGCATGCGCATGCGGTAACAGAAGGCGCAGCGCGGGCCCGGTTTCTCCGCCAGCATGCCCGCCACGCACTCTTCCAGCGGATAGGTCTTGTCGATGACCAGGCGGTAATCCTTCTTTTCCGCCAGTTCCCGCAGCGCCGCCAGGCGCCGTTTGAACTCCTTGTAGGGATGGATGTTGGGATTGTAATACAGCAGCGTGAAGTCAACGCCCCGGGCCGTCAATTCCTGCGTGGGATAGCAGGCACAGGGACCGCAGCACGCGTGCAGTAATAATTTCATGGTTCTTACTCCTTCTCCCGGTCCGGAACCCGCGCCGTCACAACAGCGTCTGCTGTTCCGGCGGCACGCCGCCCCCGCTTTCCGGGTACGGCAGGCCGAGATACTGATAAGTCTTGCGCGTCGCCACGCGGCCGCGGGGCGTGCGCTGCAGCAGGCCGAGCTGCATCAGGTACGGCTCGATGACATCCTCGATGGTACCTGTCTCTTCGCTCACGGCAGCGGCGATGGTGTCCACGCCGACGGGGCCGCCGCCGAAGTTCTTCACAATGGTGCTCAGGATCCGGTAATCGTTCCGGTCCAGGCCGTACTGGTCGACTTCCAGCCGCGCCAGTCCTTCTTCGGCCACCTTCTTGTCAATGGTGCCGTTGCCCATGACCTGGGCGAAATCGCGG
The DNA here is from genome assembly GCA_900315805.1 of uncultured Selenomonadales bacterium. Classification (GTDB taxonomy): domain Bacteria; phylum Bacillota; class Negativicutes; order Acidaminococcales; family Acidaminococcaceae; genus Succiniclasticum. The sequence goes on from ONAN01000017.1 coordinate 37,510, forward strand.
ATCCGTTTCAAGAGCCGGTTGGCCACGCGGGGTGTCCCGCGGGAGCGGCGCGCGATTTCCAAGGCACCGTCCTCCGTAATGGCCACGTTCAGCTTTTCCGCCGACTTGGCGATGATGATGGCCAAATGCTCCGGCGTATAGAATTCCAAGCGGCACTGGACGCCGAAGCGGTCCCGCAGCGGAGCGGCCAGCGACCCCAGGCGGGTCGTCGCGCCGATGAGCGTGAACCGCGGCAGCGGCAGGCGCACGTTCTGCGCGCCCGGTCCCTTGCCAATGACGATATCCAGCTGGAAATCTTCCATGGCCGAATAGAGGATTTCCTCCACGGCCTTCGGCAGGCGGTGGATTTCGTCAATGAACAGGACTTCCCCTTCGGCCAGGGTCGTCAGCACGGCCGCCAGGTCGCCCTGCCGCGTGATGGCCGGGCCCGACGTGACGCGCATGTTCACGTGCAGTTCATTGGCGATGATGTTGGCCAGGGTCGTCTTGCCCAGGCCCGGAGGCCCGAACAGGAGCACGTGGTCCAGCGCTTCCTTGCGTTCCAGGGCCGCCTTGATGAACACTTCGATGTTCTTCTTGACCTTGTCCTGGCCTATATATTCCGCCAGCGTCCGGGGACGCAGGCTGTATTGTTCCGTATCGGCCGGCTGCTCCGAGCCGTCCACGACGCGATCTTCAAAATCCATGTCGTCCTCCCAGGGTTATCGTTGCGCAAAAATCTGCAGTGCTTTGCGAATCAGTTCATCCCGTCCCAGTTTGCCGTAATCGGGAATCTTGCGGATGACGGGCTGGATTTCCGAATTGGCGTAACCCAGGGCCGCCAGCGCTTCCATGGCCTGTTCCACGGCCCCGCCGCGCTGCTGTTCCACCAGGTTGGCGAACTCCTCGTCGGCCGCGCGGCCTTCCAGGGTCCCCACCTTGTCCTTCAGTTCCAGGATCAGGCGTTCCGCCGTCTTCTTCCCGATGCCCGGGAGCTTCGTCAGCGCCTTGATGTCCCGGCTCTGGACGGCCAGGTAGAAATCGCCGGGCTTCACGGAGGACAGGATGCCGATGGCCCCCTTGGGCCCGACGCCGCTCACGCCCAGGAGCAGCGCGAACAGATCGTAATCCTTCTGGTTCAGGAAGCCGTACAGCAAAATGGCGTCTTCCCGCACCGCCGTGTAGGTCAGGACCCGCGTCTCCTGCCCGATGGCCAGCTTCTGCAGCTGCGCCGCCGGCATAAAGACCCGGTATCCCACGCCGCCCGCCGTCTCCAGCAGGCAGTATTCCGGCGTCAGGTAGGCAACCGTTCCTTTCAGTGATCCGATCATGTCATTTCCTCCTCACCGCTTGCTCAAAGGATTGCGCTGGGCCTCCAGGATCTCCTGGATGCGCGCTCCCGTCCCGTTGCTGCGCAGGCGCAGGACCCGCTCCTCATAAAGGCCGCAGATGGCCATGGCCAGGGCGTCCGCCGTATCATCGGGATCGATTTTCTCCCGGATGCCCAGCAGGCGCTGCACCATGAAGATCACCTGCTTCTTGTTGGCGGAACCCGTGCCCGTCACGGCCTGCTTGATCTGCATCGGCGTGAATTCCAGGACTTCCAGCCCCTGCTGCGCCGCCGCCAGCAGCACGACGCCGCGGGCCTGGGCAACAGGAATAGCCGTATTGACATTCCGTGCAAAAAACAGCTTTTCAATGGACATCACTTCCGGGTGGAACCGGGTGATGACGTCCGTAATCTCTTCATATATCTTTTTCAGCCGCAGCTCCGGCCGCAGGTCCTTGTCCGTAAACACAGAGCCGTAATGGACCGGCCGCAGGACATTGTTTTTCAGTTCCACGACCCCGTAGCCGCAGATGGCCGTACCCGGGTCGATGCCCAATGCCAGCATAAGGATCCCCCTTTTTCCTCATATGAATCCATTATACCTTATAAAGGCACGCCACGCAAAGAAAAAGGCAGGCTCGGAATAAGCCTGCCTCTGTATCACTTTGTCACTCTTCTTCGTCTTCCTCATCGGGCAGATCGGCGTTCGTGTAGACTTCCTGCACATCGTCCAGGTCTTCGAACATTTCGATCGTCTTGCGGACCTTTTCCGCGTCCTCGCCTTCCAGCGTCACCATCGTATCGGGAACCATGGTGATTTCGGACATGACGGTCTCGATGTTGTTGTCGGCCAGCGCCTTTTCCACGGCATCGAAGTCGTCCGGCTGGGTCAGGATTTCCAGGCTGTCGTCGTTCGACTTGATGTCTTCCGCACCGGCATCGAGGGCGATCATCATGATGTCGTCTTCGGACTTGCCGTTCATGCCTTCTTCACGGTCAATCGTGAAGATGCCTTTGCGTTTGAACATCCAGCTTACGGAACCGGATTCACCCATGTTGCCGCCGTGCTTCGTGAACACGTGGCGCACATCGGCAGCGGCGCGGTTGCGGGAGTCCGTCAGGACATCCAGCATGATGGCCACGCCGGCCGGGCCGTAGCCTTCGTACGTGATCTCTTCGTAGTTGGCGCCGCCCGTTTCACCGGTGCCCTTGGCAATGGCGCGTTTGATGTTGTCTTTCGGGATATTGTTAGCTTTGGCCTTCGCCAGCGCCAGTTTCAGGCGCATGTTGCCGACCGGGTCAGGACCGCCCATGCGTACGGCGATCGTGATTTCACGGCCGATCTTCGTGGTGATCTTGCCTCTGGCAGCGTCAGCCTTGCCTTTTTTGTGTTTGATGTTGGCCCATTTAGAATGTCCGGACATACTCGAAAACCTCCAATGATTACCTGTCAGGATAATTTGAATTTAACTGTTACATTATAACTCTTTTTATCGCGCTTGACAACAGGAATCACAGAAGTCACACCTCAAAATTTCTTGGTTGTCAAGACATGTGTTACACTCTTGAATTTGAGAAATACTCTGTTACAACCTGGTTTGGGCTTCTGAATGCTAGGGATGTCTTGGCTGT
>ONAN01000047.1 GCA_900315805.1 uncultured Selenomonadales bacterium
GCCTCCTTGTTATTTTTTGGTTTTGGGTTAAACCTATTGTAACAAATGCTCTCTCTTTTTTCTTTTTATTTCTGTAACATATGTTTTATCACATTACATATTGAGATGAAGATCGCATTTTACGCATTACGGGACTTCGACGAGCTGCCCTTCGTCGAGAAATTTTCCAAACAATATGGCATTGACTTCGTATGGACGGCCGCCTATCCGGACGAAAGCAACCTGGACCTGGCCAAGGGCTGCGACGCCGTCAGCTGCACGCCCTGCCGCATGACCGAAGGGATGCTGGACACGTGGTACGGTTACGGCGTCCGCTCCATCCTGACGCGTTCCATCGGCTTCGACCACGTGCCGCTGGACAAGGCGCGCGCCCTGGGCATGACCGTGTCCAACACGCCGTATCCGACGGACTGCGTGGCCGACTACGCCATCATGCTCATGCTCATGTGCCTGCGCCGCATGAAACAGATCATGATCCGCGCCGAGGCCCAGGATTTCACCCTGCGCAACAAAATGGGCCGCAACATTGAAGACATGACCATCGGCGTCGTGGGCACGGGCCACATCGGCCAGGTGCTCATCCGGCACCTGCAGGGCTTCGGCTGCCGCATCCTCGCTTACGACAAGTACCAGAACGACGGCGTCAAGAAGAACGCCGCTTACGTGGACCTGGACACGCTGTGGAAGGAGTCGGACATCATTTCCCTCCACCTGCCGTCGAACCCGGACACGTTCCACATGGTCAACGCCGAATCCCTCGCCAAAATGAAGGACGGCGTCATCCTCATCAACACGGCCCGCGGCAACCTGATTGACTCCACCGCCCTGATCGACGCCCTGAAGAGCAAAAAGGTGAGCGCCGCCGGTCTCGACCTGATTGAGAAGGAATACGGACTCTATTACGAGTTCCATGCCGGCGAAGCCCTGGACAACGACGAGCTGTACATGCTGCGCAGCTTCCCGAACGTCATCGTCAGCCCCCACATGGCTTTCTACGTGGAAAGCACCGTGGCCGGCATGATCAGCGACAATTTCGTTTCCACCGATGCCCACGCCAAAGGCACGAAAGATCCTTTTAACGTACTGAAATAAGGCGTCCGGTCCCGCCGCCCGAACCTGCCGGCCAGCGCCGGCAGCAGGGGGCGGGATTTTGTTTTGACGAATCTTTTAATTAAACATATAATTAGACGAGGGGTATTTTGCAAAAGGAGGTTTTACTTTGCAGCCTTGCAATCTTTTCGCGGCCCGCTCCCTGGTGGCAGCCGGGGCACTGGCCGTGCTGCTTTCCGCGGGCGCTGCCGTACAGCCCGCACCGGCATATGCCATGGCCAACAATGTCGAAGTACAGATGGAGTACGGCGCGCACCGGTTCTTCTCGGAGCGCCATATTGACGATTACAACATCAGCATTTTCCAGAAAGCCCATGAACACGGCAGCCTGTCCTGGCACCGCGGCCTGGTGATCAGCGCGTCCCGCGGCCACACGGAGCGCGACGGCATCTACCGCGAAAGCAATGCCAACGGCATCGGTCCGGCCGTCATGGCCCGCTGGGAACGCCCCTGGTCGGGCAAACTCCACTGGGCGGTCGAAGGACGGGGCGCCCTGCTCGTCTACGACAAGGCTTTTCCGGCCCAGGGCCGCGGCTTCGGCTTCAAATGGCATATCGGCCCCCGCGCCATCTACCATTACAGCAAGAACAATTCCGTCAGCGCCGGCGTCTTCATGAGCCACAGCTCCAACGGCTTCTCGACGGACAACCCGGGCTATAACACGGTGGCCTATTCCATCGGCTGGAACCACAGTTTCTAAACGTCCTGACGACGACAAAAGCCGTTCCCGTAATGGGAACGGCTTTTTTGTATGCTGCTGTTTTGTTCAGAAGCCCCACTTGGCGCCCAGGTTCACTTCCCAGTTGTTTCCCACGTCGCCGCCGAAGCTGCGCTCCAGATCGCACGTGAGGCTGGCCGCCCGCGACAGGGCGAAGTCGGCGCCCAGGCCCAGGTCGTACCACGTACCCCGTTTGTCCACGGAATCCTTCAGGGACGAATCGTAGGAGCGGATGCGATAGTCCTGCCCGCCCGTGAATTCCCGCAGCACGTCGGCCTTGGCGTAGACCGTGCCCCGGCTGCCGAAATCCCGGCCGACGCGGAAGCCGAGCCGCCCGATGAGGCTGTCGGCGGAATCCGCCTGCACCGTAAAGCCGTTGCTGGTGCGGAAATCGCTGCCGCTGAGGCGCGTGTACTGCAGCTGCGCCTGGGGTTCCCAAAAGATGCCCTGCCCGCCGGTGCGGAACTTTTTCCCGTATTCGGCGCTGAGCGTGTAGGTATGCTGGGAGAAATCGCCAGCGACGCGCTTTCCCGTATGACGGTTATGGCCGTTCAGATCGTAGTCCAGTTTGTCGTAGCGCGCGACCAGGTCCAGATAGGAGTCGTCTTTCCAGGTCAGCGTGTCATAGAGCATCAGGCCCTTGCGGGTCGTTTCGAGGCGCCCGTTCTGCCGGGTCAGGTACGACTTGCCTTCCAGGCGTTCCGCGGCGAAGCCGTAATGGTTGCCTTCGTGGCCCGATTCCAGACCCATCTGGCCGGACCAGTAATTGCCGTCGTACCCGCTGTCGCGGCCCAGGTCGCCGCGCCGCAGGCGGACCCACACGGGGCTCTCCGGATCCAGGAAGCGCGCCTCGCCGTGGCGCTTGTTGTAGCGGTCCGGCAGCGTCGCCAGGTCGTACCCCGCGTCCATGCCGTCCATGACGATGCGGGCGTTGTCCGAAGGGGTCCGCTCCATACCGTAGATGAACCAGTTCATGCCGCCGGCCATCAGCTGGTTGATCTGGTCCGCCGTGAGGCCGTCGCGGGACCCGTTGTAGATAGCGTTTTCCGGGTCGTTGACATCGTACGGGCTGTGCCCGATCTGCACATTGTAATCCCACAAGGAGTTGCCGTAAATGTTCATTTTGTCGCGGAAGATCAGCTTGTCCGCCGCCGGGGCCGCCACGGTGGCAAAGCGCAGCGGATTGTCGTAGGAAACGGCGCCGAAGTTGTTGTCGTTGTAGGCCTCGATATGGTGCAGGCCGGTACCTTCCGTGGAATCCAGGATATAGATCATGTCGGTCTGGCTCTTGTCCCGGTCGTTCATGTCGAGACGGAACACGCCGTTCTGGCCTTTCAGGTCGTCAATCAGCAGGTAGTCCAGCTGGGCCGTTTTCAGGGCCTTATAGCGTTCTTCCAGGCCGACGGCTTCCCAGCGGGTCTGGGCATCTTCGTCGAAAAGGTCCACGATGCCGCCGTCCTCCAACGTCAGGCTGCTCACGTACTTTTTCGCGCCGTACGGATTGGAAGGATAATAAGGAGCACTGTACCCCACATCCTTCACCGTACCGAAGGGCATGTAGACGGCGCCGTCCCGGAAGGTGACATTCAGCTTGCCCGTCCCGTTCACGTTGATTTCGTCCCCGTACCAGTAGGAATCGCTGCCGGAAAAGACGGCGTTCAGCGTGCCGCCTTTGGCCGTGGCCGGGTCATCGTCTTCCGTCATATCGATGATACCGACGACCTGCAGTTTGTCCGCATTGATGTTGACGACGGCCCCGTCCTTGGCGCTGATGGCGTGCGGCCGCCAGCCGATGGTCTTCAGGACGACGCTGTCCCCGGTGACGTTCAGCGTGCTGTCATGCTCGGCATACAGCGCATTGGCGCCGCCGTAGCCACGGTCGTAATGGTCCACGGTGTTCTCGATGTCCACGTTGCCGTTCACGTCGATTTCCGTGCCGCGCGACATAACGGCAATGACTGTATAGGAATTGTCAGCCTTATCGGGTTCCATGTCGTTATAGACATGGAAGGTGAAGTCGCCGTTGAAGACGATTTTCGAACCGGCCATGTTTTTTTCCATAATCTGGATGCCCCGGGGCGCCCAGTCAGGATTCACGTTTATCGGGAGGGAATTGTGGATATCGGCCGTGAAATCCCCATTCAGGGTAATGGTTGTACCGGTGCCGCCCAGCACCAGGTCATGGCTCCGGACATCGCGGCTCGTAAAGTGAATGTCGCCGTTGATGGTGATGTCTCCGTTTTTGCTGGCACGAAGCATCTGGGACGCGTTATACACAGAGGTCACGTTCAAACCGCCCGACGGTGTCTTGATGTTGTAGGTTCCGGCATCTCCGATCAGCACATTCTCCGTCGGTTTCGCAATCGTCCAATCCTCCTGCGTCACGTCGCCGGGAGAAATCTGACCTGCCGCCAGGCCCGTTCCGGGCAGCACCGCGACAGACAAGAAGAGTCCTGCCAACATCGTTCTTTGTAAAAAAATAGGACGCATATCTGGAACACCTCCATCCGGCCGCAAGCCGTACGCGGCCGGTATTTTCTTACTTTAATTGTAAGAAAAAGGTATTCACTGCGTCAACACTTGTATAGTAAAATACTGTAAAGTTTTGTAAAGCTTTGTAAAATTACAGATCCATCTCAAAGGCGATATCGGCCCGGTCGAAGGGGAACTTCTTCTTGTCCACGGGGATTTCCTGGAAGCCGAATTTGCGGTACAGGCCGATGGCATGGGTGCATTTGCGGTTGGAGCAGAGAAGGACTTTGGGCAGCCCCTTCGCTTTGGCATAGTCGATGCACGCCCGCAGGCACGCGCTGCCGGCACCGGTTCCCGTGTACATGCCGCGGGCCGCCAGCTTCATCAGTTCCCAGTCGCCGTCCTCCCGGGGTGCGATCATGCAGCCGGCGATGAGGGTGCCGTCGTCGTCGACCGCCAAAAAGATCTGGCCGCCTTCTTCTAAGTACGTATCAATATTATCCAGCTCCGCCAGGTCGGTCTCTTCCATTTCGAACATGTCCATGACCCAGGCCTTGTTCAGATCCACGTATTCTTTTTTGTATTTGGGGTCGTACGGAATAATCCTCATTTGGCTCTCTCTCCTCGTATAATATTTTTGTGAGTAAGATTTTAGCCTTACTCAAACAGATTTTTTTAATCAGAATATCCTGATGTTACAATTACATTAGTGAAT
>ONAN01000016.1 GCA_900315805.1 uncultured Selenomonadales bacterium
CCTCCTTGTTATTTTTTGGTTTTGGGTTAAACCTATTGTAACAAATGCTCTCTCTTTTTTCTTTTTATTTCTGTAACATATGTTTTATCACATTACAATCGTTCTTGATTCCCGGCCTTATTTGACGACGCTCGGCAGGAACGTCGCGAGCTGCGGGAAGAAGCACAGGATCAGCATCTCGAAAGCCATGACGCAAACGTAGGGAATGACGCCGCGGATGATCTGCTCCATGCGGCTGTCGGGGCTGACGCCCTGCAGCACGAAGAGGTTCATGCCGACAGGCGGCGTGATGAGAGCCATCTCCATGTTGATCTGCATCATGACGTTGAACCAGATGGGGTCAAAGCCAAGCTGCACGATGATGGGGTACAGGATGGGCACGGTGATGAAGATGATGGAAACCGTTTCCAGGATGCAGCCCAAAAAGAGCAGCAGGATGTTGATCAGGACGAAGAAGATCCAGCGGCTGACCTGCACTTCGGTGACGAGCAGCGTCAGGGCCTGCGGCACCTGGAGCACCGTGAGGACGAACCCGAAGAGCGTGGCGCCGATCATGATGGCGAAAATCATGGCCGACGTCTCCACCGTGTCCAGCAGGATGCGCGGCAGATCGCGGATGGTGAGGGTGCGGTAGATGCCGAAAGTGATGACGAGGGCGTAGACCGTACCGACGGCGGCTGCTTCCGTCGGCGTGAAGGCACCGGTGTAGATGCCGCCTACGACGAGGACGGGGAGCAGCAGTCCCCAGAAGGATTTGCGCAGGGCCTGCATGCGTTCCGCCATGGTGGCCTTCGGTTCCAGCGGCAGGCGCCGGGATTTCCAGACCACGAGCAGAATGAAGAAGAAGCACATGAGGATGCCCGGAATGACGCCGGACATGAACAGGCGTCCGATGGATTCGCCCGTAATGGCGCCGTACAGGATCATGGGAATGGACGGCGGAATCAAAATACCGAGCGTACCGCCGCCGGCGACGGCGCCCAGCACGACCGTGCGGTCATAGCCGCGTTTGAGCATTTCCGGAATGGCGATGGCGCCGATGGTGACGGCGCAGGCCACGGAAGAACCCGTAATGGCCGCAAAGATACCGCAGGCCACGATGGTCGCGACGCCGAGGCCACCGGGGAAATGGCGCAGCCATTTGTTGCCCAGTTCGAACAGGTCCTCGCCCACCTTGCCCTTGAGCAGGATGGCGCTCATGAGGATATAGAGGGGCACGGCGCAGAGGACGAAGTCGTCCAGGGATTTGTAGGCCAGGATCGGGATCTGCTGCAGGGCGCTCATATCGCCCATGAAGAGCAGCATGCCCACGAGGCCGCCCGTACCCAGGGAAAAGGCCACGGGAACGCCGATGGCCAGCAGCACGAGCAGCAGGACGGTAAAGAGGACGATCATTTTGCCGCCTCCTTCCCTGCCGCTTCCGGATCAAAGGCCGGGTCCGACAGGCGGATCAGGCTTTCCAGAAAGAGGCGCACGAACTGGAGGAGCAGGAGGCCGATTCCGACGGGCATGGAGGCCTGCGGGATCCACAGGGGCATACGCAGCGTGCTGGCCGCGACCATGTCCAGGTCGTAGGACATCCAGGCCATCTGGGCACTCGTGACGAAGAAGATGGCCGTGAAGACGACGCCGATGATGGCAACGACGACGTGCAGGACGTCGTTCGCCCGCGGGCTCAGGCGCGAGACGACGATATCCACATGGATATGGCGCCCGGCCGCCAGGGCCACGCCCAGGCCGAGGAACCCGGCCATGAGGACACAGTACGTCGAGATTTCGATGGCCCACTCCGTCGGCTTGTTGAACAAGCCGCGGGACACGACCTCGTAAAAGATCGAGAACACGGGGATGAACAGCAGGAGGCCGGCAAGGACGCCGACGGCGGCCGTGATTCCGTGTAAGACTTTACTGTAAACTCTCAAAAACCCTCTCACTTTACTACTCCTAACTTGTTTTTCTGTGTCTGTGTTTCCTGTCTGCCGGAATCAGGCCTTGGCGGCCATTTCCAGCAGTTTCTTGCCCGTTTCGCCCGTATGTTTCACGAAGGTGTCCCAGACGGACTTGGTGGCGTCGCGCCACTGCTGCAGTTCGCCGGCGGGAATGGTATAGACTTCCATGCCCTTGGCTTTCAGGTCGGCCAGGCCTTTTTCATCCATGGCCTTCGCGTTCTTGCGGATATCGTCGCGCACTTCCTTAGCCGCTTCCATGAAGGCTTTCTGCTGGTCGGCGCTCATCTTGGCGAAGGACTTGTCGTTCATGGCCAGGATGAATTCAGGCGATGCGTGGTTCGTGATGGTCAGGTATTTCGTGACTTCGTACATTTTGCGGTCGCGCATGGCCGATGTACCGCTCGTCTGGCCGTCAATGGTACCGCGCTGCAGGGCCATGTAGACTTCGCCGCTGCCCATGGTGACCGGGGACGCGCCCAGGGCCTTGATGGTTTCGGAAGCCATTTCGCTGTAACCGCGGATCTTCAGGCCGGCGAAATCAGCCGGTTTCTTGATGGGCTTCTTGTTGTTGGCGAACTGGACGAAGCCGTAATCCGCCCAATAAACGACCTTGACGTGCTTCTTGGCCAGTTCCTCTTCCAGGAGCTTGCCCATGCCGCCGTCAATGGCCTTGTCGATCTTCTCGTAATCGGGGAACACGAAGGGCACATCGAAGACTTCCATGGCCGGTACGACCGTGGCCCAGCGGCCGACGGTGTTCAGGCCCATGTCGACGCCGCCCGTCATGATGGCGTCATTCATGCTCTTGTCGTTATACAGCTGGCCGGCCGGATAGGGCGTGATGACGACCTGGCCTTTGGTCTTGTCCTTGACCTTGGCGATGAACTGGTCCACCGCTTTGGCCAGCGGATGGTTGGCCGGCAGATGGTAGGCCAGCTTGTACGTGACCTTGCCGCCCGCACCGGACGCCGGTGCCGCTTTCTTGTCTCCGCCGCCGCAGCCTGCTGCGGCGAACATGACGGCTGCCATGGCGGCAGCTGCGATCCACTTGAATTTCTTGCCTCCGAACATGATGATTTCCTCCCTTTCGACTCGCTGCATCTTGTTTTCTCTTTTGTCTTCGCAGTGGGCGGACCATATAAAAAGCCCCTGTCGGATTGCTCCGGCAGGGGCGAATTTACGCGGTACCACCCTGGTATTGTACTCTCGGCTTCTTAACGCTGCCACGGCGCCCGGCCCTAAGAGGCTGGTACCCGTATCCCGGCGTCATTGCCGGATACCGTACAAACCCGTTCAGGCGGGGAGTTCACAGGCCAGAGGTTTCCCTTCGGCAGCCTTGCCTTGCACCGTCCGGCAATTCTCTGCGCTGGGTCCGGGAACCATTCCTGATCATTACTTCGCTATAACGTTAACGCAAGTATAACAATCGCGGCGTAAAATGTCAATAAAATTTGTAAATTTTGTTGAATATCTTTGTAAAATAAAGAGCTTTGTCCATTCATCGAAAACAGGCAAAGCTCTTTGAAAAAATGGTATTACATTTTTAACATTTTGGCTGAAATTTGTCTACTGGAGACGCATACCCTCAGCCGTTCTTTTCCCGGAAGGCCAGCTCTTCGGCCTCTTCCTCCGTGTGGCCTTCGTCCCGGTATTTCCCGATGAGGCACTGCATTTCCTCGTAGTCCCGCGGAATGACGCGGGTGAACCGGGCGGCCGCCTTGTCCCAGTCCTGGAGAAGTTCCCGGGCAAGCGGGCTGCCCGTCATGGCGGCGTGGCGTTCCACAATGCCGCGCAGTTTCTGCCGTTCTTCCGGTTCCGTCACTTTTTCCAGATTGACGAGTTCCTGGTTGCAGTACGGCGTCTGCAGGTCCAGCACGTAGGCCGTGCCGCCGGACATGCCGGCCGCGAAGTTGCGGCCCACGGGGCCCAGGACGACGACGGTGCCGCCGGTCATGTATTCGCAGCCATGGTTCCCGATGCCTTCGACGACGGCCGTGGCACCGCTGTTGCGGACGCAGAACCGTTCGCCGGCCTGGCCGTTGATGTAGACCTCGCCGCCCGTGGCGCCGAAGCAGGCCACGTTGCCGATGATGATGTTTTCCGACGGCGTAAAGTCCGCTTCCCGCGGCGGGAACACGGCGATCCGGCCGCCCGACAGGCCTTTGCCCAGGTAATCGTTGGCGTCGCCTTCCAGCAGCAGCGTCAGCCCTTTCGGGATGAAGGCGCCGAAGCTCTGGCCCGCGCTGCCCACGAAGGAAAGGCGGATCGTGTCTTCGGGCAGGCCCTCGTCGCCGTAGCGCCGGAAGATTTCGCTGCCCAGCAGCGTGCCTGTCACGCGGTTCGTGTTATCGATGCGCAGGCGCGCGCGGATCTGTTTCTTTTCCTCCAGGGCGGGCTTGCACATGCGCACCAGCTTGCTCTGGTCCAGGGTCTGCTCGATTTCGTGGTCCTGGGGCGCCACAAAGTGATGGCTCTGCGTGTTGTCCGTATACGGCCGGAAGAGCAGCTTGTCGAGGCTGACCGTGGCGGCCTTCCAGTTCGTGATGTTCTCCTTCTGTTTGAGGCGGTCATAGCGTCCCACCATCTCTTCCACCGTGTGGAAGCCGAGGCGCGCCATAATTTCGCGCAGATCTTGGGCGACGAAACGCAGGTAGTTGATTACGTACTCCGGTTTGCCGGCGAAGCGCTTGCGCAGAGTTTCGTCCTGCGTGCAGATGCCGAAGGGGCACGTGTTGAGGTTGCAAACGCGGAGCATGTGGCAGCCCAGGGCGATGAGCGGCCCCGTGCAGAAGTCGAAGAGTTCCGCGCCGAAGAGGGCGGCGATGGCCACGTCGCGGCCCGTGAGCAGTTTGCCGTCCACGGCCAGTTTCACGCGGTCGCGCAGGCGGTTCAGCAGGAGCGTCTGCTGCACTTCGGAAAGGCCCAGTTCCCAGGGCAGGCCGGCATGGCGCATGCTGGAGCGCGGCGAAGCGCCCGTGCCGCCGTCGAAGCCGCAGACCGTGACGCCGTCGGCCTTGGTCTTGACGACGCCGGCGGCGATGGTGCCGATGCCGGAGCCGGCGGTCAGCTTGACGTTGATTTCGGCGTCCTTGTTGACATTCTTCAGGTCGTAAATCAGTTCGGCCAGGTCCTCAATGGAATAGATGTCATGGTGCGGCGGCGGGGAAATGAGGGCGACGCCCGGCGTGGAATGGCGCGTCCGGCCGATGGCCGGGAACACCTTTTTGCCCGGCAGGTTGCCGCCCTGGCCCGGCTTGGCGCCCTGGGCGCACTTGATCTGCAGTTCGTCGGCGTGGACCAGGTAGTTGCCCGTCACGCCGAAGCGGGCCGTCGAGACCTGCTTGATGGCGTCGTTCGGGTTGTCCCCGTTGGGCCGTACGGTGAAGCGTTCCGGATCTTCGCCGCCTTCGCCGGTATTGCTGCGCCCGCCAAGGCGGTTCATGGCGATGGCGATGCATTCGTGGGCTTCCTTACTCAGGGCGCCGTAACTCATGGCACCCGTGCGGAAGCGCTTTACGATGGAGTCGACGGGCTCCACTTCCTCAATGGGGATGCTGCAGCCGTCGGGATAGTCGAATTCCAGCAGGTCGCGCAGGCGGAAGATGGCATCGTTGTTCACCTTGTCCGCAAATTTTTTGTAGGTGATCGAGTCGCCCGAGCGGCAGGCTTCCTGCAGCATGGCGATGGCTTCCGGATCCAGGATATGCGGCTCCGGCCCGTCCTTCTTGTACATGTAGGTGTCGCCGTCCGCCAGGTCCGAATCGCCGTGGAAGGCGTGCTGGTGCCGCATCTCGTTCTCTTTGGCGATCTCCTTGAGGCCCAGTCCCTCGATGCGCGAAGGTGTATTGACGAAGTACTTGTTGATGACATCTTTGCTGATGCCGACGGCCTCGAAAATCTGGGCGCCGTGGTAGCTGCGCACGGTGGAAATGCCCATCTTCGAGATGACCGTCTGGATGCCGGCCACGGCGGCCTTCAGGTAATTTTCCTGCGCCTCCTGGTAGGACATCTTCGCCAGTTTTCCGTTCACGGCGAGGTCCTTGATGGTTTCCAGGGCCAGGTAGGGGTTGATGGCCGTGATGCCGTAGCCGATGAGGGTGCAGAAATGATGGATTTCGCGCGGTTCGCCCGATTCGAGGATGAGGCCCACGTCGGGGCGGACCGTCTCTTTGACGAGGTAATTGTGCACGGCGGCCGTCGCCAGCAGGGCCGGTACGGCGGCCATGCGGGAATTGACGCCGCGGTCGGACAGGACGACGATGTTCGCGCCGGTCTTGACGGCCCGCAGGGCGTCGATGCAGAGGGATTCGATGGCCGTCTCCATGGATTCGGCGCCGCCGTTGACCGGATAGAGCATGGACAATGTGACCGTGCGCAGTTTCTCGTTCTGCAGGTTCTTGATGACCGCCATTTCGCGGTTCGTCAGCAGGGGCCGGCTGACGGCGAGGGCGTATGTCCCCTTCTCGTCCGGGTCCATGATGTTCGCCACGTTGCCGATCATGACGGACGTGGACGTGACGATGTTCTCGCGCAGGGCGTCCATGGGCGGGTTCGTGACCTGGGCGAAGTTCTGCTGGAAATAGTCATAGAGCATCTGCGGCTTTTCCGAGAGCACCGGCAGGGGGCAGTCCATGCCCATGGCGCCGATGGGTTCCTTGCCCGTGCGGGCCATGGGGATGAGGATCTGCGCCAGGTCTTCCTTCGTGTAGCCGAAGACCTTCTGCTGCTCCCGGATGTCGTAGGAAACGTTGGTTTCGAAGAAGTTCCCGTTGCTGCCGCGCATCAGGTCCGGCAGGTTCACCAGGTGTTCGGCGCACCAGTCGCCGTAGGGGTGGGCAGAGGCCATGATGTGCTTGATTTCTTCGTCGGGCACGATGCGTTTCTGTTCCGTGTCGACGAGGAACAGCTTGCCCGGTTCGAGGCGTCCCTTGTAGAGGATGTCCTTCGGGTTGATGCGGACGGCGCCCACTTCGGACACGAGGACCACGCGGTTGTCCTTCGTCACGTAGTAACGGGCCGGGCGCAGGCCGTTGCGGTCCAGCATGCCGCCGATGCGCGTGCCGTCGCAGAAGCAGATGGCCGCCGGGCCGTCCCAGGCTTCCATCATGAAGTTCTGGTAGCGGTAGTAGTCGCGCTTTTCCTGGCTCATGAGGGGATCCTTTTCCCACGGTTCGGGAATCATGGTCATCATGGCATGGGCCAGGGAATGGCCGGACATGTACAGGTATTCGAGGCAGTTGTCGAACATGGACGAGTCGCTGCCCGTCGCGTCCACGACGGGGAACACCTTGTCCAGTTCCGGGTATTTCAGGGAATGGGCCTTGCTCTCGCGGGCATTCAGCCAGTTCGTGTTGCCGCGGATGGTGTTGATTTCGCCGTTATGGACGATATAGCGGTTCGGATGGGCGCGGGCCCAGCTCGGGAAGGTGTTCGTGCTGAAACGGGAATGGACGAGGGCCATGGCACTCGTGAAATCCAGGTCCGACAGGTCCAGGTAGAAGTGCCGGATCTGGGCGGCCGTCAACATCCCTTTGTATACGATGGTATGGCTCGACAGGCTGGCAATGTAGAAGTCCGTGCCCATTTCCTTGCTGGCCGGCGTAATCTGCTTTTCCGCCAGGCGCCGGATTACGTAGAGCTTGCGCTCGAAGTCCATCTGGTCCTTCAGGTCGGGGCTGCGGCCGATGAAGACCTGGATGATGCGCGGGCGCACGGAGGCCGCCTCTTCGCCGATGCAGCTGTCGTCGACGGGCACTTCGCGCCAGCCCAGGATGGTCTGTCCTTCTTCGCGGACGATGCGCTCGAAGGCCTTGATCTGCTTCTGCCGGAAACTGTCATAGCGGTGGGCAAAAATCATGCCCACGCCGTACTGCCCTTCCGGCGGCAGGTTGAAGCCCAGGACGGCGCACTCGCGGCTCAAAAAAGCATGGGGAATCTGGACCATGATGCCGGCGCCGTCGCCGCTCTTATGGTCCGCGCCTTCGCCGCCGCGGTGTTTCAGGTTTTCCAGTATGTCCAGGGCGTCGTAGACGATGTCGTACGACCGTTCCCCCTTGACGTTGACGACAAAGCCGATGCCGCAGGCATCGTGTTCGAACGAAGGATCGTACAGGCCCTGTGGTGCCGGCAGATCCCGGAATGTGCGTTCCATGTCGCTGCCTCCTCTGTAAAATGAATGAAAGGATACTACGAGTGTACTACGATTCCCCCGCCGCGTCAAACAATTTACACTAAAAGTCTATTATGAATGCACTTTTATATTATTTATTCCGCATTCATTGCAAAGTATACAATATTCTTCGTCTGCACAGGACACAAAAGGGCTCCGTAACTCCGGAGCCCTTATCTGTTTTTGCAGTTTTCTCAATTATACGGCATCTTGGTTTTCGGGACTGCCGCTCCCCTGCCGTCAGCTGTTCAGCAGTTCGTTCATGTACTTGCGCAGCTTCTGCAGTTTCTTCGTAATGGTGGCCGCCCGTGCCGTGTCGCGGATCGTCGTCTGGTCGGCACGCGAACGGAACGACATATATTCGCGGGCCAGCTGGTCCATGACATCGTGCATTTCTTCGACTTCCGGGGAAACGGCCAGTTCCTTTGCTTCCTCCACATGGTATTCGGCGCCGCTGATGATGACGTCGTCGCCGTAGTTCGGCACATACGTCGCCGTGCCCAGCTGCACCTGCAGGTCGTGGGCCAGGGTGAAGGCCGCGTCAAACTCGCCGTGGGTGACGAAGAAGGCCTTCGGTTTCTGGTCCATCTTCTTGTACCAGTCCATGAGCTGGTTCTTGTCGGCGTGGGCCGAGAAGCCCTGCATGGTCACGATTTCCGCTTCCACCTTGATGGTCTCGCCCATGATCTTGACCTTCTTGACACCGTCCACGAGCTGCCGGCCCAGGGTGCCTTCCGCCTGGTACCCGGCGATGACGACGGTGCATTCCGGCCGCCACAGGTTGTGTTTCAGGTGATGCAGGATACGGCCGGCATCGCACATGCCGCTGGCCGAAAGGATGATCTTCGGACCGTCCGTGGAGTTGATCATCATGGATTCCTGCACGGTCGGCGTAAAGCGCACATTCTTCATGGCGAAGAGGCGGTCGCCCTGGAATTCCGTCAGGGCCCGCGTTTCCTCGTCGTATTCCTCTTTGGAGGCCAGGGTGATGCCCGTCACCTTCGTCGCCATGGGACTGTCGATATAGATCGGCACATTGGGGATCTTGCCGGCCTGCTGCAGTTTCTGGAAATAATACAGCAGGACCTGCGTACGGCCGACGGCGAAAGCCGGGATGATGACGTTGCCGCCCCGCTCCACCGTGCGGTTGACGATATCCGCCAGCTCCTGTTCCTTGTCGCCGCCCTCGTGGACGCGGTTGCCATAGGTCGATTCGGTGACGATGAAGTCGGCACCGCTGATTTCTTCCGGATCCTCGAGGATCGGGTAGTTCGGCTGGCCGATATCGCCCGTAAAGACGAGCTTCGTCTTCTTGCCGTCTTCCGTCAGGTTCAGCTCGATGATGGCGCTGCCCAGGATATGGCCCGCCACGAGGAACTTGGCTTCCACGCCGGGCAGTACCTCAAAAGATGTATCGAATTCGTGGACATAGAAATTGCTCAGCGAAGTGTAGGCGTCATCGACCGTGAAGAGGGGCCGCACTTCGGGACGGCCGGCGCGCAGGCCTTTGCGGTTCGCCAGTTCGGCGTCCGATTCCTGGATGTGGGCGCTGTCGGGCAGCAGGATGGTGCACAGCTGCTGCGTGGAACGCGTGCAGTGAATGGGTCCCTTGTAGCCTTCCTTGACCAGTTTCGGAATGAGGCCGCTGTGGTCGATGTGGGCGTGGGTCAGCAGCATCGCGTCAATGGAGTTCGGTGCGAAAGCGAAAGGCCGCTCATTGAGCGCCTTGATGGCCTTCGGCCCCTGGAACATGCCGCAGTCGACGAGCAGCTTCTTCCCGTTTATTTCCAACAGATAACACGACCCCGTCACCGTACGGGCGGCGCCTAAAAACGTCAGCTTCATCGAATTCCCTCCTTGCTGTCCCGAAAGCCGGACTTCCGGGAATAAAACTTTTTAATCGTTTGATTAAATAATTCGGCATAGAAGCGGAAATTCCTGCTTTTTTTAAGTTAAAATAGGTCACTATGTGAACCTGTTCCGGTTTTGTCTATATATTTCATCGTACGAGGTCCTTCATCATCTCGTCAACGTCCTGATACCCCTTGTAGTTTTCCGGATGGCGTTTCATTTCCTTGACTTCGGCAAGCGCGTCCAGCGTATCCTGATTCGGAACTATCCTGGTGACGTGGAACGGGATGCCCTGCTCCCGGACTGCCTGCCGCAGGAAAATATTGACAGCCGTCGTCATATCCATGCCCAGTGCAGAAAACAGTTCCTGAGCTTCCTTTTTCAACGCAGCGTCCACTTTAATGTTCGTACTTACGTTAGCCATTATGCCACCTCCTTTTCAGTTTCATTTTACTGTTAAATATGCCCACTGTCAATAAACAAGGCATATATCAGGCACTCTTCATTACAATTGAACATATAATACCCATGATAAATTTATAGAAACTTTACGGGATGCAGTTTCCGCAATGTCCGCAGGGACCGCCCGTTTTCTCGCCGAAATACTGCAGTAAAAAGTTCCGCAGGCAGCCGTCCCAGCGGCAGTAACGCCACATGGCGTCCAGCAGGCGCAGGCCGTGTTCCGGATGGGACTGGCTGCGGAGCAGCCGGGCGTTGATGGCCCGGTCTTCTTCGCTGTAAAAGAGCAGGCAGCGGGCCTCTTCCCCGTCGCGTCCGGCCCGGCCGGCTTCCTGGTAGTATTCCTCCAGGCTGGCCGGCATGTTGTAATGCAGCACAAAGGATACGTCGCCCCGGTCGATGCCCATGCCGAAGGCCGATGTGGCGGCCACCACGTCGATGTCCCCGGCGGCAAAGCGCCGTCCCGTATCCCGCCGTTCCGCCACGGACAGACCCGCATGGTACCGGGCGGCGGAGAGGCCGCGGCGGCGCAGCAGGTCCGTCACGTGTTCCACAGCGCGGTGGGTGGCACAGTAGATGATACCGCACCGTCCTTCCAGACGTTCCACTTCGTCCAGGAGCGCCCGGTCCCGGTTGCCGGACTGCTGTTTCGCCAAAAACAGGTTCGGCCGGTCGAAGCCGTGTACCTGCACGAGGGGATGCCGCAAGGCCAGGTGGCGGATCATGTCCTGCCGCACGTGCGGCGTCGCTGTCGCCGTGAAGGCCGCATAACGCGGCCGGGCCAGGAGCAGGTCCAGGAAGACCGGAATCTGCAGGTATCCCGGACGGAAATCGTGGCCCCACTGGGAGACGCAGTGCGCCTCGTCGACGACGACGAAGGACGGCGGATTGCGCCGTGCAAACCGCTGAAAATCCTTATTCTGCAGCCGTTCCGGCGATGTATAGAGAAACTTGAACTGCTGCTGTCCGGCGTCGTATAAGGCCTTATGGTACGTATGGCGGCCCATGAGGGAGTCGACGTGCACCGCCGCGATACCCCGGGCCCGCAGGTTCGCCACCTGGTCCTGCATGAGCGAAATGAGGGGCGAAATGACCAGGGCGTAACCCGGCAGCAGCAGGGCCGGCACCTGGAAGCAGATGGACTTGCCGCCGCCTGTCGGCAAAATGGCCAGAACTTCCCGCCCCGCCAGGATGGCGCGGATGATCTCCTCCTGGCCGGGCCGGAAAGACCCGTACCCGAACCAGCGCTGCAGGATGCCGGCAGGGGTCTGCTGTTGTTTTTCCGTTACATTGTCCAACCGAAGTCTCCTTTCCGTAAACAGAAAAAGGGGGAGAAAGCCGGTGCTTTCTCCCCCAATATCTTTTTTTAGTATGTTTCTTCAATCATCTGGCAGCCCGTTCGGCACGCAGCGCCGCCACGGTCTGCTGCACCGTTTCCCCTTTGGGATTCGGTTTCAGGTTCTTCTCCTTGAACGGGCACAGGTTCAGGCAGGGACATTCCGTGCAGAGCGGATTGCGGGCCTTGCAGGTGATGCGGCCGTGCCAGATGAACCAGTGGTGGGCGTCGGCCCACTTGGCCTTCGGAATCAGTTTCTGCAGGTCCAGTTCCGTCGCTTCGGGCGTCGCGGCCTTCGAAAGGCCCAGCCGGTGCGACGTGCGGAACACGTGGGTATCCACGGCGATGGCCGGCACCTTGTAGATGACGCTGGCAATGACGTCGGCTGTTTTGCGGCCCACGCCGGGCAGCTTCATCATGGTGGGAATGTCCTTCGGAATCACGCCGCCGAATTCGTCCTGCAGCATGCGGCACATGCCGAGGAGGTTCTTCGCCTTGGCCTTGTAGAGGCCGCAGTCGCGGATTTCCTGTTCCAGTTCTTCCTGTGTCAGGGCGCCCATCTTCTCCGGCGTGTTGAGGCGCGGGAAGATGCGCGATGTAATGACGTTGACCCGTTCGTCCGTGCACTGGGCGGACAGGATGACGGCCACGAGCAGTTCAAAGGGCGAATGGTAGTGCAGCGCCGTGCCGATGCCGTCGTATTGTTGTTCCAGGGCCGCGATAACGGCCTGTTTCTGTGCTTTGTTCATACGCATCGCCTCAGTTCGTCAGGCTGCGTACCGGCGCCGGAATACGGCCGCCGCGGGCGATGAACGTGTCCGGTTTGAATTTGCTGACCGCCATGATGGGCGCATAACCCAGCAGGCCGCCGAATTCGACGCGGTCGCCGACGCCCTTGCCCGGTACGGGGATGACGCGCACCGCCGTCGTCTTGTTGTTGATCATGCCGATGGCCGCTTCGTCCGCAATGATGGCGGAAATGGTCTGGGCCGTCGTGTCGCCGGGAATGGCGATCATGTCGAGGCCGACGGAGCAGACGCAGGTCATGGCTTCCAGTTTTTCAATGGACAGGCTGCCCTTCTCGACAGCCGCAATCATGCCCGCATCCTCGCTGACGGGGATGAAGGCGCCGGACAGGCCGCCGACATAGCTGCTGGCCATGAGGCCGCCCTTCTTGACGGCGTCGTTCAGCATGGCGAGGGTCGCCGTCGTACCGGGGCCGCCGCAGCTTTCCAGGCCGATTTCTTCCAGGATATGGGCTACGGAGTCGCCTACGGCCGGCGTCGGTGCCAGGGACAGATCGATGATGCCGAACTGCGTGTTCAGGCGTTTGGCCGCTTCCTGGGCGACGAGCTGGCCCACGCGGGTAATCTTGAAGGCCGTCCGTTTGATGGTCTCCGCCACGGCGCCGATGTCCTGGCCGCGCACGGCTTCCAGGGCGTGTTTGACGACGCCCGGGCCGGAAACGCCGACGCTGATCATGCTTTCCGGTTCAGTGACGCCCAGAAAAGCGCCGGCCATGAACGGATTGTCATTGACGGCATTGCAGAACACGACGAGCTTGGCGCAGCCGATGGCGTCCGCGTCCTTCGTCCGTTCCGCCGTATCCTTCACGATGCGGCCCATTTCGGCCACAGCGTCCATATTGATGCCCGCCTTGGTGGACCCCACGTTGACGGAGGAGCAGACCAGTTCCGTGCTGGCCAGGGCCTCCGGAATGGAAGCAATCAGGTTGCGGTCGCCCTTCGTGTACCCTTTGTCCACGAGGGCGCTGAACCCGCCGATGAAGTTGACCCCCACCTCGTGGGCCGCTTTGTCGAGGGCCACGGCGAGGGGCGTGTAGTTGGTTTCCCGGCAGCTTTCGCCGACGATGGCGATGGGCGTGACGGAAATGCGTTTATTGATGATGGGCACACCCAGTTCGGACTCGATGTCACAGCCCGTCTGGACGAGCTTTTCCGCCTTGTGGGTGATCTTGTCGTAAATCTTGCGGGCGCACGTCTTCATATCGGGGTCGGCGCAGTCCCGCAGGCTGATACCCATGGTGATGGTACGGACATCCAGGTTCTCCTGGGTGATCATATGGGTTGTTTCAATGATGTCGTTCGAAGAAATGATAGGCATAGGGCACCTCCCGGCTCAGATCTGATGCATGGCCGTGAAGATATCTTCACTCTGGACGCGGATTTCGACGCCGATCTCTTTGGCCAGCTTGTCCAGGCGTTCCCGCAGGCTGCCGATCTCCGTGGCCGCCCCCGCCATATCGGCGATGAGGATCATGTTGAAGAACCCGTCGACGATGCTCTGGCTGATGTTCAGCACGTTCACCTTGTTTTCCGCCAAAATGCCGGTCACTTTGTAAATGATGCCGACTTTATCCTTCCCGACGACTGTAACAACGATGCGCATAGGTATACCCCTCTCTCATACAGTTTGCGGACAGCGCCGGCGGCATGCGGGTGCACCCTTCCGGAACGGCTGTCCCGTATATTTTACCATACTTTGCTCGTTTGCGGTACTTTTTAGGTCCTGCCCGTGCGGTTTACTTGTCGTTGCGCAGCTGCAGCGCCTCGGCCACGTGCGTCACCTGCACGATGTCACTGCCCGCCAGGTCGGCAATGGTCCGGGCGACTTTGAGGATACGGTCGTAACTGCGGGCGCTCAGGCCCAGCATGTCATAGGCATGGTGCAGGAGGGCGTCGCCGTCCCGTTCCAGACGGCACCAGCGCGCCACCTGACGGTGGTTCATTTCGGCATTGCAGCGTGTCCCCGTCCCCTTGAACCGGTCCTGCTGGCGCGACCGGGCGGCGCAGACCCGCTTCCGGATGACCGCCGAAGATTCCTCGTTCGTGACGCCCTTTATATCCCCGTAGGCCACGCGGCCCACGTAGATCTGCATATCGATGCGGTCCAGGAGCGGTCCGGACAGTTTGCGCCGGTAGCGGTCGATTTCAGCGGGTTTGCACGTGCAGGCCCGTTCCGGGTCGCCCAGGTAGCCGCAGGGACAGGGATTCTGGGCGCAAACCAGGAGGAACGAGGCGGGAAAGTCGACGGAGGCGCGCAGGCGGCTCAGGCGGACGTGCCGGTCTTCCAGGGGCTGGCGCAGCACTTCCAGGGCCGCGCAGGAAAACTCCGGCAGTTCATCCAGAAAGAGCACGCCGTTGTGGCTCAGGGTGACTTCGCCCGGCACCGGGATGGCACCGCCGCCGATGAGCGTGCGCACCGTCACCGTGTGATGGGGACTGCGGAAGGGACGCGTGCGGCGCAGGCAGGCCGTGCCTTCGCGCAGCAGCCCGGCAATGCTGTAGATCTTCGTCACTTCGAGGGCCTCGTCCCGCGTCATGGGCGGCAGGATGGACGGAAGGCGCTGGGCGAGCATGGTCTTGCCGCTTCCCGGCACGCCCGTCAGCAGGATGTTGTGCCCGCCCGCGGCGGCGATTTCCAGGCCCCGCTTGGCCAGGTCCTGGCCGCGGACGTCCGCGAAATCCGGACCGGGGACATCGTCCCCGCCGGAGTCGGACGGCGTGACCGCAAGGGGCCGCAGGGGGCGGCCTTTGTGGAGCAGGTGGGCGGTCAGTTCCCCCAGCGTGGCCGGCGCGTAGATCCGCAGGCCTTCCACGAGGGCGCCTTCGGCGGCGTTCTGCGGCGGCAGGTACAGCTCCTCCACGCCGCAGCGGCGTGCCTCGAGCACCATGGGCAGCACGCCGCTCACGCCCCGGATGCCTCCCTCCAGGGAAAGTTCGCCGATGAACAGCTTGCCGTCCACTTTGCCTTGAGGCAGGTATCCCGACGCCACCAGGATGCCGATGGCGATAGGCAGGTCCAGGCCCGAGCCGTCCTTGCGCAGATTGGCCGGCGCCAGATTGACCGTGATGCGGTTCCGGGGGAAGCGGTACCCGGAATTGCGCAGGGCCGTGCGCACGCGCTCCCGCGCTTCCTTGACCGCCATATCCGCCAGCCCGACGATTTCGAAACTGGGCAGGCCCGGCGCCAGGTCCACCTCCACCGTGATGCGGACGCCGTTGAGGCCGCTAAAGGCCGCGCCCGTTGCTTTTGCATACATGACATGTCCTCCTTTTCCGTGATTGCCTGGCCGGACGGTGCGTGCCGCCGTCCGTCAGAAAAAACAGTCCTTCAGCCACCGCAGGCGGGCCCGGCCGTCCAGGACGCACACTTCGATGACATCGAAGCACAAATTCCCGAATACGGGATGTTCCTGCTCCTGGAGCCATTTGAGCGCCGTGCGGCGGATCTTCGCCTGCTTGCCGAACGTGACGGACGCACCCGGCGTGCCGTAGCGCTCGCTGCTGCGCGTCTTCACTTCAATAAACCGGATGGTGCCCGCCGCTTCGCAGACGCGGAACGGGTCTTCCGCCGCGATGATGTCGATTTCCCCTTCGCGCCAGCGGTAGTTGCGCGCCAGAATGCGCAGCCCGCGCCGCTCGAGGAAAGAGGCCGCCGCCGTCTCGCCCCGCAGGCCGAGCCGCTGCCCGGGCGTACGCTGCGTCCGGCCGCGCTGCGCCTGTCTGTCCCTTTTCAAACCGTGTTGCCTGTCTGTCTGCCGTTCCGTCATAGTTCTCCTGTTCCGGGCGCGCCGTTGCGGGGTCGCGCGCCCAACTAACCCTTTCGTAAATTTACAAACTGTCCCTTTTCCCCCTGCCGCGATAGTGCTAAAATGTCCTTTAGAAACTGTAAAAATTCATCAAATTCATCGGTACAGTTTAAGAATGCCGGCACGGGACGCTGGTCCCGGACAGCCGGTTCGATGCAAGGAGGAATGCAACATGACTTATCATACAAAACGGGTGCTCGCCATCCACGACCTGTGTTCGTTCGGCCGCTGCTCCTTAACGGCGGCGGTTCCCGTCCTCTCCGCCATGGGCTTCCAGTGCTGCCCCTTCCCAACGGCGCTCTTCAGCAACAACCTGACCTACGGCGATTTCACGAGCGTCGACTGCACGGCCACCATGGAACAGTTCATGGACAAATGGCAGCAGCTGAAACTGCCCTTTGACGCCATCTACAGCGGCTTTTTGGCCAATGCCGGCCAGATTGCCGTCGTCCGCGACGCCATCCGCCGCTTTGCCGGGAAAGACGGCCTGATCGTCGTCGATCCGGCCATGGCCGACGACGGGAAGCTTTACCCCGTGTTCGGCCCGGACATCGTGCCGGAAATGCGGAAACTCATCGCCGACGCCACAGTCATCACGCCGAACTACACTGAAGCGTGCATGCTGACGGATACGCCGTACGCGGCCGAAGCCAGCGCCGATGTACTGCACGGCCTGTGCCGCAAACTGGCAGACCGGGGGCCGCGGCAGATCGTCATCACGAGCGTGCCGTCGGCACCGGACAAGATCACCGTGGCCAGCTACGACGCCGGGAAAGACGCCTATGACGAACTCGTCGTGGACCGCATCCCCTTCTCCACCTGCGGCACGGGCGATCTGTTCACGAGCGTACTGACGGGGTCCCTGCTGCGCGGTCACAGCGCGGCCGAAGGCGTGGCCCAGGCGGCCGGTTTCCTGACGAAGGCCATCTCCTTCACGTACAAAGCCGGTTCCGACTACCGCGAAGGCGTGCAGTTCGAACCCTGCCTGGCAGCCCTGGTGCAGGACTGAGCAGCGGACAATCCAAAAGCATACAAAAAAGGCGCGGTACCCCCTGGGTCCGCGTCTTTTACTGTTTCCGCACGTTTTTCTCTCTATCGGGAAACGCCGTATTTTATTGTCTGCTGTATTCCGGAAAGCGCCTCAGGCGTCCGGCTGCTCCAAGTCCGCCAGGACACGCCGCAGGCCCTGGTCTTCCACGCCCTCCACGGGCGTGAACAGGTAGTTGTCCCGTGCCGCCACGGGCGGCAGGTTCATGCTGCGGATCGGTTCGTAGCTGCGGCGGTGGATCTTCGTCGCGCCGAGCCGCCGGATGGCGTCCATATGAAGCTGGCTGCCGTAGCCCTTGTTCTGGGCCAGACCGTAGCCGGGATAGATGGTATCGAGTTCGACCATCATGCGGTCACGGGTGACTTTCGCCACGACGGAAGCCGCCGCGATGGAGGCGCTCAGGGCATCGCCGTGGATGATGGGCACCGTTTTGATGCCCGGCACATGGGGATGCATGGCGTCCACGAGGGCCACCTGGGGCCGCGAGGCCGGCAGTCCTGCCGGTGCTTTGCCGGCCGATACGCGCAGGCAGTCGAGGATCTGCTCCATGCCTTCCTGCGTGGCGTGATAGATGTTTTCCTTATCGATATTGGAAATGCTCACGACGTTGACGACCACGGCGAGGGCCTTTTCCAAAATGACCGGGTAGAGGGCTTCCCGCTTGGCCGCGGACAGCTTCTTGCTGTCGTTCAGGCCGGCGATGAAGGCCGCGTCCCCGTCGGGCGGCAAAATGACGCCTGCAATGACCAGGGGGCCTGCCAGGGGTCCGCGCCCGGCCTCGTCCAGGCCGGCCACGTACCGGATGCCGGGCTGTTCCAGGTACTGCCGCTCGAAGGTGAGCATGGCGGCGTACCGTTCCCGTTCCTTCCGTTCCTTTTCCTGCCGCTTGTCATAGGAGGCAAGCAGCTTCTGTACGCCGGCGCGTTCGTCCTGCCGCAGCAGGGCCACATCTTCCGCCGTCGGCGTGCCGGCCAGCAGGGCCTTGATTTCCCCGATTTTCACGGTTCCGCTCCTTCCCGGCGTCGCGGGGACGCCGCAACCCGCCGTGCCCGCGGCACGGGTCAGGGTTCGTCCAAGGTGAAACGGCCCATTCTGGCCGTCTTGAAATCGTACAGCACATGCTGGACGACCTTGTTTTCGTCCAGGACACCGCCGGCCTTGATGGCGCCGCGCACCTTGCCGATTTTGGCGATGAGCGCCGCAGCCGTGTCGCCCGGCGTCACTTCGATGCCGTAAAAGGCGGCGAGTTGGTCCGGATATTTGCGCTGCAGTTCCTGCAGCAGCAGTTCCGCCGCCTGGTGGCGGTCAAAGACCTCTTCCTTGACGGCGCCCGTCAGGGCCAGGTGCAGCCCGATGCCGGGATTTTCGAATTTAGGCCACAACACGCCCGGCGTATCGAGCAGTTCGATGCCTTTGGCGATGGTGACCCACTGTTTCTGTTTCGTCACGCCCGGCCGGTCCGAGGCAATCGCCTTGACCCGCCCGACGAGGCGGTTGATCAGGGTCGACTTGCCCACGTTGGGCACGCCGACGATCATCATGCGGATGGGGTGGTTGCGCACCCCCTTCTTCAGCCATTTTTCCGTAATGGGCCGGGCTGCTTCGCGGACCAGGGCGAGCATCTGCTTCACGCCCTTGCCTTTGCTGCAGTCCACGACGCAAACGGGGACATCGTCCCGTTTCAGGCGGGCCAGCCAGGCGTCCGTCTTCACGGGATCGGCCATGTCGGCCTTGTTGAGGGCGATGACCCGGGGCTTGCTGCCTGCGATGTCCCGCAGCATGGGGTTGACGCTCGAAGCGGGGATGCGGGCATCGAGCAGTTCCACCACGACGTCCACCAGTTTGACCTGGCTTTCCATCATGCGTTTGGCCTTGGTCATGTGGCCCGGGAACCACTGGATCTTGAAATCTTTCAGTTCCATGACGCCCTCTCCTTTCTCACGACATGGTACCCCTTACGGCTGCCGTCAGGGCAGCATGCGGGCACGGTTCAGCGGCCAGAAGGCGAGGGCGGCCTTGCCTTTGACCAGTTTCAGCGATACGAAATCCACGTCGGCGAACCGGCTGTCTTCGGAATTGTTGCGGTTATCGCCCAAGACGAAGATATGGCCCTTCGGCACGACGGATTTGCGGTAATTGGAATGGTTGACGCCCTTCGGGTCTTCCTTCCAGGTATAGGGTTCTTCAATCTGCTTGCCGTTCACCAGCACTTTGCCGTCGCGCATTTCCACGGTGTCGCCGCCGACGGCGATGACACGCTTGATGAAGTCACGCCGCTCGTCCTTCGGATAGCGGAAGACGATGATCTCGTTGCGCGCGGGGTCGCGGAAAAAGTAAACCAGCTTGTTGACAATGAGGCGCTCGTGGTTGATCAGCGTCGGATACATGGATGTCCCTTCCACCATGTAGGGTTCGAAAATGAAGGTACGGATGACGAAGGCCAGGGCCACGGCGATGATGATGGACACAAGCCAGTCGTTCAGCGTATCCTGGAAGGATCCTCCCGTTTTGTTGCTCATTGCTTAGATTCCTCTCTTCTCAACAGACGGATAAAAAGCCAAAAACTAAAAAAGAGGACTGCCATGGCAGCCCCCTTGGTTTGCGGATCAGCGGCGTTCGCGGATACGAGCAGCCTTGCCGGTCAGATTGCGCAGGTAGTACAGTTTTGCTCTGCGTACCACGCCTTTGCGTGCAACTTCAATTTTCTCCAGACGCGGGCTGTGAACCGGGAACGTACGTTCCACGCCTACACCGTAGGAAATACGGCGTACGGTGAACATTTCACGGATGCCGGAGCCGCTGCGGGAGATGACGACGCCTTCAAACAGCTGAACGCGTTCACGCGTACCTTCGACAACCTTTACGTAAACTTTTACGGTGTCGCCGGCACGGAATTCGGGGATATCGGAACGTAACTGTTCCTTGTCCAGGGTTTCGATGATGTTCATTTTTTCCTCCTCAATTTCATAGACGTTCATGTGATGAAGCCTGATGGCTTCGAAAAAATCAACGCTATCGCCCATGCGATATTCCAACTATCACAGCGGACCGTCCGTATTACGCTTAAATATTGTACCACAACGGGTCATGGCATGCAAGCAGAAATCTGCTTATTTTGTAATTTTTTAAACGGTTTGGCAGGATTTTACAAATCCTGCTCCGTTTCTTCCTGTATTTCCCGAAGCAGCCTGGCATCTTCCCGGGAAAGTTCCCGCGGGAGCAGGTCCGGCCGTTTCAGGTACGTAGCCCGCAGGGATTCCTTGCGGCGCCATTGGGCAATCAGTTTGTGGTTGCCGTTGCGCAGCACTTCGGGCACTTCGAGGCCCTCGAACACGACGGGCCGCGTGTACTGGGGATATTCCAGCAGGCCCGTGGCGAAGGAATCCTCTTCGGCGCTGGCGAGCTTGCCCAGCACACCGGGAATGAAGCGGGACACGGCGTCCATGATGATGAGGGCCGGCAGTTCGCCGCCTGTCAGCACGTAGTCGCCGATGCTCACTTTGGCGTCCACCCAGTGGTAGATGCGCTCGTCAAAGCCCTCGTAATGGCCGCAGACCAGGATCAGGTCCTGCCCAGAGCGGGCCCACTGCTCGGCCAGGGGCTGGCTGAAGGTCTCGCCGCCGGGGCTCATGGCGATGACCGGCGCGTCCGGCAGCTTCTGTTTCGCCAGCCGGATGGCCTCCACCATGGGGCCGGGCTTGAGGACCATGCCGACACCGCCCCCGAACGGCGTGTCATCGACGGAACGGTGTTTGTCCGTCGAAAAATCGCGGGGGTTGATGCACTCCATTTCAAGCAGGCCCGCGTCCAGGCCGCGCTTGATCATGCTGTGCCGTCCGGCCGCCTCAATCTGCTCCGGAAACAGCGTGATAAAGATAAATTTCATCGTATTTCGTCCTTATCCCATTCGGGCAGGCGCACCACCATCTTCCGCGCCGCCACATCGATGTGTACGATGTTCTCGGGCACGGCGGCCAGCAAAATCTCCTGGCCCTGGGGCGGCTTGATGACATAGACATCGGCACTGCCGGTCTTGAGGACGTCGTGGAACGTGCCGACGGAACTGCCGTCCTCGCGGACGACATCCATCCCCAGCAGGTCGCCGACATAGTACTCCCCTTCCGGCAGTTCGGGCATATCGGCCCGGCGGACGGATACCCGCTGGCCCCGCAGGGCCTCCGCGTCCTCCACGGTCCGCACTTCCCGCGTCGTGACCAGGATCAGGTTCTTGTGCGGCCGGGCCCGCAGGACGGTCAGTTTGCGGCCGTCCGGCAGGAGCAGGTAGGCCATCTTACCGAAAATCGCCGTGTTGTAAGTAAGTGGCATAATGCGCAAGTCGCCCCGCACACCGTGCGGAGCGACTATTTGTCCAATCGTGACGTTATCCATTGGTTTTTCCTGTGTTGTTTTCACGCCGGATCATTCGCGGAAGGCAATGATTTTGCCGTCTTCCGTCAGGATTTCCGCACCCATGAGGGCTTCCAGATTGTCACCGACTTTGACTTCCACGGTGCGTTCCAGCTGGCCGTGGCCGATTTCGGCGCCGATCTGCAGTTCCTGGGCGCGCTTCAGCTGTGCTTCGGCTTCGTCCTTGGCATCGGTGCGTTTCTTCCGTTCCACTTCGATCTGCTCACGCAGGCGGGGAGCGGCGGACAGGTCGTTAGCGGCCTGGTTCATGATCTGTTTGGCTTGGAAGTCGAACTGGTCCAGGTCAAGCTGCATCTGCTTTATCGTATTTTGGAGATCTCCAATAATTTTCAGCTTCAAATCTTCGGTCACCTTCGCCTTGATGGCGACGGGAACGCGTACGAACATAGAATCTGCCATGTGTGTGTACCACCTTTTATACGTTTTTGCGTATGTCCCGGTATTAAACGATCTCTACGATGACTTTCACATTCTCACGGGTAGCTACGGCTTTCATAACGGAACGGATAGCTTTTGCAATGCGGCCCTGTTTGCCAATGACCTTGCCCATATCCTCAGGAGCCACGTGGAGGCGAAGGACGGTGGTTGTGCCGTTCACTTCTTCCTCCACAGCTACTGCAGACGGATTGCTGACCAGAGACTTGGCAATGATTTCTACCAATTCTTTCATGCAATTCACGCCCCTTTGATTACTTTGCGTTCTTGGCGTCAGCAAACTTCTTCATGATGCCCTGTTTGCTGAACAGGTTCTTAACGGTGTCGGTCGGCTGTGCGCCGTTGTTCATCCAGCTCAGAGCCTTTTCTTCGTCGATCTTTACGGCCGCCGGGCTGACGGTGGAATCGTAAGTACCGATGGTTTCGATGAACTTGCCGTCACGCGGGGAGCGGGAATCGGCAACGACGATGCGGTAGAAGGGAACCTTCTTGGCACCCATGCGTTTCAGACGGATCTTAACTGCCATTTCAATTTCACCTCCTTGCAAAGATGTCCATTTAAAAGGAATTTGCTATAGTAAGCTCAGTGATGCATGAAAGGAAGCATTTTGCCGCCTTTGGAGGCGAATTTCGCCATGCCCTGCATCTTTTTCATGAGCTTTTTGCTGTCGTCAAAATTCTTCAGCAGACGGTTGACGTCCTGCACGCGCATGCCGCAGCCGGCGGCGATGCGTTTGCGGCGGCTGCCGTTGATGATTTCCGGCTTCTGCCGTTCCTTCGGCGTCATGGAGCGGATGATTGCTTCCACGCGGTCGAATTCCTTTTCGTCCACGTTGGCTTCCTTCAGCTTCTGGCTGATGCCGCCCATGCCGGGAATCATGCCCAGGATCGTGTCCAACGGTCCCAGCTTCTTGATCTGTTGCATCTGTTCCAGGAACTGTTCCAGCGTGAACTCGTCCTTCTTGAGCTTCTTCTCCATTTCGAGGGCCTTGGCCAGGTCCGTCGTGTCCTTGATCTTGTCAATCAGGGAGAGGATGTCGCCCATGCCCAGGATACGGGAAGCCATGCGGTCCGGATAGAACGGTTCCAGGGCGTCCAGTTTTTCGCCCATGCCGACGAACTTGACCGGGCAGCCCGTCACTTCCCTGACGGAGAGCACGGCACCGCCGCGGGCGTCGCCGTCGAGCTTGGTGACGATGAGGCCCGTCAGGCCCAGGTCCTTGTTGAACGTGTCGGCCACCGTGACGGCGTCCTGGCCGGTCATGGCGTCGATGGTCAGCAGGATTTCATGGGGCTGGACGGCTGCCTTGATGTTCTGCAGCTCTTCCATCAGCTTTTCATCAATATGGAGACGGCCGGCGGTATCGATGATGATCGTATCACAGGCCATGTGTTCTGCATAGTCCAGGGAGTGCCTGGCGATGTCCACAGGAGAAACGTCCGTGCCTTCGGAGAAGACCGGCGCGCCTACCTGCCCGCCCAGCACCTGCAGCTGGGTGATGGCGGCGGGACGGTACACGTCGGCCGCGACCAGCAGCGGTTTCTTGTGTTTCTTTTTCAGGTTCAGGGCCAGTTTGCCGACAGACGTCGTTTTGCCGGCGCCCTGCAGACCGACCAGCATGATGATCGTCGGCGGTTTCGGGGCGACGGTCAGTTTGGCCTGCTTGCCGCCCAGAAGGGCCGTCAGCTCTTCGTCCACGATCTTGATGATCTGCTGGGCCGGGCTCAGATTCTGGTCCACCGCGGCGCCCAGGGCCCGTTCCTTGATGCGGGCCACGAACTCCTTGACGACCTTGAAGTTGACGTCGGCCTCGAGCAAGGCCATGCGGACTTCGCGCAGCGGGGCTTTCAGGTCATCTTCGGTGATTTCCTTCGTGCCGCGGAACATTTTAATGGCGTTCTGCAGTCGTTCGGATAAACTTTCAAAAGCCATGGTCTACCTGCTTTCCTTGTATCAGTGTCACCGGAACGTTCCGGTTTCAAGCGTTTCCGTCGAGTTGTACCAGGATTTCCCGGACTCTGCCGAGCCGTCCGAAATCCCGTTTCGTTTCCGCCGAGCGCAGGATTTCCGAAGCTTCCCGGGTCAGGCGCCGCGTCTCTTCGTGACGCCGCAGGAACCCGAGGATGGACTCGTAATGTTCCAGGGTCTGTTCCACGCGTTTCAAGAGGTCGTGGATAGCCTGGCGGGAAACCTGCATTTCATCGGCGATTTCCGCCAGGGAATAATCTTCGCAGAAATACAGCTCCAGGCATTGCTGCTGCTTTTTCGTCAGCAGCGCCCCGTACACTTCGTAGAGGCTGCCGAAGCGGATCCTGTCATTGAAATCATTCGCTGTCATAATTGCTCTTTCTCTTCCACACACCTTGCAACAAGCTCAACATGGGCATTATACAGGACAAAAAAGGAACTGTCAAGTATTTTTGCTTGACAGTTCCTTAAAATTTCCTTAATTCCTTACTCCACAACATCCCGCCGGATGGCTTCGACCATGTCGGAGATGCAGTCCGCCAGTTTGATGCCCGCCGTGCCCGTAATATAGGCCCGGCAGCGGTTCATGGGGATGAGGATGATCTTCGCGTTGCTCGACGTGATGGCCGCCGCCATGGCCGGGCTGATTTCGCCGTGCATGGCATTCGCCATGACGATGCCTGCCGGTCCGACGATCACATCGGCCCGGGCGGCATTGAAAACGACGGCGTTTTCCCCGGTGGCCCCGAAGGCAGGGCCGGCCTTCATCATCTGATAGGTCGCCGTGGAATTGGTGCCCACGACGCCTACTTCTGCCTCCGGAAACGCCTCGACGAGGCGTTCCGTCAGGGTACGGCCGATGCCGCCTCCCTGTCCGTCCACCACTAATAAGAACACGGTCTTTCTCCTCTCTATTGAGACAATCCATCGTACTGACTGGTTTTCATTACGCGCCCATTATATCACGGAAGCCGCTGCCCCCGCAACCGGGCGGGCTGCCGCCTCACAGGGTCAGCCGGGCGGCCATGCGGATGAGGGACCGGGTCCGGGGCGCTGCGGGATGGCGCAGGATTTCCTCCGTCTTACCTGCTTCCACGATGCGTCCCGCGTCCATGACGAGCAGCCGGTCGCACAGCTGCTCCAGAAAGGCGATGTCGTGGCTGATGAGGAGCAGGGCCGTCCCCTGCCGGCGCACCTGCTGCAGGACCCGGGTCAGCTGTTCCTGGGACAAGGTGTCGAGGGCGCTGGAAACCTCGTCGCACACGATGAGTTCCGGACGCAGGGCCAGGGCCCGGGCAATGCCGGCCCGCTGTCCTTCGCCGCCCGACAGTTCCGCCGGGTGCTTGTGCAGATGCCCTTCCGTCAGGCCGACAGCCGCAAAAGCCGCGGCCGCCCGTTCCGCCGCTTCCGCCGGCGCCACGCCATAGTTCTCCAGAGCCTTCGTCACGCTCCGTCCGACCGTATACAGCGGATGGAAGGACGACAGGGCGTCCTGGAAGACCATCTGCACCTTGCCGTAATAGGCTTTGCAGGCAGCTTCGCTCCGCCAGTCCACCGGCTTGTCCCGGAAGAGGACCGTTCCCGAGGTGGGCATCACCATGCCCATGATCATCCTGGCCAGGGTGCTCTTGCCGCAGCCGCTCAGGCCCAGGACCCCAACGGATTCCCCGCTTTCCAGGGAGAAGGAAATGTCCTTGTCCGCCGTAAAGGCGCCGTCCCTGCCGGTATACACCTTGGTCAGATTCTGTACCGCAAGCAGCGTCATGGCAGTTCCCTCCCTTCCCCCGTCCCTTCCAGGGCGGACAGGCGCGGCACGGCCGCCAGCAGGCGCCGCGTGTACTCCGTCCGCGGATGGGCCAGGACTTCCTTCACTTCGCCCTGTTCCACGGTCCGCCCGTCCTTGAGGACGAGCAGGCAGTCACAGGTTTTAGCCAGAAAACCCAGGTTATGGGAGATCAGCACAATCGAAGCGTCACACCGTGCCCGGAAGGCCGCGAGGGCGTCTAGCACGCGGTTCTGGGCCGCCACGTCGAGGCCCGACGTGGGTTCGTCCATAAGCAGCAGTTCCGGCTGCTGCAACAGGGACATGGCCAGGCACACGCGCTGGTTCTGGCCGCCCGAAAGTTCAAAAGGATAGCGGTCCAGAATCCGTTCCGCGTCGTCCATGTTGAGGCTGCGCAGGGCCTCCAGAGCCATTTCCCGCCACTGTGCCTGCCGCCCGCGGCTTTCCGCCATGAACCGGAACTGCGCGCCGATGGTGTGCAGCGGGTACAGGGACTCCGCGGGGTTCTGTGGCACCATGGCGATGGCCGTGCCGCGCAGGGCCCGGTGCTTCTGCCGGTCCTGCAGCAGGTTCACGCCCTGGTAGCGCAACTCTCCCGTGATGCGCACCCCGTCGGGCAG
Organism: uncultured Selenomonadales bacterium; assembly: GCA_900315805.1. GTDB lineage: Bacteria > Bacillota > Negativicutes > Acidaminococcales > Acidaminococcaceae > Succiniclasticum. The sequence goes on from ONAN01000016.1 coordinate 26,660, forward strand.
CATGCCGGCCACGGCGTTCAGAAAGGTCGTCTTGCCGCTGCCCGACGCGCCGGCGATGCCGAGCACCGTACGGCGGCGGAACTGGCAGTCCATGTCGAACAGGACCTGCCGGTCCCCGTAAAAATATTGAAGGTTCCGCGCCTCCATAAAGATTTCGCGTTCCATTTCCTACCTGCCTTCCCCGGTTACATCCAGATCCTTCGTCACTTCGTAATAATCGCAGGGGTGCGGCACAAAGCCCCGGATGCCGTTGCGCATGACGAGGTTCATGCGCAGGTGGCTCGCATACAGAAAAGCATGGTCGTCCAGCACCTGCTGCACAATGGCGATGGCGAGCTGTCCCCGCCGTTCCGGATTGAATTCCCCGCTGAACTGCTGTACCAGGGCATCGACCGCGGGGTTCCGGTAGCGTCCGTCGTTATGGGCGGACTGCGCCGTGAAATGATTGGCGATATAATACTGCGGGTCGCCGGTCGGCGCCGTGACGATGGCTTTCGCATAGATGTCCCAGTCGCCTTTCTTCAAAAAGTCACCGGCGTTGTCCGTGGCATTGACATCCAGGCGGATGCCGATCTTCTTCAGGTACCCCTGCATAGCCGTGGCCAAAAGGGGCAGTTCCTGGCGCGACGTATAGGTCAGCCAGCGCAGTTCCAGGTTTTTCCCGTCCTTGTCGACGTACCCGTCGCCGTCCGTGTCCTTGTACCCTGCCTCGGCGAGCAGGGCCCGGGCCTTGTCCGGGTTATAGCCGTCGTCGTGCACCTTGCTGCCGCCGTAAGGCAGGTTGCCCGGAAACGTGCCGATGGCCGCATAGCCGTTGTCGTTCAGCAGGGCGTGGATGAACTGCTGCTTGTTCAGGGCCATGCAGATGGCGGCGCGGACGCGTCCGTCCTGCAGGGCCGGCGTACGGAAGTTCAGCGCCGCCTGGAAGACGCGGCTCGTAGGCACAGAAAGAATCTTGAACTTGTCCTTCGCCCCTTCGAAGAGGACGATGCTGCTGTACGGCATACCCTGGACGGCATCGACTTCGCCGTTCTGCAGGGCCATGGTCAGCATTTCCCCGTCGGTGATGCTTTTCACGATGACCTTGTCGGTCCTGACCGGGCCGCCCCAGTAGCGCGGGTTCCTGCGGAGATGGATTTCCGTCGGTGTCAGGCTCTCCGTAAGGAAGGGTCCCGTGCCGATGACTTTGGTATCGTCCTGCAGGTCCTGCGACACATCGACGATGCAGCCGTACGGGTCGCAGAGCTGGTGAATCAAGGACGCCGTCTTCTGGGACGAGCGCAGTGTGACGACGTTTCCCCGGGCCGTCACGGAAGTCAGTTTCAGGTTGCCTTTCGCCCGTTCGTGCACCTTTACCAGATGACGCAGGCAGGCCGCCACGGCTTCCGCATCGCAGGGCTTGCCGTTGGAAAAGGTCACGCCGTCGCGGATCCGGATGCGGACCGTATACGCATCGGGACGGTCGTACCCCGTTGCCAGCCAGGGAACAGGCTGCATCTTATCGTTGAAGCGGAACAGGGTCTCCCCCACGCCGTAGCGGATGGTGGACCAGCCGTTGTAACTTTTATGGGGATTCATGCCGGCGTTGTACATGGCCACGCCGTAGGCCATGGTCCCGTAGCGGAACACCTTCTCCCCGTTGGCTGCCTGTTTCGTACCGCCGCAGCCGGCCAGTACGATGGCACAGGAAACCAGGCCCGCCAACAGGAAGCACAGGAGGCCGTGAACGCTGTGTCTGCCAGAAAATCCGGTCATGGTCAGTCCCCCTTTCCGAACCGCGTTTCCATGTAATCATGGATGCTGTCGCCCAATAAATTGAAGATGGTGACCGTGATGAACAGGGCCGCGCCCGGAGCGAAAATGACCCACGGCGCCGTCTGCAGCAAACTGCGGCCGGAGCTGATCATGAGGCCCCATTCCGCGGCCGGCGGCTGGACGCCCAGTCCCAGGAAGGACAGGCCCGCCATTTCGAGCAGCATGGTGCCGATATCGGCGGTCATCATGAGGAACGTCGGTGCAATGGCCAGGGGCAGGATCTGCCGGAAGAGGATATCCGCCTTGCTGCAGCCGCTGAACCGGGCCGCGCTGATAAACGGCTTGTTCCGGACAGCGAGGACCTGGCTGCGCACAAGGCGCGCGTATTTCGGCCACGAGATGAGGGCCAGGGCCAGGATGGCGCCGGTCAGGCCGCTGAACTGCGAGCCGCCGATGCCGCCGAACATGGCCGCTGCCACGATGGCGAAGACGAGGACCGGAAACGCCAGGAACACGTCGGTGATGCGCATGAGGACCGTATCCACCCAGCCGCCGCAAAATCCGGCCACAAGGCCAGTTACCGTGCCCAGCACGAAGGTCAGGGCCACGACGGCCAGGGACGTGTAAATGGAAATGGTGCTGCCGGCGAGGACGCGCGACAGGACGCAGCGGCCGAACCGGTCCGTCCCCAGCGGATAGGCGCCGCCCGGCGGGAGCAGCGACAGGTCCAGGTCCTGCAGATAGGGGTCGTGGGGCGCCAGGTGGTCCGCAAAGGCGGCCACCACGAGGAGCACGACGGCCAGGAACAGGAACAGGCGGATGCGGCGCAGCGCTTTGGCATCAGTCATGTCGGCCGCCTCCTTCCGATGTATCCGTCGCCACAATGCGCGGGTCGAAATGATGATAGAGCAGGTCCGCCGCCAGGTTGACAACGGTGTAGATGCCCGCCGTCCACAGCACGTAGGCCTGGATGACGGGGTAATCCTTCATGAGGATGGCCCGGACGGCCATGTTGCCGATACCGTCGATGCGGAAGATGCTTTCGATGATGGCCGTGCCGCCCAGCAGGGAACCGACGGACAGAGCCAGGACCGTGATGAGGGTCAGGGACGCCGACTTCAGGACGAACCGGCGCAGGATCACGGCATAGGGGATTCCCCGCAGCAGCGAGGCGGCAACGTAGGGTTTGCCCAGCTCCCGCAGAAACTCACCGCGGATATAGCGCGTATACTTGGCCGTCATGGGCAGGGCCAGGGAGCAGGCCGGCAGAATGTAGGACTGCCAGCTTCCGTCGCCCATGACGGGCAGCCAGTGCAGACGCACCGCCACATAGTAAAGCAGCAGGAAGGATACGAAGAAGCCCGGCAGCGCGTTGCCGGCAAAGGAGACGATGCGGACGATGTAATCCGACACCTTGTCTTTGTGCAGGGCGCAGTGCACGCCCAGGGGCAGCGACACGGCGACAGTCAGGGCCAGGGACGAAACGGTCAGGAACAGCGTCGCCGGCAGTTTGGCGAGGACCATGGCGCTGACAGGCTGGCCCGTGCCGATGGAACGGCTCGTACCCAGAAACAGGGAGCGGAGCCACAGCGCGTATTGCACCGGCAGCGGCTGGTCCAGGCCCAGGCGGGCCCGCGTGGCCGCTTTGACGGATTCCGACACGGCGCCGCTCTGCTGGTACATGACATCGACGGCGTCCTCTGCCGACACATGCATCAGCAGGAACGTGACGACGGAAATGCCGAACAAGACCGGAATCAGCAGCAGGAGCCGTTTGACGACAGGTTTGGACATACCCTTCCTCCTCTTGGACAAAAAAGGCCGTGGAAGCCGCCCATTCCCCAGGGCTCACAGCTTTCACAGCCTTTTGCGATACAGAATCAGATTTTGTTGAAACGAAAATTTCCCTTTCCGGGAATCCGGCCGGGCGGTCTTCCGCCTCAGGCCTCCGGTTGATCCGCCCCGTCTTCTGCGGGCGCATCGAACAGGGCATCGACGAATTTATCCGGTTCGAAGGGCCGGAAATCCATGATGCCTTCGCCAATGCCGATCCACTTGACCGGCAGGCCCAGTTCCTTCTTGATGGCGACGACGACACCGCCTTTGGCCGTACCGTCGAGCTTGGTCAGCACCACACCCGTGACATGGGTCGTCTCCATGAAGACCTTGGCCTGGGTGATGGCGTTCTGTCCCGTCGTGGCGTCGAGGACCAGGAACACTTCCTGCGGCGCGTCGGGAATTTCGCGTTTGATGATGCGGTCGATCTTGCCCAGCTCGTTCATGAGGTTGGCCTTGTTGTGCAGGCGGCCTGCCGTATCGACGAAGAGGATATCCACGTCGCGCGCCTTGGCGGCCTTCAGGGCGTCAAAGACGACGGCGGCTGGATCGGCCCCTTCCTCGTGGGCGATGACATCGCAGCCGGCCCGTTCGCCCCAGATCTTCAGCTGGGCCGAAGCGGCGGCACGGAACGTATCGCCGGCAGCCAGCATGACCTTGTAGTTGAAGAGTCGGAAATAGTTGGCCAGCTTGCCGATGGTCGTGGTCTTGCCGACGCCGTTGACGCCGACCACCAGGATGACCGTCGGATGGCCGCTGATGCGGGTGCGTACGCCGTCGTCGTGGAGCAGGTCCGCAATCCGTTTCTTCAGGAACGGGATGACATCCTGCGTGCCCTGGATCTCCTTCTTTTTGGCGGCCTGGCGCACATCGTCGATCAGTTCTTCCGTCGTGGCGACGCCTACATCGGCCGTCAGCAGGATCATTTCCAGTTCATCCAGAAAGTCCTCGTCAATCTTGGCGGAGGCCCCGACCAATTCACTGATGCGGTCCGTGAAATTCTGCCTCGTCTTGGTGAGGCTCTTTTTTAGATTCTCAAAAAAACCCATTTGCGTTCTTCCTTTTCGCGTCCATCTTATTTTCTTTCATTATACTACGACCCGGCCGGTTCGCAAGCCGGCCCGGAAGTTTCTATCGGGAACCGTCACTCGACGCCGGGCAGTTTGTCGCTCATCTTGACGGAGAGGATCTTCGAGACGCCCGATTCTTCCATGGTGACACCGTACATGACGTTGGCCGCCTCCATGGTGCCTTTGCGGTGCGTGATGACGATGAACTGCGTCTGCTGCGCGTACCCTTCCAGGAACCGGGCGAACCGTTCGATGTTCGCATCGTCCAGGGGCGCGTCGATTTCGTCGAGGATGCAGAACGGCGTCGGATGGTAGCTCAGCAGGGCGAAGAGCAGGGCGATGACCGTGAGGGCGCGTTCGCCGCCCGAAAGCAGGAACAGGCTCTGGAGCCGTTTGCCCGGCGGCTGTACCTCGATGTCGATGCCCGATTCCAGAATGTCGTCGGGGTCCGTCAGTTTGAGGACGGCCGTGCCGCCGCCGAAGAGCTGCACATACGTTGTATGGAAATATTCGTTGATTTTCGCGAAGGCTTCCCGGAACCGCTTCGTCATGCCGCTGTTGATTTCGGCAATGACCGTTTCCAGCTTCTGCTTCGCGTCCTGCATATCGTTGTACTGTTTTTCCAGGAACTCGTAGCGTTCCTTGACGGCGGCATACTGCTCGACCGCCGCCTGGTTGATTTCGCCCAGTTCCTCAATCTGCCGCTGCAGGGCCAGTTCCCGGCGGCGCAAGGCCATTTCGCTCTTGTCTTCCGCCAGGCCCCGCGTGCGCGCCTCGTCCACGCTCAGCTGGAATTCCTGCGCCAGCTGGTCCACGGCGTTCTGGTACGTGGTTTCCTGCTTGACGCTTTCCAGTTCCGCGGCCTGGACGCGCTTTTCGGCCTTTTCCTTTTCCCGGGACAGGGCTTCCTGCCGGGCCTGGGCCGCGCCCAGGCGGTTGTTCAGCTCGACGCTCTGGGAGCTGATGTCGTCTGTCCCGCTCGTGATATCCTTCAATTCCTGCAGCAGGCGGACCGTCTCGCCGGCCAGCTCTTCCTTGCGGTGTTTGCTGTCCTCGATGCCCTGCCGCAGTTTTTCCTGTTCTTCCTCGTTCTTCGCGTAATTGTCCTGCAGCCGGCCCAGCGTCGTGTCGATGTCCTTCATGCGGTCTTCCGTCGACTTGCGCTGCGCCGCCGTCGTCTGGACGCGGATGCGCGCGTCCTGCAGCTGGCTTTCCACCGTCTGCAGCCGCCGTTCGTGGCCGCTGATCTCCTTCTGCAGCTCGTCGAGGGCCGTCTTGGCCGCCTCGTTCGCCGCTTCCAGTTCCTGCAGCGGGCCTTCCTTGCCGGCAATCTCCTGGCGGGCCTCCATGTATTCCTTGCCCAGCAGGGACCGCGTATCCAGGTCGAGCTGGAGCTTTTCCTGCACCTGGCGCAGGGCATCGTCGTTGCGCTGCTGCTCCCCTTTGACCTTTTCCAGTTCCAGGTTCAGTTTCTGCACGCTGTCCCGCAGGCCGTCCAGCTTCTGGTGCTGTTTGGCCAGGGCATCTTCCCGGACTTCCTTGTCTTCCTGTATGGTAAGAAGTTCCTGGTGGAGGGTCTGCAACTCTTCTTTTTGTTTCGCGATGTCGCGTTCACGGGACAGGTAGCCTGCCTCGTTATGGCCGCGGCTGCCGCCGGTCAGGGAACCGCCGGCATTGACGACGTCCCCGTCCAGCGTGACCGCGCGGAGGCGGAAATGCCCTTTGCGGGCCGCGTCGAGGGCGGCGTCGAGGTTTTCCGCCACCAGCACCCGTCCCAACAGGAACCGGAAAGCCGGTTCCGCTTCGGCATCGCAGCGGATCAAATCGGCCGCGAAGCCGCGGATGCCCGGCAGCTGGGCCAGGGCCTCTTCGTCCGGCCGGAGCTGCGGGCGGCGGATCGTATCGAGCGGCAGGAACGTCGCCCGGCCTGCCTGCTCCCGTTTCAGGAAGGCGATGGCCTGTTTGGCGGCGTCCGCCGTGCGGATGACGATATTCTGGGCACCGGCGCCGAGGGCCGTTTCCACGGCCGTCACGTATTCCGGATCCACCTGGATTAAAGCGGCGGCCGGTCCGATGACGGCATCCCGCCAGGGGCCGGACCCCTTCATGACGGCCTTGATGCCTTTGCCGAAGCCGTCCAGGGCCTTCTGCATGTTTTCCAGCATATGGAGCCGCGATTCCACGCCGGCGGAACGGCGGCCACAGTCGTCGTAGCGCCGCTGCACGGCAGCCAGTTCCTGCTCCTGCCCCTGCACCTCGGCAGCAAGGCTTTTGCCCTGCCCGATGAAGGTATCGCGGTCCTCTTCGAGGTGCCCCTTGCGGCTCAGCAGGTCCCGGGCGGTTTCCTGCAGTTCCGACATGCGGGCTTCCTCTTCGCTGATTTCCTTTTTCAGTTTGTCGCGGCGGGCCATGCGCTGTTCCTGTTCCTTACGGAGCTGGTTCAGTTCGTTGCGCAGTTCCACCATCTTCTGGGCGCCTTCGAAGTTGCTGTCCCGCAGTTCCTCCACCTTTTGGCGGGCGTCATCACGGGCCTTCGTCTCCTGCGCCTTTTCTTCTTCAAAGCCGACGGCCTGGCGTTCCGCTTCCTTGCCCGCCGTCTCCAGTTTGTCATATTCCCCGGCCAGGACCTGGAGCTGCCCGTCCCACTGCCGGATTTCCTCATCCAGTTTCGCGTTGCTCTTCGTCAGGCGCTCCACCTGGGTGCCGTACTGTTTGACACGTTCTTCCAGGACATCGCTTTCCGCCTTGACGCCGCCCAGTTCCTTTTCCTTGGCGGCAATGCCTTCCTTCATGTGGGCCACGGTGTCATTCAGGCTGTCCAGCTCGTGCTGCAGGCCGGCGCATTCCGCGTCCTGCTTCGCCTTTTCGGCCGTTTTGGCGGCCAGGTCGTTCTGGGCTTCTTCCTTTTCCGCGCGGACCTTCTGGCGGACCGTCTCGATATTATCGATGCGGTTGACGGCCTGCGTCAGGTGCACCTTCTGCAGTTCCCCGTCCAGTTCCCGGAATTTCAGCGTCTTTTCCGACTGAAGGCGCAGCGGTTCGACCTGCTGGCCCACTTCGGTCTTGATGTCGTTGATGCGCAGCAGGTTGTTCGCCGTTTCGTCGAGGCGGCGCGCGGCATCGTTCTTGCGGATGCGGTACCCCGCGATGGAGGCCGCTTCCTCGAAGATGCTGCGGCGGTCTTCCGGACGGCTGTTGAGGATTTCATCGATGCGGTTCTGGCCGATGATGAACATGGCGCCTTTGCCCATGCCTGTGTCGGCCAGCAGTTCCTGGATATCCTTCAGGCGGCACGGCTTTTTGTTGATGGCGTACTCGCTGTCCCCGGAACGGAACAGTTTGCGCGTAATCGTCACTTCGTCAAAGTCCAGTGCCAGCGCCCGGTCGGCATTGTCGAAGGTCAGCGTGATTTCCGCCACCCCCAGGGGACGGCGTTTGCTGGTCCCGTTGAAGATGACGTCTTCCATCTTGCTGCCGCGCAGGTATTTGACGCGCTGTTCGCCCAAAACCCAGCGCACGGCATCGGAAATATTGCTTTTTCCGGATCCGTTCGGGCCGACGATGGCTGTAATGCCCGCCCCGAATTCGAGGCTCGTGCGGTCCGCAAAGGACTTGAAGCCTAAGGCTGTCACGGATTTCAAGAACAAGAAAGATCACCCGGTCCTACTGTAGAATTCAAACAAGTTGCGGCCTCCAGGGCCGCGGTTCAGCGGCTGTTGCGGCGCCGGTCCTTGGCGGCCTTGGCGGCGTTTTTGGCCGCCTTCCTTTTGGCCGCGGCCTTCTCTTCGAGGCTCTGGCGGCGGGCTGCCGTGCGGGACAGCTGCCGGCGGTTGGAGCCGGTCTTCGGCGCGTGGCGTTTGTCCGCCACGGAATTGCGGCCCCTCGTCTTCGGCGCGGCTGCCGCCTTCTTCTTGGCGGCAATGCGCGTACGGCGCACGACGGTACGCCCTTCGGGCGTCTGTTTCTCCATCGTGATGCCGAGTTTGCTTTCGATGTTGTGCAGCCAACGCAGCTCTTCCGGCGTATACAGCGTGATGGCGACGCCGTCACGGCCGGCACGGCCGGTACGGCCCACGCGGTGCACATACCAGTCCGGGTCGTGGGGCACGTCGTAGTTGATGACGTGCGTGACGCCTTCTACATCGAGCCCGCGCGCGGCAATATCGCTGGCGGCCAGGATCTGGATCTTCGCCTCGCGGAACTTCCGCATGACCGTCTTGCGCTTGACCGGGCTCATGTCGCCGGTCAGCACGTCGACGTTGTAACCGTGTTCCCCGAGGAATGCGTCCACTTCCTTCGCCCGTTCCTTGCTGATGCAGAACACGAGCATCAGGTAGGGATTGAGGCGGTCGATGAGCTGCATCAGCACGGCGGGCTTGTTTTCCTCCGTCGTGCGCACGCAGATCTGCTGGATGCTCCGGACGACGGCTTCGTCGGGATCGAGGTCCACGACGAGGCAGTTCTTCGTCAGGCTGCGACCCAATTTGTTGATTTCTTCGGACACCGTGGCCGAGCAGAGCATGGTCTGGTGGTCCGGATTCGTCATGGCAATCAGTTTGGCTGCATCTTCCATGAAGCCCTGGGCGAGCATTTCGTCCACTTCGTCCAGTACGAGGAAGGTGACGCCGCCCAGGTCCGTATTGCCCTTGGCGATATGGTCGAGCAGGCGCCCCGGCGTCCCGATGAGGATCTGCGCGTTGCCCTGCAGCTTCCGCTTCTGCGTTTCAAAGTCGCGGCCGCCCGTCACGGCCAGGGTCTTCAGCCCCATGCCGTCGGCGACCTGCTTCATGACATCGTTCGTCTGCTGCGCCAGTTCCCGCGTCGGCGTAATGACGAGGGCCTGGACGTAGTTCTTCTTCGGGTCGATTTTCTGGGCCAGGGGAATCAGGAAGGCCAGCGTCTTGCCGGTTCCCGTCTGGGCCCGGGCCAGGACATCGCGCCCGTTGATGAGGGCGGGAATGGCCCGCTGCTGGACCGGCATGGGCTTATGGATGCCCATCTTCGCCAGGTTCGCCTGGACGACGGGTGCAATCTTCATCAGGTCAAATACAGTCGATACCATGTGTGTTTCCTCTTAAAATACGAATACATCTTACATTGGCTCCGCTCAGCGGCCCGTTTCTTCCGCGGCCCCGTGCTGCCACAGGTACCACACAGCCAGGCTGCGCCAGGGGCGCCATTTTTCCGTCAGTTTGATCAGTTCGCCGCGCTTGGGGATCTTTTCCAGGCCGAACAGTTCTTTGACTTCCTTTTTCAGCAGGAAATCGTCACCGGGCAGGATATCCGGGCGGCACAGGCACAGGAGCATGAACATTTCGATGGTCCACTGGCCCAGGCCTTTCACCTGCTTCAGCCGCTTCAGGAGCTGCGAATCGGACAGTTCCTCGAGCTGCGCCAGGTTGAGCGCCTGGCTCTGGATGTCGCGGGCGAAGTTCTTCATGTAGGTCACCTTGAGGGCCGTCAGGCCGCAGGTGGCGATGGTTTCGTCGGTCAGTTTCAGCAGGCCTTGCGGGGTGACCGGCGACCCGGTCAGGTTCTTGAGGCGGTCCATGATGGCGAGGCTCGTGTCAGGCGGCAGCTGTTGTGCCGCAATGCCCGTCAGCAGGACTTCGAAATGCTGTGCTTCATCCTTGGGCCGCAAGGTGCAGGGACCATACTTCTCCAAGAAAGGAACCAGCTCAGGCGCGTTTTCACGCAGATACAGATCCCCGCGGGACCAATCTGGGGTTTGTTGCATAAGCTTTTCCTCCATTCGGTGGAATGATGCGGGGCGGCCTGTAAACAGGCACAATACCCCAATTATTGAATTGTCATATAATGGTTAATTATATCATAAAATGACAGGGCAATCAAAAAAACACCCACCGTTTTCACGATGGGTGTATAGCATCTGGTGCCGGGGGCGCGACCACGGGCAAGTCGGCTACTCCGTATCCCGCTAGACCAGGTCGCCGTCTGAGTAAATCCGCCCGACGGCTACCATAAATTGTTCAAGAATACACAGATACATGAACAACCACGTTTTGTTGATTAACGAAACCTGTTTTATCTGACTATAAGCCCTGCGGCGAGCAATCCCGCCGCCACTTCCCAAACATTGCGTTGGGCTTTAATGCGCAGCCTGGTCCTTTTCTGCTCTTTCGCATACAGCTCCAATGATTGGACAGCCTAAGTCACGCCAATCGATGTAGCTCTCGAACCAGCTGTAAGACGCATAGACGCCCAGTTTAAGCCCAAGGCGTCACCGAATGCGCGACACATCTCAGTACAAGGGTAATAAAAAAGCAGACCAAAAGGTCTGCTTGGTAAAACTCATATGAAATTCAGGCATAAGAAAAGCCCGCTGCCGAAGCAGAGAGCTTAAATATCACCATTATCGGGATATAAATCTTCCCATTTTTTGCCTTTACATCTTTCCTTTTCTTTTTCGATTAAAGCTTCAATCTCTTGTAAAGTTAATTTGGAGTAATCATGTGGAAATTCTTTGTACATTAAAATTTTCATATATCCCACTTCCTCCACTTAATAAACCCATCATCTTCAAATTGTTTTAATGCCATCTCACCAGCTTCAATGTCATTGTAGCCCGTATTTTTGTATTTTTCAATAGTGAGATTGAACAATTCTCTGCTGAAAACTTTCTTCGATGTTTGATAAGCATAAAGCTTCCCGTTATGGCAAACAACTATTCATGCTTTATATTTCCTCCCTGAAACTAAATCAGAACCAGTTGGTGGGAGGTTATTAGAATGGTTATGCATGGAAATATAATTCTGGGGATCACGTCTAAGAGCATCTAAAATTTCCTTTGTGTATTTCGTTTCCCAAGGCCTATCTGCATGAGTTGATGCTCCCTCGACTACACCACTTAAAGCATTAATCAAGTATAAATCCTCATAATTATCGCCATCATGGTGTTCAAGCATTTTGATTGCTTTTTAGTAAATTTTCATATTTACCACCGGTTCTGTCGTAAATTCATTGAACTGGTTTTTATAACGTGCGGAGTTTACAATATCCCAATTAACACTATTGTCAGTACTCCGTGTTCTGCGTGACCTCGCAATAATGCCCTTTAAGCAGCTTCCTTGTTTTGCTGTATAGATATAGAAAGGTTCCTTGCCTTCTCCATCCACCCCACCCGGCCGGCTTTCCATTCCTGTTCCCCTTTCACGCCCAGGATGGCCTGCCGGATGTGCAGGGGCTGTTTTTCCAGCCAGGCACGGCCGTTTTCTTCCACGTTGTCGGACTGTTTCTTCCCTTCCAGCTCACTCCGGTACACCGGCGCATAATGGCACAGGCAATGAGGATGGGCCGGGTTCACCGGAGCCGCATCCTTGGGAAAAACCCCCTTCCCCAGGCCGTACAGGTCCGCATTGGCATACATGCCACAGATGTCTTCTGCCGGGTGCCGGCTGCCCAGCTTCCACTTTATATGATGCAGGGAATTGTCCACGAATTCGGTCGTTGCCACCTGCGTCGTGCCCGTACCGGTATTCGCCGTAGGGGCGGTGGGCTTCCCCGTGAACGCAGGGGACGCCAGCCTGACATATCCGGTCAGATCCACCGTCTTCGTGTATTCGGACATATCCATGAACCCGGACAGGTTATCCCATGACTCGCCGTTCCACACCACGTTGTCTCCCACCTTGACGCCGTTTGCGGCACCGGCGTTTTTGATGTTGTACATATCGCCGGCAATCTGGGCGGTGGTGGGAAGCTCGGAGTAGTTGTCAGTTCCACACGGCAATCATTCGCCAGGCTTTCTCTAAACTGTTTTTGATGTTTTCCCAATTCTTGTTGATCTGTTCGGGCGTCATGCCCTTCAGGTCATCCATGGTATACGTCGGCTTCGGGTTGCCTGCGCCACCGGAACCTGCGCCGCCTGCTACCGTGTTCTTCACAGCCCAGGGGTTGCCATTCAGCCAACCTTTAACACCTTCCTCGATGGAAACGGTCTTGTCTCCGGACTTCATGCCAAGGGTATCATCGTCATTCACGACGACCTGGTCAGCCAAGAGCTTGGTAAAGGCTTCTGGGTTCAAGGCGTTCCCTTTCGCGAGGGCGGTCTGCAATGCAGAATACATCGCCGTGTTGATACGCTTCGTGTGTTCCGCTTTCGCTTTTTCTTCAGAAGCAGCATATTTGTCGGTCAGCTCCTTTACCTGGTTCTGCAGGGCAGTAAGCTGACTGCCCAGCGATTCGGGGTTCCCCGTCTTTTTCAGGGCTTCCAACGTCGTGCGCAGGTTGTTCAGAGATGCTTCCGGGTTTTCGCTGCCACGGAGTCCCAGTGCGTCCAGCACCTTGTTCCGTTCGACCCGGCTTGACGCGGCTTCGTTGCGAGCCGAGCTGATAATGGACTGAAGGTCCGCTACCATCGTGCCCCCGTTTTCCACTTTGCCAAGGGCCGCAAAGATTTGTTCCAGTGTGTATGCCATGTTTGTTCCTCCTGCCCGCCTGGGGCAAATGATTTATATAGATCGGCGCCTGGCCGAAGCTATCTAGATGAAAAATTTTAAAATCAATACCAATCCTACAATCAGATATATGCTCAGCATTATCCAAAGAGGCGTAAATATCAACGGCCAACTCCATTGCAGGATACCGAATAACTTTCCCAGTATGAGCCCCGCTTGTACAATGCTCAGCAGCGTCATGATGAGTACTCCTTTCTCAGGGTAATAAAAAAGCAGGCCAAAAGGTCTGCTTGGTAAAGCTCATATTTTGTTATAATCTCCTTAGAAAGGAGGTGAAATGAAATGGGTAAAAATCAACACGTTGTTCCCCATAATGGGGGCTGGGCAGTAAAAGGCGAACGTAATTCAAAAGTAACTAAAACTTTCAGCAGAAAATCAGATGCTACTGAGTTCGGTCGCAAGATATCCCAGAATCAGGGGTCGGAACTTGTTCTCCACAAAAGAAATGGTCAGATTTCTCAGAAGGACAGTCACGGAAAAGACCCTTATCCCCCCAAAGGCTAATCCTTGTAGTCGTAATTAGGGGTCAGTACAATGGTATAACCGTCAGCCATGTCCCAATCGTCTGTTGTGATGGTGGCTACGGTTGTACCATCTTCTTTTTTCACCTGAAGTTTAGTATATTTATCGCACAAAACAAAAGGTTCTCGTGGGTTCATGTTTCTCTCCTTTTCAGGCATAAGAAAAGCCCGCTGCCTGAGCAGAGGGCTCAAATCCACATCGCATTATCACTCATAAGTGATATTATGCGGGATATCAGCAATAACCTTGGTATTTTTCATCGGGTTACAGCGGCTAAAAATCTTTCCTCGATGACATTCATTGCACCATATGGCCGCCCACCCAACATTTTCTTTTTTGTCTAATAAAATAAAACCGTAATCAAGTTTTTCTTTCCCACATAACGGGCAACTGACATGTTTTTCTTTTTGGCATAAAGAAACCATTTCATCCATCCACTTCATTTTTTGCCCGCCCCCTTTTTTACGCTAAAATAGAATTTTTCAAACCGATATGCCACATCTTCCATAGTGCCACGATTATTTTGAACAAATTCTGAGCCATATTTTTTAAATTGCAAAACGTGACAATTTTCGTGAATTATCGTTCTGAGCAATTCATCTTCATTTCAAAACGCACTGGGGAATAAATCTATCCGACCAATGTTCTTGGGGTCTGCAGACCCATAATATCCACCCTTTATGCTCCCCTTATCTAATTGTATCTTATATGAAATTCCGTGAGTTTTCAAGTTGTATTTCTTACAAATTGCTTTCACGGATTTCATCTTTATCAAGACCTTAAAGTCAGAAAGGTCATCAATATTTTTCTTACGTCTTTCTAACATACGATAAAGCCTGCTTTCCGCCTTTCCAAACATATCAGACAGATTCTGCGCCTTATCCATCCACCCCACCCGGCCGGCTTTCCATTCCTGTTCGCCTTTCACGCCAAGGATGGCCTGCCGGATGTGCAGAGACTGCTTCTTCAGCCAGGCATTACCGTTTGTCTCCACATCGTCGGACCGTTTCTTCCCTTCCAGCTCACTCCGGTACACCGGAGCATAGTGGCAAAGACAATGAGGATGGGCCGGATTCACCGGAGCCGCATCCTTGGGGAAAACGCCCTTCCCCAGGCCGTACAGGTCCGCATTGGCGTACATGTCGCAGATGTCTTCTGCCGGGTGTCGGCTGCCCAGTTTCCACTGGTAGGCCGCCACGCTCTCATCTTCCCCGTGCCGGGCAATGAAGGCATCATATCTTGCCCTGGCAGCTTCCGTTCTGGCAAGTCGCTCCGCAACATACCGGCTCTTTTCTTCAACAGCTGTCTTCAACGCCTTCTGGGCGGCTTTTTCAGTACCGTACTCCACCTTATCCATCAGCTCGTTGAGCGCCGTTTTGAAGTGGTTGTACGTAACCCTGTCGTCTACAAGGCCGTCCGCCTGGGCTTTCACCTTTCGAATGGTCTTCTGTATGACTTTCAGTTCTTCCGGCGTGAGGTTCTCCTGGCTCCGCCGTGTCCACCGGGTCAGCTCATCCAAGTATCTGGGGAGCTCCTGCGTGCCCGTCACATGCCCATAACCGTAACCGTCGTACAATGCCTGGGCGGTCTTCTGGACGGTGTTGTTCCGCCGGATTTGTCTTTTAACGGTTTCCACAATGGCCTGCCGCATATCCGACTCAGCACCATGCAGCTTTTGCGAAAGCGTCATGCCGGATCCGTCCCAGGGAGTAGACAAGGCCTTCAGCAGTTCCGCCGAAGAAAGTGCGCCGGCCAGTTCGGCTCCCAAGGCATCCTGGGCCGTAGAAACGATGGCCTGCGAAACATTCGCGTCCAACCAGTCCGCGACATCGTACTCCTGAAACACCTGCTGCACGGCCTTGGTGACGGTCATCCCTGCGTCCATCAGTTGCTGGATCCGTTCCGTGATGGCCTTGCCCTTTTCTCCGTATGCCTTAGAAAACGCGGCCAATTGCCGTTGAAGCTCGTCCATAGGTTACTCCTTGTCAGGCTCCG
>ONAN01000010.1 GCA_900315805.1 uncultured Selenomonadales bacterium
GCAATCACGAAAGTGCTGGCTGAAAAGGGCGACGCTGAATTCATGGCATACGACATGATCGACAAGGCGCCGGAAGAAAGAGAACGTGGTATCACGATCAACACGGCACATGTTGAATATGAAACCGACAAGCGCCATTACGCGCATGTCGACTGCCCGGGCCATGCTGACTACGTCAAGAACATGATCACCGGCGCAGCCCAGATGGACGGCGCAATCCTGGTTGTATCCGCTGCTGACGGCCCGATGCCGCAGACCCGCGAACACATCCTGCTGGCCCGTCAGGTAGGCGTACCTGCCATGGTCGTATTCCTGAACAAGGCCGACATGGTAGACGATCCGGAACTGATCGAACTGGTAGAAATGGAAGTCCGCGACCTGCTGAGCAGCTACGGCTATCCGGGAGACGAAATCCCCATCGTCGTCGGCTCCGCGCTGAAAGCGCTGGAAGGCGACAAGGAATATGAAAAGAAGATTCTGGAACTGATGGATGCCGTCGACAGCTACATTCCGACTCCGGAACGCCCGACGGACAAACCGTTCCTGATGCCTGTAGAAGACGTATTCACGATCACGGGCCGCGGCACCGTAGCAACGGGCCGTATCGAACGCGGCGCAGCTCATGTCGGTGACCCGGCAGAAATCGTCGGCCTGAAGGACGAAAAGAAGTCCACGGTCATCACGGGCCTGGAAATGTTCCGCAAGACCCTGGACGAAGCACTGGCCGGTGATAACGTCGGCGCACTGCTGCGTGGTATCGACCGCAAAGAAGTAGAACGCGGCCAGGTCCTGGCAAAACCGGGCACGGTACATCCGCACACGCACTTCAAGGGTCAGGTTTACGTACTGAAGAAGGAAGAAGGCGGCCGTCATACCCCGTTCTTCAACGGCTATCGTCCGCAGTTCTACTTCCGTACGACCGACGTAACCGGTACGGTAAAGCTGCCGGAAGGCACGGAAATGGTAATGCCTGGCGATAACGTCGACATGGAAATCACCCTGATCACCCCGATTGCCATGGAACAGGGCCTGCGCTTCGCTATCCGCGAAGGCGGTCATACCGTTGGCGCCGGTGTCGTTGGTGAAATCATCGAATAATTACCAGCCGGTACACAATCTTTGATCTTATATCCCTGATGTGAGGGGCGTAGGACAGCCCCTCACATTCTTACTGTTATTTTGACACACTGCGATGATGTGAAAGGTTGCTTGCCTGTCCTGCCTTGCAGACGGGGAGATTTTCACGGAGTATGTCCGTTCTCAGAAACTGGGCGATTGGAGGAAGAAATTAATGGCTAAGACTCAGAAAATCAGAATACGCCTCAAAGCGTATGACCACACCGCTCTGGATCAGAGCGCTAGCAAAATCGTAGAAACGGCGAAACGCACCGGTGCTCAGGTTTCCGGTCCGATTCCCTTGCCTACGGAAAAGAACATTTACACGATCCTGCGTTCCCCGCATGTCAACAAAGATTCCCGTGAGCAGTTCGAAATGCGCACTCACAAACGTCTGGTAGACATTCTGGAACCGACCCCGAAGACGGTCGACGCCCTCATGCGCTTAGACCTCCCGGCCGGTGTAGACATCGAAATCAAACTGTGAGGAGGTGCTAACGATGGCTAAAGGAATTATTGGCAAAAAACTGGGTATGACCCAGATCTTCGAAGAAGATGGCAAGTTCATTCCTGTTACGGTTGTGTTAGCAGGTCCTTGCACCGTTCTTCAGAATAAAACCGAAGAAACCGACGGATACAATGCAATCCAGGTTGGTTTCGGCGAAGTAAGTGAAAAGAATGTCACGAAGCCTATGAAAGGCCACTTCGCAAAAGCAGGTATCGCTCCTGCTGAATTTGTTAAGGAATTACGTTTGGACGCTCCGTCCGACTTAAAAGTTGGTGACGTAATCAAAGCCGATGTTTTCGCAGCCGGTGACCTGGTTGACGTAAGCGGCATCACCCGCGGCAGAGGCTTTGCAGGCACGATCAAACTTCATAATTTCGCTCGTGGCCCGATGAAACACGGCTCCAAGTCCCATCGTGAACCTGGTTCTATCGGCCCCATGCGTTCCGGCCCCGGCGGCCGCGTTATCGCAGGCAAGAAGCTGCCTGGCCGTATGGGCGGCAAGAACGCGACGGTTCAGCATCTGACCATCGCCAAGGTGGACGCTGAACGCAACCTGATCCTGGTACATGGTTCCATCCCCGGTGCGAACGGCACCTGCGTGGTAATCAAGGAAACCAGCAAGGTTACAAAGTAATAGAAAGCGAAAGAAAGGAGGATGCTTCACATGCCGAAGTTATCTGTATACAACATCGCCGGCCAAGCTACCGGTGAAGAAATCGAACTGAACGATAAAGTATTTGGCGTTGAATTCAACGAACCCGTTGTACACCAGGCTGTCGTTATGCAGCTGGCCAATCAGCGTCAGGGCACTTCTGCCACCAAGACCCGCGCCATGGTACGCGGCGGCGGCAAGAAACCCTGGAAACAGAAGGGCACGGGCCATGCCCGTGTTGGTTCCACCCGCTCTCCTCTGTGGGTTGGCGGCGGTACCACCTTTGGTCCTCAGCCCCGTTCCTATGCAAAAGCAATGACCCGTAAAGCACGTCGTCTGGCACTGCGCTGCGCGTTGTCCGCTAAAGTAGCCGCCGGCGAACTGGTCGTTGTAGACAACCTTGCATTCGACGATCCGAAGACCAAGAGAACCGTTGAAATGCTGGCAGCTTTCAATTCCAGCGATGCCAAGAACCTCATCATCACCGACGGTGAAAATGAGAACGTAGAACTGTCCGCCCGCAACATGCGCAAAGTGACCGTCATCAACAACGGCGGCCTGAACTGCTTTGACCTGCTGCACAACCACAAGGTGTTCCTGGACAAGAATGCCGTAGCAAAGATTGAGGAGGTACTTGCATAATGGCTGCTAATCTCCGCGATGTATTGAAGCGCCCGCTCGTAACGGAAAAGACTTCCGTCATGATGCAGGACAACAAATATACCTTTGAAGTTCCGGCTGAAGCCAGCAAGACGGAAATCCGCCAGGCTGTCGAAAAGATCTGGAACGTGAAAGTTCTGGCTGTCACCACCGTGAACATCCCCGGCAAGACCAAACGCCGCGGCAACATGGTCGTTAAGACTTCCGGATACAAGAAAGCGATCGTCAAACTGGCTGCCGGCCAGACGATCCCCGTATTTGAAGGAATGTAAGGAGGGACATGACAATGGCTATTAAGAGCTACAATCCGTATTCTCCTTCGAGACGTTTCATCACCACGTCTTCCTTCGAAGAGATTACGACGAACAAACCCTATCGCCCGCTGCTGGAAAAAATGAACAAGCATGCCGGCCGCAACAACACCGGCAAAATGACCGTCCGTCATCAGGGCGGCGGCAACAAGAGAATGTACCGCGTCATCGACTTCAAGCGTGACAAAGATGGTATTCCCGCAACGGTAGCTACGATTGAATACGATCCGAACCGCAATGCCCGCATCGCCCTCGTCAACTATGCCGACGGCGAAAAGCGCTACATCCTGGCTCCCCTGGGCCTGAAAGTTGGCGACAAGATCGTCAGCGGCGCTGATGCCGATATCAAGACCGGCAACTGCCTGCCCCTGAAGAACATCCCCGTTGGTACTCTGGTACACAATGTGGAAATGAAGATCGGCAAAGGCGGCCAGATGGTCCGTTCCGCCGGTGCTGTTGCCCAGCTGATGGCTAAAGAAGGCGACTACGCCCTGCTGCGCCTGCCTTCCGGCGAAGTACGCAAAGTACACATCAACTGCCGTGCCACTGTCGGCCAGGTCGGCAACCTCGAATTCGAAAACATCACGATCGGCAAGGCCGGCCGTTCCCGCTGGCTGGGTATCCGTCCTGCCAACCGCGGCGTAGTTATGAACCCGAATGACCATCCGCATGGCGGCGGCGAAGGCCACAGCCCTGTAGGCCGTAAGCGCCCGGTTACCCCGTGGGGCAAATCCGCATTCGGCACTCGTACGCGTAAGAACAAGAAAGCTTCTACCAAGCTGATTTTAAGCCGCAGAACGAAATAACAGTTAAGAGAAAGGAGGCTTATCAGTGTCTAGATCAGTTAAAAAAGGACCTTATGTTCATCCTTCCCTGGTTAAAAAGATCGATGCACTTAATGCCGCTAATGATAAAAAAGTTGTTAAGACCTGGTCCCGTGCTTCTGTAATTTTACCGTCCTTCGTAGGACACACCATTGCGGTTCATGACGGACGCAAACATGTTCCGGTGTTCATTACCGAAGATATGGTAGGCCATAAATTAGGAGAATTCGCTCCTACCCGCACCTTCAGGGGTCATCATGAAAAGGCTGCAGATACGACTGCTGCAGCAGGAAAGTGAGGAATAGACAATGGAAGTAAAGGCAACCGCTAAATATATCCGCATTGCTCCTCGCAAACTGCGCATCGTCATGAACCTGATCCGCGGTAAGAAAGTGAACGAAGCATTCGCTATCCTGCAGTTCACTCCGAAAGTCGGTTCTGAAGTCATCGAAAAGGTGCTGCGCAGCGCCGTTGCAAATGCTGAACACAACAATGATATGAACGTTGACAACCTGGTCGTTTCTTCTTGCTACGTAGACCAGGGCCCCACCATGAAACGTATTCATCCCCGGTCCCGCGGACAGGCTTTCAAGATTTTGAAACACTCCAGCCACGTAACCGTATGCGTTTCTGAAAAGTAATAAGACCGGATAAGGAGGGAAACAATAGTGGGTCAGAAAGTTAATCCGCATGGATTCCGCGTTGGCGTAATCGAAGGTTGGGAATCCAACTGGTACGCTGATAAGGATTACCAGAAATTCTTACTGGAAGATATCAAGATTCGTGAGTTCATTAAAGATAAATTGTTCTTGTCCGGTATTTCCAAAGTAGATATCGAACGTGCTTCCAACAAAGCCCGTATCACCATCTACACGGCTAAACCGGGTATGGTCATCGGCCGTCAGGGCAGCAACATCGAACTGCTGAAGAACGACCTGAAGAAAATGACCACTGCCAACATCGACATCAACATCCAGGAAGTAAAGCAGCCTGATATGGATGCCACCCTGGTAGCTGAAAACATCGCTTCCCAGCTGGAACGCCGTATCGCTTTCCGCCGTGCCATGAAGCAGGCTGTCGGCCGTACGATGCGTCTGGGCGCGAAGGGTATCCGCGTTCGTCTGGGCGGCCGCCTGGGCGGTGCTGAAATTGCCCGCGCTGAAAGCTATCGCGAAGGTTCCATTCCTCTGCACACCCTGCGTGCAAACATCGATTACGGTACGGCAGAAGCCCATACGACTTACGGCCGCATCGGCGTCAAGGTATGGATCTACAAAGGTGAAGTCCTGCCGGAATCTAAACCCGCAGCAAAGACTGCGTCCGCAAAGGAGGCATAATCAGTCATGTTATTACCGAACAGAGTTAAACATCGTAAACAGCATAGAGGTCGTATGAAAGGCCGTGCCATGCGCGGCAACACGATCGTCCATGGCGAATTCGGCCTGGTAGCCCTGGAACCTGCCTGGATCACCAACCGTCAGATCGAGGCAGCCCGTATCGCCATGACCCGTTACGTAAAACGTGGTGGTCAGGTCTGGATCCAGATTTTCCCGGACAAACCGATTACCGCAAAACCTGCAGAAACCCGTATGGGTTCCGGCAAAGGCTCTCCTGAATACTGGGTTGCCGTCGTTAAACCCGGTCGTGTCCTGTTTGAAATGGGCGGCGTAACCGAAGCTGACGCTCGCGAAGCTATGCGTCTGGCCGGCCACAAGCTCCCCATCAAGACGAAGTTCGTTTCCAAGGCACAGATGGAGGCTGAAGCCGCCGCTGAAGCAAAGGGTGGTGAAGCTTGATGAAAATCAATGAAATCAGAGATCTGTCTGCTGCAGATTTAGACAAGAAATTAGCAGAACTGAAAGAAGAACTGTTCAACTTACGTTTTCAGATGGCAACCGGACAATGCGAAAACCCGACTAAGATTCGCGAAGTAAAGAAGTCCATTGCCAGAATCAAGACCGTACAGCGCCAGAACGAAATCAACGCATGAGCGCAGGGCTTGAACATCAATTAAGGAGGAAACAGTCGTGACCGTAGAAAGAAATACACGTGTTAGCCGTACCGGCAGAGTTGTCAGCGACAAGATGCAGAAAACCATCGTTGTTGCCGTAGAACGTTTCGTTCAGCATCCTCTGTACAAAAAAGGCATTAAGACCACGATTAAATTTAAGGCTCATGATGAAAACAATGACGCTCACGTTGGCGATCTGGTAAAGATTGTGCAGACCCGTCCGTTATCCAAGGAAAAATGCTGGCGTCTGGTTGAAGTCTTAGAGCGTGCGAAATAATTGTTTCGGCCGGGTTGAATGAGCGATCCGGCACAGGAGGTTAAACCATGATTCAACAACAGACGATTCTTAATGTCGGCGACAACACCGGCGCTAAGAAGGTTATGTGCATCCGCGTTATGGGCGGTTCCTACCGGAAATATGCAAATATCGGCGACATCATCGTGTGCTCCGTTAAGGATGCAGCACCCGGTGGCGTTGTTAAGAAAGGCGACGTTGTCAAGGCTGTTGTGGTTCGTTCCACCAAGGGCCTGCATCGCAAAGACGGCTCCTATATCCGCTTCGACGAAAACGCAGCCGTTGTGATCAAGGACGACAAGAGCCCCCGCGGCACCCGTATCTTCGGGCCTGTTGCCCGCGAACTGCGTGAAAAAGACTTCATGAAGATTATTTCTCTGGCACCGGAAGTGCTCTAAGAAATACGCAAAGCACATTAGGAGGTGTTCTTAAAACATGAGTACTGCTGTAAAGCTCCATGTTAAAAAAGGCGATACCGTTCAGGTCCTGTCCGGCAAGGACAAAGGCAAGGAAGGCAAAATCCTGACCGCTCTGCCGAAGAAAGGCAAAGTCATCGTCGAAGGTGTAAATAAAGTTAAGCGTCACAACAAACCGTCCCAGACCAATCCGCAGGGCGGCATCGTAACGAAGGAAGCAGCCATCAGCTCCAGCAAGGTCATGGTGGTCTGCCCCAAATGCAAGAAACCGACCCGCATTGCCCACAAGGTGGAAAACGGCAAGTCCGTCCGCGTTTGCAAGCACTGCGGCGAAGTACTCGATAAATAATTTCCGGGAAAGGAGGAAACCACTTAAATGGCCAATACCAGACTGCAAGAAAAATACAAGAATGAAGCTGTTAAGGCTATGGTAGATAAATTCCATTATAAGAACGTAATGGAAATCCCCAAGATTGAAAAAGTCATCATCAACATGGGCGTCGGCGAAGCTGTTACGAACAGCAAGGCCCTGGAAACGGCTGTTGCCCAGCTGACCCAGATTGCCGGCCAGAAGCCCGTCATCACCAAGGCAAAGAAATCCATCGCAGCCTTCAAGCTGCGTGAAGGTATGCCGATCGGCGCCAAAGTGACGCTGCGCGGCGACCGCATGTACTATTTCCTCGACAAACTGATGAACATCGCACTGCCCCGCGTACGTGACTTCCGCGGTGTAAGCTCCACTTCCTTCGACGGCCGCGGCAACTACGCGCTGGGCCTGAAGGAACAGCTGATTTTCCCGGAAATCGAATACGACAAGGTTGACAAGGTCCAGGGCATGGACATCATCATCGTCACCACGGCTAAGACCGACGAAGAAGCCCGCGAATTGCTGCGTCTCCTCGGCATGCCGTTCGCAGCATAAGTAAGGAGGAAATAATTTTGGCTAAGAAAGCTTTAATTGAAAAATGGAATAAAGAACCTAAGTTCTCTGTTCGTCATTACAATCGCTGCAAAATCTGCGGCCGTCCCCATGCTTATATGCGTAAGTTCGGCATGTGCCGCATCTGCTTCCGTGAATACGCCTACAAGGGCGAAATTCCCGGCGTAACCAAAGCAAGTTGGTAAGAAGCATTTTAGAAAGGAGGCCATTGAATAATGGTAATGACTGATCCGATCGCCGATATGCTTACGCGTATCCGTAATGCAAATTCGGTTTATCACGATAAAGTTGAAATCCCCGGCTCTAAAATCAAAGAAGCAATCGCTGCGATTTTAAAGGACGAAGGATATATCAAAGATTACGAAGTAGTAGCCGATAACAAGCAGAATGTTATCAAAGTAAGCCTGAAATACGGTGCC
This sequence comes from uncultured Selenomonadales bacterium, assembly GCA_900315805.1. Taxonomy (GTDB): domain Bacteria; phylum Bacillota; class Negativicutes; order Acidaminococcales; family Acidaminococcaceae; genus Succiniclasticum. The sequence continues at coordinate 8,153 of ONAN01000010.1, forward strand.
AACCGTGAAAAAGTAATTTCCGGCCTCAAACGTATTTCCAAACCCGGCCTGCGCGTTTATTCCCAGAAAGATCAGCTGCCGAAGGTTCTCGGCGGTCTGGGCATCGCGATTATTTCCACTTCCAAAGGCCTGATGACCGACAAGGAAGCACGTAAAGCCGGCCTGGGCGGCGAAGTTCTGGCATACGTTTGGTAATACGAATAAGGAGGTACCGTTAAGTGTCTAGAATTGGTAAAAAACCTATTACCGTTCCCGCTGGTGTAACGGTCAAGGTTGAAGACAATGTGGTGTCTGTAAAGGGCCCGAAAGGCGAATTACAGCGTCGCATCCATAACGCGATGAAGGTTACTCTGGACAACGGTGTCATCACCGTAGAACGTCCCGATGACGAAAAAGAGAGCCGTTCCCTGCACGGCCTGTCCCGCACCCTGATCAACAACATGATCGAAGGTGTGACGCACGGCTTCAGCAAATCCCTGGAAATCCAGGGCGTCGGCTACCGTGCCGCAAAACAGGGCAAAAACATCAACTTCACTCTGGGTTTCTCCCATCCTGTAGTAATGGAACCGCCTGCGGGCATCACCTTCGACGTTCCGCAGCCCAACAAGATTGTGGTCAGCGGTCCGGACAAGGAACAGGTCGGTGCTGTTGCAGCCGAAATCCGCAACCTGCGTCCGCCTGAACCCTACAAAGGCAAGGGTATCCGTTACGAAGGCGAACATGTACGCCGTAAGGTCGGCAAAGCCGGCGCAAAGGCTAAGAAGTAATTGAGAAGGGAGTGAAACCTCTTGTTTAAGAAAGCAAACAAGAACGAAAAGCGTCAGAAACGTCATATCCGTTCCCGCAAATATATCGTTGGTACGGCGGAAAGACCCCGTCTGAATGTATATCGTTCCCTGAGCAACATCTACGCACAGGTCATCAACGATGAAACGGGCGAAACGATTGCCGCAGCCAGCACTGTGGAAAAGAGTTTCGAAAACTACGGCGGCAACGTGGAAGCTGCCAAGGCCGTAGGCAAGGCCATTGCTGAAAAGGCGCTGGCCAAAGGCGTAACGAAAGTAGTATTCGACCGCGGCGGCTACCTGTATCATGGCCGTATCGCCGCACTGGCAGAAGCAGCTCGCGAAGCTGGCCTGCAATTCTAACAAAGGGAGGAAGGATTTTGGCTAATTTTGATAAGCGCGACAGACGCGAAAAACCGGATGACGGCTTTAACGAAAAGGTCGTATTCATCAATCGCGTTGCGAAAGTTGTTAAAGGCGGCCGCCGCTTCACCTTTGCCGCTCTGATTGTGGTCGGTGACGGAAAGGGCCATGTAGGCATGGGCCTGGGCAAAGCTGCCGAAGTTCCGGAAGCAATTCGTAAAGGCGTTGACGATGCCAAGAAGAACCTGATCACGGTTCCGATGGTCGGCAACACCATTCCTCATGAAATCATCGGTGTTTACGGTGCAGGCCGCGTGTTCATGCGCCCGGCTTCCGAAGGTACCGGCGTCATCGCCGGCGGCCCGGTACGTGCCGTAATGGAACTGGCCGGTATTCGTGATATCCTGACCAAATGCCAGGGCTCCCATAACCCCGGCAACATGGTCCGCGCCACCCTGCAGGGCCTGCAGTCCCTGAAGAACGCTGCCGAAGTTGCAGCACTGCGCGGCAAGACTGTTGAAGAACTGATGAACTGATTGAGAGCGAAGGAGAAGAATGATGAAGAAACTGAAAATCACTTTGACCCGCAGCTTGATCGGTTATAAGAAAGACCAGCAGGCCACCGTTCGTGCCCTGGGCTTACGCAAAATCGGTACCACTGCGGTACAAGAAGACAATCCTACCATCCGCGGCATGATCCATAAAGTAGAACATCTCGTTAAGGTAGAAGAAGTAGAAGCTTAAGATTAGGAGGACTGACGAATGGAATTACATGAATTACGTCCCGCACCGGGCTCCAAGCAAGTTCGGGTTCGTGTAGGCCGCGGCCTTGGTTCCGGTTTGGGCAAGACCTCCGGTAAAGGTCAGAAAGGCCAGAAATCCCGTTCCGGCGGCGTAAAGCGCCCGGGATTTGAAGGCGGCCAGAGACCGTTATACCTGCGCCTGCCGAAAGTAGGTTTTTATAACAAGTTCGGCAAACATTATGTAGAAATCAATGTGGAGACCTTGAATCGCTTTGAAGACGGCACTGTTGTTGAACCGGTAATGCTGATCGAATGCGGTCTGGTGAAGAATGTACGCGACGGTATCCGTATCCTGGGCGGCGGCGAGCTGACCAAGAAACTGACCGTTCAGGCCAACGGCTTCTCCAAGACGGCTGCTGAAAAGATTACCGCTGCCGGCGGCAAAGTTGAGGTGATCTGATAATGTTAGCAAACCTTGCTAATATTTACCGGGTCCCCGAATTACGTAGAAAAATCATCTTCACAATGGTGATGTTCGGCGTCTTCCGCCTGGGTGTACAGATTCCTGTCCCCGGCGTCGATGCCACCATGATCGAGCAGCTGTTCAACAACGGCAACCTGTTCGGCCTGCTGGATGTTTTCTCCGGCGGCGCCCTGAGCAAGTTCTCGGTCTTCGCCATGAGCATCACCCCCTATATCAATGCATCCATCATCCTGCAGCTGCTGAAAGTCGTCATTCCGACGCTGGAAGAATGGTCCAAGGAAGGCGAGGAAGGGTTCCGCAAGACCAACATGGTTACGCGGTACTCCACCGTCGGCCTGGCCGTCATTCAGGCACTGGGCATGGCGTTCGGCCTGCGCGCCGCCATCATCAATCCGGGGTTCTTCTCCATCCTGATGATCGTGGTCACGCTGACGGCAGGAACCTGCTTCCTTATGTGGGTAGGCGAGGAAATCACCCAGCGCGGTGTCGGCAACGGTATCTCCCTGATCATCTTCGCAGGTATCGTTTCCCGTGTCCCGAACGGACTGTCCACCCTGCATAAGTACCTGAACGCAGGAACGGTAAACCTCATCAATGTGCTGGCGTTTATCGTGATCGCATTGGCAATGATCGTTTTTGTAGTCGCTATTTCCCAGGGTGTCCGCAAGGTGCCCGTACAGTACGCCAAGCGTATGGTCGGCCGTAAAATGTACGGCGGTCATAGCAGCTACATTCCCTTGAAAGTCAACCAGGCAGGCGTCATCCCCATCATCTTCGCCTCGTCCCTCCTGATGTTCCCGGCGACCATCGCGCAGTTCGTGAATGTGCCGTGGGTCCAGAAGATTGCAGGGTACTTTGCATGGGGCACGCCCTTCCAGACGACGTTGTACATCATCCTGATCCTGTTCTTCACCTTCTTCTACACGGCGGTTACGCTGGATATCAAGCAGATGAGCGACAACATCAAGAAGATGGGCGGCTTTGTGCCGGGCCTGCGTCCCGGTGCGCCGACGACGGAATATCTGGACAACGTGATGACCCGCATCACCCTGTCGGGTGCCATTTTCCTGGCCCTGATCGCGATGATGCCCCACGCGGTCGTATGGATTACCGGCATCGAAGGTATCTACCTCGGCGGTACGTCCCTGCTGATCGTCGTAGGCGTTGCCCTGGATACGATGAAACAGATCGAATCCCTGGCATTGACCCGTCATTACGAAGGTTTTATGAGATAAGGAGGAAAACTTATGCATATTCTTTTAATGGGACCTCCCGGTGCCGGCAAAGGTACTCAGGCTGAAAGGCTTGTTGACGAATATAAGATCCCTCACATCTCGACGGGGGATATGTTCCGGGCAGCCGTCAAGCAGGGCACGGAACTGGGAAAAGAAGCCAAGAAATACATGGATGCCGGCGGGCTCGTTCCCGACGTTGTAACCATTGGCATCGTACGCGAAGGGCTGAGCAAGCCGGAATGCAAGAAAGGGTTTATCCTGGACGGCTTCCCCCGTACGACGGAACAAGCCGAAGCTTTGGACGACATCCTGAAGGATGCGGGCATCAAACTGACCGCCGTTGTGAACATCGAAGTTCCTGACAGCGACCTGGTGGACCGCGTCACGGGCCGTCGCATCTGCAAATCCTGCGGTGCCACGTACCATGTGACCTTCAATCCGCCCAAAGTGGAAGGTGTCTGTGATAAATGCGGCGGTTCCCTTTATCAGCGTGATGACGATAAGGAAGCCACCGTCAAGAATCGTTTGAAAGCCTATCATTCCCAGACGGAACCCCTGATCGATTACTACAAGAAACAGGGCGTCTACATGGAAATCGATGGCACTCAGGCCATTGACAAGGTATATGCCGATGTCAAGGCCGGCCTTGAAGAAAGAGCAGGGAGGTAACCGATGTCCAAACAGGATGTAATCGAAGTGGAAGGAACTATTCTGGAAGCTTTACCGAATGCCATGTTCAAGGTCAAACTGCAGAACAATCATGAGATCCTGGCGCACATTTCCGGCAAAATCCGCATGAACTTCATCAAGATCCTGCCGGGCGACCGCGTAACGGTCGAACTGACGCCGTACGATCTGAATCGTGGAAGAATCACCTACCGGTTCAAATGAGCCGGCACAGACACTGAGGAGGTAAAAAATGAAAGTCAGACCGTCTGTAAAGAAGATTTGCGATAAATGCAAAATCATCAAGCGCAAAGGCCGCGTAATGGTTATTTGCGAAAATCCGAAACATAAACAGAGACAAGGTTAAGAAGGAGGTGCACTGATATTATGGCACGTATTGCTGGTGTCGATTTACCGAATGACAAGCGTATCGAATATGCGCTGCCCTATATTTTCGGTATCGGTCTTACCTTATCCCGCGAAATCCTCGCGAAGACCGGTATCAACCCCGATACTCGCGTCCGTGATCTGACGGAAGGCGAAATCGCTAAGATCCGTGAAGTACTCGACAGAGACTATAAAGTCGAAGGTGACCTCCGCCGTGAGGAATCCATGAACATCAAGCGCCTGGTGGAAATCGGGAGCTACCGTGGCAGAAGACATCGTGCAGGCCTGCCCGTACGCGGCCAGAACACGAAGAACAATGCCCGTACCCGCAAGGGTCCGAAAAAGACCCAGGGCAAAAAGTAATCAGTAAGGAGGGTATTAAGAAGTGGCAGTAAAGAAAGCAGTCCGTACGAAGAAAAAAGTAAGCAAAAACGTCGTTGCCGGCGTTGCGCATATCAAATCCACTTTCAATAACACGCTGGTTACTATTTCCGATCTCAACGGTAACGTAATCAGCTGGGCTTCCGCCGGTGGCTTGGGCTTCCGCGGCAGCCGTAAGAGCACGCCGTTCGCAGCTCAGATGGCAGCTGAAACCGCTACCAAGGCAGCTATGGACCATGGCATGAAGACCGTAGAAGTATACGTTAAGGGCCCCGGTGCCGGCCGTGAAGCAGCTATCCGCGCTTTGCAGGCCACCGGTCTGGAAGTCAACTCCATCAAGGACGTAACTCCCATTCCGCACAACGGCTGCCGTCCGCCGAAACGTCGCAGAGTATAATTACAGGAGGTGTAAACTTACATGGCAATTGATAGAGTTCCTGTTATGAAACGCTGCCGCGCACTGGGCATCGAACCGGCGGTCGTGGGTGTCACCAAAGAATCCCACCGTCAGCTCCTGCACGCTAACCACAAAGTCAGCGAATACGGCGCACAGCTGAAAGAAAAACAGAAAGCAAAATTCATTTACGGCGTACTGGAAAAACAGTTCCGCCTGTATTACGAAAAGGCTAAAAAGATGCCCGGCATCACCGGTGAAAACCTCCTGATCCTGCTGGAACGCAGACTGGACAACGTGGTTTACCGCATGGGCCTGGCTTCCACCCGCCGTCAGGCTCGTCAGCTCGTTACGCACGGCCACATTGCCGTAAACGGCAAGCGCGTGGACATTCCGTCCGCACTGGTCAAGGCCGGTGACGTTGTTTCCGTAATGGAAAACAGCCTGAACAAGGCATACTTCAAGGGCATGAACGAAAAACTGGGCGCTGTTACCGCTCCGGCCTGGCTCGTAGTGAATGCGGAAGCACTGAACGCAAAGGTAGATCGTTTCCCGACTCGTGAGGAAATTGATGTTCCGGTTGTAGAACAGTCCATCGTCGAACTGTATTCCAAGTAATAAAGAGCATCAAGTGCCACCAACCAGTTGGCGTATTGTGGTAATACGCGTGAGAAGGAGGCTTTCCGAATGATAGAAATTATTGATCCGAAATTAGTTACTTCCGAAATCTCTGCGGACAAGCGCTATGGCAAATTCGTTTGGGAACCGCTGGAACGCGGTTACGGCATCACCCTGGGCAACAGCCTCCGCCGCGTTTTGCTGTCCTCCCTGGAAGGGGCGGCAGTAAAAGGCGTCAAGATCGAAGGCGTCCTGCATGAATTCACCACGATTCCCGGCGTCCGGGAAGACGTAGCGGATATCATCCTCAACATCAAGGCCCTGTGCCTGAAGCTGAACACGCAGGACAATGCTCCGAAGGTGCTCCATATCGACGCTGCCGGTGAATGCGAAGTGACTGCCGGTGATATCGAGCCGGACAGCGATGTGGAAATCCTGAATCCGGAGCTGCACATCGCCACCCTCGACAAGGATGCCGTCCTCAAGATGGATATCTACGTCGACAAGGGAACCGGTTATGTACCTTGCGATAAGAACAAGAGTGAAGAGATGGGCATCGGCTGGATTCCGGTCGATTCCATTTATTCCCCGATCACCCGCGTAAAATTCGGTGTTACGGATACCCGTGTCGGCAACGTCACCAACTATGACAAGCTGACCCTCGAAGTCTGGACCGACGGCAGCATCAATCCCGATGACGCCATCAGCCTGGCTTCCGGCATCCTCATCGGCTACCTGAAACTGTTCCAGAACAGCACCGTCATGGAACCGGAACCCGGTATCGTTGGTGCGACTGTTCCGGAACCGGCCACAGCCGCTGAAGAAGATCCGAAGCTGGCCATGTCCATCGAAGAGATGGACCTGTCCGTGCGCAGCAACAACTGCCTGCGCCGTGCCGGCATCAATACCGTGGGCGACCTGATCAACAAGTCGGAAGAAGACTTGAAGAAAGTCCGCAACCTGGGAACCAAATCCCTGGAAGAAATTATGAAGAAATTGAAAGAATTGCAGTTATCCTTACGGGATAACCAAGATTGATAAGGGGGACGGAATCAATGGCATACAGAAAACTGAACCGTGCATCCGGCAACCGCAAAGCCCTGTTCCGCAGCCTGTCCAGCGCCCTGATCCTGAACGGCAGAATCGAAACCACCATTGCAAAAGCAAAGGAAACCAGCAAGAATGTTGCAAAACTGATCACGCTGGCAAAGGTTGGCGATCTGCACGCTCGTCGTCAGGCTCTGGCTATCCTGGTAGACGAAACCGCTACCACGAAGCTGTTTGACGAACTGGCTCCTAAATACAAGGAGCGCCAGGGCGGCTTCACCCGCATTTACCGGGTAGGCCCCCGTCGCGGCGATGCAGCTGAGATGGCCATCATCGAACTGCTGTAATCAACAGCCAGCCGACATAGGCAGATTAAAAGGCGTCACTGTCCGAACGGGCAGCGGCGCCTTTTTCCTATGCCAACGGGACTTACACTGTTAACCATCCCTAATATAGCGTTGACGTTTGCGGTGCAGGACATTATAATAAAGTAGTCAACATTTTGGAACCCGGGCCGGTCCCGGGATTCCGCCATGAAACAGGAGTTGTCTGGAAATGGAAACGAAACAGCAGGCCCCATTCATCGATATCAAGGACCTGAGTCATATTTACACGGACACGGAGAACAACGAGGTCCTGGCGCTGGATAAAGTCAATCTGGCCATCCGCCCCGGCGAATTCGTGGCCGTCATCGGCACCAACGGCAGCGGCAAATCCACGCTGGCCCGTCACCTGAACGCCCTGCTCCTTCCGTCGGAAGGCACCGTCAAAATCCAGGGGATGGATACGCTGGACGAGACGAAGTTATGGGAGATACGCCAGAACGTGGGCATGGTCTTCCAGAACCCCGATAACCAGATTGTGGCCGCCGTCGTGGAAGAAGACGTCGCCTTCGGACCGGAAAACATCGGCGTGCCGCCGGACGAAATCCGGCAGCGCGTGGAAGATGCCCTGAAGGCCGTCGGCATGACGGAATACCGCACCCGGGCGCCGCACCTTCTGTCCGGCGGGCAGAAACAGCGCGTCGCCATCGCCGGTACGCTGGCTTTGGGCTCCAACTGCATCGTCCTCGACGAGCCGACGGCCATGCTCGACCCGCAGGGCCGCAAGGAAATCGTCGGCACGGTGCGGAAACTGAACAAGGAAAAGCACATCACCGTCGTCTATATCACCCACAACATGGTTGAAGCCATCCATGCCGACCGCGTCGTCGTCATGAAAAAAGGCCGTATCCTGTTCCAGGGTACGCCGCAGGAAGTCTTCTCCCGCGTGGAGGAACTGGAAGAGCTGGGTCTGGAAGCGCCCCTGGCCGCCAAAGTGGCCTTCGAGCTCCGCAAGACGGGAATGAAACTGCCCCAGGGCATCATTACGAACGAGGATCTGGCACAGGCCCTGGCCTGATACCGTCCCGTGCAATAAATCAAAGGATGACACCATATGTCTATCGAACTGGAACATGTTTCCTTTACGTATTCGAAGGGCACCCCTTATGAAAAGGAAGTGCTCCACGATATTTCCCTTACAATTGAAAAAGGCGAATTCGTCGCCATCATCGGCCACACGGGCAGCGGCAAGTCGACGCTGATCCAGCATCTGAACGGCCTGCTCCATCCGACGAAGGGCAAAGCCCTCCTGGACGGCACGGACCTGTCCGGCAAGACGAAGGAAGCCCGCGCCGCCCGCGGCAAGGTGGGCATGGTCTTCCAGTATCCGGAGCACCAGCTGTTCGCCGAAACGGTCTACGAGGACGTGGCCTTCGGACCCCGCAACCTGGGGCTGACGGAGGACGAAGTGGAACAGCGCGTCCGCGAGGCCCTGCAGTTCGTCGGCCTCGATTACGACGCCCTGGCCCAGCGCTCGCCCTTCAACCTGTCGGGCGGGCAGATGCGCCGCGTCGCCATTGCCGGCGTCGTTTCCATGAAACCGGACTACCTGATTCTGGACGAGCCGTCGGCCGGCCTCGACCCCGGCGCCCGCCGCGATGTGTTCCGCGAAATCCTGTCCCTGTACAAGAAACAGGGCATCGGCATCATCATGGTCACGCACAGCATGGAGGACGCCCTGCAGTTCGCCAACCGCCTCCTCGTCGTGTACGACGGCCGTATCATCATGGACGGCAAACCGGCCGCCCTGTTCCGCGAACGCCGCAAAGAATTGCAGGATGTCGGCCTCGACATCCCGGAAATATACAAACTCAAGGACGCCTTGCGCGCCAAAGGCCTGGCCATCCCGGAAACGGTGACGGACACGGCCTCCCTGCTGAAGGAGATCCGCAAGAGAAAGGGGCTGAAGTAGGCTATGCTGGGAGATATCACACTGGGACAATATTATCCGGGCAACAGCTTCGTCCACTGCCTGGACCCGCGGACCAAGATCCTCGTCACGCTGCTTCTGATTGTGGCCATCTTCCTCGCCCAGAGCGTGCCGGCCTACGTGGCCCTCTGGGTCATGGTGTTCTTCGTCATCGCCATTTCGAAGCTGCCCTTCCTGCTCGTCTTCAAGAGCGTGAAACCGCTGCTCTTCATCATTCTGCTGACCCTGGCCATGCATGTCTTCGTCGGCCAGGGCGAGACCGTGCTGTACCAGTGGAAGTTCATCCGCATCACCCAGGAAGGCATCGCCATGGGCATCAAGATGTCCATGCGCCTCATGCTGCTCCTCATGATTTCGTCGGTCCTGACGTTTACCACGTCGCCCATTGTGCTGACCGACGGCATTGAGTCGCTGCTGCGGCCCTTCCGCTGCATCGGCGTGCCGGCCCACGAGCTGGCCATGATGATGACCATCGCCCTGCGCTTCATCCCGACGCTGCTCGAGGAAACGGACCGCATCATCAAGGCCCAGACCTCGCGCGGGGCCGATTTCCAGAGCGGCAACATTTTGCAGAAAGCGAAAAACATGCTGCCCATCCTGATCCCGCTCTTCATCAGTGCCTTCCGCCGGGCCGACGACCTGGCCGTGGCCATGGAGGCGCGCTGCTACCGCGGCGGGGAAGGGCGCACGCGCATGCACCAACTGGCCTACCGGGGCGGCGACGCCGCGGCCTTCGTGTTCGGCATCGCCATGATCGTCTTCCTCGTACTGCTGCGCTGGGGACCGCTGGCAGCGAAACTGTAAGTCGGCAGGAGTCACTTATGCGAACTTTGAAGATAACCTTGTCCTACGACGGCACGGCCTATGCCGGCTTTCAGCGGCAGACCCGCTTTCCGGCCATCCAGAACGTGGTGGAAGATGTCCTGTCCCGCCTGTGCGGCGAACCGGTCCAGGTGACCGGCAGCGGCCGGACGGATGCCGGCGTGCACGCCCTGGGGCAGGTCGTGTCCTTCACGACGGAAGGGCGCATTCCCACGGAGCGCCTCGTACGCGCCCTGAACACCTACCTGCCCGCCGATATCCGGGCCCTGGCGGCCGAGGACGCGCCGGAAGGCTTCAACGCCCGCAAGGACGTGGTGCGCAAGGAATACCTGTATGTGGTGCAGTACACGCCCGTACCGGATCCGTTCGCGCGGAACTACGCCTGGCAGGTGACGGAACGGCCGGATCTGGCGCTGTTGAACCGCGCCGCTTCCCATATCCTGGGAACCCATGACTTCAGCGGGTTCCAGAGTACGGGCAGCGCCCCCGTATCGCCCGTTAAAACGATTTTTGCTTCGGACTGGACCCAGTGCCCGGCTCCGGGGCTTGCAACGCGTCACGACGATTCTGACGCGCCGGAACGCTATGTCTACCGCATCGCGGGGGACGGGTTCGTCTACCATATGGTGCGCAACCTGGTGTGGTCCATGCTGCAGGCCGGCTGGGGCCGCAAGGACCCGGACGCCCTCGCCCGGGAACTGGAAGCGCCGCGGGGTGCCTTCGAGAACGCCGCCGCCCCGGCCCAGGGACTGTACCTGGCGTCCGTCACGTACCCCGGTCCGAATGAATGTATAACCAGGAGGCAGCAGCCATGACACAATCCTTCAATTCCCCCTTCACGGGAGAACTCCATCCCATTACGGATGCGCCCGACGAAGTCTTTTCCGAAAAGATGACCGGCGACGGATTCCTCGTCTATCCGACGGATTCCGCCGTATATGCGCCCTGCGACAGCACGGTCGACCTCGTCTTTGATACGAAGCACGCCCTGGGCCTGCGCACGGCCGACGGCCTGGAATACATGCTCCACATCGGCATCGACACGGTGCAGATGAACGGTGCCGGGTTCCAGGTCTTCGTGGAACCGGGCCAGACCGTGAAGCAGGGCGACAAGCTCCTCGAATTCGACGCTGCCGCCATCCGGGCGGCCGGCCTTTCCGACGCCTGCCTGTGCGTCTTTACGGATCTGGACGAAGAACGCGAAGTACGGCCCGTCAAAAGCGGCGCCATCCGGGCCCTGGAAGAGGCAGTCCGCTTCTGATGTCCCGGTGACGTCACATTGACAACATCACAGAAAAAAGAGCCCTGAACCAAGGCTGTAAGGCGGCGTACCGCTTTTCAACCCGCTGGTTCAGGGCTTGTTTTATGGTTTGCAGGGGACGATGTCACTGCACGTCGTCCCGGAAAAAGGCACGCAGTTCTTCCAGATCCTGCGTGAGGGACAGGGCGGCCATGAGTTTGAGCCGCGCTTTCTGCCCATTGATCTCGTCGGCGTGGATGAGGTCCAGGGGCTTCATCCAGCCCGCGCTGCCCAGGTAGCCGTACACAGGGACGACCTTGCCCTCGGGCACGCGGCTTGCCAGCACGACGGGAATGCCTTTGCTGCGCACGTATTCGATGCCGTGCAGCACCGTGGGCGGCACATTGCCGCAGCCGACAGCTTCGACGACGAGGCCTTTCACGGGTTTGTCGGCGGCAGCCCGGAAGAAGAGGTCGCTCATGCCCGTCGCCACCTTGAGGAGTTCCACATCGGGCTCGATATGGTCCGTCACGATGCGGCGCAGGTTTTCACAGGTGCGGCGGAACACGACGCCATTGTAGTACACATGGCCGACAGGACCCCAGCCGGGAGAAGCGAAGGTGCTGCACGACACGGTGTGCATCTTCGTCACTTCGGCCGCCGCATGGATTTCGTCATTCATGACGAGCAGGCAGCGCCGGCCTGCGGCAGCGTCACAGGCAGCCACGCGGACCGCGGCCAGGATGTTGGCCGGCCCGTCGTAGCCCATGTCGCTGGCACCGCGCATGGCACCGGTGATGGTGACCGGCTTTTCCGTCCGGCAGACCAGGCTCAGCATGTACGCCGTCTCTTCCATGGTGTCCGTACCGTGGGTGATGGCGATGCCGTCCACATCGGGACGCGCGGCGTACGCGTCCACCTGCTGTGCCAGTTCGAACATCATTTGCGGCGTCACGTGGCCGCTGGGAACATTGGAAAATTCGTGCACTTCGACAGCAGCTACATCTTTCAGGGCCGGAACGGCCTCCACCAGGTCGTCGCCGCTGACGGCGGGAATCAGCCCGCCCGACACGGGATCCGGTTTCATGGCGATGGTACCGCCCGTGGTGAGGACAACTACTTTTTTCAATGGTAAAACCCCTTTCTATGCAAGACCGGCGCAAGGTGCCGGCCCGGATTTCCAATTCCGATTGTACCATACGGAACCCTTCGGGACAAATCGTCCGGGTCCCTTGAAATGATATGCATCTCCGGCATGGTCCGGCATACGGAACAAGTATGGACGGCAGTCCGGTAAATTCTTGACGCACTGCCGCATCCGTGGTACGTTTTGCGTAGGATAAAGTTTCATTTGAACGGATAAGTTTACGCACGGGAGGCGAAACATATGGGAATGTGGAAGAAGCACATCGGTGTGTTGACGCCCCTGATCCTTTTGGGCAGCCATATCCTGAACTATGATTCCATGATCGTCCTGACCCATTTCAAGGGCCACGCCATGGGCGAGTTCGGCGGTTCCCTGAAGAACATCGCCATCGGCAACGCGTCCGGCCAGCTGGGCAAGCGCCAGGTCCACGGATATCTGGAAGGACCGATGCCGCCTGCGGGGGACGCCTGGGGAAAGATGCCACTGCAGGACGCATTCATGGAGCGCATGGCCGATTCGGGCAAAGCGACCCTCGACCATTTCGGCAAGCATATCACGTACCTGAACGTGCTGCGCCGTATGTCCATTGACTGCGACTGCGCCGGCGTCGGTGCCGCACCCCCGGTGATTCCCGATCTGGGCATGATGGCCTCGACGGACATCCTCGCCATCGACCAGGCGTCGTGCGACCTCGTCTTCGGCTTTGACGGCGAAAAGAGCAAGGACCTGAAGGAGCGTATCCTGTCCCGCCACGGGCTGCACCAGCTGCAGGCCATGCACGATCTGGGCATGGGCGCCGACCATTACGAACTGATCGACATCGACAAGGAATCCTGAGATGTACCGGCCGGACGGCCGCTACATCCTCCGCTTTTTGGGACAAGAAACGGAATTTCCTATTTTTAGTAGGAAGTTCCGTTTTTTTAGTTGACAAGGCCGGACAAAATGATTAAAATATATTTACGTGATTTTGCGCTTTGGATTCGATTAGCCCCGTTGAAAAAGTGCAACACTCATCATCACTTCACGTTTTGCAGCATTTGCACCGCTTCAATGCAGATGCGCCAATTGGATCAGTAATTTAAACCGAAACAATCCTGGGAGGGACATTGAGTATGAAATCTTTCATGGCAAATCCGTCCACTGTTGAACGTAAATGGTACGTTGTGGACGCGACCGATAAAACTCTGGGCCGTCTGGCCGCAGAAGTTGCCAAAGTCCTGCGCGGCAAGAACAAACCGACCTTCACCCCGCATGTGGACACCGGCGACAATGTGATCATCGTCAATGCTGACAAAGTAGTTCTGACCGGCAAAAAGCTGACGCAGAAGGTTTACTTCCATCACACCGGCTATCTGGGCGGCGACCGTTATGTCGTAGCCAAGGATATGCTGGCCAACAACCCTGTCAGAATGGTTGAAATGGCTGTCCGCGGCATGATTCCGAAGAACCGCCTGGGCGACCAGATTTACAGCAAGCTTCATGTATATGCCGGCCCGGATCATCCGCATGCGGCACAGAAGCCTGAAGTTTTGGAAATCAACGTACGGTAATCAGGAGGAGATAAGATTATGGCAGAAGTAGTTTACAGTGCGACCGGCCGTCGCAAATCTTCCGTTGCCCGTGTCCGCCTGGTACCGGGTGAAGGCAAAGTCATCATCAACGGCCGTGAAATGAACGATTATTTTGGTCTGGAAACCCTGAAACTGGTTGTCAACCAGCCTCTGGAACTGACCAAGACCAAGGACAAATACGATGTGCTGGTCAACGTCATCGGCGGCGGCATCTCCGGCCAGGCCGGTGCCATCCGTCACGGCATCAGCCGTGCCCTCGTAAAGGTTGACGAGGAATTCCGTCCGGTTCTGAAGAAGGCCGGCCTCATGACCCGCGACCCGCGCGAAAAGGAACGTCGCAAATACGGCTTGAAGAAAGCCCGCAAGGCTTCCCAGTACAGCAAGCGCTGATTGGTGCCGAACACAGAAACAACAAAAAAATCCGGAACTTCGGTTCCGGATTTTTTTTATGCCTTTATGCGCCGGCCGTGGTCCTCCAGATGTGGAGGAGCTGGTCTTCGGAAATTTTGTCGACGCGGTAGTAGGAGGCGCCCATGACCTTCGCCATCTTTTTCGCGAGGCCGAGCTTTACGAAGCCCGATTCCGTGTCGATGACCGCCACGGGCAGTTTCCGGCGGCCGATGCGTTTCGCTTCCTCCATCGCGTCACGGACCGGGTCGGTATCCTTGTTCAAAGGACGCGTGGCCCGTCCGTCCGTAATCAAAATGACGACGGGATCCTGGTTCGGGTCCTGGCGGTAGAGCATGTCGAGCAGATCTTCCGTTTTGAGCAGGCCTTTGGCCAGGGGCGTTTTGCCGCCTGTCGGCATGGCGGCCAGCTTTTTCTGGGCAAAGTCGACACTGCGCGTAACCGGCAGCAGGACTTCGGCCCGGTTTTTCCGGAACGCGATCATGCCGACGCGGTCCCGTTTCTGGTAGGCGTCGAGCAGGATCTTGAAGATGACGCCCTTGACGGTCTTCATCCGTTCGCGGGCCCCCATGGAGCCGCTGGCGTCGACGACGAAGAGGAAAATGTTGCCGGTCCGTTTTTCGCGGATCTTGCCGCGCACGTCCTCTTTGCGGATTACGACGGCACAGCCGTTGGAAGGCCGGGCTTTCTGGTAGGGTGCGGCAGCGCGCAGCGTGGCGTCGAAGGCGATGTCCGTGGTTTTGGCTTTTGGAATTTCTGCCCGCACGTAGCGGCCCTGGGACAGGTCCGTAATCGTCAGGCTGCGTTTGCCGCTGCCTTTTTTCGGTTTACGGGTTTTGGCGGGTTCGATCCACATGGGCGGCATATGCACGCGCAGGTCGGCAGCGTCGATGCGCTCCCGGCTGGCACCCTGGGGGTTCGCCATGCCGGAGTGGTCCGCATCCGTGCTGTCGTTTCCTTCGTGGTCTTCCGTGTCGATTTGCGGCGGTTCTTCCTGCGGCGGGCGGGCAAAGTCATTGTCGTCGGGAGACTCTTGCTGGTTGTCCGGAGTCTGCCGGTCCTGCTCCTGGTTTTCCGGCGGTTCTTCCTGCGGCTGTTCCTCCGGTTGGGGCGGCTGTTCTTCGGCTTTCCGCATACGGTGGGGCAGCACGAATTCCGCCGCCTTTTCCAGGTCCTTGGGCAGCACGTAAGAACGGCCGGCGAGGGCCGCTTCCGCCCGGGCCGCCTCAATCAGGTAAATATCGGCCCGGTGACCGGCCACGTGGGCTTTCAAGGTATAGACGGCAGCCAGCTGCATCATGGCAGGGGAGACGGTGACCGTAGGCAGCACGCGCCGTGCCTGCTGCACCTGTGCCTGCAGTTTCGCCGTTTCTCCGGCCCATTGGGACCGGAAGGCCAGGCCGTCTTTTTCAAAGGCGAGGACGCGGCGGATGATTTCCAGGCGGGTCGCGTCGTCCTGCGCGGCTTCTGTCTGGGCGAACAGGCCGAACCGGTCCAGGGAAGAGGCCGGCAGGGTGCCGCTGTCGGGATTCATGACGGCCAGGACCGTAAAGGAAGCATCCCGCTGTTCCGAGAGGCCGTCCCGTTCCAGCCGGTACCCGCCGGCTTCCCGAATGTTCAGCACGGCCGAGAGCAGGTCGTCGCGCAGTAAATTCACATCGTCCATATAAAGCAGCCCCTGATCCGCTTCGTCAATCAATCCGGGAAGGAGTTTCTTGTGTCCGCTGCGGATCGCCTCTTCTGTGTCGATGGAACCAAAGAGCCGGTCTTCCGTGATACTGATGGGGACTTCGACCCACGGCGCGTCGGCGAGCAGTTCGCGGGCGCTGCGGACGAGGGTCGATTTGCCGGTCCCTTTTTCACCGGACAGCAGCAGGCCGCCGGCAAAAGGATTGACCAGTGTCAGGAGAATGGCTTCTTTGGGCTTTTCCATGCCACAGACAGCGGCAAAGGGGAAGAGATTACGCTTCATCGTCAATGACCTTGTCGACTTCCGTCCAGTCCAGATTCTGTTCTTCGAACGGACGGCGTCTCATACGGTGCGGCAATGCCAGTCTGGAGGCTTCCCGGATATCCTCTTTCGTGACTTCTGTGTGGCCGGCAACGGCGGCGATGGTTTCGGCCGTCTTGATCAGGGTGATGTCGGCACGGTGTCCGTCGACGCCCAGGTTGATGGAAATTTTCGCGGCCAGCAGGAGCATATCGTTGGAGCAGGTCACTTCGGAGAGCAGTTTCCGGGCTCGTTCGATGCGGCGGACTTCCTTGGCCTGTTCGTCCTTCCAGCTTTCCAGGAACGGTTCCGGATCTGCTTCATAGGCGAGGCGGCGTTTGATGATTTCCGCGCGCCGTTCCGGATCCTGTTCGCCGGCGACCTTGACGGACAAGGCAAAGCGGTCGAGAAGCTGCGGGCGGATGTCCCCTTCTTCCGGGTTCATGGTGCCGACCAGGGAGAAGCGCGCCGGATGGGAGTAGGAAATGCCTTCGCGTTCCACCGTGTTGATGCCCATGGCGGCGGAGTCGAGCAGGACGTCGACCACATGGTCGTCGAGGAGATTGATTTCATCTACGTAAAGGATGTTGCGGTTGGCGTCAGCCAGAATACCCGTTTCGAAGGAACGTTTGCCTTCGCGGATGGCGGTTTCGATGTCCAGGGTTCCGACGACGCGGTCTTCCGTGGCGCTGACGGGCAGTTCGACCACTTTCATGGGCAGCAGTTCCACCGGCGGTTCTTCCGTCGCGTATTTTTCCTGGCATTCGTCACACCAGTTTGCTCTGTCATCGGGGTCGCAATGGAACCGGCAGCCCTTGATGCATCTGCGCGGCGGCAGCAGATCTGCCAGGGCGCGGACGGCCGTCGATTTTGCGGTTCCTTTTTCCCCCTGGATCAGGACGCCGCCGAGTTTCGGATTGACGACGTTCAGCACCAGGGCTTTTTTCATCGTGTCCTGGCCGATAATGGCCGTGAAGGGAAAGGTACCTTGTCTTTTCATTTGGAAAATTCCTCCTTGTGATGCTCTTTATATTTTTTAATGAAGAACTGTTTCATGGCGCATTCTGCGTCAACCCGGCGTACAACGCCGTCCTTTCGGAGCCAGCGGGAAAAACATCCGCCGCCGCAGAGGGGAAAGTAAGGACAGTGGCGGCACTCCGCCATGGCCTCCTGAATCCGCCGCGCCACGGCCCGTACTTTTTCCGGATCCCGTCCGGTCCGTACATTGCCGAGGCGGTATTCCGGACGCCCGACCAGGGACGAACAGGCGTAGATGTCGCCGTGAACGTCGACGAAGGCCGCTTCGCCGTGCATGGCGTAACACTGGGGAAAGTCGTGCTGTCCCGTCTGCGCCAGCCGGCGCACCCGGTCTTCCTGCGTAAAATGAACCTTGCGGCCTGTTGCCTTTTCCAGTGCTTCCATGCGGGCATAGGTCTTTTCCAGGGCCCGCGTCATGGCTTCCGCCGTCGGCGCCTTCATGCCGGCGCCCCGGCCTTGTTCCCGCAGGATGTCGAAGCCGACCTGATGCACATTCCCGTAAAAGTGGGCCATGTCCGCAATGCCCGGCAGCTCTTCGACGGAGTCTGCCGTCACAACGCAGGTCAGCCCCGTGCCGATACCCTGGGCGGCCAGGTTCCGCGCCGCGGCGGCCGTCAGGCGTGACGAAGAAGAGCCGTCCCTGGCCACGCGCATGCGGTCCATGAGGGCGGGGCGCCCGTCGCAGGAAAGGCCGAGGCCGACCTGGTGGTCAAACAGATAACGTCCGATTTCCGGAGTAAGCAGGGACCCGTTGGTCTGCAGCTGCATTTGGGCGTCGTAGTGATTTTCTTCCACGACGCGGATCAGCTTCTGAATCAAGGGGAAGCACAGCAGCGGTTCTCCTCCGGAAAACTGCAGCAGGAAACGCTTTCCCCCGCGTCCGGCCAGGTGGACGGCGGCCACCGCCGTGTCCTCGTCCATGTCTTCGGCAGCCACGGAGGCGGCGTAGCAATACCGGCAGGCGAAATTGCAGCGGCCCGTCAGGGTCAGGACCAGCATGCGGACAGGGGGCAGGCCTGTTTCCTGCAGCGGCGGTTTATTCGTCGTCATCGCCGTCATCTTCCAATTCTCCTTCTACGGACAGATACAATTGCTGCAGCTCGTCTTTCGTTTCGTCATTGGCGTTCCACATCTGGCGCTGGTCGGCCTCCAACAGTGTTTCGGCAATGCTCTGCAGTGCCCAGGGATTGACTTTCTTCATCCATTGCTGCATCTTCGGATCCAGGGCGTATTTCTGGGCGTACTGCTCGTACATGGAATCGTCCATGACATCGCTTGTCGCATCCCACTGGAAGCTGATGGAGAGGCGGTTGGCCAGATCCGTCGCACCCTTGTAGCCGTGTTTCATGAGGCCTTCGATATATTTCGGGTTCATGGATTCCGCGTGGAAGACACGGCGCATTTCCTCCTGCACGGTCCGGACGCCGACGGCCGAGCGGTTGCTGCTGTCGCCTACGTAGGACTGCGGCGTTTTGCCGCCCAGGCTCTTGACGGCGGAAATCATGCCGCCGTGAAATGCGTTGTAGTCATCGGAACTCAGAATGTTGCTTTCATGGTTTTCTTCGTTTTTGATGGTCAGGTCCAGCTGGGCCAGACGGCGCTGGAACAGTTCCGGATGGAATTCCCCGCGGGTTCCGCCGCCGAAGACATGGCCGCCCCAGCGGACATAGACCTTCGCCAGGTCGTCCTGGGTTTCCCAGTTGTGGGAATCGAGGACGGTATTGACGCCGGCGCCGTAGGTACCGGGTGCGTTGCCGAAAATCCGGTAGGCCGCGCTCCGCCAGGCGTCGTCTGCCGACACGCCTTTGTCTTCCAGCAGCTGTGTGTCTTCCTGGATATGTTTGCGGACGAAATTGTCTTCCGGTGCCTCTTCCTGCGAGGCTGCCAGCAGGACGGCCTTGTCCATCAGCTCGGCCAGCTGGGGCAGCGTATCCCGGAAGAGGCCGCTGATACGGCCTGTCACGTCGATGCGGGGACGTTTCAGCTCCGACAGGGGAATGATTTCCAGGCCGCGCACATGGAGACTGCCTTTCTGCCAGACCGGACGCACGCCGAGCAGGTACAGGAATTCGGCGATGTCCTGGCCGGAGGAGCGCATATTCGGGCCGGACCAGAGGACCATGCCGATGTTTTCCGGATACTGGCCCTGGGTGGCGATGAACTTTTCCACCATCTTGTCCGCCAGGCGGACACCCAGTTTCCAGCCTGCCGGCGAGGGCAGGGCGCGGGGATCGACCCCGTAGAAATTGCGCCCCGACGGCAGGAGACGGACCCCGCCGGCGTTGGGGGAACCCGAAGGTCCGGGCGGCACGAAGCGTCCGGAGAGGGCGTCCAGCGTGTGGTCCATTTCCTCGGTCGTACGCGCCAGACGCGGGTATACTTCGGTGTTCACAAAGCGCAGCAAGGCTTCGGCTTTGGCGGTCCAGCCATCCGGCAGCGGGGCGGACACGGGGTCGGCCGCCTGCAGCTCCGGCAGGGCGAGGGCTGTTGCGAGGGCTTCTTCCGTAAAGCTGCCTTCCTGCAAGGTGGCAATGACT
Source organism: uncultured Selenomonadales bacterium (assembly GCA_900315805.1). Lineage (GTDB taxonomy): Bacteria > Bacillota > Negativicutes > Acidaminococcales > Acidaminococcaceae > Succiniclasticum. The sequence goes on from ONAN01000010.1 coordinate 28,325, forward strand.
TTCCGCGTTTCGCGGCGGATCTGGTCCATCAGGGCGCCGCCGGTCATCCCGCAGGGCATGATTTCCGCCGCGTGGCTCTGAATCCAGTCCGGCGTGGTGCCGTATTTGGCAGCCCACAATTCGTAAATGGAATCCACGTCGCCGTTGGAAAGGCGCAGCAGCTGCAAGATGCTGTCCGTGAGCAGGGTCCCTTCGGGAGGCTGGCCCAGGATATGCAGTCCGGCGTGGACTTCGCTGTCTTTCAATTCCTCGATATAGTCATGGAGCGAGGCCGTATACTCTTCAAAGGGCCGGGAAGCGTCGTAGGGGACATCCTGCTCCAGTTTGGCTTTCCGCACCAGGTCCAGGATGGACTGATTCATGTCGGACACGTCGCTGCCCGCTTCTTTCAACCGGACATATTCGTCCAGCGTCTTTTCCAGTTCCGCAATTTCGTCGTAGGCACCGGCATCCGTAAGGGGCGCCGGCAGATAGCCGATCAGGCAGGCTGCGGCGCGGCGCTTGGCAATCATGCCTTCGCCGGTGATCGTCATATGGTACGGGTAGATGTTCGGTAAATCGCCCAGGGCAATGTCGGGATAGCTGGCTTCGTCCAGGCCCGTGCTCTTGCCGGGCAGCCATTCCAGGTTGCCGTGGGTGCCGAAATGGATGACGGCGTCGGCCTTCCAGACTTCGCGCAGCCAGTAATAGAAGGCCAGGTACTGGTGGGTCGGCGCAATATACGGATCATGGTACGCTTTGGCAGGGTCCATGCCGTACTGGCGCGACGGCTGTACGCTCAGGAACAGGTTGCCGTCCATGGTCCCCGGTACGAGGATGTCCCCGGCTTCGGACAGCATGACATCGCCCGGTGCTTCGCCCCATTGTTTCGTCATTTTGGCCTGCGCTTCCGGCGCCAGGCTCTCGAAAAAGGCGCGGTAATCCGACGCTTTCAGTTTCTGGCAGGCTTCGGCCTGCTCTTCCGTCAGGGACGATATATCGTTCGTGGCGTGGGAGGTCATGAGGCGGACAAGGTCTTCCGTGTCGGGCGGGATGAAGTCCACCGTGTAGCCTGTTTCCTTCATGCGCCGCAGGAGGCGGATGGCGCTTTCCATCGTGTCCAGGCCGGAGGCGCTGCCGATATTGGAGTTTTTGGCAGGATAGTTATGGAAAATCAAGGCGATTTTCTTGTCTTTGTTGGGCAGGCGGTGCAGGCGGGCCCACTTGGCCGCTTTGGCCGCCATCCGTTCGATGCGTTCGGGCAAGGGCGTAAAGTGGACCGCCCCGTCGGCTTCCCGCACCCTGCCGGCGACAGGAACACCGTGAATCACGCCGTCCAGTTCCGGCATGGCCACGGCAATGGACTCTTCGACGGCATTGAGGCCTTCGGGGTTCTTCCGCCAATCCTGCTCCGGGACGAGCAGCGTGTACGCATCCAGAACGGGCACGCCGAGCTCCTGGAGCTTCGCCGGGTTCATGCGGCCGCTGCCCGTGAGGGAAAATTTCATGGTATTGATCAGGACATCCGGCACCGGTTTGCCCTTATGGAAAAAGTAATGGTCGAACACGTCGGATAAGGACGGCATCCCGGCCGATGTATCGAGAAAACTGTTGGCAAAAACAGGCAGGACCTGGCAGCCCCGTGCCTGCAGGGCCCGGATCAGGGCATCTTGGTACGACAGGTCGCCCCAGATCCATTCGTCGCGGTAGAAAAGCAGCCCCACGACCGGTTTGTCCGCGGCGCAGTGCGCTGCCCGGTAGGCTTCGGCGTCAGTGGTGTAGCGCTCTTCCTGCTCCGGATCGTAAATGCCGGCCCAGGCAAAAGGCTTCGGTGCTTCCGGCTGCGCCGTCCCGGGGGCGCAGAGGGCCGTGGCATAGAGCCAGACGTTCCGGTAATTGGTGTTGCCGCCATAGAGGAAATACAGGCGGAACTGATGCAGGACACTGGTTTCGATGGCAGTACTGTGCTCTGCCGCGTCTCCCTTGACGGAATCCAGGAAGTACGGAATGCCGTGAGCCTCCAAAAAGCTCCGGCAGGCCTTCCAGAATGGACTCTTCGAGGCGTTCTTCATAAAATGGATCATGACCAGGGACGCACCGGTGAACTTGCGTTCCCACGACGCATTCCAGTCGCTGGAGCGTTCAGCCAGAACCGGGATGCAGAGGTCGGATATCCGCCCCTCTTCCTGCAGCTCGCCGCATGCCTTGCGCATGGCGGCGTAGCGCCGGTCGTGGTTGGTCATGTAAATAATTTTCAGCTCCATGGAAATCTCCTTTCCCGACGGCTCCGCCCGGATGCCGCCCGGCTATTAATGATATTCTATATCAATAAGATTATAATACCTTTAATATTATAATACTTTTAGGAATAAATTTTAAGCAATGGAAGGGCAGAATACAAAATTTTTTTGTTCCGCAGCCGGTTTCGGGCACACAAAAAAGGACTGTCACGGAATGCAGTATCAACTGTATTCCGCGCAGCCCTTCTCCGGTGGTTCGGGACAGGCCCTCAGTGGGTGCCTTCCACGACCTGGATGCCGTTCTGTTTCAGGTAATCGGCAATTTTGACGATCCACGGACAAGTATGACGGTTGTCGGGATTGTCCTTGTCCTTTTTGCTCGTGCAGTGGCTCAGATGAACCACATCGACCTGTTTTTCAATCAAGCGGTCCAGCTTCTTTTTCAGGCCCGGATCGTTTTCCACGGTCTGGCCGCAGCCGTTGCACGTCATGAGGCTGACGAGCCGCAGCTCTTCGTCACCGTATGGCGCAAAGGCCTTGTCTTTTTCATTGAACGCCCGCAGGCAGCCCGTGGCGCCGCAGCGCATGCTGACATCGTGGCAGCGGATGATGGCGATTTTCTTCATAATTGAAATACCTCCTTGCTTGGAACTCTTCTTACAGTATAGCACGAATAGCGGAAAAATAAATTTTCTCCGCTTATTTTGCATGCGACATAATGTGTCCGGGCCAGGCTGTATGATGTAGAAAACGGAAGGAGGAAACGGTTATGATGTCCGGGACGGAAGAACGGAAAAACGAAGAACAGGAAGCGCCGGTGTACGTGACGGTGACAGGGACAAAGCACTATGACCACGGGAACTTTTTCTGCGGCGACGTGCTGTGCTGCGTGAAGGAACCGGACAACCCGGTGGACAGCGAGGCCATTTTCGCGATGGCCCCGGCTTCTGGAAAAATCGGCTACCTGGCCAATGCCTGGTCGACGACTGTGCGGGGGACATGGTCGGCCGGGCGTGTTTACGATAAAGTGGACAACACGTTCTTTGTGGAAGTGCTGTTCCTGTTTCACGGAACCATGGTAGCCCGCCTGCTGCCGACCACGCCGGAGGTCAAAGAACGCTACGACCGGCAGGGCAGCCGCCGCGGGGATGGCGGCGATCCGCTCCAGGTGCTTTACCTGGGAAAGTGACGGACCTGCAGGGGAAAAAGTAAAAAGGAAGCAGACGGAAAGGCGCCTTGCGCCGGTCTCAGGGGGAGAAACGAGGCCGGGCAGGGCGCCTTTTTGAGGAGAGGATTCAGAGGGGGGATTTATGTCTCAGTGTCTGTTTGGTTTCTGGTTGTGCATAAGGAATTGCTTCCAGCCGTAAGCGTCAGAAGAGTTTGGCCAGAAAGGTTTTCTGCGGCCGTACGGCCGTGTTCAGGATTTTGCCGCTGCGGGCGTCCACGAGGAACGAGGCCTCGGAATTGCCGGTGTTGCAGCGTACTTTGTAGAACAAGGGCCGGTTGGCCAGGCTCTGGCGGTCAGCCATCGTGACGCCTTTCGGAGCGTCCGGGGAAGCCAGGCCCTGTTTGGGAGCCGGCGCCTGGGTGGAACCGGGTGCCTGGGCGGACGGGCCGGCCTGTTCCGGTGCCTGTTTCAAACTGCCAGGCATGGGGGCGGCTTCTTCCTGCCGGTCGTCGTCACGGTAGCGCCGGCCTTCGTAGCCGCGATGATAGCCATCGCCCCAGGGACCGCCGCACGGACCGTATCCGTCACCGCGTCTGCCGTAGCCGGGACCCCAGCCGCCGCAGTAAGCTTCTTCGTTGTCGTTATCCCGGCCGCGTTCCCATTCCATGGCCCGCGGGCCGTCGCCGCGGCGTTCTTTTGCGAACTGTACCGGACGGCCTTCCCGGCGGCCGTTATCAAAACGGGCTCCGGCTTTTTCCCGGAACTCTTTGCGGCCGCCGTCGTCCTTATCCTTCTTGAAACGTTTGTCCTGGCCGAACCCCGGCGTGTCCAGCATGACAGAGTCGATCTTCAGGGAAGCGGCATCCGTGCCCAGGGCTTCTGCCACAACCTGGCGTGCCTGGTCAGCCGAAATCAGCTGAATGTTTTCCTTGGCGGCGAGGTTGGAGAGGATGTTGCTGCGGGTTTTCATGGCCTGCGCGCGGGCGATGCCGTGCTGGTAATGCGTGTAGGCGCTTCCGCCGACACCCAGTACGGCCAGCAGTACAACAGCGGCACCGGCCTGTTTCATCCGTTTCGGCGTAATGACGCGGCGGATCCGGGACCAGCGGGTTTCCTTTTCTTCTTCCGGGGTATTGAGCGTCTCTTTGTTTTCATTCAGGTTTTCATCCATTTTATGTTCCTCCTTTTTATTAGCAGGTTCAGCAGCAGGGTTGGTTTCTTTTTTCCTTGCCTTTACCTGTATCATAGGGGAGGAAGATTAAACGAAAATTAATACGGAGAAAATTTTTTTGTTTTTCTGCATCAGGCCGACATCAGCTGCTTGAACCGGTTCAGGATGGCCAGCAGGGCACCGCCCAGCAAAAAGTACACCAGGCTGAACGTGGCCCAGGTCATAGCCGGCTGGGGCACCTTGAGGGTCGTCGGACCGTTCACGATGGTGAAGAGCGACCCGATCAGCAGGCCGAGGATGAAGTAGATCATGGCGGAACGATGGTCCTGGAGCGCGTTTTTCACCAGGCGGATGACGCAAGTGATGCCGGTCACGATGCCCAGACAAAAGATGACCAGGGCCGGCAGGCCGGCAAAGTTCAGGTGCAGCGCGTCCCGGACGGCGCTGATGACAGGCACGTAAAGACCGAAGATGAGCAGCATGGTGGAGCCGGAAATGCCGGGCAGTACCATGGCGCTGATGGCTACTATGGCGGCTGCGAAGATATAGATTCCGAGGGACAGGGAAAGCTGCGATATATCAACGCCGGGTCCGTGGCCGGACACCGGATTCAGAAACGGGAGAAGGAGGGGGATGGCAATGCCCGGGACGAGCCAGATAAGGTTCCGTTTCTCTTTTAACGCCTCCTTTTCTTCGCGGTAGATGAGGGGCAGGGAAAAGAGGGACAGGCCCAGGAAGAGGGAACTCAGTTCGTAGATGTGCGTCGTGAACAGGCTGCCGAGCAGCAGGACGGAAGAACTCATTCCGATAACCCAGCCCACACCGAGTTTGCCGAGAAAGATCAATCCTTCCCGCTTTTGCTCACGGTTCCCCAGAAACAGGTAATAGAGGGAGCGGATGAAGGTGTCGTAAAAACCGAGTACGAAGGCAACGGTACCGCCGGACACGCCGGGTACGCTGTCGGCTGCGGCCATGCAGAAGCCGCGGATCAGGTTTAGCAGCAGTTCCATAAAGATCCTTCCTTTCCCTTTCTTCGCTTTCAGTTTCTCAAAAAATATGAAAAAAGGCAGAAACGAAGACTAAACATTTCCTTAAGAATATTAAACGGGAGAGGCGTCTGTTCAGGAACAGATGAAGTAAACAAAAGAAACATACAAAAACCGCAGGCACCGGTAAAACCGGTTGTCTGCGGTTTGGTTTTTCTGTTCAAGGTTTTGCTGCGTCAGCTTTTTGGCAGCTCCAGGGAGAAGGTGCTGCCTTTGCCCGGGGTGGAGGCGGCGTGATACTTGCCGTGGTGGATTTTCAACACCTGGGCGACGAAGGAGAGGCCCAGGCCAAGGCCTTTGTTCGTCTTGCGGTTGCGGGAAGCGTCAGCCTGATAAAAGCGCTCCCAGACTTTGTTCACGGCATCCGGTGCCATTCCTTGTCCGTCATCCTGCACGGAAATTACGTAGGAATCCTGTTTTTCCTGCAGGGAAAGGAGAATGGTGCTGCGCGTGAATTTGAGGGCGTTGTCCAACAGGTTGCCGACAGCCCGCTGGAGCAGGATGGCATGGCCCCGGACGGGAGCCGCATGGTCCGGCAGGTCGGCTGTCAGCCGGATATCCTGCTGGCTCGCCAGCAGGCGGTAATCCTGCAGGGTATCCCGCAGGAGCTGTGTCAGATCCAGCGGTTCGAGGCGCACGGCATCGGGTTTTTCCATGCGTGTCAGTTCCAGCAGTTCGTTGATCATGACGGACATTTTTTTGCTTTGGGCATGGATGGTCCGGAAGCTTTCCTTTGCCTCGTCGAGGGATTCAGCGTAACTGCCGGCATATTCGCTTTCCGCCATGATGGCGGAAACGGGCGTGCGCAGCTCGTGGGACACATCGGACGAGAACTGCTTTTCCCGCTGCATGGATTCTTCGAGGCGGTCCAGCATGGTGTTGAAGGTGCCCGCCATCTGGTGCAGCTCGTCTTTGCCGGGAGCCAGTTCGATGCGGCGGGACAGGTCCTGTTCCTCGCCGATTTGGCGTGCCGTGGCGCTGATGACCTCCACGGGCCGGAACCCGCGCTTGATGATGCGGTAGCCGCCGACAGCGGCCAGCAGGATGAAGAACGGCATCAGGATCAGGAAGCTGCGGACCAGCAGGGCCGCCTGCTTGGCCGAGTCGCTTTCCGCCGTGACACTGCGGATCCAGTAGGTTTTACCGGCCGAACCATAGGGGCCGGACTGGCCGGATGCAGCGGGCACGTCGTGGTGTTCGTCGTGCATGCCGCCCATCATGCCGGATCCCATGGGACCCATGCCACGGCCCATACCCATGCCGCCCATGCCATTCCTGCCGGTCATCATGCCGGGACCCATGCGCCGGGGCAGGTAGCGGGGTTCCACGGGCCGGTCCTCGTAATGGTATGTCTTTCCGTTCGCCGAGAATTCCCGCGGGCCCTCGCCTTTATAGGGAAGCTTGGCGGCGTCAGGCATACCCTGGGGCAGCTGGCCGCGGATGACGTTGCCTTCGTTGTCGTACAGGATGGTGTAGACGCCGTCGTCGAAGGCGTCGAACCGGTCGGGCGTCTTGACGGCCTTGCCCAGCTGGTTGTGCACCGTGTCCTGCATAAGGCTGATGCGGAGGGTGTCGTTCATCTTCACCATGGCGCCGCCGAGCAGCACGAAGAGCAGGCACAGCAGGATGGTGTACCAGGCAGTGACCCGCACGGCGATGGGGATGTTACGGAACCATTGTTTCAACATGTTGTACTCCCGATCCTTATTTCTGGTGATTCCCGGACGGTCCTTCTTCTTCGCGGATGGTGTAGCCCATGCCGCGGACCGTCTGGATGAGTTTCACATCGTGGCCTTTGTCGATCTTGCGGCGCAGGCTGTTGATGTAGACGTCGATCATATTGGAGGCCCCTTCGTAGGAAAAATCCCATACGTGCTCCTGAATCTGGCCGCGGGACAGGACGCTGCCGGCGTTGCGGAGCAGGCATTCCAGGATGGCGTATTCCTTGGCGGTCAGCTCGATGTCCTGGCCGGCCCGGCAGACGCGGCGTGTCGCCGTGTCCATGGTCAGGTCGGCGATGCCGATCACGTTCGACGCCTCCTTGTGGTTGCGGCGCAGCAGGGCGCGCAGCCGCGCCAGCAGCTCCGGAAACTCAAAGGGCTTGACGAGGTAGTCGTCCCCGCCGGCATCCAGGCCGGTGACCTTGTCGTCGAGGGAATCCCGCGCCGTCAGGAAGAGGACCGGCGTCGCGTCGCCCTTGGCGCGCAGGCGCTTGACGAGGGTGAAGCCGTCGATCTTCGGCATCATGACATCGACGACGAGAACATCGTACTGCGCCACGGCGAGCAGCTCCAGGGCGTCCTGCCCGTCCAAGGCGCTGTCCACGCTGTAATTTTCCTTTTTCAGCCGTTTCGTGATGACCTTGTTCAAGGTCTCTTCGTCTTCCACAACCAGAACTTTCATAATTCAGAACCTCTATTCGTTGGAATGAATGCATCTTGTACCCATGATATCCCACTTTTGTGCCTAAAGTATAGCAGAATTTGATGAAGGGAATATTAAAATTTGCGGCGCGCCGGTCTTTTACATCTTTCCTTGAACGGGCAATTGGTGTACAATAATTACAAATAACATATACGGAAACAAATGAAAGGAGGCAGTGGCGCCGCGCGCGCCACGATGAACCACATGGAACAAGGCAAGCTTACGGACGAACAGCTGCAGTATCTCGATGTATTGTCCCGCCAGTTCCCCAACCAGGCGGCGGTCTTCACGGAAATCATCAACCTGCAGGCCATCCTCAACCTGCCGAAGGGGACGGAGCATTTCATGAGCGACCTGCACGGCGAGTATGACGCGTTCCTGCATATTTTGAACAATTGCTCCGGCGTCATCCGCGAGAAGGTGGAACAGCTCTTCGGCAACACGCTGTCGGAGAAGGAGCAGAAGGACCTGCTGACGCTGATCTATTACCCGAAGGAAAAAATGGATCTGATGGAGCGGGAAAAGCCCCTGTCGGAAACGTGGGGCAAGACGACGCTGCGCCGCCTGGTGCGCCTGGCGAAGATGCTGTCGTCCAAGTATACCCGGTCCAAAGTGCGTAAAGCCATGCCCGAAGGGTTCCGGTATGTCATCGATGAATTGATGCATGCCGCGCCGGACGAAGACCAGAACCAGTATGCCTACCACGCCCGCATCCTCGACACCATTTGGGAGACGGGCAGCTTCCGCCTCTTCGTGGGCGCCCTGTCGTACCTGATCAAGCGGCTCGCCGTGGACCATCTGCATATCGTCGGGGACATTTACGACCGCGGTCCCCATGCGGACAAGATTATGGACGAATTGATGAAGCACCATTCCATGGACCTGCAGTGGGGCAACCACGATGTCCTCTGGATGGGCGCGGCAGCCGGCAGCGCGGCCTGCATCGTCAATGTCATCCGCAACAACGTGCGCTACCACAACTGGGAAATCCTGGAGAACGGCTACGGCATCAGCCTGCGCCATTTCGCCATGTTTGCCGACAAGAACTATAACTACACGGAGAGCAAGGAACCGCTGGTGAAGGCCATCAACGTGATGCTGTTCAAACTGGAAGGCCAGGCCGTGCTGCGCCATCCGGAGTGGCACATGGAGGACCGCCTCCTGTTCGACAAGATCGACCCGGTGAAGGGGACGGCGACCCTGCCGTCGGGCACGTATGCCATGAACACCGTCGATTTCCCGACCTGCGACCCGGAACATCCGTACGAACTGTCGCCGGAAGAGGAGGAAATCCTGGAGGAGTGGCAGCGGGATTTCCGTAACAGCGAACGGCTTCAGCGCCATATGCGCTTCTTCTTCAGCCACGGCTCGCTGTACCGCGTCATGAACAACAACCTCATGTTCCACGGCGGCGTGCCGCTGGACGCGGAAGGTAATTTCCGCCCCGTGACGCTGTGGGGCAAGACCCTGAAGGGCCGGGCCTACATGGACTGGGTGGACCATCTGGCCCGCCAGGCCTTTGTGCGCCGTAATCAGGACGACCAGGACTTTTTCTTCTTCCTGTGGATCCATCCCGATTCGCCGGTCACGGGCCGTACCATCAAGACCTTCGAACGCAGCGTGATTGACGACGAATCCACGTGGCCCGAGCCGCAGGATCCCTATTATAAACTGCACCGGCGCAAGGACATCTGCGTCAAGGTACTCCACGAATTCGGCCTGGATTCGGAACAGGCCCACATCATCAACGGCCACACGCCGGTCAAGGTCGCCCAGGGCGACACGCCGGTCCGCGCCGAGGGCAAGGAAATCTGTATCGACGGCGGGTTCTGCAAGGCCTACCAGAAATCGACGGGCATTGCGGGCTACACGCTCATCTTCAATTCCCACGGACTGCGCATCAAGGCCCATTATCCCTTCCAGGACATCGAGCACGTGCTGACGAGCAATGCCGATATCGACTCCATCACGACCCAGGTCGAACAGGAGCCGAAGCGCATCATGATTGCCGACACGGACAACGGCCGCCGCCTGCAGAAGCAGATTGACGGCCTGGAACTGCTGCTTTACGCCTATCGGAACGGCTGGGTGCTGGAAAAGCAGGCGAAAAAATAGGCGGGATGGCGGAAAAATTTCCGGCAAAAAATTGGTTTACATCCTGGCAAAAACTGTTATACTATAGCAGGAAAGCATGGCACCATATACATATAAGGCATTTCTGCGGTATAGAAAGTTGCTTTCGCTATGCTAATACTTGTTCCAGGAAAGAGTTTTGTTCATCTTGTCTAACAAAAAGCGCAACCTCCTCGTGTGCCTGCTGCTGGTGGTGATTGTGGCAGTCGGCGGTGTTCTGGCGACGGACTATTTCGACGACCAGATCCGTTCGCTCCCCATCGGCAACGAGACGAAGGAAGTGCCCCATATCACGGCGCTGTGTTACCACGAAGTGACGCCGAAACGGCCGAAGGACATCTACAATGTACCGCCGGACCAGTTCCGCAGCCATATCCGCCAGTTCCGCGAGCAGGGCTACAACTTCATCGACCTGCAGGATATCGAGGATTACGTGAAACACAACAAACCCCTGCCGGAAAATCCCGTGCTCATCGCTTTCGACGACGGCTACAAGGATAATTACACGTACGCCTTCCCGATTCTGAAGGAAGAGCATGCCAAGGCGTCGTTCTTCGTCGTGAGTCATTCTATCGGCACGGATAACCGCATGACCGTGAGCGATCTGAAGGAAATGGTGGCGGCGGGGTACAAGATCGGGTCCCATACGGTGAACCACGAACCGCTGACCAGCATGAGCGATAAACAGCTCGACTACGAGTTCAAGACGTCGCGGGACGAACTGCAGAAACTGCTCGGGACCAAGATCTACTGCATCGCCTATCCCTGCGGGTACGCCAACGACGAGGTCATGAAGGAAGCCAAAAAGTATTATGACTTCGCCTTCATCGCCAGCATCGACCCCAATCATCCGCAGACCCTGTTCAACATCAACCGCTACGGCGTCTTCAAATGGAATACGCGCGTGGCGTCCATCTTCCGCCAGTCCGCCTTTAAGTAAAGGCAGGCGCCGCGGCACACAGCAAAAAACGAGGACTGTCCGAAACCAAACGGTTTCGCGGCAGTCCTTTTTGTATGCTTGTCTGGTTGTCAGTTGTCAGGGTTCCGGCGTGTCAGCAGTTGCCCGTGTACACGTAATGCAGGTGCCTGCGCGCCACATCGGCCAGGTGATGGACCTTCCAGGTCGGTGTTTCGTTGCGGTCGACCATGTTCCAGCGGGGGAAGAATTTGCTTACGTGCAGGGGAATGTCCGGCGACAGCGTGGCGACCCAGGCGGACAGGGCGTCCATCTCTTCGTCCGTGTCGTTTTCCCCGGGCACGATGAGCGTCGTCAGTTCCACATGGGCCGTGCGGCAGGCTTCGCGGATGAAGGCCCGGACCATTTCCAGGTCGCCGCCGAGCTTTTGGTAATAGGCCGCCGTGAAGCCCTTCAGGTCGATGTTGTAGGCGTCGACGATGTCCGCCAGTTCGCGGGCCACGCCCGTGTCGAAGTTTCCGTTCGTCACGACGGCGTTGCAGAGTCCTTCCTTGTGGATCAGACGCCCGGTGTCGCGGATGAATTCCCAGCTCAAAAGCGGCTCATTGTACGTGAAGGCCAGACCGATGTTGCCGAACCGCTTGAGTTCGACGGCCTTGGCGGCCAGCTGTTCCGGCGTCACGAGGACGGGGCGGAAATCTTCCCGCCCGTGTTGGGAAATGGAAAAGTTTTGGCAGAAGGGGCAGCGCAGGTTGCAGCCGTAGCTGCCGAGGGACAAAATGGTGCTGCCCGGATGGAAGCGCGCCAGGGGTTTCTTTTCAATGGGATCCAGGGCGAGCGATGTCACGAACCCGTAATTGCCGCAAATGTTCCGGCCGTCCCGGACGGTGCGGACGCGGCAGAACCCGGTAGCACCCTCTTCCAGGCGGCAGTGATGATGGCACAGGCTGCAGATCAGCATGGAATCACCAGTCCTTTCTCCGGCGCGCGGCGGGGGAGGCACCCGTTACGCGCGCCTCATTCATGCCGGATGACTTCGAAACGCTCCAGGGAGCAGCCCGTTTCCTCTTCGCCTATGCCGGCCTTCTGTTTGGCGATGGAGATCTGCTGTTCCACCGTGTCGATGCCAGCCAGGTTCGGCAGGAGCAGGCCGCTGCGGCTGCCCTTCGTCACGAGGACGCCGTAGCGCTTGACATCGAGCTGGGCCGGCGAGTCGATCGGTTCCATGGGACTGAGGACGTCGACGCTGTAGACCAGGTCCGGCAGTTCCTGCGGCTGGACGGGCGTGAAGCGGGGATCCCGGCTGCAGGCCGCCACGGCGTTGTGGCGGATTTCATCGGCCACGTTTTCGTACATGGGCCCGATGGTGCCAATGCAGCCGCGCAGCACGCCGTTTTCCTTGAGGGAGACGAAGACGCCGGCCTTGCGGTCCAGCATTTCCTGCGGCAGGCCCTGGGGCAGCTTCTGCAGATTGCCGGTCTTCACGTAATGTTCGATGGTGGCACGGGCCAGCTTGACGTAGGCATCTTCCCGGGCCAGGCGTTCCCTGCGCATCTGGTCACGGATTTCATCGTACCGGTTCAGGTACCGGCGCGAGGCGTCGGGGCCGGCCGGCTTGAAGGTGCAGACGCCGTAGCCCACGCCGAAAGGCCCTTCGTAAGACAGCTGCCGCGCTTCGACCGCCATGCCGTCGAAGGCGCCGGCCATTTCCGTGAAGGAGCGGTGGCCGCACTCGGCGGCCTCTTCCAGGAAGGAGTCCTTGAAGGCGAAGAGCTCGTCGAACCGGGCGTGGCTCATGACATCCATGATGCGTTCGTCGTATTGCGGCCCCGCCGGGTCGAATCCGTAAGGCCCGCTTTTTTTGAGTTTGTGGGAGAGGTCGCCGCTGGCAATCCAGGCCACGCGCCGGTGCAATACATCGGCCGCTTTTTGGACGAGCATGCCCAGGGCATAGTGGTGCTTCAGGGAAAAGCCCGAAAGGCCCATGCGCACGACCTTGAAGTCCTTGTCACAGGGGTACAGGAAATAGAGGGGGATCATGGTGGCATGGTCCAGCTCCGGCTGGCGGTCCCCCAGCGTGCCGGCCCGCAGGCCGCTCTGCTTCGCCCCGGCCGCGAGGGCGTTGACGAACTCCGTGTCGTAAACGCAGGAAACCCGCACCTGCGGCGCGCCGAACTGGGCGAACGTACCTTCCGCGCCCTGGCCCGGCGAAATATGGAAATAATCGGTATAGAGGATGCTGTGCGGGGACGAAATGATGACCGTATCCGGCTTCAGATCCGCGATAAAGCGCATCGCCTCCCGGTAGGCATCGATGGTTGCCTGAATGCCCCGCTCCTCGCCGTGACCCACTTCGGGGATCAGGAGGGGCGGATGGGGAACCATGACGGCACCGACGATGGACATAGAGAAGACCTCCCTTCCAATTTCTTCCCTTTCATTATACTCTGTTCAATTGACAGGGGCAAAGGCTGTTGATACACTTAAACCAGCGGGTGGTTTGTGCCCGCCCTTTGCAAGAAAATTTTCCGGCCGCTGCAGGCCGGTCCTATACGATAGATTGGATGGATAGATATGGCGGATTCACCAGAAAAAGAAAAGATGTCCCCCGCGGCGGCGCCGGAGACCGAAAAACCGGCCGCAGCAGTGCGGCCGGCGCCGAAGCCGCGTCCGAGGGACCGCAAAAAAAGCCGCGCCATCGCCGGCGAACTGAGCCGTTTCCAGCGGGCCGTCTGGTTCCTGATCCCCTTGCTCGTGGTGACGGTCTGGACGGAAGTGGCCGGCCTGCTGGTGGCGCGGGGCATTGCCGTGCCGTTCTTCACCCTGCCGGCCCCCTATGACCGCTGCAATGTCTGGGGCCTGGTACAGCTGGTCCTGTTCCTGCCCATTGCGGCAGCGGGCCGCGAGTTCTACCGGTTTGCCGGAAAGGATATCCTGCAGCGGATTCCTTCGCCGGAAGTGCTGCTCACGGTCAGCACGGCGGCGTCCTTCTTCATGGGCCTTTTCACGGCAGTGCAGATGGTGCGCGGCGTTCCCTACGAAGTGCTGCCGCCCTTGTTCTTCCTGTACAGCGGCATCTGCCTGGCGGCCGCCCTCGGCGCCAACGCCCTGGACCGGTGGGGCAAAGTCTCCCTGCCGTCCTTCCGCGACCGCCCGGCCCTGGTCCTGCTCAGCGGAGCCATTTTGCTGTCCATCGTCGCCTTCCTGAGCTTCTTCTTTACGGGGCGCCACGGTTTTCCCCTGTGGCAGATCGTCGCGTCCCTGCTGATCATCGCCTGCCCGGCAGGCCTCTTTCTGGCCACGTCGGCTCCGGCCTTTGCCGCGGCGGGAAAAGCGGCGGCCCACAAAATCCTGCTGCGGGACGGCGCCGTCCTGGGCGACTTTTACCAGACGACCATGGTCGTCTTCGACAAGACGGGCACCCTGACAAAAGGCCAGGTCAAACTGACGGACATCTTCACGTTCAACAACGGACCGGAAACGGGGCTCCTGAGCCTGGCCGCGGCCATGGTGCAGCACAGTGACAGCCCGGAAGCCGCCGCCATCCGCGAAGCGGCGGAAGGATGTACCCTGCCGCGCTGTTCGGAACTGGAAACGGTGCCGGAAGGCGGATGCGAGGTGCTCTGTTTCCATGAACACGTGCGCCTGGGGCCGAAGGAATACGTGTCCCGCACGGTCCTGCTGCCCCTGGAGGCCGACGCCTATATGGAACGCCTGACCGGCGAAGGCAAAACGGTCTGGTATTTGACGGTGGGACGGAAACTGTACGCCATTTTCGGATTTTCGGATATCCTGCGCGACGAAGCCATGGATGCCATGCGGCTTTTGAAGAAGCAGCAGATCCGCACGGCCGTCATGACCGGGGACAATAAACGGGCGGCCCAGTATCTGGGCAAAATGTCCGGCGCGGACCGCGTGGCGGCCGAACTGAAACCGGAACACAAGGCAGACCTGGTGCGGACGTTCCAGGCCGGCGGCGATGTCATCGCCGCCGTGGGCAACGACTCCTACGATGCGCCGGCCCTGGCCTGCGCCGATACGGGCATCACCATCGGCAGCGGGGACAAGGAGGCCTGGCAGGCGTCCCAGATCGTGCTGCTCGACGACGATCTGCGCAGCATCCCGCGCCTTCTGCGCCTGAGCCGGAGCTGCGCCCGCCGCGCCCGGCGCGACGCCTGGGTCGTCAGCGCCTGCAATATCGTGCTCGTGCCCGCCGCCTGCGGCATCCTGACCCTCTTCGGCGGCACCATGCTGACACCGGGCATGCTGGCCCTGGCGACGCTGGTCTCCCTGCTATACCTCTTCCTGCAGTACGAACGGTTCCGCCGTTCCCGCTGAACAGGCACAAACCGACGGCATAGAGTAAAACATCTCCGGAAGCGATTCCGGAGATGTTTCTTTTTCAGGGCGCCGGGGCGTCATTTTCCTTTTTTGGCGGTGTTGGCGGGAAAGGCGTTTTCAATGATGGGCTGCAGCATGTCTTCCTCGCAGCGGTAACTGCGGCTGTACCGGCCGGGATTGTCTTCTTCCGGCGTGGCGCAGCCGTTCTGGATGAACACGAAGCCGTTCTTCGTGCCGGGCTGCCAGAACAGGCCGCCGATGAAGCCGTAGGCTTCGCCGAAATGACCGACCAGGTCGAAGTCGGGCCGGTTTGGGGCGGGCTTCGTCGTTCCCTTGCCGCTCATGTACTGCATGGCCAGGCCGTACTGTTCGATGTTGTCTTCGTCAATCGTCCCGTTCGGCACGGACGGGTTGTACGTCCAGACGGGTTTGGTCATGGTGGCGACGGACACGGGCCGGAGGATCTGTTTTCCGTTGTAGGTCCCGTTGTTCAGGAACATCTGCAGCAGGTGGGACAGTTCCACGGTGGACACGCGCAGATTGCCCTGGGGCCCGAACAGGGCGGCGTTGGTGCCGATCTGGTAGGTGCTGATGCGCTGGGCCGGTGGCTGCAGCCGGATGGGACGGCCGTCGACGGCGGCCACGTAAGGCTGGCGCACGCCGTTGGGCTTGCGGTAGTTCGCCCCCAGCTTCGCCAGGTCGGCGTTGGAAAAGTCGTTCATGTTGAAACTGCCGTAGATTTCCAGGGGCGCCAGCACGTGGTTCGTCATGTAACGGTCGAACCGTTCGCCCGAAAGGCGTTCCAAGATGGTGCCGAGCACGATGTAGTTCGAATTGCAGTAGCTGAAATAGGTGCCGGGCGCACGGCCTGCACCGGCAAATCCCCGGCCGGACGCGAAAAAGGAGCGCAGGCTGGTGGACGCGGGAATATAATTGTTCCCGTTGTCGCGCAGGGACGACGTGTGGGACAGGAGCATACGCGGCGTGATGACCTTGGACGGGTAATGGGGGTTGCGCAGCCGGAAGCCCAGGTAGGAGCCGGCATCGCCGTCCAGGTCCAGCTTACCCTGTTCCACGAGCTGCATGATACCGATGGCCGTGCATATTTTCGACAGGGAAGCGACGCGGAACCGCGTCGTGGACGTGACGGGCAGGTTCCATTTGGCGTTGTTGGGGCTCAGGAAGGCGTTGCCCATGCTGTTGCGGTAGACTTCTTTTCCGTCCCGGTAAATCAGGACGGACAGGCCCGGCACGGAATCGCCGTAGCCGCCGATGCGCCTGGCCAGGGCCGCGTTCAGGTTCTTCGTGGCCGCGGCGTCCAGCGTGGAATGGTAGTTTTCCGCCTTGTCCTGGATGGAGAAGGGGTGTCCCGGCGTCACGGCGCGCCGTGCCGGTGCAGCCGACGCTGTTTTGGCAGCCGGCGCCGCGGCTGCGCATTGCGGCTGGGACACGAGGGCCGCCCCGGTCCCCAGCAGCAGGGAAAACGCCAGCGCCAGGGTGCGCTGGTTTTTATGGGGAAGCAAAAACATGAAAATCCTCCTTTGCAGATAAAGGGGCACCGCACGGATGCCACCTTTCCATTATAGCGCGCCTGCGGGAGGGACGAAAGGGACGCGGGAAAATTTGCGGCGGAAAGATGGGGACATCGTACCCGACAGGCAGTTTCCTTTTTCGTCCGGTTTTGTTAAGATATAGACAGACCATACTCAGACAGGAGGTATCAGCCATGGCCACTATCCAACCGTTCCGCGGTCTGCGCCCCGTTCCGGAGCTGGCGGCGGAAATCGCATCCCTTCCGTACGATGTCCTGAATACGGAGGAGGCCCGCAAAGAAATCGCATCACATCCCCTGAGCTTCCTGACGGTCACCAAATCGGAGGCGACCCTGCCGGAAGGCACGGACCCCTACAGTGAAACCGTATATGAAAAAGCGAAGGAAAACCTGGACGCTTATGTGACGAAGGGTCAGATGAAGCAGGACCCGGCGCCCTGTTATTACATTTACCGCCAGATGATGAATGGCAACATCCAGATCGGTGTCACGGCCTGCGTGCCCGTGGAGGAGTACAACGCCGGCATCATCAAGCGGCACGAATTGACGCGGGCTGAAAAGGAACAGGACCGCGTGAACCACATCCTGGCGACGCAGGCCCAGACGGGTCCCGTGTTCCTCACGTACCGCGGCCGGCCGGAAATCGATTCCTACGTGCTGCATCTCATGAGTAACCACAAGCCGGTCTACAATTTCCGCGCCAGTGACGGCGTGAGCAACATGCTCTACGTGATCGACAACCCGCTGGAAGTGCGGGAGCTGACGCGCCTCTTCCGCGATGTCCCGAACTTCTACATCGCCGACGGGCATCACCGCTGTGCCGGCGCGGCCCGCGTGGCGGCGGAGCGGGAACGGTCCGATACGGGCGTCTACATGATTGACGAAATGCCGGAATACGAATATGTGCAGGCCGTCATTTTCCCGGACCGCATGATGCACATCATCGACTACAACCGCCTGGTGAAGGACCTGGCCGGCCGCACGCCGGAACAGTTCCTGCAGGCAGTGGGCGAAAAATTCGACGTCGAGCCCCAGGAGCAGCCGGTCCAGCCGAAGCAGAAACACACCTTCGGCATGTACCTGGAAGGGCAGTGGTATCTGCTGACGGCCCGCGAAGGCTCGTTTGACGACAAGGACCTGATCGGCTCCCTCGATGTTTCGATCCTGCAGAAGAACCTGCTGGAACCGGTCCTGCAGATCGGGGACCCGCGCTCCGACCAGCGCATCGATTTCGTCGGCGGCATCCGCGGACTTCAGGAACTGGTCAGCCGCGTGGACGACGACGGCTGGGCCGTGGCCTTTTCCCTGTACCCGACTTCCATGGACGAAGTCATGGCCGTGGCGGACGCGGGCAAGATTATGCCGCCCAAGTCGACATGGTTCGAACCGAAACTGCGCGACGGCCTCGTGGTGCATCTGCTTTAAGTTGCTGGAAAGGAAGTCTTGAATATGAACCGCATTTATAATTTCAATGCCGGGCCGGCCACGCTGCCCCTGGATGTCTTAAAGGAAGTGCAGGCGGAACTGCTCGATTTCCGCGGCAGCGGCATGTCCATCCTCGAAATCAGCCACCGCAGCAAGGAATTCCAGGCTGTGCTGGACGACACCAAGGCGGACATTGCGGAACTGCTGCACCTGCCCGCTGACTACGGCATCTGCTTCATGGCCGGCGGCGGTACGCTCCAGTTCAGCTGCGTGCCCTGGAACTTCCTGCTCCCCGGCACGGTCGGCGCTTACGCCGTCACGGGCAGCTTCTCGGACAAGGCCCTGGCGGAAGCCGAAAAGGTAGGGGAGACAGCAGTTGTCTACTCTTCCAAGGAAAGCGGCTATGACCGCGTGCCCCGGCCGGACGAGATCCGCCTGCCGGAGCGCTGCGCCTACCTGCATATTACGGGCAACAACACGATTGAAGGAACGGAGTATTCCGTCTATCCCGAAACGGGCTCCGTGCCCCTGATTGCGGACATGTCCTCGGATATCCTCTCCCGCCCGTTCCCGGTGGAGAAGTTCTCCCTGATTTACGCCGGCGTCCAGAAGAACATCGGCCCGGCCGGCGCCGTCCTGGTCATCGCCAAAAAGGACTTTCTGGAAGGCCGCAGCGGCAAGATCCCCGTCATGATGAATTACGAAACCATCATGAAGAAGGATTCCACCTACAACACGCCGCCGGTCTTCGCCATCTACATCGTCGGCAAAGTCGCCCGCTGGCTCAAGGAGCACGGCGGCCTCGTGGAGCGGGAAAAGATCAACCGCGCCAAGGCGAAACTCGTGTACGATGCCCTGGACGCCCATCCGGAATTTTACCGGGGCAAGGCCGCCCGGGACAGCCGTTCCCTCATGAACGTCACCTTCAACCTGCCTGAAAAGGAGCTGGAAGCGGCCTTCGTGGAAGAAGCGAAGAAGTACAATATGGGCGGCCTCAAAGGCCACCGCAGCGTCGGCGGCATCCGTGCCTCCATCTACAACGCCATGCCGGTGGAAGGCTGCCAGACCCTGGCGGACTTTATGGAAGACTTCTGGAAAAAGAATCACTGAGGAGGAGTGCTTGTGCTGAAGCAGTTCATCTATAAGGCGGAACCGGGCCGCATGGTCCACGCCAGCTGCCTGGCGGCCCTGCCGGACGGACGCCTGCTGTGCACCTGGTTCGGCGGCAGCCGGGAAGGGGCGGCCGATACGGAAATCTACTTTTCCGTGGGCCATACGGTACGCGCGGACATTCCCCTGCCCGAGGCAGGCGGGGACGAGAGCGGCATGCGCTGCGACTGGGACGCGCCGGTCTGCCTGACCCATGAGCCGGAAGCCTGCTGGAATCCGGTCCTGCTCGTGTATCACGAATATGTGTACCTGTTCTATAAAACGGGCAACCGCATTGCCGACTGGCAGACGAAAGTCATGGTGGCCCGTACGGATACCCTGTTCTGGGGCGAGGCGCGCCCGCTGGTGCCGGGCGATACGGGCGGCGGCCGCGGCCCGGTCCGGACCAAACCGATCATTTTGATTTCCGGCCGCATCTGCGCCGGCGGCAGCGTCGAACGGGGCGTGTGGCAGTCCTTCTGCGACTTCAGCGACGACTACGGCCAGACCTGGACGAAGAGCGCCATGCTCGGCCTCAACCTGCTGACGGGCAACGCGGCGGAACTGTCTGCCGCCGCCCAGGCACCGCTGCCGGACGAGCTGCCGCCCCTGAGCCCGCAGAGCTTCAACGGCCGCGGCATCATCCAGCCCGTCATCTGGCAGGAAATGAACGGCCGCCTGCACATGTATATGCGCAGCACCGAAGGGTACCTGTTTGAAAGCCTGTCCGAGGACGACGGCCGTACCTGGACGGATCCCGTGGCCACGCCGCTGTTCAACAACAACAGCGGCTTCGACCTGATCCGCACGCCCGGCGGCAGCCTGTTCCTGGCCTGCAACCCCGTCAAGGGGAACTGGGGCGCCCGCACGCCCCTGTCCCTGTTCCTGGGGCGGGAGGACGGCAGCGGCTGGGAAGTGTTCCTGCGCGTCCAGTCCGGCAAAGGCGAGTTCAGCTACCCGTCCCTCACGTATACCTTCCAGGGCCTGTGGTGCTCCTACACGTATGACCGGAAAGGCATCGCGCTGTGTTTCCTCACGTGGAAGGAAATCGCCCGCTGCCGCAAATTCCGCATCAGCTGACCGCACCGCCGGAATTTTTAATTAGTGTATGCTGTTTGCATAACAGTGTTCGAAATTCTCTAAAAATTGGTGGTAACCGTGTGGCGGATATGGTAAAATGTAGGCATATAGCAAGCACGGAAACGGGGAAGGCATAAGCGGCACCGTTCCGCGAAAAGGGCTTATGCCAATACAGGGAGAAAGGAAGCAGATCCATGAAGAAACTCTTAGCACTTTGCATGCTGGTCTTATTGACCGTGGCACTGGCAGGCTGCGGCGGCGGACAGAAGAAGGCCGCCTATCCTGCGGACGGCGATATCACCGTCATCATTCCGAAAGCACCGGGCGGCGGCACCGATACGAGTGCCCGCGGCCTGATCCAGTTCCTGCAGAAGGAACTGCCGGGCAGCAAGTTCGTGCCGGTCAATAAACCGGACGGCGGCGGCATCACAGGCATGGTCGACCTGGCAAAAGCCAAACCGGACGGCCATACGCTGGGCATGGTGACCGTGGAACTGGCCATGTTCCCGCACCAGGGCAAAGCGACGGTCACGAACAAGGACTATATCGCCATCTGCGCCCCCATTGCGGCACCGGCGGCCCTCATCGTCCCCAAGGACGCTCCTTACAACAACCTCGACGAATTCGTGAAATACGCCAAGGCGAACCCCGGCAAGATCCAGATGGGCAACTCCGGTACGGGTGCCATCTGGCATATCGCGGCCCTGAACTTTGAAAAGGAATTCGGCGTGCAGTTCAAGCACGTACCGTATCCGAAGGGAAGCGCCGACATCGCGGCGGCCCTGGCCGGCAAGCACATTGAAGCGACCCTGGCCGATCCGAGCGTGTTCAAGAGCCAGGTGGACGCCGGCAAGCTGAAGATCCTCGCCGTCATGGCCGATACCCGCAGCGAACTCTATCCCAATGTCCCGACCTTCAAGGAACTGGGCCATCCGCTGACGATCCGCGCCTGGGCTGCCCTGGTGGCACCGAAAGGCACGCCGAAGGATAAGGTCGATGTACTGCGCAAGGCTGCGGAAAAGGTCTGCAACAGCAAGGAATTCAAGGATTACTTCAAGAAACAGGGCATTGACCCGACTGCCATCATCGGCGACGCTGCCGACAAGATGCTGGCCGATGACGACGCCATGTATGCGAAGTTCCTGAAGAAATAATTCCTGCACGGAAACTTCAAGTATGGTATAGTAACAAGGTGGCAGGTCCGGCCTGCCACCTTACTTTTTTAAGAAGGGGTTTCCATCATGTTTTCCATGCTGATCTGTAATTATGTCGTGGCTGCCGTGTTCCTGGTCCTCGCCGGGTGCATGATGCACGGCGCGGCCGCGTTTCCCATGGCCATGACCGAACAGGGGCCCGGCCCCGGGTTCTGGCCGTTCCTGCTGGGAGCCGCCCTGGCCCTGGCTTCCGTCGTCCTCTTCGTCTTTTCCCTGGTCCATCGCGAGGATCTGGCGATGAAGCAGGTCGCCCTGGCGCGGGAGGCGAACCGGCCGGTCTACAAGGCCATGGTGCTCCTGGTCCTGTTTTGCGCGGCCATCGTGCTCCTGGGCTTCTTCCCGGCCATGGTGCTCTTCATTCCCGCCCTGATGTATCTCCTGAAGTGCCGCAACCGTAAATGGATGGCGGCGACGACGGCAGGGGTCCTCGTGTTCGTCTATGTCGTGTTCGGCCTGGTGCTGAACACCCAGTTCCCTGTATCCATCTTTTTAGAATAAGGAGGCTGCCTTCATGAGCGATATCATTTCCGCCCTCGGCATGATTGCCGAGCCGTTCAGCCTGGGCTGCCTCGTTTTCGGGGTGTGGGTCGGCATCCTGTTCGGTGCCATGCCGGGCCTGAGCGTCAACATGGGCCTGGCCCTGCTCCTGCCCCTGGCCTTCGCCTTCAAGGGCATCTCGGGCATCCTCATGCTGCTCGGCATCTACTGCGGCGCCATTTACGGCGGCAGCATCAGCGCCATCCTGCTGAAGACGCCGGGCACGCCGGCCAGCGTGGCCACGACCCTCGACGGGTACCCCATGGCCACGAAGCTCCACCAGCCCGGGCGGGCCCTGGGCATTTCGACCATGGCCAGTACGTTCGGCGGCATCTTCAGCACGGTCTGCCTTATCGTCATGGCGCCCCTGCTGGCGAAAGTCGCCCTGCAGTTCTCCAAACCGGAATATTTTGCCTTGGCCGTGTTCGGCCTCTCCATCATCACGAGCGTGTCCAGCGGCAACGTCATCAAGGGCGTCATGGGCGGCCTGGTCGGCCTCTTCCTGGCGACCATCGGCATCGACGCCATGAGCGGCGCCATCCGCTTCACCTTCGGCACGAACTACCTGATGGGCGGCATCAGCTTCATCCCGATTCTGATCGGTGTCTTCGCCCTGGCCCAGGTGCTGCAGAGCATCGAGGACCACTGGAAGGAGGTCCGGCAGACTACGCGGCTGGCCATTGACCGGACGCTGCCGCGCCTGGCCGACATCAAGCGCGTCTTCGCCACCCTCGTCCGCAGCAGCGCCATCGGCACCTTCATCGGCTGCATCCCCGGCACGGGCGGCGACATCGCCAGCTTCGTGGCCTATGACCAGGCCAAGCGCTGGAGCAGCCACAGCGAAGATTTCGGGACCGGCGTGCCCGAAGGCGTGGCCGCGCCGGAAGCGGGCAACAACGCCGTCAGCGGCGGCGCCTTCATTCCCGTGCTCACGCTGGGTATCCCCGGCGACGGTGCCACGGCCATCATGATGGGCGCCCTCATGGTGCAGGGCATCCAGCCCGGCCCCATGCTCTTCGTCGACAAGGCGCCGTACGTGTACGCCATCTTCCTGGGACTGCTCTTCGCCAACATCGTCATGTGCCTCATGGGCTATTCCCTGATCCGGCTCTTCGCCAAGGTCACCCAGGTGCCCCATGTGGTCCTGCTGCCCCTGATCCTGGTCATGACCTTCGTCGGCACGTACAGCTACAACAATTCCCTGAATGACGTCTGCGTCATGGTCGTCAGCGGCATTCTCGGCTATTTCCTCAACAAACTCGAATTCTCCATGAGCTCCCTCATCATCGGCATCATCCTGGGCGCCATGGCGGAACAGAACTTCGTCGGTTCACTGATCATGAGCGACGGCAGCCTGAACATCTTCGTGACGCGGCCCCTGTGCCTGTTCTTCCTCATTGCGGCCGTCATCATGCTGATTACGCCGCTTATCAATTTCGGCAAAAAGAAAAAATAACGGTAAATTGCAAGTTGAATTTGAACAACTATAATCAAGAAACACACTCAATAGCATAAACTTCATCGAGGAATGCATCAAATAGCTCTGACGGCGTATG
>ONAN01000015.1 GCA_900315805.1 uncultured Selenomonadales bacterium
TTTTATGGAAAAGCCGATTTGGCTCTTCTTGTTGTTTCGAAATTATATGACTTGGTCTGTTTCCGTTTCCGAAAACGTGACCCGCACATTTATCTGGTTCGTTGTTATTCAGTTTTCAAGGTTCCAACCTTCGCAGCGGGTTCCTGACGCTCTTTCGCTCCCGAGGAGTGTTAAGAAAGCCATCCAACCTGCCGTGCCGCCGAGCAGTTTTCTGTCAGCGACAAGTAGTATATTACCACCGCGCATTTTAAATGTCAACAACTTTTTAAAGTTTTTTGTAAAAAAAGTTACAAAAAGTTGGCACCTGGACGGAAAGGGGACATCGTACCCTGCCGAAAGGGGGCGCTGTTCGCGCCGCGCGCGGTTGCATTCGCACGGGTTGTGTTTTATAATTTTTATAATCAAGGGCTTTGACGGGCCTTTGCAAAAGCTTACCTTATTATAGAACGCGGAGACGCGGGTCCGGCTGCGGCGCTTTGGGCGGCCGCGGACCGGGACAAGGAGTTAGATAAGGAAGGATATTATGGCTAACATCAGATTAGACACTCCGGAAAAGTCGGCGAAGGTGCTCGCCGACCTGCTTGCCACCATGGAGGGGCGTCTGGAGGCGAACCCGCGCGGTACGTGCCCCGTGGATATGACCCTGTCGGTGGTGAAGATGTGCCATGCCCAGAGCTGCGGCAAGTGTATTCCCTGCCGCGTGGGCCTGGGGACGGTCGAGGAACTGCTGGAGAAGATCCTCGACGGCGATGGCACGGAGCAGGATTTGGACCTTCTCGAGCGCACGGCGAATTCGATTTACCTGACGGCGGACTGCGCCATCGGGTATGGCGCGGGGCGCATGGTGCTGGACAGCCTGGAGGGCTTCCGGCAGGATTACGAGGAGCATGTGCAGCACCAGACCTGCCTGGGACGCCAGGACCAGCCGGTGCCGTGCCGCGTGGCCTGCCCGGCCCATGTGGACATTCCGGGTTACATTTCCCTGATCGCCGACGGACGGTACGAAGATGCGGTCCAGCTGGTCCGCAAAGATAATCCGTTCCCGGCGTCGTGCGGGTTTGTCTGCGAGCATCCCTGCGAGGCGAACTGCCGCCGCAACATGGTGGACGATGCCATCAACATTTGCGGCCTGAAGCGCTTTGCCTGCGAGAATTCCGGCGATATCCCCGCGCCGAAGCGCCTGCCGGAGACGGGCAAGCAGATTGCCATTGTAGGCGGCGGCCCCGGCGGCCTGACGGCGGCGTACTACCTGCAGCTCATGGGGCACCAGGTGACGATCATGGAACGGCTCGACAAGCTGGGCGGCATGCTGCGTTACGGCATTCCGGCCTACCGCCTGCCGCGCAAGTATCTGGACGAGGATATCAACCATATCCTGTCGACGGGCGTGAAGACCGTCTTCGATGTATCCGTCGGCAAGGATTTCACGTTAGAAGATTTACGCAAAAAGTATGACGCCGTGTACCTGTCCTTCGGCGCGCACACGTCGAAGCACCTGCGCATTCAGGGCGAGGAGACGGAAGGCGTCATTCCGGCCATCAGCATGCTGCGCGATGTCGGCTACGACAATCCGCCCGATTTCACGGGCAAGACCGTGGTCATCGTCGGCGGCGGCAACGTGGCCATGGACGCGTGCCGGACGAGCGTGCGCCTGGGCGCGAAAAAGGTCTATATCGCCTACCGCCGCAGCCGCGCCGATATGCCGGCCCTGGACGAGGAAATCGACGGCGCCATCGCCGAAGGGTGCGAGCTCCTGGAGCTGTGCGCCCCGGACCACGTGGTGACCGGGCCCGACGGCAAGGTGAAGGCCCTGGCCCTGCGGCGCCAGATTCCGGGTGAAATTTCCGGCGGGCGTCCGAAGCCTTACGATGCGCCGGACGGCCTGTTCGAGCTGCCCTGCGACCTGATTGTCTCGGCCATCGGCCAGGACATCGAGTGGCAGCGGTTCAGCCAGCAGGGCGTCCCCGTCAACCACGGCGTCATCCAGGCGGAGTCCGACGGTACGGTGACGGGCACGGACGGCATTTTCGCCGGCGGCGACTGCGTCACGGGACCGGCCACGCTGATCCGCTCCATTGCGGCTGGCAAAGTGGCGGCCATCAACATCGACGCCTACCTGGGCTACCATCATAAACTCGATTTCGGCGTGAGCGCGGCAGTGCCGCACTTTATCGACCGCAAACCCTGCGGACGCTGCAACATCATGATGCGCGAAGCGGCCGTCCGCAAACACGATTTTGAGAGCGTCGGCGTGGGCATGAGTCCCGCCGAGGCCCGCCAGGAGGCCCTGCGCTGCCTGCGCTGCGATGTGTTCGGCCTGGGTGCGTTGAAAAAGGGAGGTCCGTTACCATGGTAAACATTACGATCGATGGCAAGAAACTGCAGGTGGCGGAGAACACGACGATCCTGCAGGCCGCCCGTGCCAACGGCATCCCCATTCCGACGCTGTGCTTTCTGGAAGGCATCAACGAAGTCGGCGCCTGCCGCGTCTGCGTCGTCGAAGTCAAGGGCATGCAGCGCCTCGTTTCGTCGTGCAACACCCAGGTGCGCGAAGGCATGGAGATCCTGACGCGCTCCGAGAAGGTCCGCACGGCGCGGCGCCTCAACGTCGAACTGATTCTGTCGCAGCACAACATGAACTGCCCCACGTGCCACCGGAACGGCAACTGCGAACTGCAGAAAATCTGTGCCAACCTGGACGTGGACTATACATCGTACCCGATCCGGTACCGCCAGCATCCGTGGGACAACACGTTCCCCCTGATCCGCGACGAGACCAAGTGCATCCGCTGCATGCGCTGCATTTCGGTCTGCGACAAGGTCCAGGGCATGCACGTGTGGGACCTGATCAACGCCGGCGCCCGGACCCGCGTGGGCCTGGTGCAGTATACGTGCACCCTCTGCGGCCAGTGCATCACGCACTGCCCCGTTGCCGCCCTGCGCGCCCGCGATGACAGCGAAAAGGTCTGGAAGGCCCTGTCCGATCCCGACAAGATCGTCATCGTGCAGGTCGCCCCGGCCGTGCGCACCGCCTGGGCCGAAGAGACCGGCATGCCCCGCGAAGAGGCGACGCCCCTCAAACTGGCTGCCGCCCTGCGCCATATCGGCTTCAAATACGTATTCGACACCAACTTCGGCGCCGACCTGACCATTATGGAGGAAAGCGCGGAACTCCTGGAGCACCTGAAAGAGCCCGACAAGCACAAGTGGCCCATGTTCACCTCGTGCTGCCCCGGCTGGGTGCGTTTCTGCAAGAAAGTGGCGCCCGACATGCTGCCCCATCTGTCGACTTCCAAGTCGCCCATGGCCATGTTCAGCGCCATCTCGAAGAGCTATTACGCCCAGCTCCTGCATGTGGATCCCCACAAAATCGTCAATGTGGCGATCATGCCTTGCGTCGCGAAGAAGTACGAGTGCGACGTGCCGGAAATCAATTCGGAGCCCGGCCTGAAAGATACGGACTACGTGATGACGACCCGCGCCCTGGCCCGCATGCTCCATGTGGCCAACGTCGATGTCGCGTCCTTGCAGCCCGAACCGTTCGACAACCCCCTGGGTGCCGGCACGGGCGGTGCCATCATTTTCGGTACCACCGGCGGCGTCATGGAGGCGGCCGTGCGCAACGCCTATTACACGGTGGAAGGCAAAAAGCCCGACCCGGACACGTTCATTACGTGGACCTGGCGGCAGAATGAAGAAGGCTCGTGGCGCGACTGCACCACGGCCATCGGCGGCGCCAAGATCCGCCTGGCCGTGACGAGCGGCCTGGCCAACACGCACGCCCTCGTCAACGCCATCCGCAGCGGCGCCGTGCAGTACGACTTCGTCGAAATCATGGCCTGCCCCGGCGGCTGCAGCGGCGGCGGCGGACAGCCCATCCACGCCGGCGAGGAGCTGGCCTGGGAGCGCGGCGAATACCTGCACAAGCTCGACCGCGCGTCGGAACTGCGCATTTCCTGCGAGAACCCGTATATCCAGCAGCTCTATAAGGACTTTTTGGGTGCGCCCTTGTCGGAAAAGGCGGAGCATTACCTGCACACCGACCAGAGCAAGTGGACGATATGAACCACGGACTTTGTAATCCCGGATTTTGTAATCCCGGATTTTGTGAACCCCCAGGATATACCACAATTTTGAAAAACCGCTTTTTTAACACGTGTCACGAAAATACGTGTTTTTCCAATACGTACTAAAAACGGGATTTCGCTTTTTGTGGATCATCCTCCACGTCTTCCTGTCAGCGGCACTGTGGCCCGAGGGGGCCTTGGGTCAGAAGGGCCATAGGTCATTGGAACGGGGCGAGGAGTTTCAGATATGAAAAAAAGGAGCACTCGGAGATGGCAAGAATCGTAAAAGTAGAAGCGGATATGGTATCAATCGGGATGCCTGACGGCAGCCTCGTGACGGTACCGCGGTCCGAGATCCCGTTTTCCGTGAAGGAAGGCATGGCCGTGGAGGCCTACCGGGACGAAACGGGCCATGTTTTGGTAACGCGGGGAAGCTCCAAGCGGGTCAGCAAGATCATCTATATCCTGCTGGCCGTCTTTCTGGGCAATTTCGGCATCCACCGCTTTTATGCCGGCCATACGGTGGCGGGCATCTGCTACCTGGTTGCCACAGGTATCGGCGCCCTGCTGGCGTTTATCGGCATCGGCCTGATCTTGGAAGGCATCGTATGGCTCGTCTGCCTGTACGACGCCATCAAGGCGGCTTTCAAAACAAGCGACGCCGAAGGCAGGATTGAGATTTGAGTCAGGATACCTGACAAGTTTTACGACAGGAAAGCCGTACCGCCCTCCTTCCGGAATGAACCGGGGGAAGGACGTGTACGGCTTTTTTGTTTTACCCTTTTTGCCTTTTTCTATCTTGCCCGTCCTGATACGGCTCTTCGCACTGGTCGAGCCCAGCCCGCGCCAGATTTTAGCCCTCTCACGGCGGCGTCTCCGCTCCTCTCCATCGGACACACCGAGTTCGTGCAGCAAGGCCCGCTGCAGAAGCTTGGAAAAATTGAGCCGGCGGGCGATGGCGGCATACTCGAAATCAGGGAACTCGACGGTATACGTAAAGTCCTTCGTAAGGTAAAAAACAGCAGGATAGGCACTAAGCATGGCCTCTCTCCTTTTCTTGATATAATGGCGCGCGAACTATCCATTTTTTATTATAGATTTTTCTGATGATTTCGACAACGTGAAATTGCAGGGATTCAACAAAAAAATCGTGCAGGGACGTCCCCTGCACGAAGAACTCCGGAACGGCCGGGGTGGAAGACGGTCTGTCCGCCTTTGCTACCCTGGGATTGCCGTTCCTTCCTTTTTTCTTACCTTTTCCTTCTATCTTCCTGCCATGCCCCTGCCGCTTCGTATTATTGTTTTGCGGCCGCTTCCGCCGAGAGTTTTTCTACGAGGGCCGACAGTTTGTTCAGCTGGTCGCTCATGGCGGCAAGCTGCTCGTGGACCTTCTGGTTGTCTTCGCGGAGGGTCTGGTTATCCGTACGGAGCTGCCGGACTTCGCGGGTCAGGGCCGTGCGGCTCTTGAGGTTCGTGCCGCGGACAGGATCCAGGGAGAAGGTGATGCCGGCGTTGAGCATATTTTCGCCGCCGCCCATGCTGCCGCCCAGGTTGAGGCGGACCCTCTCGTCAGGCTGGAAGAAGGCGCCGATTGCAGCAGCGTTGGCGCTGCGGTAGTGGCCGAATCCGGCAGCAAAGTTGAGCTTGTCATCGGGATCGTATTCCAACGGATGGAGGGCTGCCAGGGCGGCCGAACCGGCGCCGACGCGGTCCACCCGGCTGCCCAGGCGGCCGATGGCATTGCTCACGTTTTCCATGGCCCCGCCCAGCTGGCCTACATTGACGGCATCCGTTGCCGCCGTGCCGGCCGCTACATCGTGGATTTGCTGGCCGCCGACCGAAACATTGCTGTTGCTGATTTCGACCGCATGGGTTCCGTCCCCTTCTTTGGCGATGGTGATACCGCTGCCCGTGACGCTGGTGCCGGCGGCACCGCTGCCGTTCCGGACTGTAAACCCGTCGGTGTTCATGGTGCTGTTGCCGGCCGACACACTGTCCAGGCCCGTCAGTTCGTTCGAAAGCCGGATGCTGAGGCCTGCGGTGCCATCCTTGACGACCCCGATGTTGCCGGTAGTCAGTTTCGATGTATCGGTCTGGCCGCCGGTCAACTGCAGGGTTTCGCCGATACCCACTGTCACGGATCCGCCGTCGTCGCCGGCAAAGACCCGCCCGCCGGCCACGGCCTGGCCTGCAATGGCCTTGACATCGCCGATGTTGG
Organism: uncultured Selenomonadales bacterium; assembly: GCA_900315805.1. Classification (GTDB taxonomy): domain Bacteria; phylum Bacillota; class Negativicutes; order Acidaminococcales; family Acidaminococcaceae; genus Succiniclasticum. The sequence goes on from ONAN01000015.1 coordinate 6,286, forward strand.
CAGCGTTACCATTGTCGCTGTCGTTGTTTTGGACGCGGCCGCTTGCCACATTGGTAATATTCTTGCCGCCCATGTCGATGCCCTGGTCATTGAGGGTGATGCCGCCGGCCTTCAGGCTGCCGTCCGCTCCCAGGTCGATGTCCTTGTTGAGGCTGATCTGGAGGGCCTTGTTCTCCGCGTCCACGGACGTGGTGATGTTCCCGTCGCCCTGGATGGAAATGGCTTTGCCCAGGTCCTGGCTGACTGTGTTCCCCTTGTCATCGGCCAGGGCGAACCCGCCGCCCTGGGAAGCCTCCGTAATCTGGCTGATGGCCTGGCCCACTGCTTGTTTCAATTGGCCTTCCGTCGCGGCCCGGCTGTTCACCACATTGTCCGCGTCCCAGGTCGTGTTGGTCAGCCCCGTGATGGTACGGCTTGTCCCGGAGCTGGAAAGCGTCAGTCCGCCCGTCATCGTAATGCTGTCCAGGCCCGTCACGTCCTTGGCCAGCTTGATGTCAAAGCCTGTTCCGTCGGCCTTGGCCACGACGCCGATGTTGCTGTCTGTCAGGGCCGAAGGATCCGTCACGCCGCCCGTCAGGGCCAGGGTGCTGTTGAGGGTACGGTTGACCGTCGCACTGGAACCGGCTGCCGCGCCGGCATCGCCTGTGAAGGACAGGCCGTCGCCCAGGGTCGCCACGACCTGGTAATCCGTCGTATCCGTACCCAACGTCCCTGTCGTGTAGATCAGGCGTTTCGCACCGTCCGTCCCGGTAAGGTAGGGCTGCATCATATAGCGGCTGCCCACCGCCAGGGTCGAATAGTCCCCGTTGCGGTCCTGGCCGTTGATCAGGATCTGCCCCATTTCGTCTTCATACCCGGCCTGAAGGCTCCGGGTGAGGAAATCCTTGTCCAGTTCCACATAAAGGGCATTGGTTTCCGTATTGAGCTTCACCTTCACATTGCGGGCCGAATAGGAATCATCGCTCTTGGTGCCCGTACCCAGGATGGATACGGTATCGCCCAGGTCCGCATGGAGCAGGACTTTGTTGCCTTCTGCATCGACCGTGTTGCCGACGAAATCCAGCCCCTTCTCCGTGACCGCGTCCGTCAGGTTCGAGGCCGCCGTCTTCAGGTCGCCGATGGTGGCTGCATAGTTCAGGGTCGCGCCGTCCGCGTCCTGCAGGGTGGTCCCGTCGAGGCCGCTCTTTACATTGACGATCTGGTTGCCGCCGTTGTTGAGTCCTTCCGTAGTCAGGGAAACCAGGTTGTCCGTACCGGTCGTGCCGGCTTTCCGGAAGGAAAGGCCGCCGCCGTTGAGGACCGCCGTATTGCCGCCCGCGTCTTTAAAGGTGGCCGACGTAAGATTCAGGTCCTTGCTGAGGCTGATTTGGAGGGCCTTGTTGTCTGCGTCCGCCGCCGTGGTGATGTTCCCGTCCCCCAGGATGGCGATGGTTTTGCCCAGGTCCTGCTTCACCGCGGCACCGCCGTCAGCGGTCAGGCCGAATCCGCCTGTCGCCTGGTCCTGGCTGCTGAGCCTGTCGCTGAGGGCTTTCAGCTGGTCTTCCGTGGCAGCCCGTCCGGACACGATGCCCGTCCCCGTCCAGACCGTATTGTCCAGACCGGTCAGGTAATCGCCCGTGGTGCTTCCCACAGACTGGGTTCCCAGGACCATGCCGGTTCCCAGGGAAACAGAGGTCAGCCCCGTCAAATTCTTGGCCAGCCGGATGTCGAAGCCCGTTCCGCCGGCATTGGTCACGACGCCGATGTTGCTGTCTGCCGTCAGGGACGCCAGGTCCCTCTCGCCGCCCGTCAGGGTCAGGTTGCTGTTGAGGGTACGGTTAACCGTCGCGCTGGAGCCGGCCGCCGCGCCGGCATCGCCCGTGAAGGACAGGCCGTCTTCCAGCGTGGCCAGGGTGTGGAGGGTCTGGGACGCCGTGGCGTCGTCCTCGTCGGTACCGGCCGCCCAGTACTGGAGCCGGGGAGCGGAACCGCCCGTAGCGGCACTGTCCGCGAGAAAGGCCGGTCCGCCGTAATTCTGGACGACGGCGCTGTGGTTCCCGTTGGCATTGCCCAGGCGCAGCGAGCCATCTTCCCCGTTCAGGGCCACATAGGCCCCGTCCTTGCCCGTGGCCTTCACGGACCCATTGATTCCTTCCGCTTCGTCCGTCGCCGCGGAACCGGCGGTCAGGCTCGTGGCGGTCAGGTCGTCATCCAGCAAAATCCGGATATTGCCCTGGTCGTCGATGGTCGTCGTAATGTTGTCGCTGTTGTACGTGTGTCCTGCCTGCTGCTTCCCGTAGATTCCGATGGTATCGCCCAGTCTGGCTTGATAGGAAAGGTGCGTGGCTCCCTCCGCCAGGGCGCTGGCCGTGAAATTGAAGCCCGCGTCCAGCTCGGCCTGGGAGGCAATGCCGGAAATGACGATCTCCGTGGGATCCTTGCCGGCTGCTACGTCCGCGGCATTTGTCACATGAAGGGTGACTTTCCCGTCGCCATCGACGGTGTATTCGCCCGATGCGGTATCAGCGGCAACAAGACGGTCGTCCGCACGGTACAGGTTGCCCATATCCACCGTGATGCCGTCGTCACTCCCACTCCTCGTCAGGGTCAGAGTCTGGCCGTCGTCGCTCAAACTGCCGCTTGTCACATAGTAATCGTGGATTCCTCCTATCGTCACCGGATCGATCGTACCGGCGGTGTTTCCCCGGGTCAGGGTCAGCGTGGAGCTGCCGTCCGTATCATAGGTGATTCCGCCGCCGGTCACGTAGATGTCGGCCGCGCTGGCTTCGCCTTTAACCAGTTCTGCCACGCTGTTCAGCTGTCCTTCCGTCGCCGCCCGGTCCTCCACGATGTTATCGGTCTGCCAGGCCGTATTGGAAAGGCCCGTCAGGTAGGTGCCCGTCGAGGTATTCGCCCCGCCGCCGGCCTGGGTCCCCATAAGGGCCCCGCCGGTGCGGACCGTATCGAACTCCACATCTTTCTGCGTGGCGATGGTAAGGGTATCGTCGCTGCCGGTCAGTGCGATGTTGCTGCCGGCAGCAATGTTCAACTGATTGCTGGAAGGCGTCACATCTTTCAGCTTCGTGCCGTCCACATCGACTTCCCAGCCGGCCGTGACCGTCTGGGACACGGAGGCCAGTTCATCTTCCGTCGCGGCGCGCCCGCTGACATAGACAGGCGCGGCCGTATCCCAGGCAGTGTTGGTCAGCCCCGTCAGATAGGTGCCCCCCGTCACGGCGCTGCCGTCGGTATTCGTCAGGACCCACGTGCCGGTCCCGGTATAATTGCCCAGCCGGAGGGAGCCGACGGAACCTGTGCCTGCCGCGCCGTCCAGGGAAACAAGGGTGCCCAGGGTCAGGGCGCCCGTGGTGCCGTTGAGGACCGCCGTGCCGTCCCCGGCGCTTCCCAGGGTCAGGACATCGTTCAGGGTCACTTCGTAATCCACGGTCCCGTCGTCCGCTGTCGTTTTCGTGACCTTGGTGTTCTTTTTCCCGCTGCTGTCGCCGCTGACCGTCACCATGCGGGCGCCCAGGGTCTTCACATCGCCGATGTTGGCGGCGTTGTCATCCTCGTTATATACGGGCCGGTTCGATGTATCGACGCCCGTAGCGCCGCTGGCCACGTTCTGGATCTGCCGGTTGCCGGCCAGGATTCCGGAAGTCGTGACGGAAGGTCCGCCTGCGATGGTCAGGCCGCTGCCGTCCAGGGTCGAACTGCCCGTTTTCAGGGTGCCGTCCGTCCCGTCGAGGGTGAGGGCGCGGGAGCCCGTACCGACCGTGACTTTGTCGGCCGTCAGCTGCGTATCCATGAGGATTGTGATATTGCCGTCCTCGTCCAGGGCCGTCGTCAGGTTGTCGGTCTTATAGGTATGGCCGGTCTGGACATCGTGTCCCTTGATGGACACCGTGTCGCCGAGCTGGCGCCGGACCGTCTTGTCCGTGGTCCCGTCGGCCTCCTTCGTGTTCGTCGCGAAATTCAGCCCTTTGGCGATGTCTGCCTTATTCTCCGCGACGCCGGCCTGGTTCGCCGCCGCCACATCGGACACGCTCTGCAGCTGTCCTTCCGTGGCCGTCCGGTCCGGTGTTTCCGTGGAGGCGCCTACCGTCCAGGTCACGTTGTCCAGGCCTCTCAGGTAATCGCCGGTCTCCGTCGAAGCATCGCCTGCCAGCTGGGTTCCCAGGACCACGTTGGTCCCCAGGGAAACAGAGGTCAGGCCGGTCAGCTCCTTGGCCAGCTTGATGTCAAAGCCCGTTCCGCCGGCATTGGTCACGACGCCGATGTTGTTTTTGTCTGTCAGGGCCGAGGAATCCGTCACGCCGCCCGTCAGGGCCAGGGTGCTGTTGAGGGCACGGTTGACCGTCGCGCCGGCATCGCCCGTGAAGGACAGGCCGTCTTCCAGCGTGGCCAGGGTGTGCCGGTCCCCGTCGGATGCCTGGTAGCGCAGACGGGCGATACTGCTGTCGTCCAGGGCCGCCTCGCTGTCCGTACCCTGCCCCGCCGTAATGGCCGTCTTCACATATTGCGTGCTGTCCTTGGACGGCCCGACGATGTATATGGTGCCGGCATAGCCCGTCACCGTGCCATCGCTGGCCTGGCCGGCCGTCACACTGTCCACGCGGAGATTGTTGTCCAGGCCGATATTCAGCTGCGAACCGTCGGAACTGGCCGTGACGCGGATATTTTCTCCCGAATACGCCGTCGCCTCTTTTCCTCCCGTGCCCTGGATCTGGAGCGTGCCGCCCTGGGCGACATGGACCGTCGTGTCCGTATTGTTGCCCTGGAAATTCAGGCCCTTCGCCTCCACCGCCTGGAGCTGGGACAGGTTGACCGCGTCCGTGCCGTCCGTACCGTCGGCCACGTGATGGACCTGGTTGCCGCCCAGGGAGACCGTATCCCCCTGGAGCACGACATTCTTCGTGTTGTCACTGGTGTTGACAATGGTGATCCCCGCCGTATCAACGGTCGTATTGCCGGCCGTCAAGGAGCCGTCGGACGTCAGATCCACGTCCTTGGCCAGCCGGACGTTCAAGACCCCGTCCGCGACCTGGACGCCGATGTTGTTCTCTGTCAGGGCCGAGCCGTCTGCCCCGCCCCGGATATCCAGCTGTTCGCCCGGGCCCTTGGAAAGCGTCGCGGTCCCGGAATTGTCCCCGCCGAATACCAGCGGGTCTGCGGCTTTGCCGATGTCATAGGAAACGCCGTTGATGACCAGGCTCTTCAGTTCCTGCGACCCTTCAGGGGCATCGTATGTACCGGCCGTGACCCTGGAACCGGTCGGGAAGGTCTGCGTGACCGTGGCGCCGCCCGTCTGGTTCGACAAGGTGATGTAGGTATCCGTGCCGTCCGTACCGCCGCCGCCGCTCACCGTGACAGCCCCCTCCACGGCCTGGGCGGCGTCAACGCCGTTGCGCATGGCCGTAATCGTCACCGTCGGCGCCTCTGCCGTGCCGCCGGCCGCCATGTCGACGGACTGGATGTCATTGTGGTACAGGGCCGTATCGTTCTGCACCAGCGTATCCAGGTCATTGTTGTAATCCGCGACCCGGTAGGTGCTCATGGTGGCCGTGGAATCCGTGACCTGCGCCGCCCAGTAGCTGTAATAGGCCCCGTCCTTGTAGACCGTCTTCAGGATTTCGTTGTGTGCGCCGTAGACCGTCCCCTTGTAGACTTCCGTTCCTTCATAGTTGGTGAAGACACCGACCTTGTCCCCGACGACATAGATATTCGACGGATCGACCATCGTCCCGTCGTAGGTATACCGGCTGAGCGTGTCATTCCAGACGAGTTTGGATCCCGCCGTGGCGGTCGTCACAAAGCCCAGGGGAAGCCCCGTATTTCCGGCGGCGGCATTGCGCACGTTGGCATAGCCGTCGGCGTACGCGTAGGCATGGCCATTCCAGCTGGGGTCGTAGATGATGTAGTCCCAGCCGCCGGCTACGCCCGTCCCGCCGCCGGTACTCACCCCCTCGAACGCAGAGGCGGAAATCCGGTTCAAGGACTCGCCGGCGTTCGTGGCGGTGCCACTGGCCGAAACGAGGGACGAGACCGCGGCCAGGATGTCCGCCGGCTGGGTGCCGCTGCCGGTATAACTGACGTCATAGCGCTCGCCCGTCCGGGAAAGAGGATTGTACGTGCCGTCTTCCGTGCCGCTGACGACATACTCATCCCGTACCCAGAACCACTAGCCATCCACCTGGACCTTATTGTACGTGGCACCATTGATGACCCAGGTGTTTCCGCTGGGATCCCCCGAAGCGTACTTGAAAGCCACATATTGATTCCTTTGAATGATCCCGGCCTCCGGCTCTGCCGCCAGCACAGGGGAAACGGCCGCCCCAAAAGCCAGCAGGCCGGCCCCCACGGCGGCAGCCGCTTTCCGGCGGCGCAGCGTTCCTTTGCCATCCCGGCGGGCCAGTTCCGACACGACGACATAACAATTGCGCACGCGGTTCCAGATGACTTGGTAAATTCTGTTCATTGCCAAAATCCTCCCTGCATTCTTTTCCTGAACCCCAAAATTAAAATAAAAATGACAATACACAAACATTAGTTTTCTGATAAAACACGTTTGAAACATCTTTATGTTTTAATAAAAACTTTTTATTTAATTATGTTATATCGATTATATCAAATTCTTTTTATAAAGTACATGAAAATCAGATTTCCTGTAAAAATATCCTGAAACAGCATCCCGCTCCGGCATGTCCTGATTTTACCTTGTTCCCTTTTTGCAGTCTGTGTCCTCCCTATGGTACAATAACAGACAGGAGTAGGAATTTCCTAAACAAGAAAAAGGGGGACAAGGGGTTGACGGGGGAAGACGGAACGTTTAATTTACAGAAAATTGCAATGCTCCGGGGTTCCGGAAGAGGGGCCGTCCTCTCCGGCGGGCTGCTGGCATTCCTTTTGCTGCTGCCCCAGGCTGTGACAGCGGCGCCCGGCCCGGCAGGGGGACCGGGAAAGGGGCTGACCGCAGGCCAGGCCGGCAGCGCCCGGCAGGGAGCACGGGTTCAGGCATCCCGGGAAGTGGAGGCCGGATCCAATCCGGACCCGTTGCCGGACAAAGCGGAACCGCCTTCCAAAGCGGGGACATTCGAACTCCACGGCACGTTCCGTTACCTTTACGGCCAGGGCCGTTTCGACGGCCGGGCCTTGTCCCCCCGCACGGGCCGCCAGGAAGCCTTCCAGGACAAAATGATCATGCCGACGTTCCGCACGCGGCTCTACCTGGATTACCATATGGATGACCACTGGTCCGCCCATACAGCGGTCGAGGACAACCGCGTCCTGAATGACCGCGGGCTCGATGACCGGGCCCATGTGTTCCGGGCCTATGTCACCGGGAACTATCCTGTCTGGAGATATTATGCCGGCCGGTTCGGATACAAGTCCGGCTGGGGGAATGTCTTTGACACCACCGTCGACGGCATCCGCATCCGGGCCGAACGCAAAGGGGACCGGGCCGCCCAGCTCATTGCCGGCCGCATCGGCAAAGGGCGGAACCGGCGGGAAGGCTTTCTCGTTTCCACGTACAATATCGTCAAAAAGAAGGGCTTCTCGTTCGAGGGAGTCTACACCCGGTTCCGGAACGAAGGCAACCCGGACGGCAAGTGGAACGAGCAGGAAGTGGCCAGCCTGGAGCCCGGGTACTATTTCACGCCGACGGCCTTCCTCGGCTGGGAACATCTCTTCGCGAAAGGACGGGACCGGCGGGAAGACGTGGCCAGCCAGTACGGGTATACGCTGAATTTCAATCTGGGCGACTATTTTTACACGGATCCCGGCAGCCGGCGCATCCGACTCCATTATTACCACCAGCCCCAGGCATCGGTCATTGTCCATACCATGAACGGCTGGCCCGGCTTTTTCGACACGGCGGACCAGCGCCTGGGCATGAAAGGCTGGGGCCTCTCCCTGGATTATGTCCTGGCCCCGGGGGTCCTGCTGACCCTGGAAGGGTACGATTTGAAAAGCATCCGCAGGTCGCCCCTCCTGGGCGACCTGCGGCAGCGCGTCCTCGGCGGAAGCGTCACCTTCGGGTTCTGACCCGTCCTAAGGAACCATGCAGAAAGGGCAGCGCCTCAGCGCTGCCCTTTTTCTGCGGCTCCACTTGTTCCAACGGGTACCGGTCCGGATTCCGTTCCATGCCGTCCTTGTCCAGGACGTGCTGCTGCGAATACCAGCAAAGGCCTGCGAAGGCCAGCACGAGAACCGCTGCCAGGACAGCGGCAATGACGGCGGTTTTCTTTACCACGGAATCTGCTCCTCCGACCCGATCAGGGAACCGTCCGCCCCGCTGTAGTGGAACTGGTAGTAGTGCCGCCTGCCGGTGTGGTCCCGGTACGTGAAGCCGTCCGTCAGGAACTGGCTGCGGGCGCCGTTGACACAGGGTTCGCCGCGGAAGCTCTCCGCCAGGGCCAGATCCCCTGCGGGCAGGTCTTGGACGAGACGCTGGCGGAAGCTGCCGCCGTCGGGCACCGCTTCCACCTGGACGACATGGAAATCCTTCACGTAGCGGGTCGCCGTGTATTCCAGCTGCACTTTGGCACCGCCCAGGTTGAAGAAGGTGATTTCCACCGGCTGGTTCCCGAAATCAGCCAGGGGCCGCCAGGGCAGGGAGAAGCGTTTCCCTTCATATTGCTGCCGCAAGTCGTTGAGTTCCCCGACTGTATAGGTACTCTTTTTTGCGGCCGCCCCGTCCGTATTGGGGTCCGTCCCCACGTAAACTTCCTGCCGGGCGGGATCTGCCTCCGCCTCCCTGGTATAGTAGTATTGGTCACAGACCGGGCTGCCCTGCTTGTCCAGGTGCCAGAGGGAGAGGACCATGTTGCGGCCGCCGGTGCTGCCCGTGCTCAGGAAGCGGTTTCCGCCCAGATAATAACAGGCATCGCGGACAAAGCCGCTTTTCACGTGGCGGGGCCGGCCCCCCTGCTGGGTGTACAGGTTCGTAATCCGTCCCTCGGCGTCTCCCGTCAGGAGTTCCCCTTCGCCGTCGCCGTTGATGTCGGCCAGGACATAGCGGGTCTGGTTGAACACTTCGTCCGGCGGCAGGTTCCGGGCGCTTTCCCAGACAGCCATCAGGTCCTCCCGGTCCGGGGCGGTGTCCGTCTGCCCTCTGGACTGTTTCACGACCATATCCTGGAGCAGGGTCTGCATTTCCCCGAGTTCCTCCGTATAAACACCGGCCCGGACAGGCTGCGGTGCCGCGGAAAAGAGAGCCGCTGCCACGGCCAGGAGGCAGGACGCCCGGGCCAGGGCGCGAAGGCCCCGTCGTGCGGACTTGTTCCGCGTTGTCAGTACTGCCATCGTTTTCACCACCTTTGCAAAAAGAGGGAAGAGGAAACACCCCTTCCCCCGCCGGAAGCGGATCAGAACTTGCCGCCACCGCCGCCGCTTTCCGACGATCCGGATTTCTGCGGCAGGGGCCGTTCCGTCCGGTCCGTGTACAGATACTGGTCGTCGCTGACAACCAGGTGGAAGCTGCCTTCCTCGATATAGCGGGCTGCCGATACGCTGGGCGCCACGTTGCTCATGGTGCCGCGCAGCCAGCTGCGCACGCCCAGGGCGCCTGCTGCCGCCAGGACGGCGCCGGTCACCAGGGCCAGGATACTGAACCGGCCGGCAGGATCGTAGGCTTTGCCTTCTTTCTCGTAATAGGAGGTCAGTTCATCCGTGCCGTTGACAAAGGCCGTAAAGGCTTCGGCATAGTTTCCTTTGGAAAGGGATTTCGTGAACCGGCCGCCCAGGGCCTTGATGCCGGCCTTGTCGGAAATCATGGCGCGCATCTTTTCGTCCGTGCCGATATACCAGTCCCGTTTCTGCATATCCAGGACCAGGACGATGTTGCCCTTGCCGCCTTTGTTGTAGCGGCTCTTCAGGAGCTGTCCGGCGTAGGCGTCGGGTGTCACGGCGCCCAGGGACTGCACGGTGACGATGCCGATGCCGATGTTGTGTTTCAATTCCACCGCTTCCAGGGCTTTCGTGAGCCGGGCCCGCTCCGGCTGCTGCAGGAGCCGGGCGCCGTCCTGGATGGATTGGGTTCCGAAGAGGGGCGCAGCCGCCCGGGCCGCCGGCCCTGCGGGACCTGCCAGCACCGGCAGGCAGACGAAGGCCAGCGCCGCGAAGAAGAGTTTGAGGAAACGTTTCCCGATGGTCATATTGGCACCTCCTTACAGCACGTTCAGGGAACCCAGGACGAGTTTGGCCAGGAAATAGAAGACCGGCAGCAGGACCACGAAGGCGCCGGCCGTGTATTTTTTGCACTTGCCTTCGTCAATGGGCAGTTTGCCGACGAACTTCCCGCTTTGGCCGTTCATGAGGAAGGTGTAGGGCTCGTCCTGGAAGCGCGTGGTCAGGATCCACACAGGGGCCATGGCGTAAGACACCTTGTTTTCGGCATCTTTCGTGACAAAGGCTTCCTGCTGCTCGAACGAGGTGTACCCTGTCACGGTCTTTTCCAGTTCCCCCAGGGCCGCGTGTTCCACCAGCTCCTGGGCCCGGGGTGCCGCCTCGTCGGCCGCGACATCGTACCGGTCCGCCAGGTATCCCGCCAGATAGGACGTCGTAAAGGGTTGCAGGAAGGAATAGTCGTAGGGCCCGATGCTCTCCATCCACGTATCGTCCATGCGCCGGCTGCCGTCGACAGGGACTTTGGAGAAGGCCAGGGAGCCTTCCCGCTGGCATTCGTAATACTCTGCTTCCGTGACTTCGCAGTTCCCCCGGCGGTATGTCCGCACCGTTTTGGCGCGGTAGCTGCCGGTGGCCGTCACGCAGGAATCAAAGAGCCAGAAGGGCACGTACATGCCCTGGATGGAGTCGATGCGCGTATCGGACAGGAAGTTGTCCGGCAGCAGGCGTTTGCCTTCGTAAAAGGCCCGGAAGGCCTCTTTGGCTTCGTCCCTGGTCTTTTGGAAGGGGATCACGTAGTCCGGCCGCAGGGCGCCTTCGTAGCGGGCGGAAATCATCGTCGGGTTGCCGCAGTAGCAGCATTCCGTGGCCATGGTGTTGTCGTCCGTCACGATTTCGGCGCCGCAGGACGGGCACTGGAAGGCCCGGAGCATTTTCTGCTCGTCTTCGTTCCAGGCTGCGCCGGCTCCTTCCGTGTTCCATTTCTGTTCTTTCGCTTGTTCCGCCTTGGCGGCCTGCTCTTCCTTCCTGGCATAGTAGGCTTCCAGGTCGGCTACGGAGAGCCGGGTGCCGCAGTATTCGCATACGATTTCCGACTGGCCCGGCACATAGCTCAGGGGGCCCGTACAATTCGGGCATTTGAAGCTTACCGATGTATCCGCCATAACGTACCTCCCGTCTTTTTCATGTTTCCCTGTCCATCCGGCTCCTGCCTTCTCCGCGGAATCGGAAGGATGGCCCGGTCACATCTTGTCGTTGTCGTCAAAGGGATTGCCGCACTGCGAGCAGAACTTGGGCGGATGGTGGGGATCCGGGGGCTGCCAGCCGCATTTGTCGCAGCGGTACAGCGGTGCGTCCGCCGGTTTTTTGGTCCCGCAGTTCATGCAGAACCTGCCCTGGTTCACCGTGCCGCAGGACGGGCAGGACCAGCCGGCGGCCGGTTCCGGTTTCGGGTTCCCGCAGTTGATGCAGAATTTCCCCGTGTTGCCTTTCTGTCCGCAGCGGCAGTCCCAGCCGCCCTGGGCGGGAGCAGGGGCTCCCTGCGGCGTCTGCGCGGCCTGCGCCTGGTTGAACAGGCCGGCGATGTTGTTGCCCGTGGCGTTCGCCATGCCCATGCCCATAAAGGCCATGGCCGGGCCGCCGCCTTCGTTGGTCCCGACGGACCGCAGGAAGTCCGCCTGGGCATCGGCCAGCACACCGGCGGCCATGGCCGGATTCGCCGTGGCCATGCCCATCTGGATCTTCTGGATCTTCGCTTCGTCCTCTTCGTTCGCCTTGACGCTGTTGACACCGAAGGAGACGATCTCGATGCCGCGCAGCTCGCGCCACCGCTTGGACAGGACTTCGTTCAGGGCATCGGCCAGCTCGAACGTGCGTCCCGGCAGTTCCGTGTAATCGATCCGCTGGGCCGAGATTTTGGCAAACGCCGGCTGGAGGGCCGTCAGCAGTTCCGATTTCAGCTGGCTGTCAATCTGGCTGCGGCGATATTCGTCCGACTCGTTGCCGACGACGTGGGTGTAGAACAGGATGGGGTCCATGATCCGGTAGCTGTATTCGCCGAAGCAGCGGATGCGCACCGTCAGGCTCAGGTGCGTCGTATCGTCGACGGTGCGGAAGGGGATTTCGCTCGGCGTACCGTACTTGTTGCCGATGATTTCTTTCGTGTTGAAGAAATAGACGCGCTGGTCCTTGCCGGGATCGCCGCCGAAGGTGAAGCGCCGGCCCACCTGCTTGAAGACGGCGACGACGCTGTCCTTGTTCAGGCCGCCGGTGAAGAGGGACGGTTCCGAAGACTGGTCATAGGTATACTGGCCCGGTTCGGCGCACACATCCACGACCTTGCCGTTTTCCACAATCATCATGCACTGGCCGTTATTGACGACGATGACGGAGCCGTTGGAAATGACGTTGTCCTCGGCCGTAGTGTTGGAGCTGCGCCCCTGGCTCGAGGTCCGTTTCCGGCCTTTCGTCATCAGGACATCGGCCGGCATGCCTTCGCAATAGATGAACTCTTTCCATTGATCGCCCAATACACCGCCGGCGGCACCCAATGCTGCTTTAATCAAACCCATGGTCTTCCTCCTTTTTACTGACTGAGGGGACTCTGTTTCCATTCCCTTGTCTGGACGGAATGGTTCCACTTTTCCGGTTTCATTGTAGCAGGAAAGGGGGGCCGGCCGGCCTAAGGAATTCCTCAGTCTTTGGGGAAGAAGCGCGGATTTATTTGCCGAAAAGGTGCCTTCCGTAGTATCATTACATAAATGGAACCCGGCCAGACCGGAAAAATCGGACGGAGGAAGGAACCATGGAGAGGCGCGGCTTTTTTGCGGACGTGGCGGCAAGGTACATCCGCCTTGCCCTGCTGCTTTTCTGCGCCCTGTGCCTGCTGTGCCCGGCCCGGCCGGCAGGCGCCGGACCCCTTCCGGCCCGGGATTCGGAAGCCGTGCTGCTCGTCCGGCAGGGACAGCCCCTGTACTGGTATCCCCGGGAAATCGACGACATCGTCTTCCTCGTCAACCGCGGCCTCTGCCAGGAAGAGATTTCGGACTGGCAGGATCTGTACCGCAGCCGGGCCGTCATCGGCATCGAAGACGGCGATGCCGACTGGAAGTCGGGGATCCTGGCCCTGACGCTGGCCCTCCGGGGCAGCTGCCGCGAACAGGATGTCCTGTCCCTCCTGACGGAACTGTGGCAGGACGGGCGCCTCGTGGTCCACTACCGGGGCCGGGAATACAGCCGGGACCATTCCGCTGTCGCGCCGGCGCCTTTCCCCGTGGAAATCCTGTTCCGGTCCGAAGCGGAACGGCGGCGCCAGCTCCAGGACCGGAACCACCTGGTCCTGGTCACGCCCCGGACCCATCCCCTGCACGTGACCCGGGGCCTGCTGAGCGACCGGCCCCTGGCCGGGGGCAACGCCCGGCCGCCGCAGACAGACCTGGAAGATCCCGAAACCTTCGAAGCCACCTGCCTGGCCCTGCCGGCCCTGCTGCGGCGCCACGTGGCCCGCTACCGCGTCTGGGCCCGGAACGGCCGCACCAGCCTGATTGCGGCTTACCTGGTCACCTTCGCGGCCATCTTCCTCGTCTTCGGCTTCCTGCAGCACCATACCCAGCGGCGGAATGTCCTGCTGGCGGCCCGCCTTGCCGAAGGCTCCCTGGTGCTGCTGGCCCTGGTGCGGTTCTTCAAACTGTACACGGACGAAACCTCGCCGCTGAACCGGTTCCTCTGGTACGCCTTCTATCCGCCCTACTTCCTCATCGCCCTGTCCCTGCTCCTGTCCATTTACTATATGACCCGGCGGCACGGCGACTTCCGCGTGCCTTCGTGGTGGAAGGGTCTGGCCGCCCTGGACGGGGCCGCGTGCCTGGTCATCCTCACCAATGACCTGACGGAAGCCTTTGCCGCGTTTCCCCTGGGGCCCGCGCTGGGCAGCAATGTGTACGAAATCACGCTGGCGGGCTCCCTCATCAAGTGCTTCCTGGCGGCCCAGTTCTGCGCCGCCTTCCTCCTCCTCGTGCGCAACAGCTGCGCCATGGTCCGCCACCCCCGGAAGAGGCCGGACGAGACCGGGGAAAGGGCTGATGCCGGGACGGTCCTGCAGTGGAAATACGCCCTGCCGGCGCTCATCCTGAGCCTGGAACTGGCGTACCATTTCTGCTACGGCATGAATCTTGCAAGCGCCCGCCATTGGGACACGTGCCTCGTCCTCATCTGGGGCTGCCTCGCCTTCGCCGCCGTGTCGGATTATCTGTACCTGCTTCCCGTCAACCGGGGCTACGAGCGGGCCTTCGACTGTTCCACGGTCTCCATGGCCATCTGCGATGCCGCGGGACACACGGTCTACGGCATCCTGCCCCGGCCCCATCCGCCGGAATCGGGCCTGGTCCTCCACCGCCTCCCGCTGGACAGGGGCTCTTTCTGGTGGCAGGAAGACCTGTCGGAAATCCGCCGCCTGCGCCATTCCCTGGATCTGAGCAACCGCACCTTGTCGCGCTATGTCCGCCTGCTCCGCCGGCGCCGGGAAATCCGCTCCCGCTACCTGACGCTGCAGCAGCAGAACCGCCTCTTTGCGGAACTGGCCGCCATCTGCGAATCCAAAAGCCACGCCGTACGCGTCCTCACGGGGCAATTGGAACGGCGGGACCTGGACCGGACCGGGCAGAAGCGCATCATGCGCCTGGTGAGCTGCCTCATCGTGTATCTCAAAAAGCGCTGCGTCCTGCTGCTTTCGTCCAAAGGCCAGGGTACGGTCAAATCCCTCGAGTTCATGATGGCCCTGCGGGAAAGCTGCGATTCTTTCACCGCAGCCGGCCTGCAGAGCGCCTGCACATACCGTCTTGACCGTCCCCTGCTGGCGGCCGGCGACGCCCTGGTCCTGTACGACCTCGCGGAGTTCCTGCTGGAAAGCTGCAGCCGCCTTCCCGGGGGAACGGTCCTCCTGAGCCTGGTGGAAACCGGCGGCGCCCTGCGTCTGGTGTGCCTTGCCAGTCCGGGCCTGGCAGGCATCCTCGCCGCGGCCGGCCGCACCATCGCCCGCCGCAAGGAGTGGGCGTCCTGCCGGACGGAGTTTGACGAGGACGACGACTCGGCGACATTATATGTCACCCTGAAACCGGAAGAAGAAAGGAGGCCCGCGCCATGACAGACCTCTATTTCCTCGACGCGCCCTGGCACCGGCTCCTCCTGCTGTACGGCTGCTTCCTGGTCTGCCTGCAGGCCTTTCTCCTGACCGAGGCCCCGCACCTGGGGGACCGGCGGCACCGTGCCGGACTGCTCCGGGAAGGAATCCTGCTGGTCTTTGCCATCCTGTTCGTCTATCCCCTCCTGGCCCAACCGCTGCAAGCGCGTTACCTGGGCGGACTGATCCTGCCGTCCCTGACAGGCTGGCGCTATGCCGCCGGCGCCGCTGCCCTGGCCACCCTCGCCCTGGAGCAGCGCTGCCTGCCCAGGGACTTGTGCCTGGCCGCCGCGGTCGTCCTCACCCTGCCCGGCGTTATGGCACGCCTGGGCTGGCCGGGCCTGGCGGCAGCCCTCGTCCTGTGGACCCTGCGGGAGTTTTTCGCGGCGCGCCTCCTCTGGCACCAGCGCCGGGACCTCCTGACGCCCCACACCATCAAGGCGGCCATGGACAACCTGCCCCTGGGCCTCGCCTTTGCCCGGAAAGACGGAAACATCTTCCTCGCCAACACGGCCTTCCTCGATTTGTGTTACCAGCGCTTCGGCCGGTATTACGGCGACCTGCGCCACTTCTGGCACGAGGCCGCCACCTGCCCGCCGGACCGGTGCCTCGCCCTCCAACGCCTCGGCATGGAGCTGTTCCTGCGCTTTCCCGACGGGCAGGCCGTCCTGCTCAGCCGTTCGGAACTGCAGACGCCGGACGGCCCCATGACGCAGATCCTCGTGAAAGATGTCACGGCCGAGGACGCTGTCAACCGGCAGCTCCAGGAGCAGAACGCCCTGCTGGCGGAACAGGGTGGGAAAATCAAGGACCTGTTGGGGCGCCTGGAAGAAATCACGCAGGAACAGGTGGCGACGAAGATCCGCTTCTTCATCCACGACCTGTTGGGCCAGCGCCTGGCCCTGGTGCAGCACCTGATCGACACGGACGCCGGCGGGGCCGCTGCCCGCGTCGCGCCGCTGCTGGACGAGGTCATCCGCGAAATGAAGATGTCCCGCGCAAGCAAGCCGGAAACCGTGCTGTCCAATATATTGTCCACGTACCGCAAAATCGGGATTACCGTGCATTGCCATGGCAGACTGCCCGAAGACGCAAGGACGGCCGAAGCCTTTGTGGACATCATCCGCGAAGGCCTGACCAATGCCGTGCGCCACGGCCATTGCGACAAGGTCGTCATCCGCCTGGCCGGAACGCGGGGCCGGTATACCCTGGATTTGTTCGACAACGGCGGCGGTACGGCAGCGCCGCCCCGGTTCGGCACGGGTCTGACGGGCATGCGGGAGCGCATGGAAAGTCTCGGCGGCGTCCTGCGCGTCGGACACCGGCCCCTCTTCCGAATCCATTGCGAAACGGAACGGCCGCCGGCGTGACGGCAGGATTGGAAAGGGAAGGGGACGGAGGAATCAGGAAGCGGGGAGGAATAGGGAAATGATCAAGGTATTGATTGTGGAGGACCAGCAAATCCTGCTGGACACCTTTACGAGCGCCATGCACAATTACGAAGACATCCGCGTCGTCGCAGCCATTGCCGATGCCGGGGCCGCGGACCTGGCGTGCCGCATGTGGCACCCGGACTGCGTCCTCATGGATATCTGCGCTGACGGCGACATTCTGGGCATTTACGCCACGGCGCGGATCAAAAAGGCGGACCCCGCCATCAAGGTCATCCTGATGACGGGGTTTCCGGAACTCAATTTCCTGGAGCGCGGCAAGGAGGCCGGCGCCGACAGTTTCCTCTACAAGACGTCGTCCATGGAGGAGTTCGTCGAATGCATCCGCGCCACCATGGCCGGAGTGCACCGCTATCCCGATGTCTCGCGGAACACCATGACCTTCGGCGCGGCCCAGTGCTTCCTGACCGAACGGGAGCTGGAGATCCTGCGCCTGTATTCGGCGGGACTGACGCGGCGCGAGATGGCGAAGGAGCTCTTCATCAGCGACAGCACCATCAATTTCCACATCAACAAGATGCTGGCCAAAACGGGCTTCAAGACGCTGCTGCAGCTCGCCATCGAAGCGGCGAACAAAGGCTATATCAACGTGAAATCGTAAGGCAGGAATCAACACCGCCTGTCTAACGGGCGGTTTGCTCTGCGGCTATAAGCCGCTGTTACCGGCCAGCGTCTAAAGGCGCTGGCTTTCACTTTTGTTCAAGCCGTATTGCCCTTGACTCGTAGCAGCTCCTAAAGGAGCTCCAGTATTACTTGCCTGGACTCTTGAACGGATCCTCGTACTCTTTTACGCTTAATTTGTCCATCGCTATATCATCGTGCTGCTCTTGCTCCCTGATATATTTTGCAATGGTGGCCTCATTCACTTCTACCGTGCTAACGTAGTATCCCGCTGCCCAGAAGTGCCGATTTCCAAACTTGTATTTCAGATTGGCATGCTTGTCGAAGATCATCAGGGCGCTCTTACCTTTCAGGTAGCCCATGAATGATGACACGCTGTACTTGGGTGGGACGGAGAGCAACAGATGCACATGGTCCGGCATGAGATGCCCTTCTATGATTTCCATACCTTTGTATGCGCATAATCTTTTGATAATATCCCGAATGCTTTCCCGGTATTGATTATAGATTATTTTTCTTCTATACTTAGGTGTGAACACCACATGATATTTGCACATCCATTTGGTGTGAGCTAGGCTTTCGGCCTTAGTTGACATAGGATCACCCTTTCTTGTTACAATACGGCTTGAACATCTGTATTATAACGTAGGGTGATTTTTTTGTATAACAATTTGACTCCACCCGCATAGCGGGTGGTTCTTTGTTTCGCACGCTTCCCTATTCGGTCGCGTGCTCAACAGTGTCACGACACATAAAAGGAAAAGGATTGCGGCCTCTGGGAGGCCGCAATCCTTTTTTTCGTCAGGGTGCTTATTCCGCTTTTCGTCAGGGTCCCTATTCCACCAGCCGTACCCGGCCGGCCGGTTCCGCGTAGGGTTCCCCGACGGTGCCGCCCAGCTCCGCCAGGAAGTTGAGGACGGCGTCCGTATCGATGTAGCCGGTACCGCGGATTTCGGCCGCCCCTTCCTCTGCCAGGGCGCCGTAGGTATCGCCGCCGCGGCAGAGGAACTCCGGCGCGGCGAGGACGTATTCCTTGTCCGGGTCAAAGGGCTTGCCATTGATTTCTTCCACGGTGACGCGGCTGCCCGGTTTCGCCGGGGCAAAGTAGGTGGAATTCGGATACTGGCGCCCTTTTTCATACGGTACGCCCGTCCGGACCGTCACTTTGATCCCTGCCAGCTGCGGGAAGGCGCCATTGGCCGCGGGTGCCGTGGAATATCCGGCTTCGAGGATTTCCAGCAGGACGGCCCCTTTCAGTTTCATGAGGAAGAGCTGGTTGTTGTAGGGCAGCACAGCCGTTACGGAGCCGACCGTGACGGGGCCGGCGGGAATGCTCTTCCGCAGGCCGCCGCCGTTGACGATGGCCCCGTCCACGTCGAGGCCGTACGGTTTCAGGGCCGTCCGGGCCTGCCACAGGAAGGCGTCCGCCACAAAATCCCCGAGATTCGTCTCCCGGGTGCGTACGCCGGGATCACGGGACCCGTCCAGCAGGAACGGCGCGGTACCGGCCTGGCGGCCCATGGCCTTCTGCACTTCGGCGTTGTACTTGTTGGCAATCCGCAGCACTTCCTTATCCTGGCCGGTAAAGGTCACGGCCGGGGAGAACTTTTCCGTCCAGCGGTCCTCCTGCCAGCGGATGACGCCGATGTTGTGCGTGTAACTGCCCGTTTCCGCCAGCAGGGCCTTGCCGATATAACGGTTCTTGACGCTGTGGTCGTGGCCGTCGATAAAGATGTCGAGGCCCGTAACGTGCTGCAATACATCGTCGGAGCGGTTGCCTTCATTGCCTTCTTCGCTGCCCATGTGGCCTAGGGCGATGACCAGGTCGCAGCCCTGCCCTTTCAGGCCGTCCGCCAGGCCCTGCACTTTGTCAAACAGGGCCTGTCCGGACAGGAACGTAAGCCCCTCGACATTCTTCGGATTGGTCGAGGTATCGGTCGACGGCGTCGTCATGCCGATGACGCCGATGCGGACGCCGCCTTTCCGGAAAACGGCGGTTTCCCTGACCAGGGGCCTGTTCCAGGCGTCGACGAGGACATTGCACGACACGACGGGGAACTTCGCTTCCTTCACCCGCTGCAGGAGGACATCCTGCCCGTAGTCGAATTCGTGGTTGCCCAGGGTCATGGCATCGTACCGCGCCGCGTTCATCATGGCGATGGCCGACCTGCCTTTGCTGTAGTTCACCAGGTTGTTGTCCTGGATGGCGTCGCCGGCATCCAGGAGCAGGACATCGTACCCTTTGGCCTCGAAGTCCTTTTTAAGCGCTGCCACGGCCGCCATGCCGTAAATGCCGTCGCTTTGGATGTCAAAGCCGTGGGTGTCGTTCGTATGGAGGATGACCAGTTTCGAAAAATCCGCCGCCAGCCCGGCCGGCAGGTAAACGAACAGAAGGGCCAGTACACTCAGGAGCAGGCCGGCCAGCTGTTTCCTCCATTGTCTGTCTTTTGTCATGGTTCCTTACCTCCGTTTCCCTGCCGTCACTGGTTGCTGCCCTGCAGGCCCGCCGAAACACGGAGTCCTTTCAGGGAACCGTAGACATTGTTGAAGACACAATCCGTCAGCTCCACCTGGGAGGATACCATCCACAGGAGGGGCAGGTTCGTACTTGTGTCCTTGAAGGTGGTGCGCAGGCAGCGCAGGCCCGTGGAGTTGCTGGCGGAAATCAGGCCGTAGGTACAGTCGCGGATCACGCTGTCGTATACGGTGATGCCGTTGCAGTTCCGGGCTTCGTACCCGTATGTACCGCAGCCGTACAGGTCGGCATTCCGGATTTCCACACCGGACGTTTCGGCGAAGTTGAGGACGGCGCCGCTGCAGTAGCCTTTTCCCTGAACGTGGCCGGCGCGGAGGTTGGCGAGCTGCAGTCCGTGGCAGTTCCGGAAATTCAGGACGGGCTCGTACCGGTCTTCCTGCACGATTTCCGCCGTCACGGAAGCGGTATCACGCCCGCGGATGGCCAGGTTCCGGAACCCGCAGATTTCCAGTCCATAGTCCCGGTACAGGCCGGCCGGGCTGAGTTCGTTGTAGCCAAAGGGATGGATCAGCTTTTGCGCCCCATTGCCCCGCTCCCATTCCGAAATGTTGTACCGTCCCGGTGCCAGCACGATTTCCGTATCGTCCGCCAAGGCCTCCATCAGTTCGTATACATTATTGACGAAAACCGTCTTCCCGGCCGCCGAGCCCGTATGCGGCAGCAGCAGGACCAGCGCCGCCAGCAGGAAGGCCAGCCACCGGCATCCGGTTTTACAGGTCTTGTCCATCTTCATCCCTCCTTGTGTCTGTTGTGAAGTCCCCCGCGTCCTTCCCGCCGGGCGTCCCTTGTGCCCGGCGGGTGTAAAAAAACAGGGAAAAGTATTCCTGATTGCTTTTCTGCATCTTCATTATAGCGGAAAAGGATTCCCTGCCGTCCTAAGGAATCCCTCAGTTTTTTCGACAATGCTGGGTTTGAAGAAGCAGCATACCATATCCCCCATTTTTAATACGTGTCGAAAAAATACGTATTTTCGCAATACGTATGAAAAACGGGATTTTTATTATTTTGCATCCTCTTCCCATTCTTGGGTAGTTCCGTTTCCCCGTGTACGGCGGGGGCCGGGGCGGAAAGAACCTAAAAAAAGCTTGGAATCCCTCCGCAAAGGGTTCCAAGCTTTTTATCCGGAAATAGGGCGGATTTTACCTTACGGGACCACTTTTCCCATGGCCCGGCTGGCGACGATGTCGACGCCGAGGTCCAGGATATCGGGCACGACGACCTGGCCGGCCTGTACGGGGGCTTCCACTTCCACCTGGCGCAGGAAGCGGATGCAGTCCGCGACTTTGCCTTTGGGCAGCACGTCGGCCGAGACGACGGGGAGCAGGGGCAGCAAGGCGCCTTGGATGCGGACCGTCGTGGTCAGCATGCGTTTGGGGTCCGTCACTTCCTGTTCCGCGTATTTGGCGCCGCGGGGACAGGTGTTGCCCGTGACGCTCACGAATTTACCGTGTTCCATGGTGACTGTCAGTTCGCAGCCCATGGGGCACATGATGCAGTTCATCACTTTCGTTTCCATGTCGCTCCTCCTTAATCGGCCTTCAGTCCTACCGTGATTTCGTCCTTCATGATCGCGGTCTTATCCGCCGGAATGTCCAGGGTGATCATCTCACTCGGTTTGACGACAGGGAAGAGGCGTTTTACGAGGACTTCGCCGCCGCATTTCACTTCGAGGGTGACTTTGCGGGCCGGGGCGCCGACGCGCATGAAGAGGCGCGTGGCTTCGCCTTCCCGGGGAAGGTGGAGGACCTGGGGTACGCAGGTGCGCACGCCGTCGACAGGTTTGACGGCGACGGTGCTGACGACGGGTTCCAGTCTGCCCTGGGCATCGAGGGCGGCGAATTTGCCGGCAATGTCGGCTTCATCGGACACAAAGTCCACCAGGTCATGCACATGGACCACGTTGCCGGCGGCGTAGATGCCGGGCAGGCTGGTCTGGCGGTGCTGGTCGACTTTCGGGCCGTTCGTGAAGGGGGCGATTTCGACCCCGGCGGCACGGGACAGCTCGTTTTCCGGGATGAGGCCCACGGACAGGAGCAGGGTATCGCAGTCGATATCGAATTCCGTGCCCGGGATAGGACGCATCCTGGCATCCACTTTGGCGACCGTGACGCCTTCCACGCGGTCGCGGCCCTTGATCTTCAGGATGGTGTGGGACAGGTACAGGGGAATGTCGAAATCATAGAGGCACTGGACCATGTTGCGGGTCAGGCCGTTGGAATAGGGGCAGATTTCGCAGACCGCCTGGACCTTGCAGCCTTCCAGGGTCATGCGGCGGGCCATGATGAGGCCGATGTCGCCGCTGCCCAGGATGACGATCTTCTTGCCGGGCAGGTAGCCTTCCATGTTGACCATGCGCTGGGCCGCGCCGGCCGTGAAGACGCCGGCAGGCCGTTCGCCGGCCGTGCGGATGGCGCCGCGGGTACGTTCGCGGCAGCCCATGGTGAGGATGACCGTCCTGCCCCGGACCGTGAAGAGGCCCTGTTGCGGGTTGACGGCGGTCACCACCTTGTCCTGCGAAACGTCGAGGACCATGGTGTCGGTCATGGTCTCGATTTCCGGTTTGTCCTTGACCAGGTCGATGCAGCGGCCGGCGTAGCCCGGGCCCGTCAGTTCCGCATGGAAATGGTGCAGGCCGAAGCCGTTGTGGATGCACTGCTGCAGGATGCCGCCCAGTTCGCGGTCCCGTTCGAGGACGAGGATCTTCTTCGCGCCGTTGCGGTACGCGGAGTACGCGGCGGACAGGCCGCCGGGGCCGCCGCCCACGATTACTACATCATACATTTCCATCATCATTTGCCCCCTTCCGTTCCGCCGCCCGTGAATTTGTCATAGTAGAGATGCGAAGCGGCCCGTTCCTTGACGATGGAGGAGACGGGGACCTGCAGCTCCCGCGCCAGGATCTGCACGACACGGGGTCCGCAGAAGCCGCCCTGGCAGCGGCCCATGCCGGCGCGGGTACGGCGTTTGACGCCGTCGACGGTGCGGGCACCGACAGGTTCATGGATGGCGGCGACGATTTCGCCTTCCGTCACGGTCTCACAGCGGCAGATGACGCGGCCGTAAAGGGCGTTGCCGGCGATGACCGCCTTTTTTTCGGAAGCGGACATCTTGTTGAAGGCCTTTTTCCGGGGCAGGCGGCCGTTCCAGTTGCATTTTTTGCGCAGGGCCATTTCCTTGCCGAGGGCTTCGACCAGCACTTCGGCAATGGCCGGTGCCGCGGACAGGCCCGGCGACTGGGTGCCGGCGGCGTTCAAAAAGCCGGGGACGGGGGAGGCGCCGAGGACGAAGTCCCCCGTGCTGGATACGGCGCGCAGGCCGGCGAATTCCGTAATGGCGGCGCCCAGGGGCAGGTTCGGCACGAGTTTGCGGGCGCCGGCGATGATTTCCTCCATACCGGCCGGCGTGACGGCCGTGTCTTCCTTGTCGTCCTGGTCGTTGGCGTTGGGACCGATGAAGGTGTTGCCGTGCGTCGTAGTGCAGACCAGGATGCCTTTGGAGGTCCTGGTCGGGCAGGGGAACACGATGCCCCAGACCAGGTCCGGCGCGGCGGTCTTGTCGAACAAGATGTATTCGCCTTTGCGGGGCGTAATGGTGAAGGAATCGTCACCGGCCAGGCGGGCGACCTTGTCCGCATAGACGCCGGCGGCGTTGATGACGAAGCGGGTCTTGATGGCCCCCTTCGTGGTGTTGACGATGGTGACGCGGCCATCTTCCTTGACAAAGCCTGTCACGGCGCAGTCCCGGAGGACCTGGGCGCCGTTCTGGACGGCGCACTGGGCGAAGGCGATGGCGGCGCCGAAGGGCCACATGACGCCGGCCGTGGGAGCCCACAGGGCGGCTTTGGTGGTCGTCAGGTTCGGTTCCTTTTCCCGCACCTCGTCGCCCGTCAGGATTTCCAGGCCCGGCACGCCGTTCGCTTTGCCGCGTTCGAGCAGGACACCGAGCTGTTCCACCTGTTCGTCCGTGACGGCGCAGACAAGGCTGCCGCACCATTTGATGTCCAGGTCCAGGTCGTCCTGGAGTTCATGGTAGAGCGCGTTGCCGCGCACGTTCGTTTTTGCTTTCCAGCTCCCCGCAGGGGCATCGAAACCGGCGTGGCAGACCGCGCTGTTGGCTTTCGTCGTGCCGATGGACAGGTCCGGTTCCTTTTCCACCAGCAGGCAGCGCAGGTCGTACTTGGACAACTCGCGCAGGATGGCTGTGCCCACAATGCCGCCGCCGATGACCACTACATCTGTTTCTCTGAAAAATTCCATTGCCTTTTCCTCTTTTTCTGGCTGTCTCTCTCTATGCCTTTTTTCCGGCACCGGCCGGTGCCGGGGAGGGGACGACGGTCAGTCGTTCCCGCTTTCTTCCGGCGCCGCCGGGGCTTTGCCGGCTTCGCCGCCCATGATCTTCTCTTCCGGTTCGACCGTGGCAATGCCCGTGACCTTGTCGCCTTCGTTCAGGGAGATGGCTTTCACGCCCTGGGTGTTGCGGCCGATCTGGGAAATGTCGCTGACGCCGGTCACCATGATGATGCCGCTGGCCGTGATGATATACAGCTCGTCCTCCGGATGGACGATGGCCATGCCGGCCACATCGCCCGTCTTATCGGTCAGGTTGTAGTTGATGCGGCCCTTGCCGCCGCGGATCTGTTTCGTATATTCTTCCAGGCGGGTGCGTTTGGCCATGCCGTTTTCCGTGATGGTCAGGACTTCGGCCGCCGGATCCGTAATGGTATCCATGGCGACGACTTCGTCCTTGCGGTTCAGCAGGATGCCGCGCACGCCGTGGGCCGGACGGCCCATTTCGCGCACGTCGGTCTCGCCGAAGTGGATGGCCAGGCCGCCGCGGGTCGCCATGAGGATTTCACTGTTGCCGTCGGTCATGCGCACGCTGATGAGCTCTTCGCCCTCGTCCAGCGCCATGGCCCGCATGCCGCTCTTGCGCACCGACGTGAAGGCGGACAGTTTCGTCTTCTTGACGGTGCCTTTGTTCGTGGCCATGAACAGGTACTTGCCTTCTTCGAAGTCGGCCGTGTTGATGACCGCCGTGATCTTTTCACCGGGGCTCAGCTGCAGCACGTTCACGATGGCCGTGCCTTTGGCCTGGCGGCTG
This sequence comes from uncultured Selenomonadales bacterium, assembly GCA_900315805.1. Classification (GTDB taxonomy): domain Bacteria; phylum Bacillota; class Negativicutes; order Acidaminococcales; family Acidaminococcaceae; genus Succiniclasticum. Next base: position 31,277 of record ONAN01000015.1, read on the forward strand.
GCTTCGGGGATTTCGTAACCCGGCAGGGTGTAGACCTGGCCCATATTCGTGAAGAACAGGATATGGTTGTGGGTCCGCGCCAGGAACAGGTACTTGGCGAAATCGTCTTCCTTCTTGCCGCTGCCGCCCAGCTTGCCCACGCCGCCGCGTTTCTGCTTGCGGAAGTTGTCCGGCGTCTGGCGTTTGATATAGCCCTGGTTGCTCAGGGTGACGACGATCTCTTCGTCGGGGATCAGGTCCTTCACGTTGAGGTCGCCCGGGTCGTTCTGGATTTCCGTGCGGCGGTCGTCGCCGAACTTGTCGGCCTTTTCCTGCAGGTCCTGGCGGATGATGTCCAGTACCTTGCTTTCGTCCTTCAGGACGCCTTCCAGGTAATCGATGGTCTGCAGCAGGTCGACGTATTCGTCGTCGATCTTCTGGCGTTCCAGTCCGGTCAGGCGCTGCAGGCGCATATCCAGGATGGCCTGGGCCTGGCGGTCCGTCAACCCGAATTTTTCCATCAACGCGGCCTTGGCCACATCGGCGTTGGCGCTGTTGCGGATGGTATGGATGACTTCGTCCAGGTGGTCCAGGGCGATGCGCAGTCCTTCCAGGATATGGGCGCGGTCCTTGGCCTTGGCCAGGTCGAAGCGCGTCCGGCGCGTCACGACGTCTTTCTGGTGTTCCAGGAAATACTGGAGGATCTGCTTGAGCGTCAGGATGCGGGGCTTGTTGTCCACCAGGGCCAGCATGATGATGCCGAAGGAATCGCGCAGCTGCGTGTGCAGGTACAGGTTGTTCAGCATCACGTTGGGCACCACGTCGGAGCGCAGCTCGATGACGATGCGCATGCCGCGGCGGTCCGATTCGTCGCGCAAATCCGTAATGCCGTCGATGACGCCGTCCTTGACCAGCTGGGCGATGCTTTCCAGCAGCCGCGCCTTGTTCACCTGGTAGGGGATTTCCGTCACGACGATGCGGTGCTTGCCCTTCGCCATGTCCTCGATTTCGCAGCGGGCCTGCACCTTCACGATGCCGCGGCCCGTGTTGTAGGCCTCGCGGATGCCCGAGCGGCCCAGAATGATGCCGCCCGTCGGGAAGTCCGGGCCCTTGATGGCGCTCATCAGTTCATCCGTCGTCACGTCGGGATTGTCGATGAGCAGCTTCAGGCCGTTCACGACCTCGCGCAGGTTGTGCGGCGGAATGTTCGTCGCCATGCCGACGGCGATGCCTGCCGACCCGTTGATCAGCAGTTCCGGCACCTTGGCCGGCAGCACGGACGGTTCCTTGAGGGATTCATCGTAGTTCGGCACGAAATCGACCGTTTCCTTGTCGATGTCCTCCAGCATGGCCTCGGCCATCTTCGTCATGCGCACTTCCGTATAACGCATGGCCGCGGGGCTGTCGCCATCGACGCTGCCGAAGTTGCCGTGGCCGTCGACGAGCAGATAGCGCGTGTTGAAATCCTGGGCCAGGCGCACCGTGGCGTCGTACACGGACGAATCGCCGTGGGGATGATATTTACCTAATACTTCGCCGACGATACGGGCCGATTTCTTGTACGGCCGGTTCGACGTCATGCCTGCTTCCTGCATCGCATACAGGATACGGCGGTGAACCGGCTTCAGGCCGTCGCGCACGTCCGGCAGGGCACGCTGCACAATGACGCTCATGGCGTAATTGATGTACGAGTCCTTCATCTTGTTGGTCAGGTCGACGTCCTCGATTTTACCGCTTTCGGCGATATACCCGTCGTCGTTGACCAACTCTTCCGAAGTCTCCTTCGGATCTTTCGTATTGTCGTCCACTTTAACACCTCATTGTCTCAATACATTGGCGGCCCGATGTAGCCCAATACATCGTCCGCAAACTTCCGCGTCAGCCCGCGATATAGAACACGGTCATGCCCGTGTGGCACGTGAGGCGCACGCGGGGCATTTCCTTTTCCAGTTCGGCGTCGCTCATGACGTTGCTGACGGAATAGGGGATGTCGCGGAAGAGGATTTTCTGGTCCAGGGGCCATTTCACGCCTTCGAGGCTCACCATGGTCTCGTCCGTGAAGGGGAGCAGCGAGACGGCCACCGGCGATTCGCCTTCGGGCGGGTAGAAGGACACGGTCGTGCCGGCCGGGACGAAGACGCAGATTTCGCGTTCGTCGGCCAGGACCATGGCCTGTTTCTGGTGCAGGGCCTGGGCGCCGATGGACTGGAAGGCGCTGAACAGGTGGTCGAAGCGGCCGCCGAAGACGCCCGAAAAGACCCAGAACTTGTCGTCGTCCATCTGCTCCAACAAAAGCTGCAGGTCCGTGTAATCCTTGTCGCGGGGGTAGTCCCTCGTGAGGCCGGCCTTGCGGGCCGCTTCCCACGATTCCTTTTCGGCGCTGTCGCCGTCGCCCACGACGAGGGACGGCACCGTGTCCGCGTCGGCCAGGTAATCCAGGCCCCGGTCCGCCGCCACGACGGTCGTGTTATGGGGCAGGGACTTGAGTACCTGTTTCAGCCATTCCCGGGCCGGTTTGCGGCCGCCGGCCACGGCGAATACGACATCTTCCGGTACCGCTTCCGGGGATTCGGCCTGAAAGGTGACCGTACCCTGGGGAAATTTCAATGTGTCCATGGCAATCCCTCACTTTTTATGTTTGGACGGCGCCGGGGTCAGGGTGATGGTCATGCCGTCCCGGACGACCTTCCAGTCGACGTCGCCGCCCTTTTCGCGGAGCCATTCCATGCTCACTTCGAGGAGGCAGCGGTTCAGTTTTTCCTGTGCTTCCGGCGGGAGCATCATCTTCGCTTCCGCTTCCTTCTTCAACTCGCGCGGCGTGCGGCGGATGCGGCGGTGTTCGCTGTCATCGGTCAGCACGGCCGTTTCGAAGGATTCTTCTTCCGACCAGCCGCGCAGCATGTCGGCGTCGGACAAATTCTTTTTGATTTTCACGGTATGCTCCTTTTCTTACAGGTCCAGCACGGCCTTGGACGCGTTTTCCTCAATGAAACGGCGGCGCGGTTCGACCTTGTCGCCCATGAGGATGGAGAAGACGCTGTCCGCTTCGGCGGCATCGCTCAGGTTGACTTTCAGGAGTGTGCGGTATTTGGGGTCCATGGTCGTTTCCCAGAGCTGTTCCGGGTTCATTTCGCCCAGGCCTTTGTAGCGCTGGACCGTGATGTTCTTCTGGTCCCGGCCGATTTCGTCGAGGCGTTTCTTCAACTCTTCGTCCGTGTAGGCGTAGCTGTGCGCCTTCTGTCCTTTTTTGATCAGGTACAGGGGCGGCTTGGCGATATAGACATGCCCTTCCGTGATGAGGGGCCTCATGTAGCGGTAGAAGAAGGTCAGCAGCAGCGTGGCGATGTGGGCGCCGTCGACATCGGCATCGGTCATGATGATGATCTTGCCGTAGCGTGCCTTGTCGATGTTGAAGTCTTCGCCGATGCCGCAGCCGAAGGCCGTGATCATGTTCTTGATTTCTTCGCTGGAAAGCATGCGGTCCATGCGGGCCTTTTCCACGTTCAGGATTTTGCCGCGCAGCGGCAGGATGGCCTGGAATTTGCGGTCCCGGCCCTGCTTGGCGCTGCCGCCTGCGGAATCACCTTCGACCAGGTAGATTTCCGTCATGGTCGTGTCCTTGCTCTGGCAGTCCGCCAGTTTGCCCGGCAGGCTCGTGCTCTGGAGCAGGTTGCTGCGGCGGGTCAGGTCGCGGGCCTTGCGGGCCGCGGCGCGGGCGCGGGAGGCCATGACCGCCTTGGCCACGATCTTCTTCGCTTCCGCCGGGTTCTCTTCGAAGAACTCATTCAGCTGGGCCGTCACCAGGTTGTCCACGATGCCGCGGATTTCGCTGTTGCCCAGTTTCGTCTTCGTCTGGCCCTCGAACTGCGGTTCCGCCACCTTCAGGCTGATGACCGCCGTCAGGCCTTCGCGGCAGTCGTCGCCGCCGAGGTTTTCGTCGTTGTCCTTGAGGGCGCCGATTTTGCGGGCGTAATCGTTGATGGCCCGCGTCAGGGCCTGCTTGAAGCCCGACAGGTGCGTGCCGCCCTCTTCCGTATTGATGTTGTTGACATAGGTGAAGATGTTCTCATTGTAGCTGTCGGTGTATTCCATGGCGACTTCCACAATGGTCGTGTCCTTCACGCCTTCCACGTAAATCGGGGCGGCGTTGACTTTGTCCTTGTTCTGGTCCACGTAGCGGACGAACTCGATGATGCCGCCTTCGAAGTGGAACGATTCGGACTTGCCCGACCGCTCGTCCGTCAGGGAGATCGTGACGCCCTTGTTCAGGAACGCCAGCTCGCGCAGGCGCAGGCGCAGCGTGTCGTAATCGTAGACCGTCTCGGTGAAGATCGTGTCGTCCGGTTTGAAGTGTACGATGGTACCCGTTCCTTCGGCCGGTCCTTTTTCGTAGAGAGGACGCGTCGTCTTGCCGCGGGAAAATTCAATGCCGTAAGCCTTGCCGTTGCGGTGTACTTCGACTTCCATCTTCTCCGACAGGGCGTTGACGCAGGAAACGCCGACGCCGTGCAGGCCGCCGGACACCTTGTAGCCGCCGTCGCCGAACTTGCCGCCGGCGTGGAGCACCGTCATGACGACTTCGACGGCCGGTTTGCCCGTTTTGTGCATGTCCACGGGGATGCCGCGGCCGTTGTCGCGGACCGTGATGCTGTTATCGTGGTGGATCGTCACGGAAATATCCGTGCAGAAGCCGGCCAGCGCTTCGTCGATACTGTTGTCGACGACTTCGGACACCAAATGGTGCAGACCGCGGGCCGAAACGCTGCCGATATACATGCTCGGGCGTTTGCGGACCGCCTCCAGGCCTTCCAGGACCTGGATCTGCTTGGCACTGTACTGGCCTTTGACGGCCGTCGCTTCTTCGATTTCCTCCGTGATTTCCGCCTGTTTTTCTTCTTCCATGGCGCGGATCTTTTCCGGATCGCTTGCCTCCATGTCCCGAAGCAGGTCCTTCGGGTCTTGCGTGTTCTTATCGGTCATCATTTCCTCCAATACTTAACAGTGTGTGGTCACTGACCCGTTTCTGCAGCGTCACCGCCGAAATGGCAGACAGGTACAGGACCTGGTCCGTCAAAACGCAGCTGTCGACGCTGCCGTGGTCCGTCAGGTCGCGGATTTCGTAGGGAGTTCCGTCGCGGCGGCGGAGCTGCCCGTAAAAAGGCGTGTCCTTCACACTGAAAATACCTATGATTTCACTGCTTCGGATGAAGCACCCTGTTCCCAGATGTACGTACATTCTTGTTCTTCCCTTTCAGATAGGCCAGCACATCGCCCTGTTCCTGTTCCGAAATCAGGTCCAGGGGCCGGTGGCATTTGAGCTGCACGGCGATGCGCTTTTCTTCGGCCGTCGCGACGCCGTTGCGCACCCGCTCGAAAAAGTAGTTGTCCACATCCTTTTTCACGGAGCGGAACGTGATTTCGTCGCAGGGCACGAAGGCGCCCACTTCTTCGGCGCGGCGCACCCAGGGGCGCCGCCGGATGATCTGCCACAAGGCCCGTTCCTGGTGGACGCGGTATTCCCGCTCGCAGGACGGGCACACCGTCGCCGTACTATCCAGGTAGGCCCCGCAGCGCGGACATTTGCGGAGCTGTCCGGCCTGGTACATCTTTTCCAACTGGGCCTGCCGGCAGGCGGCTTCGAAAATGCGGGGACGCAGGTCCTCGTTCCGGATGGGCGGCAGGCTTTGCCGGATCCGTTCCTTTTCCGCGTCCGTCAGGGGCGGCAGTTCGCGCTTGGGCGGCGGCGCGGCGGCCTGTTTTGTACGCCGGCGCACGGTCCCGATATGGAAATGGATGTCCTTGACCGCTTTGGCCGGCAGCAGTTTGGCGATGCGGCCCAGGATTTCCTTTTTGAGCATGGTCAGTTCGCTGGCCCACACGGCGCCGTCCACATTGACGAACAGCCGGGAGCGCGCGATGAGGGCGGGCTGGCAGTGGCGGGCGTTGATGTCCCCCACGATTTCCGTCCAGTGCGTGTGCAGTTTATACAGCGCGTACTTGTCTTTTTGGTGGCTCCGGTACATAATCTTGCGCAACGTGGCGTCCACATGCCCGGCCAGGGGCTGTTCCACGTCTTCCAGTGTTTTTCGCATGCGCATGATCAGGCCTCGCGGATTTGCCCGTCTTCGATCTCGAAATAGCCGTTCGTGGCGAAATCGGGAATCAGGGCACGGTCGTTGACCGTAATGAATGTCTGTACCTTGTCATTGATGAAACGGACGAGCTGCCGGCGGCGGCTGCCGTCCAGTTCGCTCATCACGTCGTCCAGGAGCAGGACCGGATATTCGCCGGACTGTTCGCGGACGTATTCGATCTGGGACATCTTCAACGCCAGGGCGCAGCAGCGCTGCTGGCCCTGCGAGGCAAAGGACTTGGCGGCCCGGCCGTTGATTTCCGGTTTCAGGTCGTCGCGGTGGACGCCGAGGCCCGTCGTCCCCTGCATGATGTCTTTAAAACGCCGCTCCTGCAGCGCTTCCAGATAATAGCCTTCCCAATCACGGCCCGGCTCCTCCAGGGGATGGAGGACCTGGCCGTCGTTGGCCTTCATTTCATAGGACAGGGACAGGGTTTCCTTGTCCTCTGCCAGGGCGGCGTAAATGGGCCGGGCGATGGCTTCGAGCTTGCCCAGGTTTTCCAGCCGTTTTTGCAGCAATTGGGCGCCCGTTGACGCCAGGGCCTTGTCCCAGACCGAAAGCTGGTCCCGGCCCGCCTTTTCCTCGCGGATGTCCTTGAGCAGGCGGTTGCGCTGCTTCAGGGACCGGTTGTATTGCACGAGCAGGTCGTAATACAAGGGATCCGTCTGGGCGATTTCCATATCCAGGAAACGGCGCCGCAAGGCCGGCTCGCCTTTGACGATCTGCAGGTCTTCCGGGGAAAACATGACGACGTTCAAAAAGCCGTAATGGTCCCGGGCGGCCGTCCTCTTGCCGTCGATGCGTACCTCTTTCCGCCAGCGCCCGTTTTCCAGCAGGCGTTTGCAGCGGATTTCGTGCGGTCCGTCGCTCCGTTCCACTTGCGTCAGCACCGCCATGCCCGGGGCAGAGAATTTAAGTAAGTCCTCTTCCTTGTTCGTGCGGTGGCTGAGGCCGAAGGCGGCGTAGAAGATGGCTTCGAGCAGGTTCGTTTTGCCCTGCCCGTTCTTTCCGTAAAAGACATTCACCATGTGGTCGAAGCGCAGGGCCGCGTGGTCGTAATTGCGGAAATTTACAAGCTGCAATGTATCAATCTTCATGGCGGGTATTCCCCTTGTTGACCAGGATCTGCCATTCCTTGCCGACAGTGAGCACCTGGCCGGGATACACCTTTTTGCGTTTTTCGTGGATGACGGTGCCGTCCAGGCTGACCAGGCCCGATTCAATCTCGTACCCGGCCTGACCGCCCGTTCCCGTCACGCCGGCCAGTTTCAGCAGGGCCATGGCGGGAATGTAGTCCGTTTCAATCGTAATGGTTACTTTTTTCATGATGCCTTCCTTTATCAGAAGATGCCTGCGGACAGGCCTGTCAGAATACGACGCGGACAGGCGTCACCACGTAGGTGTATTCCTCGTCGTTCGTCGGCTTGATGCAGACCGGGCTCAGGGAATTGTTGAGGCCGAGTTCCACATCGTCCGTGGCAATGCGTTTCAGGATATCCGTCACATAGGCCGCGTTGAAGGCCACGTGGATGCCCTCGCCCTCCGTCTGGCAGGGCAGGACTTCTTCGCCCGTGCCCACTTCGGGGCTCGAAGACATGACTTTCATTTCATTGCCTTCGATGCTGATCTTGACGATGCTGTAATCGCTTTCCGTGCCGCTGCACAGGCTCATGCGGGAAACGGCGCCGGCAAAGTCTTTCGTATTGACTTTGGACCGGACGGCGAACTGCGTCGGCACCACGCGCTGGTAATCGGGGAAACGGCCCTCGATCAGGCGGGACACCATCGTCACATTGCCGATGATCACCATCAGCTGGTTGTTCAATAAGGAGAACTGCACATCTTGCGGCAGTTTGTCATTCAGGTTGTTGCTGATTTCCTTCAGCACCTTGGACGGAATGATGATGCTCATGTCATCGACGCCTTCCATGGGCAGGGTCTTGATGACCAGGCGGTGCGTGTTCGTCCCGACAAAGGTGATCTTTTGATTCTTGATTTCACACAGGACGCCGTTGAACAGCGGTCTGGCTTCGTCCTGGGAGCAGGCGAAAGCCGTCTTGTTGATCAGTTCCTTCATTTTGTCCTCTTCCAGCGTGAAGGTCTTTTCCGCGTTGAACGCCGGGAACTTCGGATAATCATCCAGGTTGTTCATGAGCAAAATATTGTAGGAACCGGATCCGGAGGTCATGTGGATGTTGTTCTGCTTTTCTTCCTTGCTGAACTCCACCGTGTCGCTGTTCAAGCTGTTGACCAGCTTGTAGAAGCGCTGCGCCTCAATCAGGATCTCTCCCTCTTCCTCTACCTGGGCCGGGATTTCCGAACTCATGCTGAGGCTGACATCCATGCCTTCCAGCCGTAACTTGCCTTCCTTCAAGGCCAGTACATGGACCGCTCCGAACACCGGAGTGGAAGGCTTCGCTGCTACGGCAGCCAATACGATTTTTACTGCTTTCGTCAATTCTGCAGTTGCACAACGGAACTTCATTTTGTTTGCTTTCCTTTCGTTTCCAACTTAAAAGCGCTTTTTTATATATTAAAAATCATCATCATCATCATCAGTCCTGTGGATACGGTGGATAAGTGGCGGACCCCACCTGATAAGCCCGTTCAGCCTGTGGATAACCCTGTGGATAGTGTGTGTAACTTTATCTACATGTTCCACTGCCGGAAACATTGTCCACCCTTGTCCACAAATTGCCCACGGCTTTTACACAGCTTTTCCACGGTCTTTTCCACAGGTCAGTTGCTGCCCTTGCGGATGTCCCGCTCGAACTGTTTCAGCTTCTGGTCGAAGAACTTGTCCTCGCTGCGCATCTTCTCGATGCGGTCCATGGCGTGCATCACCGTCGTGTGGTCCCGGCCGCCGAACTGGCTGCCGATGCGCGGGAGCGATGTATCGGTCATGGTACGGCACAAATACATGGCGATCTGCCGCGGCACGGCGATGTTTTTCGTCCGCTTTTTGCCCAGCATGTCCTCCATCTTGATTTCATAATGCTTGCAGATGTAGTTGATAATTCCTTCGGTAGTGACATCGGGATGGATGGAGCTGCCGAATTCCTCCAGGACCCGCTCCGTCGTCGCCTCGTCGATGTTGCCGTTCATCAGCGACGCGTAGGCGATGATGCGCGTCAGCACCCCTTCCATGACTCGGACGTTGCCCTCTACATTGGAAGCGATCATCTGGATGATCTCATTGGGAAGATGGGCATGCTGCGCTTCCGCCTTCTGCCGTAAAATGGCGATCCTCGTCTCCAGGTCCGGCGACTGGATGTCAATGGTCAGGCCATTGGCGAACCGCGTGCGCAGCCGGTCCTCCAGCTTGTCCAGGTACTGCGGCGAGCGGTCGCTCGAAATGATGATCTGCTTGTTCGCCTCGCGCAGCGCATTGAACGTGTGGAAAAACTCCTCCTGCGTACGCGTCTTGTTTTCCAGGAACTGGATATCGTCGATGATCAGGCAGTCGATGGTGCGGTACTTTTGCTGGAACTTCATAATCGTCGCATTCTTGATGGAATCGATCATTTCGTTCGTAAAGGCCTCGCACGTGATGTACTTGACCTTCGCGTGCGGATGTTCCTCCAGCAGCGCATTGCCCGCCGCCTGCATCAGATGCGTCTTGCCCAGGCCCGAATCGCCGTAGATGAACAGCGGATTGTAGACCGTGCCCGGTTTGTGGGCCACCGCCTGTGCCGCCGCCGTGGCGAACCGGTTCGAATTGCCGACGACGAAATTATCGAACCGCTTGTCCTTCGACAGATTCGTCTCAAAGGGTTCCTCGTCCTTGCCCTTCTCCCCCTCGTCCGGGAACAGGGACTCCGTTGCATACCGTTCCCGCTTCATCGGCGGCTCCGCTGCCGCCGGCGGTTCACTGAAGCGGACCTCCATGTTGAAGGCCCCGTTCTTCGTGATATCCCGTAAAATACCCGTCATGATCGGCAGGAACGTCTGCTCAATCGCCGTCTTCAGGCTCGAGCTGTAGACCTCGGCAATCAACGTGTCATTTTCTATCGTTACCGGCCGCATCTGCCGGATGTACATACTCAGATTCGTCTCACTCGTCGACTGGCTTAGGACATCCACCAGCGACTGCCAGACCGAATCCGTGTCGTATTGAGACATGCAATTCCGTCCTTTCTTCTTCGTTCTATTGTCTTGCGTTCTATGTTGATTTCTTTCTCTTTGGTTTGCGTATTTCAAGCGAGAAAAGACCACTCTTATTCTACCACAAACGGCCTGTTTTTACTATGTGTTTTTCACCTCCGTTTCCTGTATTTCAGCTTTTATGCACGTTTTGCAAAGTTATCCACAGTTACTGGTGGTGGGACACGAATCATTGTGTATAAAGGCGTGAGAGAGGAAATAAAAGTATTTAAAGGCAAACGGACTCCTGCAACAAAAATTTCCGGCACACGTCGCACGGCTCCTACGGTGCCGAAAATTTGTTGCAGGAGTCATCCTACTATTCGCTTGCTATGCCAAATGGTACATGACAGTAAAGCTTTATGGCTATATAATAAAATCAGTAACGTATGAAATAAGAATGAGTTATTCTCAATTTTTTACAAATCTAATTCTAAATCACAATGGAGGAGAAATGAAATGGCTAACCTATTTGATGCTTTGTTAAGCGTGTTGAAGCAGGATCAAAGATTTTTTAGTGATGATGGACAGTTGCTTCGCAATGCAGTATATGAAGCTGCGATGAAGATGGATACTAACTTGATTCACTTACTCCTTTCTAACAAAGAAACAAGAGCACGTTTTTTTAAAGAAGTAGATGGAATTTTTGTTTTTGATAAAGTTGGGTTTAGCTGGGTTATTAATAATCGGGAGTTTCTTCCGGACAGTTATACTCGTTTCAAAAATAAAATTGGTCTTGTAGATGAACATGGCGAAATGATTGCAACTTCAGGTAAGGTGGAACTTGTTTTCCCTTATAAGGATTGTGTTCTTGAAGGAGGACAGACTAAAGAGGATCAGAAACGGCAAGAAATTTTCTATAATGAAATATTGGCACCCGATGAAGTGGATAGACTGTTATATCCTAAAGTGTTTACATCTGCAAAAAGATATTCAAAAGATAATGTTGAAGATATAAATAAATTTTCGGAAAAAGATAACTTGGTAAATTGCAAGTTGAATTTGAACACTCATAATCAAGAAACACACTCAATAGCATAAACTTCATCGAGGAATGCATCAAATAGTTCTGACGGTGTA
>ONAN01000014.1 GCA_900315805.1 uncultured Selenomonadales bacterium
CTTTGTTGATGATTTCTCCAAAACCATTTTAACATGAAGCTTCACTATGGATTTTTATTTTTTGATTAACTGTTCAAGTTCATTTTACAACTGACCAATATTTTATATTCTGGCAAAAATATGACTTTTTTACCCTTCGGGAAGTACATCAGAATTGCACATTTGTCTTACAGGTTCAAATGCGGCCATGGCCCGTTCGGAATAAAGGGCATTCCGTACCTGTTTTTTGTGGACATGTTTTTTCTGCAGCGGCGGGGTCAGGCCGTAGTTGACATTCATGGGTTGGAACTTCTCCACATCGGGGTTGCTGATGTAATGGGCCAGGGCCCCCATGGCCGTGACATTCGGGAAATCGACAGTGCGCTCGTGCAGCCAGGCGCGGGCAGCGTGGATTCCGGCCATCAGCCCGGACGCCGCCGATTCGACATAGCCTTCGACACCGGTCATCTGGCCGGCGAAATAGAGATGCGTGTCGCTGCGCAGACGGAACGAGGCAGTCAGCACTTTCGGCGAATTCATATAGGTATTCTTGTGCATGACGCCGTAGCGGACGAACTCCGCCTGTTCCAGGCCGGGAATCATGCCGAAGACGCGGCGCTGTTCCGGCCACTTCAGGTGAGTCTGGAAACCCACGATGTTGTAGAGCGTGCCGGCGGCATTGTCCTGGCGCAGCTGGACGACGGCGTAGGCCTCGCGGCCGTTGCGGGGATCCCGCAGGCCGACCGGTTTGAGGGGCCCGTACCGCATGGTGTCTTCCCCGCGGCAGGCCATTTCCTCAATCGGCATACAGCCTTCGAAGACATTGCCCTGCTCGAAGTCCTTGACTTCGGCCGTTTCCGCGTGCTGCAGGGCTTCCCGGAAAGCCACGTACTCCTCTTTCGTGTAGAAGGGGCAGTTCAGGTAGGCCGCTTCGCCCTTGTCGTAGCGGGAGGCGCGGTAAATGACATCGTAGTTCAGGGATTCCCCGGTCACGATGGGTGCTGCGGCATCGAAGAAATGCAGGTAGTCCGCATGGATCTTCCGGGCGATGTCGGCGCTCAGGGCGTCGCTCGTGAGGGGCCCGGTGGCGACGATGACATAGCCTTCCAGGCTGTCCAGGTCCGTCACTTCCTCGTTGACCACCGTAATCAGGGGGTGTTCCCGGACGGCCTTCGTCACGGCCGCGGAGAAACTTTCGCGGTCCACGGCCAGGGCCCCGCCGGCGGGAACCCTGTGGGCGTCGGCGGCCTGCATGATGACGGAGCCGAGCTGGCGCATTTCCTCTTTGAGAAGGCCTACGGCGTTCTTCACGTCGGCGGCGCGGAGGGAGTTGCTGCAGACCAGTTCCGCAAATCCGTCGGTCTTATGGGCCGGATCCGTTTTCAGGGGACGCATTTCGTGCAGGATGACGGGAATGCCGCGCCGGGCCACCTGCCAGGCGGCCTCGCTGCCTGCCAGGCCGGCCCCGATGACGTGGACCGGTTCTTTGCGGACGTTGTCCTTGTTCTTAGTCTCTTCCATTTCATTACCTCTTGGTGTCGGAAAAAAGGAGGCGTACACGACGCCTCCTTCACAGATTTTGTTTATTTGCGGGCCGTTCTGCTTTTCGTGGCAGCGGAGGCCGTTTTGCGGGTGGTTGTCTTTTTCGCCGCGGATTTGCGCGTGCCCCGGCCTTTGACGACCTTTTTGACCTTCAGCAGGTCCGCCGTCGTGGTCTTCTTGCGCGAAGGCCTCTTCGGCAGGGCGTCTTCACAGTCGGGATTCGAGCAGACCAGGCGGACCTTGCCGCCGCGCTCGGCGTGTTCCAGCAGCATATGGCCGCATTTCGGGCAGGTCTCGTTGGTCGGTTTGTCCCACGACGTGAACTTGCAATCGGGATAATTGGAGCAGCCGTAGAAGACCTTGTTGGTCCGCGTGTGCCGTACGGTGATGTCGCCGCCGCAGAGCGGGCACTTTACGCCGATCTTTTCCAGCAGCGGTTTCGTGTTGCGGCATTCCGGGAAGCCCGGGCAGGCCAGGAACTTGCCGTACCGGCCTTCGCGGATGACCATCTCGCGGCCGCACTTTTCGCAGATGACACCGCTCTTTTCCAACGGGGGCGGGTCCTTGGGAATGACCTTGTCCGCCTTTTCCAGCAGGGCTTCGAAGGGTCCATAGAATTTCCGCAGGACCGTCAGCTTGTCTTCCTTGTGTTCGGCGATTTCATCGAGTTCCGTTTCCATTTCGGCGGAATAGGGAATATTGATGATGCTGCCGAAATAGGTCGTCAGCAGGTCGACGACTTTTTTGCCCAGGTCCGTAGCCACCAGCTTCTTGCCGTCCTTGACGACATAGCCGCGGCTCTGGATGGTCTGGATGATGGGGGCGTACGTGGACGGGCGGCCGATGCCTTCCTCTTCCATCTTCTTGACGAGGGAAGCTTCGGTGTAGCTGGCCGGCGGTTCCGTGAAATGCTGGACGCCGTGTTCCACTTTATGCAGCACGAGGGAATGGCCCGGTTCGATATAGGGAACGGGACCGGAGCCCTCCTTCTTGATATCCTTCTTGTCGGCCAGGCGCATGAAGCCGTCAAAGGTCATGACGGAGCCGCTGGCCTTGAGTTCGTAGTTTCCGGCCGCAATCTGCAGGGTCGTCTGGTCGTATTTGGCCGGTGCCATCTGGCAGGCCATGGTACGGTCCCAGATGAGCTTGTAGAGGCGGTACTGTTCCTTCGTCAGGTATTTTTCCACTTCGGAAGGCGTCCGCGTGATGGACGTCGGGCGAATGGCTTCGTGGGCGTCCTGGGCATTGTTCTTATTGGAGAAGAAGTTCGGCTTGGCCGGGCAGTATTCCGGTCCGAACAGCTGGTCCACAAACGACCGGATGGAGGTCAGGGCCTCGGCGGCCAGGCGGGTCGAGTCGGTACGCATGTAGGTGATGAGACCCACGGACGTGCGGCCGATGCTGACACCTTCATACAGCTGCTGGGCCACGAGCATCGTGCGCCGCGTCGTAAAGTTCAGGCGGTGGGCCGCTTCCTGTTGGAGCGTGCTCGTCGTGAACGGCGCGGGCGGCCGGCGCGTGACGGGTTTCTTGACGGCGGAGAGGACGCTGTACGAGGCCTGCTGGAGGTCGTTCTCCACGGCCACGGTCTCATCGGCCGTATGCAGTTCCAGTTTGGCGCCGTCCTTCTTCACGACATCGGCTTCGAAAATCGGTGCCTTTTCTTCTTCGCGGAGTTTGACCTTGAGGGTCCAGTATTCTTCCGGCACGAAGGCTTCGATTTCCTTGTCGCGGTCGGCGATGATCTTCACCGCCACGGACTGTACGCGGCCGGCGGAAAGGCCCTTGCGGACTTTACGCCAGAGCAGCGGACTCAGTTTGTAGCCCACGAGGCGGTCGATGATGCGCCGCGTCTGCTGGGCGTCCACCATGTCCATGTCGATGGTACGGGGATGCTTGAGGGCGTCCTTGACGGCCGACGACGTGATTTCGTGGAACGCGATGCGGCACGGCTCTTTCTCGTCGATGCCGAGGATATGGGCCAGGTGCCAGCTGATGGCTTCCCCTTCGCGGTCAGGGTCGGTTGCCAGATAGACTTTATCCGCCTTGGCGGCAGCCGTCTTCAGTTCGCGGATCAGGTCGCCCTTGCCGCGGATGTTGATGTACTCCGGCTTGAAGTCATGCTCCACGTCGACGCTGAGCGTGCTCTTCTTCAGGTCGCGCAAGTGGCCCATGGATGCCTTGACGGTGTAACCGCCGCGCAGGAATTTCGTAATCGTCTTCGATTTGGTCGGAGATTCGACAATGATCAGGTTATTGCTCATGAATCCTCCTTGAATTCAAGATTAATCAGATTTAAACCAGCGCCCGCAGGCGTCCCTCCCCACCATATTCTTCATCTGCATCTGCGTCAGATAGACGTGCATATCGAGCGGTCCGCGGCCGAGGAAGGCGGCGATTTCTTCCGGCAGGGCCGGACCCTTGGAAAGGTAATCCAGGATCTTCCGTTCCGTAGCCGTGCATTCGGCGGCGGGCCGGTTGCCGGAATTGGGGAACAGGTTCGAACCCTTGCTCCCCTGCCAGCGGGGAAAGAGTTCTTCCAGGATATGGGCCGGCTCCAGGACCGGTATGCCCTGGCAGCGCCGGATGAGGTCATTCGGGCCGTGGCACATGGGGCTGTAAATGTTGCCGGGGATGCAGAATACGGAGCGGCCTTCGTCGGCGGCGTATTCCGCCGTGATCAAGGCCCCGCTCCGGGGAGATGCCTCGACGACCAGCACACCGCGGCAGATGCCGCTGATGATGCGGTTCCGTTCGGGGAAATGGTACCGTTCCGGGCGGGTGCCCGGTGGATATTCCGAAAGGATCGCGCCCCGTTTGGAGATTGTCTTAAACAGGTCGCGGTTTGCATAGGGATAAGGGATATCCACACCGCATCCCAGGATGGAAATCGTAGTGCCGCCGGCTTCCAGCGACGCTTCATGGGAGATGGTGTCGATACCCTGCGCCCCGCCGCTGACGACGGTGAGGCCCGCTTCGGTCAGGGCCCGGGCGAACCAGGCCGCCGATTTGCGGCCGTACTCGTCCGCCAGACGCGAACCGACGATGGCCACGCACTGCGTTGTATCCGGCAGGGTTCCTTTCACGTAAAGGGCCAGGGGTGGTCTGCGGATTTCGCGCAGCAGCGGCGGATACTCCTTGTCTTCCAGGGTGATGAGACCGATGCCGAGGCGGCTGCAAGATTCCTCCAGCCGGGCCGGCAGGTCCCGGTCCCGTATCTCCAGGACCCGTTCCACCGCGCGGGGACTCAAAAGTCCCGATGCCCGGAGTTCTTTTTCCGAAGCTCCGTAAAAATCCCGGATGCTTCCAAAACATTCTTTCAGCTGCAGCAGCAGTTCCCCGTGCCCGGAGAAGGTTTTGGAAACGCCCAGGGCGGCCCAGTAAAATTTCTCTTTGGAATTGTCGTTCGTTTTGACCATGCAATCCTCCTTTGCGAATCAGTGACTATATAAATAAATAGCATACACCCTGATAGAAAGTCAACAGCAAAAGCACCTTTTCACAACTTTTCTACATATATATAACATCACGGGCCACTAAGGAAGCCGCGTCGCCGTGTCCACAGCGGCGGCGCAGCGCGGCGCGCTCCCCTGCCCGCTGCGCGGCACCTTTGGCGATATCGGAACGCAGCAGGTCCGCCAGCGCTTCCGTATCTGCCGCCGTACGGGCACCGCAGCGGGACGTCAAAAAGGCCGCGTTGCGTCCTTCCTGTCCGGGCAGGGGCCGGTAAATGAGCAAAGGGGCGCCGCAGGCCAGGGTTTCGGCGGCCGACACGCCGCCGGCCTTGCTGACGACGGCATCACAGGCCGTGAAGAGGTCCGCCATGTCGTCCCGGAAACCCAGCACGGTGAGCCGTCCGCCGTACGCTGTCCGGGCCAACCCGTCCAGACGCCTGCGCAGCCTCCCGTTCCTGCCGGTCACGGCGACAATCCGGAGGGATTCCAGGCCCGGCCGGTTCAGGACGGCACACAGTTCCTCCATGGGCAGCAGGCCATCCCCGCCGCCGGCCGCCAGGCAGACGAAATCCCCGTCCTGCCAGCCGTAATGGTGCCGCAGGACGGTCCGTTCCGCCTCGCTGTACGGGCGGGCAAAGGCCTTGCGCAGCGGAATGCCCGTGACCAGGACGCGCGGCGACGCCAGGCCGTTCCGGGCGGCCAGTTCCCGCACCCTCTCCGCCAGTTCCGGCGCCGCCACGTAGTACGTGTCGACACCGGGGCAGACGAGCCACTGATGGACCGTGAAATCCGTCACGACGACGGCCAGCCGCAATTCAGGATACCAGAGGCGCTTGTAACGGGACACGATGCCCGTCGGGGTGGCGTGCGTGCTGACCACGATATCCGGAGCCTCCCGGTCCAGGTAGGCTTTGCCGAGGCGGCACAGCAGGGCGTTCAGGGCATTCCGCACCCAGAGGGAACCGCCGCCGTTCCCCCAGCGGTACGACGCGGCATAGAGGGACGGACAGTGACGCAGCACCCAGCCGTAGACGCCCAGGGCCAGCCGGCCCGTCCACTGCGGGAAAAAGCGGAACACGTCGCCCTGTTCCACGCATAGGCGCGGATCTTCCGCCAGGGCTTCGGCCAGAGCCTGGGACGCCATGCGGTGCCCGCTCCCGATGGGGGCGGACAGGATCAGGACCTTCCCTGTCTTTTGCGTCAGGCCGGAAGGGCCATCGTGCCGCTCTGTATTTTTTGTAACAGAATTCCTGTGCTGCTTCGCCATCATCCTGCCCGCCATCCCGAAAAACGGCGGTTTCCGTCCTTTCTTTCCGCAATCCGTGTTATAATCAAAAAATGAGGCCGCAGGCAGGTACCTGCCGCCTGAAATCATTGCCAGCCATGCTATAGATTAACTATAGACTACTGTTTATTGTTTTGCAAGGAGGTTTCACCATGAGCGGAAACAGCGGATTGAACGCCACCCCGTCGGCGGACCGCGTCCATATCGGTATCTTCGGCCGCCGCAATGCCGGCAAGTCGAGCCTTATCAACGCCCTGACGAACCAGAACCTGGCCATCGTGTCCGACACGCCGGGGACCACGACGGACCCCGTGTCCAAGGCGATGGAGCTGCTGCCTCTGGGCCCGGTGCTGCTGATTGACACGCCGGGTATCGACGACGAAGGCGAACTGGGCAGCCTGCGCGTGCAGCGGTCCTACCAGGTCCTCAATAAAACGGACATCGCCCTCCTCGTCATCGAGGCGGCTGCCGGCCCGTCCGCCGAGGACATGGCCCTCCTCGACCGCATCCGCGCCAAAAAGCTGCCGGCCCTGCTCGTCTTCACGAAGGCCGACCAGCTGCCCGGCGGCGGAAAGGACCTGAAAGAGGCGGAAGAACACATTCCCCGCATGGCCGAAATCCGCGCCACCCATATTCCCTACAAGGTCGTCAGCAGTGCCACGAAAGGCAACATCAACGAGCTGCGGGAGACCCTGGCCCGCCTGGTGCCCGAAAAGACGGCGCCCTTCCCCATCTGTGCCGACCTGATCCGGCCCGGGGACTTCGTCGTCCTCGTCATCCCTATCGACAAGGCGGCTCCCAAGGGACGGCTGATCCTGCCGGAGCAGCAGACCATCCGCGACATCCTCGATGCCGGTGCCGTCTCCCTCGTCACGCGGGAAGACAAACTGGCGGAAACGCTGGAAAAACTGGGGCAGGACCCGGCCCTCGTCATTACGGACAGCCAGGTTTTCGGCGTCGTCAGCCGCATCGTGCCGGCCCGCGTACGCCTCACGTCCTTCTCCATCCTCATGGCGCGCCACAAAGGCAACCTCGCACAGGCCGTCGACGGCGCGGCCCATCTCAAGCAGCTCAAGGACGGAGACAAGGTGCTCATTTCCGAAGGCTGTACGCATCACCGCCAGTGCGGTGATATCGGCACCTGTAAACTGCCCCGCTGGCTGGCGGAATTTACAGGTAAACAGCTCGACCTGTTCTGGACCAGCGGCACCGAATTCCCGCTGGAACTCAAACCGTACCGCATGGTCATCCACTGCGGCGGCTGCATGCTGAACGAACGGGAAATGCAGTACCGCTACAACTGGGCGCAGGACCAGGGCGTCCCCATGACCAACTACGGCATCACCATCGCCCACTGCCACGGCATCCTGAAACGGGCCCTGGGACCTTTCCCGGACCTGGCCGCGAAGCTGGACTGAGACACACGAAAGGACAGAACCCTGCATGCACGGAGTTCTGTCCTTGTTTTTTGCCTTTTCGGCTTCTTCACTTTTTATCCATGAGGTGCTTTTTCCCGATATAGAAGATGACGGCCGCCACAAGGACCAGGATGGTCAGGCGCACCATGCACTCCCGGAAATTCACGATATCGTGGCCGATGACGACTTCCAGCGCCGTCGACGGGAATTTGCCGATCAGGTTGGCAATCACGTAATCGCGGATGCTCATGCGGCTCACGGCGCCGACCGCCGTCAGGATGCCCGACGGGAAATACGGCAGGGCGCGGGCGAAGGTCATCCACACGATGCCGTTCTCCTCGCTGGCCCGGTCGATGGCCTCCAGCTTGTCCGCCTTGGCGATGACTTTTTCCGCCGTGTTGCGGAAAAAGAAGCGCATGAGCAGGAAGCTGAGGACGACGCCGACGGTTTCCGCCAGCCAGGAAATGAGGATGCCCAGGGGCAGGCCGAAAATAAGCCCGTTCGCCGTCGAAATGAAGACCGACGGGAAAATGCTGCCCATGTTGATCAGCACATCGATGGAGAAACTGACCAGCATGGCCCAGGGCCCGAAGGAGCGGAAATAATCCGCCAGGGCGCTCACGTTGCCGCTGATGGCGAGGGTGAAGGTCTTATGCCAGAAATCACCGGCAAAGAGGTGCATCAGCACCAGGATGGCAACGAGGATGACCAGGGCGGCGGCTTTCGTCAGGCCGTCCGGGTTCTCGTACCACCGTTTCCCGGCCTCCTCGCGGCCGGATGTATCGTTCTTGTTCATCAGGTTACCACATTGCTTTTCAACGTAAACCCTTGTCTGCACAAGGGGACGGATTCTTCCCGTCAGGAATTGAAGATGCCCGCGAAGCGGGAATCAAACAGGTTGGATGTCCCGGCCAGCAGTTCCTTGCGCAGGTCCGGTTTCGACAGGACCTCCTGCGCGTCCTTACGGCACTTGAGCAGGACATCCGTATCTTTAAGTATATCAGCGAGCCGTAAATCCGGCAAGCCGTGCTGGCGCAAACCGAAGAGCTGGCCGGCGCCGCGCAGTTCCAGGTCTTTCTGGGCCAGTTCGAACCCGTCGTCGGAGTTATGGAGCACCGTCAGGCGGGCCAGGGTGTCCGGATCCTTGTTGTCCGTCAGGAGCACACAGTAGGACTGGTGTTCCCCGCGTCCCACGCGGCCGCGCAGCTGGTGCAGCTGGGCCAGGCCGAAGCGGTCGGCGTTCTCGACGATCATGAGGGTGGCGTTGGGGACGTTGACGCCCACTTCCACGACGGTCGTCGTCACGAGTACCTTGACGCTCCCTGCCGCGAAGGCCTCCATGACCTCGTCCTTTTCCGCCGGCTTCATGCGCCCGTGCAGCAGCGCGCAGGGAATGCCGCGCAGGAAGGTGCGCTTCAGCTCCTCGTAGACCTCGGTGACGCTGCGCACGCCTTCCATGCCTTCCGATTCCTCGATGGAGGCGCAGACGACATAGACCTGGCGCCCCGCGCGGATCTGGCGCACCATGCCCTCGTACACTTTACGGCGCATGTCGCCCGTGTAGCACAGGGTCTCGATATGCTTGCGTCCCGGCGGCCGTCCGCGCATGACCGTCGTCTCGATATCGCCGTAGACCGTCAGGGCCAGGGTGCGCGGAATGGGGGTCGCCGTCATAATCAGCACGTCCGGGGCGAAATCGGACTTGGCGGCCAGGCGCCCGCGCTGATTGACGCCGAAACGGTGCTGCTCGTCCGTCACGACCAGGGAAAGGCAGCGGAACTGGACATCTTCCTGGAGCACGGCGTGCGTGCCGATGAGGACCTGCAGGGAACCGTCCGCCAGGCCTTCCAGAATCTCACGGCGCTCCGCCGGTTTCGTGTTGCTCGTCAGAAGGGCGATGCGGACATCCGTACCGCGGAAGAACGACGACAGGGTCTCCAGATGCTGCTGGGCCAGGATGCCCGTCGGCGCCATGATGCAGCCCTGGTAGCCGTTCTCCGCGGCCTTCGCCAGGGCCAGGGCCGCCAGGACGGTCTTGCCGCTGCCCACGTCGCCCTGAAGCAGGCGGTTCATGGGCTTCACATCCTCCATGTCGCCGGAAATATCCTGCCAGGCCTGTTTTTGGGCCGCCGTCAGCTGGAACGGCAGGTTGCGCAGGACCTGTTTCACCAGGGCGCCGTCGCGGTCATGGTTGACGCCGAAACGGCCGTCGTAGTTGTGCTCCCGGTTCAGCATGAGGCCGCACTGCAGCAAAAACAGTTCCTCGTAGACGAGGCGCCGCTTGGCCTCCCGGAAAGCGGCCACGGACTCGGGAAAATGAATGTTCCGCAGGGCCGTCAGGCGGTCCGGGAAGCGGTAGCGCTGCAAAAGCGACACGGGCACCGTTTCCGGCAGTCCCTTCTCCGCCGCCAGGGCCAGGGCCTGTTTCACAGCCGAACGCAGATGCTGCTGCGTCAGGGACTCCGTCAGGCTGTAGACCGGCAGGATGCCCGGCGACGGCGTGCCCCCTTCCTCGTCCTGGGGCGTGATCGTCGCCTCGCTGACGACTTTCGCAGCCGACCGGCCCGGTTTGACGCGGCCCGTCACCACGACGGTCATGCCCGGTTTCAGGCGCCGCAGGTAGTACCGCTGGGCGCCGAAGAAATACAGTTCGGCATAACCCGTCTCATCGTGCACGAGGACGACGGAATACTGCCGCACCCGCGGGGAATAGCGGTCCGTCACATTCATCAGTTCGGCCCGGAAGATCTGCTGCGACCCGTCTACCGCCAGCTCCCGGATGGTCTTCAGATGGGAAAAATCGATGTAGCTGTCTGTCCGGGGGTAATAATTCAGCAGGTCGCCGAGCGTATGGATCTCCAGCCGCTCGAACGCTTCCGCGCGCTTTTTACCGATGCCCTTGAGCACCGTCACCGGTTCCGTCCACCAGGCTTCCATGCCTCATACCCCCTTTCACAGCGTATCCATGCACAGGCGGGGCGCAGGCCGCTCCGGAAATTTTCCGGGCAAGGCGCGGACCTGCCCCGCCATATATGCTAAATTATACCGCATTTACCACAAAATATCTTAAACATTTTTGAAAACTACTTGCTTTTCGCCTATATTTATGATAGTATACCTTTGTTAAACTTTTGAAAGAAGCGTCAAGCTGATTCTGTGAAGGAGGTAGAACCTGATGGCACAATTCTGTGAAGTATGCGGTAAGGGTGTTATGAGCGGCAACAATGTCAGCCACTCCAACCGCCACACTAAAGCAGCCTGGAAGCCCAATATCCAGTCTGTCCGCGCACTCGTTGACGGCGAAGTAAAACGCGTAAACGTCTGCACTCGCTGCCTGCGTTCTGGCAAAATTACCCGCGCATAATCAGACGAGATGTCAAAGACCGCTCCGTTGGAACTGTTCCACGGTGCGGTCTTTTTACGTTTTGTAACGTTTTTTCCATTTTTTGGGTGAAATATGGAAGAAACAGTATATTTCTCGCATTTTCCGTACAATTTTAAAAAAATCGTTGACATCTTTTTCAAAGAGTGTTACGATTCGCATATAGAAATTTGAAATGCAGAAACAAGTGCTTTTCCATTTCAAATTCTGACAGCGAAGACACAGACGTCTGACCGTCGGATTCTTTCCGACGGCCGGGCGTCTTTTTTCTTTGCTGGCGACAGTGCACATTGCGGAAAGGATGAGTGGAAATGAAAAGTAAATGCAGGAGTTTGTTGAGCCTGGCGGTCCTGGCCCTCATGTTGACAGGATTCGCCACACAGGCCTTCGCGGCGGACAGTCCGGACGTCGCGCAGCGTTTTTCGTCCGCGGACACGATCTGGGTGCTCCTGGGCGCGGCCCTGGTCCTGTTCATGCAGCCCGGCTTCGCCATGTGCGAGACCGGCCTGACCCGTGCCAAAAACGCCGGTAACATCGTCATGAAGAACGTCATGGACTTCTCCATCGGCACCCCCATCTTCTGGATCATCGGCTTCGGCCTCATGTTCGGAACCGATATCGGCGGCATCATCGGCACGCCGGATTTCTTCGTCAGCCACTGGACCGTCGGTGACGATGCCGGCTATCCTACCATGGCCTACCTGATTTTCCAGACCGCCTTCTGTGCCACGTCGGCCACCATCGTGTCCGGCTCCATGGCGGAACGCACCAAGTTCTCGGCCTACTGCCTGTACAGCATCGCCATCAGCCTGCTCGTCTACCCCATCTCCGGCCACTGGATCTGGGGCGGCGGCTGGCTGGCAGCTGCCGGCTTTCACGATTTCGCCGGTTCCACGGCCGTCCACATGGTCGGCGGTATCTGCGCCGCCGTCGGTGCCAAACTACTGGGACCCCGTATCGGCAAGTATAACGAAGACGGATCCGTCAACGCCATTCCCGGCCACAGCCTGACCCTGGCCTGCCTGGGCGTCTTCATCCTCTGGTTCGCCTGGTTCGGATTCAACGGCTGCTCCACTGTCAGCATGACCGGGGACGCCACCCTGGAATCCGCTTCCCACATCTTCATGACCACCAACATGGCCCCGGCCGTGGCCGCCTGCACCGTCATGTGCTTCACGTGGCTGCGCTACGGCAAACCCGATGTGTCCATGACCCTGAACGGCTGCCTGGCCGGCCTGGTCGCCATCACGGCAGGCTGTGACGTCGTCACCGTCGGCGGTTCCTTTGTCATCGGCCTGCTTGCCGGCATCCTCGTGGTCCTTTCCGTTGAATTCTTCGACCAGAAAGCTAAAATCGACGACCCCGTCGGCGCCATTTCCGTCCACGGTGTCTGCGGTGCCTTCGGTACCATCATGACGGGCCTGCTGGCTGAAAAGGACGGCCTCCTCTACAGCGGCGATCCCCACTTCTTCTTCGTGCAGGTCGAAGGCGTCGTAACAGTAGCAATCTACGTCACCGTCGTCATGCTCATCATCTTCACCCTCATTGACAAGACCGTCGGCCTACGCGTCAGCGCGGCCGATGAAATCAACGGCCTGGATTACGCCGAACACGGACTGGCTTCCGCCTATGCGGATTTCATGTTCGTTCCGGAAATCCCGGGTTCCACTTCCGCTCCGGCTCCTGCCCCCGGCACGGCCAAAGCGAAAAAGGCGGACAATGGTGCCATCGATGTACCGGCCGTCAAACCGGCCACGCCCGACGGCCATCATTATTCCCTCGTCACGATCATCACGTCCCGCGACCGTTTCCAGGCCCTCAAGGCGGCCATGGAGGAAATCGGCATAACGGGCATGACGGCCACCGAAGTCAACGGCTTCGGCATCCAGCGCGGCTACCGCGAAATGTACCGTGGCGCCAGCGTTCCGGCCCGCCTGCTGCCTAAGATCCAGGTCGACATCGTCGTATCGGCCGTACCGGTACGCACCGTCATCGACGCCGCCAAGAAAGCCCTGTACACAGGCCGCTACGGCGACGGCAAGATCTTCGTATCCACGGTTGACAACATCGTCAAGATCCGCACGGGCGAAGAAGGATTCGACGCCCTGCAGGATTATCCCATGGAAGAAAACCATAAGTAAAACCGCGTAAAGGATTCTTCGGAATCTGACCTTTGATAGACTCTTTCCTTACTCCTTTATTGCTTTTGTTTCGGTTGCAATCAAAAAGCGCTTTGGCCCTGAAAGACCAAAGCGCTCCTTTTTTGTTTGTGACGGAACGGACAGGACATCTTCCGGGGAAGCTGCTCAGTCGTCGGTCCGTTTGAAGATGGCTTCAAAGAAGCCCGGCGCTTCATCGGAATTGTCGATGACGTCCTTGTTGAAATTCAACTGCTTGCCGCATTCCGGACAGAACTTCGTGTTGGCACGGACGCGGTATCCGCAGTACGGGCACTTGATGTAGGCCTTCATTTCCTGCAGGCGCGTCTCGTAGAATTTAAAGAACTCATCCAAGGTATGCGTGTCGTTGCGGAAGGAATAGACTTCGATGTATTTCTTGTGCTGGTCGAAGAACATCTGTACCGTGCCGTCACCCATATCGCGGAGGGTGATGTCGTAGTACATGTTCTTTTTCTTACCGTGAATCACGTGGTTCGCTTCGTCCTTTTCCTTGACTTCGATTCCGCAATCGTTCAGGCTGTCGAAGATAACCTGCCAGGCAGTCTGGAAATCGGTTTCATAGAGGCGGATATCCTGACATCCGCCGGCACCTTTAATGCGCATAGTACCCACTCCTTGAAAAATAAGCCGCGAGCCATGACGGTCCGCGGCCTGTTTTTATTTTGCGTAATCGACAGCCCGCGTCTCGCGGATGATGACGACCTTGATCTGACCCGGATATTCCATTTCTTCTTCAATCTTCTTGGCAATATCCCGTGCCAGCAGAACGGCCTTCGTATCGTCGACGACTTCGGGTTTGACCATGATGCGGATTTCGCGACCCGCCTGTACGGCATAGCATTTTTCCACGCCGTCGAAGGACTCGGAAATCTCTTCCAATCGTGTCAAGCGTTTCAGGTAGCTTTCCAGGGTTTCCCTTCTGGCTCCCGGACGCGCTGCGGAAACGGCATCTGCCGCGGAAACCAGGACGGATTCCACGCAGGTCGGTTCGGCATCTCCATGATGCGAAGCGATGGCGTTGATGACCTGTGCCGATTCATGGAACTTCTTGGCGACTTCCACACCCAGTTCCACATGGGAACCTTCCATTTCGTGGTCGATCGCCTTGCCAATATCATGCAGCAGGCCGGCGCGTTTCGCCAGCGTTACATCGACACCTAACTCGGCAGCCATGACGCCTGCCAGCTGGGCAACTTCGATAGAGTGATTGAGTACGTTCTGACCATAGCTGGTGCGGTACTTCAGACGGCCCAGCAGCTTGATCAGCTCGGGGCGCAGACCGTTGACACCAACGGCGAACATAGCCTGTTCCCCTGCCTCCCTGATGTTCTGCTCCACTTCTTTCTGGGCTTTTTCCACCATTTCCTCAATACGGGCCGGATGGATACGCCCATCGTTGATCAGTTTCTCAAGGGCTATACGCGCGACTTCGCGGCGTACGGGATCAAAACCGGAAATGATGACTGCT
This sequence comes from uncultured Selenomonadales bacterium, assembly GCA_900315805.1. Lineage (GTDB taxonomy): Bacteria > Bacillota > Negativicutes > Acidaminococcales > Acidaminococcaceae > Succiniclasticum. The sequence continues at coordinate 14,710 of ONAN01000014.1, forward strand.
TCCGGAGTATCGTCGATAATCAGATCTATGCCTGTCAAAGTTTCCAGCGTGCGGATGTTACGGCCTTCACGGCCGATGATACGGCCCTTCATTTCATCATTAGGCAGGTTGACGACGGATACGGTCGTTTCTGCCACCTGATCGGCCGCGCAGCGCTGAATGGCAAGAGAGATGATTTCACGGGCCTTTTTGTCAGCCTCGTCTTTCGCTCTCTGTTCGGCTTCCTTAATCATCACCGCCGCGTCGTGTTCCACGTCGTCGTGTACCACGGCCAGCAGTTCCTTTTTAGCATCTTCGCTGCTCAGACCGGACATGCGTTCCAGTTCCTGCAGCTGTCTCTGATACAGGGCGTCCACCTTTTCCTGCGTCGCGTTCAGTTTGTTTTCCTTGGCGGTCAACCCCTCTTCCTTCTTTTCGAAGGCTTCGATCTTGCGATCCAGGTTTTCCTCCTTGGACACCAACCGGCGCTCCTGACGCTGGATATCGTTGCGGCGCTCCTTGTTCTCGCGTTCCATGTCGGAACGCATGCGGTGAATTTCCTCTTTTGCTTCGAGCAAAGATTCTTTCTTTTTAGCTTCAATTGCCGCTTCGGCCTCTTTCAGCATGCGGTCGGCCTTCTCTTCCGCCGAGGCAAGTTTGCCTTCTGCCACGTTCTTGCGGAAAATGTAACCCGCACCGCCGCCGATGACCAATGCGACAACAGCTGCGATAGCTTCAGTGACTATTTCTTCTCACCTCCATCCATTCCAGACATAAAAATAAGGCACCCGCCAAAGGGTTCGCCTCGTGACATTCTAGGTTCTAAAGGTAAAATTTTACACGATTGGTACTATATATTGTAAAGAAAAATCCCCTAAAAGTCAAGAAATGGCCCTGACTTTTAGGGAATTATGTAACATTGTGAACAAGGGAACAGGGAGCCTTCCGCCGGGTTGTATCACAAGCCCCGGTCCGCGTCCTGTTCCGCTGCTTCCGCGGCGGCCGAACCGCCGTCCCCGCCTTCGTTTTCCAGGTCCCGGCGTGCCTGCGCCAGGACGGTATGGATCATGGAACCGCCGAAGCCCCGGGCCGTCAGGAACCGGATGAGGGCTGCCACGCCTTTTTCGGTCGTGCAGTCATACCGTCCGTCCCGGCGTTTGCGGACGAGGCTGTAGGCCGCCAGGGCCCGCTGCCGTTCTTCGTCCTCCGTAAACTCCCGGAGCAGGACGGGAATGTACTTTTCACTCACGTTCTTCTTCCGGAGTTCCGCCTGCAGATGCAGGCGTCCGTACACTTTCTTGTTCCGCCATTCCTCAAAGACGCGCCGCGCATACCGCTCCTCGTTGAGGAGGTCGTATTCCTTCAGCTTCGCCACGGTTTCCCGGATATACGCTTCGGGCGCACCGCGCATCTTCAGGCGCTTCACCAGGTCCGGCTCGGCGTACTCGCGGCGGTCCAGCAGGGACAGGGCGTACTCGTACACCTCGTCACTTGTCGTCAGATTCCTGCTTGCCTTCCGGAACATCCGCTGCCGCTCCTTCCGCCTTCTCGGCACTCTTGACGACCTTGTTGACGGTCAGGTCGCGGATCTTCTGCTCGATTTCCGCGGCGACGTCGGGATTTTCACGCAGGAAATCCTTCGCTTTTTCCCGGCCCTGGCCGATGCGCGTGTCCCCGTAGGAGAACCAGGCACCGCTCTTCTGGATGATGTCGTAGTCGACGCCCAGGTCCACCAGGCAGCCTTCCTTGGAAATACCCGTGCCGTACATGATGTCGAACTCCGCCTGCTTGAACGGGGGAGCGACCTTGTTCTTGACCACCTTGACGCGCGTGCGGGAACCGATCATCTCGTTGCCGTTCTTGATGGTCTCGATGCGGCGCACTTCCATGCGGATGGTGGAATAGAACTTCAGCGCGCGGCCGCCCGTCGTCGTTTCGGGATTGCCGAACATGACGCCGACCTTTTCACGGATCTGGTTGATGAAGATCGTGGCGCACTTCGATTTGGAGATGATGCCCGTCAGTTTGCGCAGGGCCTGGCTCATAAGGCGGGCCTGCAGGCCGACGTGGCTGTCGCCCATTTCGCCTTCGATTTCGGCGCGGGGCACGAGGGCCGCCACGGAGTCGATGACGATGATGTCGATGGCACCGCTGCGTACCAGGGCATCGCAGATTTCCAAAGCCTGTTCGCCGTTATCGGGCTGGGAGATGAGGAGGTTGTCCACATCGACGCCCAGGCGGCGGGCATACTCCGGATCGAGGGCGTGTTCCGCGTCGATGAAGGCGGCGTAACCGCCCATCTTCTGCGCTTCCGCAATCATATGCAGGGCGACGGTCGTCTTGCCGGAAGATTCCGGTCCGTAAATCTCGATGACGCGTCCCCGCGGAATGCCGCCCACACCCAGGGCGATGTCCAGGGACAAGGCCCCGGTCGGGATGGTTTCCACGTTCATTTTCGCGCTCGCCTCGCCGAGCCGCATGATGGAACCCTTGCCGAAGTCCTTCTCTATCTGATGCATGGCGCTGTCGAGCGCCCTCAGTTTGTCATTGTTTGCCATAAATGGTGGTGCCTCCTTTGTTGCGAACTATCCTGTCCTTAATTATACAAACAACCGTTCGATTTGTCAACAAAAGGGCTTATTTTTTCGCCTTGTCCGCCAGGGAACGGATTTCCTCCTGGCTGAAGGTGTAGCGGGCATTGCAGTACGGGCAGGTGGCTTCCGTCACCTTGTCCTCCGCCATGGCCTCCAGTTCCTTTTTCGGCAGGGTCTGGAGCACGCCTTCGATCTTTTCCCGGCTGCAGTTGCAGGCGAACTGGAGCGGATAGGAATCGAGGATGTCCACGGGCAGGCCCTTGCCCAGCATGCGGATGATGCGTTCCGGCTCAAAGCCCATGTCGATGAGGCTTGAAATGTACGGCGTCTGGCGCACGTTCTGGTCGAGCTTGTCCAGCACCTCTTCCCCGCAGTCCGGCAGGCACTGGATGAACCAGCCGCCGGCCGCCTGCACGTCCCCTTCAGGCGTCACCAGGACACCGAGGGCCACGGAAGACGGCGTCTGTTCCGACGTCCACAGGTAGTTCGTCAGGTCGTCGGCGATCTCCCCGTCCACCAGGGCGGCCGTGCCCGTGAAGGGCTTCATACCGTCCGCATAGCGGGTCACGGAAATCGTGCCGGCCCCAATGGCGCCGCCCACGTCGAAATGGCCGTTCTTCGGCGGCAGGTAGACATCGGGATTGCCCACGTAACCCCGGGCCGTGCTGCCCTGGGCTTCGGCGATGACCTGCCCGATGGGACCGTCGCCGGCGATCTTGATGCCCACGCCTTCGTTGTTCTTCATGGTAGCCGCCAGCAGCAGGGCCCCCGTGACCGTGCGTCCCAGGGCGGCCGTGGCCAGGTGCGATGTGTGGTGGTTCACGGAGAGCCGGCGCACGAGGCGCGTCGTCCGTGCCACGTAGATGCGCACGTCGCCGACCGTGGCACGGGTCAGGATATCCTTGCCGCTGCGGAAATTCTCTTTCGTCAGTTTGATCTTGTCTTCAGTCATAATGTTCCTCGTGAATAGTCTGTTACTCTTGTTCGGACCGGTTCCACCCGCTGTTTCAGAACTGGCGGAACAGGTTGGCCATCTCGATGGCGCTCATGGCGGCATCGTAGCCCTTGTTGCCGGACTTGGTGCCTGCCCGTTCCACGGCCTGCTGGATGTTTTCCGTCGTCAGGATGCCGAAAGCGACCGGCACGCCGGAACCCATGGAAGCCTGGGCCACGCCTTTGGCGGCTTCCGCGCAGACATAGTCAAAGTGGGGCGTGGCACCGCGGATGACGGCGCCCAGGGCGATGACGGCGTCATATTTGCCCGATTCGGCCAGTTTCTTGGCCGCCAGGGGGATTTCAAAAGCGCCCGGCACCCAGACCAGGGTCGCGTCGTCCAGGCTGCCGCCCGTACGGCGGATGGCATCTTCCGCGCCACCGAGCAGCTTGTTCGTGATGAATTCGTTAAAACGGGATACGACGATGGCCAGTTTCAGGCCGTCGGCCTTCAGCATTCCTTCCAAAACCTTCATAATGTGTTCCTCCTTATTTATCCTCGGCGTGCCGTTCGTTGACACGTTTCAAATGCAGATCCGACAGGTCGTGGCCCATCTTCTCCTCTTTCGTCTCCAGATAATGTTCGTTATACGGGTTCGGCGCGATTTCAATCGGCACGCGTCCCGTAATCGTGATGCCGTACCCGGACAGGCCCGCCCGTTTGGCCGGGTTGTTCGTCAGCAGGCGGATGCTCGTCAGCCCCAGGTCGGACAGGATCTGGGCGCCCATGCCGTAATCCCGCAGGTCCGGCGCGAAACCGAGGCGCACATTGGCCTCCACCGTGTCGAGGCCCTGGTCCTGCAGCGCGTAGGCCCGGATCTTGTTCGCCAGGCCGATGCCGCGCCCTTCCTGGCGCATGTAGACCACGACGCCGAGGCCTTCCTTCTCAATCATGCGCAGGGCCGTCGCCAGCTGGTCGCCGCAGTCGCAGCGCAGGCTGCCGAACGCGTCGCCTGTCAGGCACTCCGAATGGACGCGCACCATGACGTCCTTCTTGCCCGCTACATCGCCCTTGACAAGAGCCACATGGCAGCGGTCGTCCAGGTCGTTTTCGTAGGCGATGATGCGGAAATGGCCGTATTTCGACGGCAGGTCCGCCTCGGCCACGCGGTGCACCATCTTCTCGTGCTTCTTACGGTACGCCACGAGGGACGCCACCGTGATGAACACCAGGTGATGCTTTTGGGCGAATTGGATTAAATCCGGCGTGCGCGCCATATGGCCGTCGTCGTTCATGATTTCGCAGCAGATGCCCACCGGCGTCAGGCCCGCCAGACGGCACAGGTCCGTCGTCGTCTCCGTATGGCCCGTGCGCACCAGCACGCCGCCTTCCCGGCTGCGCAGGGGAAAGACATGGCCGGGCCGGCGGAAATCACCGGGCTGGGCGTTCGGCTCGGAGCACTTCTTCATCGTGTAGGCCCGCTCGAACGCCGAAATGCCCGTCGTCGTGTCCTTGTGGTCGATGGACACGGAAAAGGCCGTCTCGTGGTTGTCCGTATTGTTCGCCACCATGGCGCCGAACTGCAGCTTGTCCATGATTTCCGGCGCCGCCGGCATGCAGATCAGGCCGCGGGCTTCCCGGGCCATGAAGTTGATGTCCTCGCCCGTGCAGAACTGGGCCGCCATGATCAGGTCGCCCTCGTTCTCCCGGTCCTCGTCGTCCGTCACCAGGACCATCTTGCCGTGTTTGATGGCGTCGATGGCTTCCTCGACGGTATTGAACTTAAAGTCTTCCATACTGGAACTCCTTTCTGTCTATGCGTCTTCGCGGAACGATGTCAAAATCCGTTCTGCCGCAAAAAATCCATGGTCAGGCCGTCCTCCCTGCGGGAGCCGCCCTCCCCCTGCCCGTCCGGGCCGCCGAAACGGCGGGACAGGAAGCGCTCGATATAGCGCGCCAGGATATCCGTCTCCAGATTCACCGTGTCGCCGGGCTTTTTAAAGCCCAGCGTCGTCTGCGCCGCCGTGTGGGGTATCAGGGAAACACCGAACTCCGTGTCCCCCGCCTGCGTCACCGTCAGGCTCACGCCGTCCACTGTGACGGACCCTTTTTCCACGATATAGGGCGTCAGTTCCGCCGGCGCCGCGATGGTATAGACCAGCGCGTTGCCTTCGGGCCGGATCTTCGCCACCGTGCCGACGCCTTCCACGTGGCCCTGGACGATATGCCCGTCCAGCCCGTCCGCCGGGCGCAGGGCCCGCTCCAGGTTGACCCGGTCGCCGGGGCGCAGGGTGTGCATCGTCGTGCGGCGCACCGTCTCCGGCATCACATCGGCCGTGAAGCCGTTGCTCCGCAGATCCGTCACGGTCAGGCAGACGCCGTTGACAGCGACGCTGTCGCCGATCTTCAGCCCGTCCAGGACCTTGCGGGCCCGCACGGAAAGGCGGCACGTGTCTTCCCCTTCCGCCAGCCGTTCCACCGAACCCAATTCCGCTACCAAACCGGTAAACATGGCACACCTCCCTCACTGCCTGCCCGGAAAGCGCACCCGCCCCGTCAGGAGCCAGTCGCTGCCCAGGGCCTTGCATTCCGTCTCGTCCAACAGGGCACAGTCCTCCATCAGGGCCGCGCCCTTACCGCCCACAGCCGGCAGGGCCCTGGCGCCGCCGGCCAGTTTCGGCGCGATAAACGCGTAGACCCGGTCCGCCAGGCGCGCGTCCAGGAAGGAGCCCAGCACTTCGCTGCCCCCTTCGACGAGGACCGACGTGATGTCCCTGGCATTCAGTTCCGCCAACAAGGCCGTCAGGTCCACGCGGCCCGCTTCCGTGCAGGGCAGGGTCACGATTTCCACCGACGGCAGCTGTCCGATGACCTCCAGCTTGTCAGCCGGGGCCCCCGGTCCGACGGCAAGGATCGTCCGCCCCCCGTCCTGCAGCACCTGGGCCGTCAGGGGAATGCGGGCCTTGCTGTCCAGGACGACGCGGACCGGATTCTTTCCTTTGACAAGGCGCGTCGTCAGCGCCGGGTCATCGTCCAGGACCGTCCCGATGCCCACGAGGATCGCGTCGTGGGTCTTGCGCAGCCAATGGCTGAAGCGGTGGGCTTCGTCACCGGTCACGTAATGGGAATCGCGGGTCCGTGTGGCCAGCTTGCCGTCCAGGGTTTCGGCGAACTTGAGGCTCACAAAGGGCCGGCCTTCGGTCACCCAGAGCAGGAACTTTTCATTCAGGCGCCGGGCCTCCTCTTCGCAGACGCCGACGCGGACCTCGATCCCGGCGTCGCGCAGGCGCTGAAGGCCCTGGCCCGCCACTTTCGGGTTGGGGTCCACCATGGCCGCCACGACCCGTTTGAAGCCCGCCCGGATGAGGGCGTCGCAGCAGGGGCCCGTGCGCCCGTAATGGGAGCAGGGCTCCAGGCTCACATACGCCGTGCAGCCCTTCATTTTACGCCGTTTCATGTCCTCCATGGCCATGATTTCCGCATGGGGCTGGCCGGCCTTGTGGTGCCAGCCTTCGCCGGCGACACGGCCTTCGGCGTCGAGGATGACGCAGCCCACCATGGGGTTGGGGCTCGTCTCCCCCTCGGCTTTGCGGGCCAGTTCCAATGCCCGTTTCATGTAAAATTCATCCTGATCCATGCTGTCACCTTCCGGAAAAAGAAAAACCATAGGACCGTCTCCGGGACTGTCCTATGGCTTACCTGTCAGTTTCACGCCATGTCTTTTCTCATCCAGACTATACTGTCGGTACCGGAATCGCACCGGTTCGTGCTCCTGCAGCAGCGCTGCATCGGCTCGCGGACTTTACCGCCGGTTGGGAATCCTCCTCGCGGAGTCACCCTGCCCCAAAGACCTGTCATATGTTGTTTTTTACGTACAATACCAGTTTAACGGCCGCTCTGCCGTTTGTCAATATGGCAAGGGCGGGCGGCGTCTGTGTTTCACGGGAATTTTACATTCTCACCGGGCGGCTTTCAGGGAGGCGATGGCCGCTGCCGCATCGTCGGCACCATACACGTAGGAACCGGCCACCAGCACGGTCGCGCCGGCACCGGCAACGAGTTTCGCCGTTTCCGCATTGATGCCGCCATCGACCTGGATATCCGTCGTCAGGCCGGCGTACTGCAGCATGCGGCGCAGGCGGCTGATCTTCGGGAGCACCGTCGGGATGAACTTCTGGCCGCCGAATCCGGGGTTCACGGTCATGAGCAGGAACAGGTCCGCGTCAGACAGCACCTCCTCCACCAGGGAAAGGGACGAAGCGGGATTCAGGGCGACCCCGGCCTTGATGCCCTGGGCATGGATCTGCTGCAGGCAGCGGTGCAGGTGTTTCGTTGCTTCGGCATGAACCACGATCTGGTCCGCCCCGGCCTTGGCGAAATCCTCGATATACGTTTCGGGATGTTCCACCATGAGATGGCAGTCAAAGAACAGTTTCGTCACCTTGCGGATTTTCGTGACGACCGGCGCGCCGAAGGTCAGGTTCGGCACGAAATTGCCATCCATGACGTCGATGTGTACCCAGTCGGCCCCGCCGGCTTCGATTTTACGGATTTCATCCCCCAGGCAGGAAAAGTCTGCCGATAAGATGGACGGTGCAACTTTGATCATTTTTTACAGATACCTCTTCTCTTGTTCCGCTTTCAACTCTTCCAACATCGTTTGATACGATTCGTAACGGCTCCGGGCAATCTTTCCCGCCGCCACGGCGTCCTTGACGCCGCAGACCGGTTCGTGCGTATGGCTGCAGGGCCGGAAACGGCACTGGTCCTCGTACGCGGCAAATTCCCGGAAATAGCGCGGCAGTTCCGCCGGTTCCATGGCGTCCAGAAAGACATTGCCGAACCCCGGGGAATCGGCCAGGTAGCCGCCGTTGAACGGTACCAGGTCCGTAAAACGCGTCGTATGGCGGCCGCGGCCGATTTTGCGGCTCACGGCGCCGGTCTGGCGCACCGTCCCCGGTTCCAGGGCGTTCAGGAGGGACGACTTGCCGACGCCGCTGGGGCCGCCGACAACCGTAATCAGACCCTGCAGACGTTCCCGCAGGGCGTCGATACCCTGACCCGTCCGGGACGACACAATAAAGACTTCGTACCCGATGTCCCGGTAGACCGCCGCCACCTGTTCCGCCGCTTCCGGCGAAACCAGGTCGGCCTTCGTCAGGACGATCAGGCAGGGCATGTTACCCCGGGCCGCCAGGACCAGGAGCTTGTCCAGGATGAGGAAGCTCAGGTCCGGGTCCGCCAGGGACGTCGTAATGACATTCAGGTCCATGTTGGCCACGGTCGGCCGCGTCAGGTGATTCCGGCGCGGCAGGACCTCCGTGATCATGCCTTTGGCGCCCTCTTCGGAAGGGACATCGTCCGCGTCAAAGCGGACCAGGTCGCCCGTACAGAGGGAAAACCGTTCCTTCTTCATATGGCCGCGCACTTTGCAGGTATAGACCGTGTCCCCGCAGGCGACATAGTAATACCCGCTGTACGAGCGCAGCACCCTGCCCTGTTTTACCAACTCTTTTCCTCCACGAGCTTGCCGTCGACAAAGAAGCGGACGGACGAAACGCTGCCGCTCACGCGCTGGCGCAGGCGGGCGCCGCCCGGATAAGCGCCGGACACTTCCACAGCCTGGGAGCTGCCCGTCGACGAAATGATCTGGACGTGGTGCGTGCCCTTGCCGGGTACGACGAATTCCACATAGCGGGCCGGACGGGACGACGAGCTGCCGTTGTCACTGCCGCTCTGGGAACTGCTGCCGCCCTGGCCGTTGGAAACGCGCAGGTCGACGGTGGCGCCTTCACTCAGCGCTTCGCCGGCAGCCGGGTTCGTGGAAATGACGGTGCCCTTTTCCTTGGAGCTGTCCACCGTGATGATCTGGCCGGCTTTCAGTTTCAGGGAGTCCAGTTTGGCCTTCGCATCGCTCAGGCTCATGCCGGACAGGTTCGGCAGTTCCGTCTTGGAGGCTTCCTTGCGGTTGACCACCAGGTCGACCGAGCCGCCTTCATTCAGTTTGCTGCCTGCCGTGGGCAGCTGTTTGAGGACGATGCCTTCGGGCTTGCCGTCCTCCCAGGAGTTCGTGATCTTACCGACGCGGAAGTTCTTTTCCGTCAGCAGTTTTTCCGCCTGCGACAGATCCAGTCCCGTTACATCGGGGACCGGCGACAGTTTCAGGCCGCGGGCGATGGTGAGCGTGATCTTGGCTCCCTCTTTGCGCTTCGTGCCGGCCACGGGGTCCATCTTCAGGACCGTGCCGGGCGTGGCATCTTTATCCATGGATTCTTCCAGTTCCACCCGGAAGCCCTTTTCTTCCAGCACCTTCTGTGCTTCCGCAACAGGCATGCCGTTGACATCGGGCACTTCCAGTTCCGGCGTCGTGCTGTTGAAGTAATACAGGCAGCCGGCAAAGAGGACGATGAAGACGGCCAGCACCCCCATGAGGACTTTCTTCAGGCGCGGATGGCGCGCGAAGAAGCCCGCCTTTTTATGTTTCCGGTTGTCCGGTGCAGGGACATCTTCCCCGTCCCCGGCCTCCTCTTCTTCCGGTTCCGGCGCGGTGAAACGATGGGCGCGGCGTTCCCGCTCCGCCGGTTCCGCTTCCGGCTCTTCCCGCGGCTGTTCCGCTTCTTCCGGAATCTCGTTCCCTTCTTCGTCGACTTCCTTGGTCAGGAAGGACGGCAGGCGCATGATGAGCGTCTTTTCGTCGTCCGGTTCCTCGGCCGGTTCGTCGTCCGCGCGATGCACCGCAGCCGAAGCGGCAGTCACCTTCTCGAGGGGCAGGGTATCATCCAGGTAGGAATGCTCCCCGCCCGGATAGAGCTGTTTTTTGGCCTGCATCAGGTCGTGGCGCATTTCCGAAGCCGTCTGGTACCGTTCGTCCAGCTTCTTGGCCAGGGATTTGTCGATGATGTGCTGCAGCTGGGCCGGCGCGGCGGGCCAGTATTCCGTCAGCGGGGGCGGCAGCTCCTCGATCTGCTTGCGTGCCACGGCGACAGCCGTACTGCCGTCGAAAGGCACATGGCCTGTGAGCATCTCGTAGAACACGATACCCAGGGAATAAATGTCGGACTGGGCCGTGATCTTGAGGCCCTGGGCCTGTTCCGGCGAGAAATAATGCACGGAGCCGACCACGGAAGCCGTAAAGGCCATGGTTTCATTGGAAACGATTTTCGAAATGCCGAAATCCACGATCTTCGGCTGCATGTTTTCCGTCAGGACGATGTTCTGCGGCTTGATATCGCAGTGGATGATGTTATGGCTGTGGGCGTGTTCCAGCGCCGATGCCAACTGGGCCGTCAGTGCCACGGCCAGTCCCGGGTCCAGGCGGCCGTTCTGCTCCTCGAACGCCTTCAGGGTGATGCCTTCCACATATTCCATGACGATGTAGTTCAGGTCCTTGTCTTCACAGACATCGTAAATGTTGATGATGGAAGGGTGGATGAGGCGGGCGGCGGATTTGGCCTCCCGCATGAACTGGGCCATCTGGGCCTTGTCGTTCACATATTCCTTGCGCAGGATCTTGATGGCCACCTTGCGGTCCAGCAGCACGTCCCGGGCCAGGTAGACTTCCGCCATGCCGCCGAAGCCGATTGGTTTGAGCACTTCGTAGCGCCCGTTCAGGATTTCCCCGACCATGTCAACGCGCCTCCTTTCCGTTCCGATTTCCCTTCTTGTCCCGCACACGCAGCGGGAACAGGTCCCGGTCGTCCGCGGGCGTCTTTGTGTCCGGATCCGCCCAGGCTCCGGTTGTCTTGATTTCTGCCGTATCCTTCATGGGTTCCTTTTTTCCATCCATTCGTATGATGATAAACGAGATATTGTCCTTGCCGCCCGCATCCAGGGCATCCCGGAGCAGATCGTCGGCGGCAATCTGCAGGTTCCGCTGCTGCAGAACCGTTTCGATGCGCCTGTCGCGGACCATGTCCGTCAGGCCGTCGCTGCAGAGCAGGATCATGTCGTCCCGGTAGACATCGATGACGAACACGTCGACCGTGACATCCTCATTGACACCGATGCCCCGCGTCAGAATGTTCTTCTTGGGGTGGTCGAACGCCTCTTCCGGTGTGATCTCTCCCCGTTCGAGCAATTCCCCGACCAGGGAATGGTCCGTCGTGATCTGCTTCAGCCGGCCGTCCCGCATCAGGTACACGCGGCTGTCCCCCACGTGGAAGATGTAGGCTTTTCCGGCGCCGTCAAGGTACACGCCGGTCAGCGTCGTTCCCATACCGTTGTATTCGGGAATCTCGCGGGCCTTTTCATAGACCGTGCGGTTGATCTGCCGCACAATCCGGTGCAGCGCCGCGACGAGCAGCGTGCCGTCCAGGCCTTCCAGGCCGGGGCTGGCGTCCCGCAGGCCGTAGAGCGCCATTTCACTGGCCACCTCGCCGGCATTGTATCCGCCCATCCCGTCGGCTATGGCAAAGAGCTTGGGATGGAGGAGCAGCAGGCTGTCCTCGTTGTTCTCCCGCACCTTGCCCGTATGGGTCCTTACCACTACAGACATGTTGGATCCTCCTGTCTGGCATAATCAGCCCGCAATTGTCCGCAGGCCGCATTGATATCCTGCCCCATTTCCTTGCGTACCGTCGCGGGGACATGGCCTTTCTCCAGCATGCGGAGGAAATGGTCGATGCGCTGCTGCGACGGACGGAAAAAGCCTTTTTCCGGAACAGGGTTGACCGGAATCAGGTTGACGACAGCGTGCTTGTGGCGCATATATTCCACCAGCAGGCGCGCGTCCGTATCGCTGTCGTTCTTGCCCGACAGCAGGATGTATTCATACGTGACCTGCCGGCCGCTCGCCACGGCGTAATTTTCCGCCGCCCGGAGCACGTCCGGGAAGGGATACGCCTTGTTGATCGGCATCAGCTCCGTCCGCAGCTCCGGCTTCACGGCGTGGAGCGATACGGCCAGACTGACAGGCAGGCCCAGGCGGGTCATCTTTTCAATGCCCGGAACGATACCGCAGGTTGACACGGTCATGTTCCGGTAACTCATGTTCGCCGTGTCGGGACGGTGCAGGAACTGCAGGGCGCCGAACACGTTGTCGAAGTTCAGCATCGGTTCGCCGCTGCCCATGACGACGACGCGGCTGACCCGTTCCCCTTCGGGGAAGAGCCGGGCGTTGAAGAAATAGACCTGGGCGGCGATTTCCGCCAGGGTCAGGCTGCGCGCGGCACCGTGCAGTCCGCTGGCGCAGAAGGCGCAGTGCATGTCGCAGCCGGCCTGGCTGGAAACGCACACGCTGTAACCGTAATCGTGGTGCATGAGCACCGTCTCAATGGTGTTGCCGTCCGTCAGGCGCAGCAGGAGCTTGTGCGTCAGGCCGTCGGCGGAATCGAGCTGCCGCAGTACTTCGATATCCTGCGGCAGTACGGAAAAGGATGCCGCCAGTTTTTCCCGCTCCGCCTTGCCGATGTTCGTCATCTGCGCGAAGTCGAAGACGCCCTTGCGGTAAAGCCAGTCGTACACCTGGGCCGCGCGGTAGCGTTTCATGCCCAGGTCCGCCAGCAGGGTCTGCAATTGTTCTATCGGTAACCCGAAAATCTCTGTCTTCATAAACTATCCATTTCCTTTGGCAGCTCCCTCACGCTTTCCGGTGCAGCAGGGTCAGGTAAAACCCGTCCACGCCGTCCCGCTGGGGATACAGCTGCAGTTCTTCCACGGCCTCGCCCGTGCAGGGGTGCGCGAAAGCGACGCCTTCCCAGCCGGGATGTCCCTGTAAAAAGGCTTCCCGCTGGTCGTGGTTTTCCGCGTCCTCTATGGTGCACGTACTGTAGACCAGGAAACCGCCCGGTTTGACGTAGCGGGCCGCATTGTCCAAAATGGCCTTCTGGATTGGCGGAAACGTCTTCAAGTCTTTTTCCGTCTTCACCCAGCGTGCCTCCACGCGGCGGCGCAAAACGCCGAGGCCGGAGCAGGGCACATCCGTCAGGACCCGGTCGAAGCGGTTTTCCCAATCGGGCCGGAACCGCGTCCCGTCCTGCAATTGGGTCGTTATATTGGTCAGGCCCAGCCGTTCCGCGTTGGCACGGATCAGGGCCAGTTTATGTTCGTAAATGTCACAGGCCGTCACAGAGCCCTTGTTCTCCATGAGCGTGGCCAGATGGGTCGTTTTCCCGCCCGGGGCGGCGCACAGGTCGAGCACCGTTTCACCGGGCCGCGGCTGCAGGACCCGGGCCGGCAGCATGGAGCTTTCGTCCTGGATATAGAACGCTTTCGGGAACGCGCGGAACAGGGCCTCCAGCCCGCCGGCGGGCATCTTTTCCAGAAGGATGCCGTCGGGACACCACAGGGAAAGGGAGCCTTCCCCGCCCATTTCCCGCAGGTTCTGCAGGAAAGCGTCCCGCTCCGTTTCCAGCGGGTTCAGGCGCAGGCTCAGAAGCGGCGGTTCGTTATCCCAGCGGCACAGGGCATCCGCCTCGGCCTCCCCGAACCGGGCCGTCCAGCGGTCCACCAGCCAGGCCGGATGGCAGAGCCGCAGCGCCCGGTCCGCCTGCAGCTGCTGCCACAGGCCGTCTTTTTGGCGGACGCTGTTGCGGAGCACACCGTTGATGAACCGGTCCGCCCCGCGGTGGCTGTACTTTTTCGCCAGCTTGACGCTTTCGTTGCAGGCTGCCGCGGCGGGAATGCGTTCCATATAGAAGATCTGGTACAGGCCCAGATGCAGGATATAGCGCAGGACGGGTTCGATCTGCCGCAGGGGTTTGCGGGTCAGCGCGTGAATCAGGAAATCCAGGGGCTCGGCCGCCTTCACGGCGCCGTAGACCAGCTCCGTGGCCAGCCGCCGTTCCGCGCCGGCCGCAGCGCTTTCCTTGTCCAGGACGCGCAGCACCTTGCCCAGGGCCAGGGACGCATAAGCGCCCTCCTCCCACACGGCGTGCAGGACGAAAAGGGCGGCTTCACGCCCGTTCGCCGGCTTGCGGTGGGCGAAACGGGACAATTTCGGTTGTCTGGTACGGGGATTGGCTGCCTGTTCAGGCGCCTTGTTCTTTGCTTCCATTGGCAGGTAACCCTTCCGCTAACAGTTGGATGGCTTCTTCGACCCGGTCGATGTCCACACGCGTATTGAAGCAGGGACCGAAGGGCCGTTCGTTGAAAATGCCGATGACGGGGATGGGGAATACATCCTGGATGCCGCTCGTCAGGTCGCGTTCGCAGGCCACGGCGATGATCGCCTTGGGCCGGGCCTTGGCCACGAGCTGGCGCGCCAGGGTGCCGCCCGTCGCCACGACGAGGTGCATGTTGTATTTATGGCACAGGCCCAGCAGGGAGCCGATGCAGCAGCCCCCGCACTGGCGGCAGTTTTCCACGTTCCGCGTGATCTTGCGGGGGCACGTGTCGAGCTGCAGGCAGTGGGGCGTCAGGATCAGGAGCCGGTTGGACGGCACCTTGATGTGATGCTGGCGCACCAGGGCGTTATTGACGGCGACGAAGGACTGCTCCACCTTGCCGCGGGGAACGTTGAAGATACGTCCCAGCCCTACCGCAAAGGGGAACAGGAAGTTGATGGCCTTCCACGCCCAGAAATAGAGGATCTTGGGCAGGGGCATCCCCAGGATGGCGAGGACGATTTCCAGTTCTCCCAGGAAGAAGAACAGGATGGCCGCAGCCACGACGATGCCGAACGCGGCCGGCAGCCAGGAGCTGATTTCCTCCAGCCCCAAAAAGGCCACCTTCCAGACCAGATACAGAATGATGGCGGTGACAATGGCGCTGAAAAGGATCAGGGCCAGAAAGACCCTCTTTTTCGGCTGGATTGCCTGCTCTACTGCTTCCACCATGGTAGAATGACTCTTTCCTTTCTTTGTTTCCATAATGCGTAAACTGCTTTCTTAACGGCCCAGCCTGTCCCCGGCCTTTAAGCCGTGTCCGTTGAGGAACACACGGACCGGCATGCGTTTCTTGGACGCAGGCTGGACGGTGAGGATCTGCAGCACCTTGTCGCCGCAGGCCACACAGAATTCATCTTTTTCCGCTTTGACCACCGTGCCCGGTTCCGCGCCGGCCGGCGTTTCCGTCACGCGGGATTCCCACAGCTTCAGCAGCGTGCCGTCCGGCAGGTAGGTATACGCTCCCGGTACGGGGTCGAAACCGCGGATCAGGTCGTGCACTTCCTGGACGGACTTGTCCCAGGGAATTTCCGCCATGGCCTTCGTCAGCAGGGTCGCCTTCGTGGCTTCCGCCTCGTTCTGCGGCTCCGGCTGCAGGCCCGCGATGATTTTCGGCAGGGTTTCCACCAGCAGGGCCGCCCCTTTTTCCATGAGCAGGTCATGCAGTTCGGCGAAACTCATTTCCGGCGGAATCGGCACGGTCACTTTGCTGTACATGGCACCTGTGTCCATTCCCTTTTCCATGCGCATGATGGTCACGCCCGTCTCCTTCTCGCCCTTGATGATGGCGTACTGGATGGGCGCGGCGCCGCGGTATTTGGGCAGCAGGGACGCATGGACGTTGACGCAGCCATAGGTCGGGATGTCCAGGATTTCCTGGCTCAAAAACTGCCCGAAGGCGGCGACGACGATCAGGTCCGGGGCCCATTCCTTCAACCGGGCCGTGAATTCCGGCGTCTTGACCTTTTCCGGCTGGTACACGGGCAGGCCCTGGCTCAGCGCATAGGCCTTGACCGACGTCTCCAGCAGTTTGTGCCCCCGTCCGCGGGGGCGGTCCGGCTGCGTCACGACCGCCGTGATTTCATAGGCGCCCGTTTCCACCAGCGCCTTCAGGGAACCGACCGCGAAATCGGGGGTGCCCATAAATACGATCTTCGTCATGTCTTCCTCCGTCTCAGTCTTCCGGGGCCTTGGGGACGATCGTCACGGCCTTGTCCGTGAACAGGATGCCGTCCAGATGGTCCAGTTCATGCTGCAGGCAGACCGCCATGAGGCCGTCCGTCGCGATGAACTGCTTCTGGCCCTTCGCGTCGGTATATTCACATTCCACATACTCGGCCCGTTCCACGTCGCCTTCGAAATTCGGCACGGAGAGGCAGCCCTCCCCGACGATCTGGGAACCTTCCTTCTTGGTGATGACCGGGTTGATGAGTTCGTACAGGCCCTTGCCGTCCTGCAGGTCGATGACCACCATGCGTTTCGTGATGCCCACCTGCGGGGCCGCCAGGCCGATGCCGTTCTTCGAGGCATACAGCGTGTCCGCCATATCCTTCAGGGTACGGCGGATTTTTTTATCGATTCGGCCGACGGGATCGCAGACCGTTTTCAGGACCGGGTCGCCGGCAATACGGATATCTAAAACTGACATTCTTTTCCTCCTGGACATTAGTAATCAGTATATTATACCATGGAACACCCTATTCGGCCAGTACCGGGCCGGATACCCTTCCGGCCGGGCACCGTTCCGCTTAAATGGTACGGAGGGGATCCACATCGAAGCTGATGTTCTTACGGTCCTTATAGGGACTGTTCCACAGGGCTTCCTTCACTTTCTCCATGACGGCGCTCCGCACGATCACGGTGAAGCGGTACAGATCGCGCACTTTGGCCACGCCTGCCGGGAAAGGACCCGTCACACAGGTGTCCGGCCAGTGGTCCTGCACCTGGTGCAGCCGCAGGAAGGCCGCCGCCTCGTCGCCGAGCTGCAGGGCCTTCTCCTCGTCCTTGTCCGTGAATCCCAGTTTCAGGATGCGGCTGAAGGGCGGGTATTTCAGATCCTTGCGCTGCTGCAGTTCGCCGTTGGCAAAGGTATCGTAATCCTGGCGGGCCGCCAGGCGGATGACCTCGTTTTCCGGGTCGTAGGTCTGCAGGACCACGCGTCCCGGCCGGCTGCCGCGCCCCGCCCGGCCGGCCGTCTGGGTCAGCAGGTCGAAGGCGGCTTCCGCCGCGCGGAAATCGGGCAGGTTCAGCGTGCTGTCTGCCGCCAGGATGCCGACGAGGGTCACGTTCTTGATGTCATGCCCCTTGGCCACCATCTGGGTGCCCAGCAGGACATTGGCTTCGCCTTCGCGGAAGCGGCGGATGATGTCCTCGTGGGCCATTTTCGCCGACGTGCTGTCCTGGTCCATGCGCAGGACGCGGACGCCCGGCAGGGAGCCGATTTCCATTTCCGCTTTCTGCGTGCCGCTGCCGAAGAACTTGATGCGCCGGCTGCCACAGGACGGACAGACCGTGGGCACCGGATATTCGCTGCCGCAGTAATGGCAGCGCATGACATGCTCTTTGGCATGATACACCAGACTCACGGCGCAATGCGGGCAGACGAGGGCCGTGCCGCAGTCCCGGCACATGACGAACGTGGAAAACCCGCGCCGGTTGAGCAGCACGATGGCCTGCTCCCCGTGGTGGACCGTGTCGATGATCTCCCGCCGCAGTTTGCGGGAAATGACGGAGAAGTTCTTCTGCGCCAGCTCTTCCCGCATGTCGACGACGCTGACCTGCGGCAGCACGGCACCGGACGGCCGTTCAGTCAGGCGCAGTTCCGTCAGCGCCCCCGTCCGGGCCAGGAAATAGGTATCCAGGGACGGCGTGGCGCTCCCCAGGAGAAGTACGGATTCCGTGTTCCGGCAACGGCACCGGGCCACGTCGCGGGCATGGTAGCTGGGCCGCTCTTCCTGTTTGTAGCTTCCTTCCTGTTCCTCGTCGATGATGACGAGGCCCAGGTTCTGGAACGGCGCGAAGACGGCGCTCCGCACGCCGATGAGGATGCGGGCCGCGCCGCTGCGCATTTTGTACCACACGTCGCCCCGCTCGTTCTGCGACAGTTTGCTGTGGGCCACGGCCACGGCATCGCCGAACCAGGCGCGGAACCGCTGCACGATCTGCGTCGTCAGCGCGATTTCCGGTACCAGGACCAGCACCTGTTTCCCCTGCCGCAGTGCCTCGTCGGCCGCGCGCAGGTAGACTTCCGTCTTGCCGCTGCCCGTGATGCCGCGCAGCAGGAATTCCGCATATTTTTCACCGTGCAGCGCGTCCTTCAGGCGCGTCACGGCATCTTTCTGTTCCGCCGTCAGGACCAGGGTCTCCCTGCGTTCCTCCGGCCGGTCGTAGCTGTTGCGCAGGACCCGCCGGGACGCCTTTTCCGCCCAGCCTTTGCGGGCCAGGGTGCGCAGTACTTCGGCACTGATGCCGGCTGCAGCCGCCTCCCCGACCGTCACGTCGGCAGGGGAAGCGTCGGCCGCCTTCTCCAGAAGGGTCAGGGCGTCCCGCTGTTTACGGGACCGTTCCGGCACCTGGCCGTCTGACAGGGCCTGCCGCCCGGCTTCCGTCAGCCTGTAGGACAGGACGGTACGCGGCTTGAGGCGCTCTTCCCAGGTGCGGGCCACGGCCTTTCCGTCCTGATAGACGGTCCGCCGCCGCAGGCTGCTTTTTCCGGGAATGAAAAGGCGCATGGCCTCCGCGTCCGTACACATATAGTAACGGGCCAGCCAATGCGCCGTCGCAAGCATCTCCGCGTCAAACCAGGGTTCTTCGCCGAGGACGGCCAGGACTTCCCGGATATCCTCCAGGCCCATTTTGGCCCCGTCCGCCTCCATGCGGTGCCGGGCCTCGTCTTCCGTATAGGTGCGGACGACGAACCCTTCCACCTCGTTGCGGCCGAAGGGCACAAGGACGCGCCAGCCTGCCGCTAGGTCAGGCCGGTCTGCAGGTGCGCGGTACAGGAACTGTTTGAACAGGTTCCGGACCGGCAGATTGATTGCTACCAATACATATTGCAAAGGGAAACCTCCCGAATGGACGTTGCCAGGCCGGGGACGACGGCCGCTCAGCGCGCCTCCCGGCTGGTGCCGTCCGCGTAATTGATGACGACGCCGGGCTGCACATTATAGACGAAGACATTGAAATGGACGCCTTTTCCGTCATCTTCCACGGACCAGGCCTCCATGACGACGCCGCGCGCCACCAGGTCGTCCCCCCGGTAGACGGGCGTCACGGAGTACAGCACATGTTTATGCGTGTTGCGGATGAAGTCCGCCACGCGGTTTTCAAAGGGCAGCATGCCCGTGACATTGAAATAACGGGTTCCCGTGATCAGGTTCAGGCGGTTCGCGTTTTCCCCGCACAACTGGAACGCGATCAGGTGGCACCGGTTATAGAGGTACTTGCCGTCGACGAAGCTGTACTTGGCGTACTGCCAGCCTGTCGGCTTGATCATGCCGATGGGTTTGCGTTTCTCCTTCGGCAGCAGTTCCGGTCCCAGGCGTCCGACGGCCCGGCCGCAGCGGCCCAGCTTGTCGCGGGGCGTGAAGCTGTAATAGGCGTTCTTCCGGCTCTGGATCTCTTTGGAAAAGCGGGGCCGGTTGCCGTTGAGCACCACGTAAGGCTTTCCGGCGTAGGCCGGGATATCCTCCCAGGCCAGGGCGCCGTCCGCCGTATCGGGCGCCTTCGGGGCGGCCTGTTCCGTAACGGCCGCCGGCTTCGGTACATCCGTGCTGCTGCCCTGGACGAACCCGCCGGCGAAGAAGAAGCCGAAAAAGGCGGCCACGACGGCCGCCAATGCCGTCAGAATGTATTTCACGGCCCTGCCGGTCCGGGACTGCGAAGCCCGTTTCCTGCGTCTGGCCATACAACTCCCCCCTCCATATACAGCCCCATTATACCACACTGTGCCGTCAGTTCGGCCTTCCGTTCCGCCGCACCGGCAAGGGAAATCGCATTAAATTGTAAACATTGGTATGGAATTCACAAAAAAATCACATCATGACCGGCCAACTTGGCGCAAATACGCATATCTCCTTGTTTTTCCGTCCCTTCCATGCTAGAATGAGAATAATTTAATTTGGAATTGTTAGAAAAATTCGATATATAAGTCATTTTTCAAAGTCGAAGGACAACCCATCATGATCTACTCTCGGCACGAAGCCCTGGACCGGCTTCTCAACGCGTACCGGCGCTTCTACACGGTGACGCGCTTCGACGGCGGAACCCCGCCGGAAGCGGCGGGCCCGGATGCGGAAGACCGCATCCGCGAAGCGGCGCACCTCGTCCCCGACCTGCCTGCCGGACCAATGTCCCTGCGGGCGGTCTGCGAATATTACGAACGCACGGGACAGCATCTGCTCCTCCGGCAGA
Organism: uncultured Selenomonadales bacterium; assembly: GCA_900315805.1. Lineage (GTDB taxonomy): Bacteria > Bacillota > Negativicutes > Acidaminococcales > Acidaminococcaceae > Succiniclasticum. Next base: position 35,232 of record ONAN01000014.1, read on the forward strand.
ACGAGATCTGGGCCGCCAGACAGGAAGAGTTCATCTTCCTCTTCGAGGTGCCCGAGCTGACGCCGGAACGCTTCGGGATCTGCCGGGATTTTGCGTACGAAAAGGGTATGGCCATGGCCCATATCGGGCCGGAACATATGTACACCTACATCTCGCCGGTCTTCGTCTGCGACACCGTGACGGCGGCGGCACGGCGCGAATTGGAGAAATGCCGCATCTACAAGACCTTCCGGTTCTCCCTGCACGGGTGGATGGATTTCCACGCGGCCTGTTACGACGCCTCGCAGGGCGCCCTGTATTTCAACAAGGCCGGCACGTGCATGAGGGAATCCCTCGAAGGGGTCCTGCTGCCGGAGAAAAAGGCGCGGAAAGGGCTTTCCCGCTTTTTTTCCATAGAGTTCCAGAAATAAAGAGACAAAAGGGAAAGAGGAGGAATCATTTATGAACACATTGGTATTGCTGCTCGTCTGTATGGCCATCCTGCTCTGCGGGTACATCTTTTACGGCGGCTGGCTGGTCAAACAATGGGGCGTCGGCGAGGGGGACAGACCCACGCCGGCACATACGATGACGGATGGCGTGGACTACGTGCCCGCCAAAGCCCCCGTCCTCATGGGACATCATTTTTCGTCCATCGCCGGGGCCGGCCCCATCACCGGTCCTATTGCGGCGGCCATCTTCGGCTGGGTCCCTGTCGCACTGTGGGTCCTCGTCGGCGGCATCTTCTTCGGCGGCGTCCATGACTTCGGCGCCCTCTTCGCTTCGGTCCGCAACAACGGCCAGTCCATCGGCGAAATCATTTCGTCGAACATGTCCAAACGGGCCAAGCAGTTATTCATCATTTTCGCCTACCTGACACTGATCCTCGTCGTAGCAGCCTTCGCGGCCATCGTGGCCTCCACCTTCGGCGCCACCTTCAAGAACGGCGTCCTCGACACGGCGGCCAGCGCGACGAATGCTTCCGTCGCAATGGTCTCCCTGCTCTTCATCGCCGTGGCCATCGTCTTCGGTATCGGCGTGTACCGCCGCCACCAGTCCGTCGTGACCTCGACCATCTTCGGCATCGTCGCCATCGTCTTCGTCATGGCCGTCGGCATGAACTTCCATCCGCTCTACTTCTCCACGAAGACCTGGATGTGGCTGGTCGGCTTATACATCGCCATCGCCTCCGTCACGCCTGTCTGGATCCTGCTCCAGCCCCGTGACTACCTGAGCTCCTTCCTGCTGTACGCCATGCTGATCGTCGCCATCGTCGGCATCTTCGGAGCCCATCCCGACATCGACCCGAACCTGTTCCCGGCTTTCACGGGTTTCTCCGTAGCCACCAAGAACGGTGTCCTGTTCCTGTTCCCGATCCTGTTCACGACCGTGGCCTGCGGCGCCATTTCCGGGTTCCATTCCCTCGTATCGTCCGGCACCACGTCCAAACAGCTGGATAAAGAAAAGGACGCAAAACCGATTGCCTACGGCGGCATGCTCCTTGAATGCGTGCTGGCCGTCATCACCATCTGCGCCATCGCCTATGCCCGCTCCACGGGTCACACGGCCGGTGTCACGGATATTTTCGCCGGCGGTATCGCCGCCATGGTCGCCCAGATCCCCGGCCTCGCCGGCATGGAAAAGGCGTTCTACACGCTGCTGGTCCTGGCCTACTCGACCTTCTGCCTGACCTCCCTGGATACGGCGACCCGCCTGGCCCGCTTCATGTTCCAGGAATTCTTCCTGGAGCCCGGCCAGACCCCGAAGGACATCAAAGGCGGTTGGAAGAAGTTCATGGTCAATCCCTACTTCGCCACCATCATCACCGTCATCCTGGGCATCCTGCTCGGCATGAACGGGTTCCAGAAAATCTGGGGCCTCTTCGGCGCCGCCAACCAGCTCCTGGCCGGCATCGGCCTCCTCGCTGTAGCGACCTGGCTGGGCAATGCGGGCCGGAACAATAAGATGTTCCTGTTCCCCATGGCCTTCATGATGGTCGTCACCCTGTCCTCGCTGGTCATCATCGTCAAGAACCAGCTGCTCATCATCGCGAACGGCGCTGCCGACTGGGGTCCTTACGCCCAGGCCGGTATCGGCATCCTGCTCATCGCCCTGGCCGTCGTCCTCGCGGTGGAAGGCTGCCAGACCATTGCCGCCCAGCGCCGCAAAAAGACGCAGGCAGCGGACTGATGGCTCCTGCCGCCAAGCCTGACCCGATGTATTGAACAAAGCAACGCAAAAGACCCGGTTTTCCCCGTCAGCTTCCACGCTGCAGGAAAAGCCGGGTCTTCGTCTGTCCTATCCTTTTCCGGCACGCCGGAAAGGACATCAGAGGACGCACTCGAACAGTTTGAATTCCGTCCAGCCCGTGTCCTCGTAGAACTGCCGCACCGTGTCCACGTAGGCGAAGCCCACCTTCAGGTAGGCCCGCTCCGCCGGCAGGTTGCCTTTGAGCAGGTCCAGGCGCAGCACCTTCAGGCGGCGCGTCCGCGCCAGGTCGAGGGCATACTGGGCCATATGGGCCGCCACGTGGCGTCCCGAAAAGGCCGGCAGCACCCCCAGGGCGTGGATGACGCCGAGTTCCCCGTCGGGCACGTCCACGGCCCAGCGGATGCCCCGGTACCCTTCGTTATAGCGGTGGTTCACGATCATGGCCGCCACAATCTGCGCGTCCGGGACAGCCGCTTCCGGAACGGCATGGCTGGCGCCGTAATGGGGAAAGGTCCCGTTCCACCAGCCCGCGTACAATTCGCCGTTTTGCAGGGACTCTTTCAGGAAATCCTGCGCCGGATACACATCCTTCTTCCAGCCCGGGGCGAACCGGGTGTGTTCCATTTCATCCGTCAGGCGGTAATAGAAATCCCGTACCGCCTCATACTCTTCCGGGCCGGCCGCGCGGATCTCCAGCGGCACGGTCTTGCCCGGGCACAGGTCCCGCCGCATGTAGTGGACGCCCGGCCAGGGGTTGTAGTAATACGGTTCCATCGGCTCGAACCCGTTGGCCCGGTAGAGGGCGATGGCGCTTTCCATATGGTCCACCGTGTCCAAAACCATCTCGTCATACCCGTCGCGGGCCGCCAGATCCACCAGGGCATGCAGCAGGGCGAGCCCCACCTTGCGTCCCCGTGCCTGGGGCCGCACATAGAACCGCTTCATTTCGCAGCGCAGGCCGTTATGCCGCCGGTAGGCGATGCAGCCCAGCGCCGTTCCGTCGTCGTCGAGGGCCGCCAGCAGGCGTCCTTTCCGGCCGCCGTATTTGGCCGTCAGGTTCTCCAATTCCGCCTCCAGGTTCTGGAACGTGAAATCCAGGCCCTGCGCCTTTGTGTACTCCACAATCATCTTTTTGACTTCCGTCCAGTACGGGGTGCCATCCGTTATACGCATACGGTACCTCCTGTCATCATCTGCCGTTTTTGCTTTCATTATATAAAAAAACAGGCCTTCCCTTCAACGGTTCCGCCGGACGGATACGATGTAGAAGGAAAACTTTCCGCAAATTCCGATTTCCCATTGCACTTTTAAGGCGAACATGTTATATTATATATGAACTTACGTTCGATATTCAGAAGCAGCAAACACAGAGGCAGCACAAATCATGAGAAGCATCCTGCACGCGGACATGAACAATTTTTACGCATCCGTCGAGTGCCTGTACCGGCCGGAAATCCGCAACCGGCCCGTCGCCGTCGCCGGGGACCCGCTCAACCGGCACGGCATCATCCTGGCCAAGAACGGCATCGCGAAAAAACTGGGCGTCACGACGGGGGAAGCCATCTGGCAGGCCCGTATCAAGGCGCCGGACCTGGTCCTGGTACCGCCGGACTACGGCAAATACCTGAAATTTTCCCGCCTGGCCCGGCAGATCCTGTACGACTACACGGACCAGGTCGAAGCCTTCGGCCTGGATGAAAACTGGATCGACGTCACGGCGTCCCTGCCCCTCTTCGGCCCGGCGGAAACCATCGCCGAGGCCATCCGGCAGCGTGTCAAGGACGAACTGGGCGTGACCGTCAGCATCGGCGTATCCTTCAACAAAATTTTTGCCAAACTCGGATCGGACCTGAAGAAACCCGATGCCATCACCTGCATTCCGCCGGACCACGTCCGGGACATCGTCTGGCCCCTGCCTGTGGAAGACCTGCTCTGCGTCGGGCGGCGCACCCTGCCGAAACTGCAGCACATCGGCATCCGCACCATCGGGGACCTGGCCTGCGCCGACCCGGCAATCCTGCATGGCCTGCTGGGCAAATGGGGCGAAATCCTGTGGCTCTTCGCCAACGGCAAGGACACGGACCCCGTACGGAAGATTGATGAAAGCAGCGCCATCAAAAGCATCGGCAACGGAACCACGACGCCGCGGGACCTGGTCACGGACCAGGACGTGCGGCTCGTCTATACCGTGCTCTGCGAATCCGTCGCCGCCCGCCTGCGCGACTGCGCCCTGAAAGCCACGGGCGTCCAGATCCAGGTCCGGGACAACGACCTGCTCTATTATTCCCGCCAGTGCCGGCTGCGGCGCCCGACCTGCCTGAGCGACGAACTTCTGGAAGGCGCCATGGCCCTGTTCCGGGAAACCTACGACTGGCGCCGCCCCATCCGCGGCCTCACGGTGCGCGGCATCAACCTGGTGACGGCCAAAGGGGCCGTTCCCCTGTCCCTGTTCGAAGACAACGGCCGGGACATCCGGCGGGAAAATCTGGCCCGTTCCGTCGACGAGGTGCGCCGCCGGTTCGGGTACCGCAGCATCCTGCGCACGTCGTGCCTGCTCGACGACAGACTCACCCATTTCAATCCCAGGGAAGACCACACCATTCATCCCATGGGGTTTTTCCGGTAAAGGAGGTGTTCCGCCATGGCCAAAATCGAATTGGATATCGAAGTGGAGCACCAGAAGGACGGGCGCGCCGTTCCGAAGCGCATCCTCTGGGACGACGGCCGCAAATTCGACATCGACCGCGTCCTCGACGTACGCCGCGCCGCGGCCACCAAATGCGGCGGCGTCGGCACGCGCTATATCTGCCGCATCTACGGCCGGGAATTCCGCATTTTCGACGAAGACGGCAAATGGTTCCTGGAAAAATGAACAGCAAAACCAAGAGGGGGAATCCTGCCTGTTCCGCAGGACTCCCCCTCTGCGTATGTCCGGCCGGCTCAGATTTTCCCGGTCCGCTGCAGCATTTCCACCGCCTGCTCCATGGTCTGCATTCCCAGGCGGCTCCCGGTCTGCATAAAGCTGCGGATCTGCTGCGTATGCCCTTCCCGGATCAGGTTGCGCAGGGCGGCGGTCATAATCAACACCTCGTACGCGCCGACACGGCCCTTGCCGTCCCGTCGGGGCAGCAGCTTCTGGGACACCACGGCGGCCAGGCTCGCCGCCAGCTGGGCCCGGATCTGCTGTTCCCGGTCCGGGAACACATCGAGGATCCGGTGGACCGTGTCGACCGCTCCCGCCGTATGGAGCGTGCCGAAGACCAAATGGCCCGTTTCCGCCGCCGTCAGGGCCGTGGCAATCGTCTCCTCGTCCCGCAGCTCGCCGACCATGATCACGTCCGGGTCCGTTCGTAGTACGATTCGTATACAAAAATTGCATCCATTTTATTTGCACTTGCTTCATATCTGCTTCCATAAATCTTGTGCAAGCATCCACAGCTCAATTAGGGTAGATCCCGAGAAGTGCGTTTTCAATAAACTCTATAACTAATATTGCATTATCCTTGCTTTCGCAAGATAATACTACATTAGTCCATTTACCTGGATATTCATATTGAACTGTAATTTACTACAACAATATGTTGATTAATTGTTTTCGTAACAGCTTTCTTCTCCTGTCCAAAAAATCAAGGAAATTAGGATAAGTATAATCCATTTCAGGCAGATAATGAATCATGCGATATTGGATTTTGCTCGTATCAGTTACATTCTGTGCATTAAACCAAACATCAAAATCTGTATTAAGTTTTTCTTCATTTAATTGTGCTGCAAGGAGTTGCAAATTACTTATATCATTTACTGCACCAATATATGTATCAATCTGTTCCTCTGGGACACCCATTTTACGAAGATATGGTTTTTTGAATTTACTCTTTGGATACATGTGATCCTCATGGAATTTATTACTGAAATCAAGCGATGGATAAAGAAGCATCAGTGTAGACAGTGTCTCGCTCTTTCCATACTTTAGTTTAAGCAGGTACTCTTCTATATCATCTTCAGTAAACTGAATTGATTTGTTTGTGCCCTTAAATCTATCAACAATCTGCGTTAAGGGGAATTCATTTAAGCCATTGTCACGAATGATATCCCGGATAGGGCGGATCACATTATCAGGCTGTCCACTAAATGCCTTCTTCAGTAGTGATAGAATCAACCACTTCTTTATCTTGTTTCTATTGTTTCTGGCTGAGCCCGACTCCACAAAACTGTCCGGCATTCCTATTGTAAGCAAATAATATGAAATCGGAATCAATGCATTATTAGATGTTAAGGTTTCCCCCGAAAATCCAAATGATGAGACTAAACAGAAAGCCTGCCTAATAGCGTGTTTGATTCTATCCCAGTTCTCTTCAATTTTCATCATGTGAGGTTTATTAAAGTTATCTACCCTAAATGCGATATTAGAGAAATCTGACAGTACAAGGGCACTTTTTAAAACAAAATCTTTGTTTATTCGAAAGCCATTACCAATAGAATTTATCTCTTCAACAAAATCATTAATCTCCTCCTTTGCTTCATGATTTTCCCATTGAGCAGAAGCAATTGAAAGGAGAAGGTCAGAATATGTTAGAACGGTACCCCCACTGTTTACACGAATGAAGATGTTAAGGACTTTGTCCAGCTCTGTAGCTTTTTCTCTATAATAACTAAGCGTTAAATCTTTATTAATAACACTATATAGTTTCTGCAATGTATTGGTTGCATGCATCACCTTTTCTTTTGAATATCGAGGATTGTTTTGTTCATCATATGCAACATGTTCAAATATGTAAAGAGCCGCCTCCCCCGGTTCTGTCATAGAAAGGACATCACCGACCCTATACCAATATCCATCAGTACTGTTTTTTATTTCTTCCTCTGTCATAAAACGAAAGTCATACTTGTTGCTTTCATCTTTAGCATATTCCAATAGATTCAAATATAGATGTCTGACTGGATAATTATCCTCCTTGTATTTCTTCTTGTATTTCAATCTATACGCGTATGATCCTTTTAATCCAATGTATAAAGAAGTTAAGCGTTGTTGCCCATCCAAAACAGCAGTAACACCATCTGAACCTTTAAGGTCAATCTTTTTACTGTTTTTATTTGAATTCTTCTTTTCGTTATAGTCTTTTAAGAACTCGTAGAAATTATAATCCTGTAGCCTTGATTTCTCAATTACCCAGAAAAGAAACGTTCCTATTGGGTAGTCTTGCATAAGGCTATCAAACAAAGTCTCAATCTGTTCCGTGCTCCAAACATAATCTCTTTGTATCGAAGGCAAAACATATTTATTTTTAGAGATATCATTCATTACTTCAGCAATCGTTAACGGGGTTTCATATGCCATTTTAATATCCCTCTCTTTCAGCAAAAAATTGCAAATCTGCCAAAAATATATATGTAATACTATTATAGCATATTAAAAGGACAAAATAACCCCCTGAGGTCGTTTTTTTCCGGGATGCCGTTCTCGTGCGGGATTTGACCAAATCTCCCAGCGGTACTACGATTTCCATGCCGTCCCGGAAGATAACCGTCACCCGTTCCTCGTCGTTCACTACCATATGGTCCAAAAGGTTGCACCAGAGCCGTTCGTCAAATTCGGCAACTGCTTCACCGAGATGGTCAAGAGTGGCTTTGACAGATTCGAAATACAGCCTCTTTGCTTTCCGCTTTTCTACCTCCTTTTTGCATTCCTCATATTTCTTTAACGCATCATCATACTCTTCTTCTAAAATTTTACGTTTCGCTTCATACTCTTTCTTTTCCTTTTTGGAACATATCAGTGCGCCTTCAAGACGTACTTCCTGCAAGGCCTTTCGCTTATCGTCATATTTTTTCATATCGGCTTCCAATTTCTTGATGGCAAACAGTTCTTCATTGATGGCCATCAGGTTATCCGCCAACTCGCTCTTCCCACGCAATCGTTCGTTCAGCGCGGTCAGGAAGAATCCCTGGAGCTCTTCCTTTGTGAACCACCCGGTATTGCAGTATGTTTTTTTGTGGTATTTGTTACGGCACCGGAAGATTACTTTCCTGTATCTGTCATTCGAATGCCAGGTCGTCTCTGCAAACCAGTCTCCGCAGCATCCGCACTTCACCTTGCAGGCATACGCATCCTTCCCGCGCCACATGGCCTTCGAACCATGCCGTTTTTGGCGTTCTGCCTGCACCGCCTCGAACATCTCCTTGCTGACGATGGCGGGGTGGCTGTCTTCGATATAATATTTTGGCAGTTCACCCTCGTTCACCTTCTGCTTCTTCGTCAGGAAATCTGGCACATACCGTTTCTGCAGAAGTGCGGAGCCCTTGTATTTTTCATTGGTGAGGATGCTGTATAAAGTACCTGTATGCCACCGATCTTTCCCGGCCGGGCTCTTCACACCCATCCCTTCCAGCCTGCGACATATTTGGGTGCAGGTCAGTCCGTCCAGATACCACTGGTAAATCAGCCGGACGATTTTCGCCTGTTCCTCGTTGATGACCGGCTTGTAGTCAGGCCCGGGGTCATACCCCAGAAAAATCTTGTAGGGCATGTTAAACTTCCCTTGGGCCATGCGTTTCCGCCTGCCCCACTTAGTGTTTTCGGATATGGATCGGCTCTCTTCCTGAGCCAGGGAGGACATGATGGTGATGAGGAGTTCCCCCGAGGCATCCAATGTTTTGATGCCCTCTTTCTCAAACTGCACCTCGACGCCCTTTTCCTTTAGCTTGCGGATTGTGGTCAGACAGTCTACCGTGTTCCGGGCGAACCGGCTGATGGACTTTGTCAGAATCAGATCTATCTTGCCTGCCAAGGCATCAGCTATCATCTGCTTGAACCCCTCACGGTGCGCAGTGCTTGTACCGCTGATACCTTCGTCGGAATAAACCCCCACGAATTCCCAGTCTGAATTACCTTTGATGTGTTCCGTATAATACTTTACCTGCATCTCATAACTGGTCTGCTGTTCCTCCAGATCCGTGGAGACACGCGCATACGCCGCCACCTTCCTGGCTATCTTCTTTCCGTCCGATGTCGCCGTGAAAGGATTTATCGTCGCCGGTATCGTTTGCACAACAGGATTCATGCGCCGAACCTCCTTCCCTTATATTGCCTGCTTCTTTCCGCCCTGCGTTCCGGCGTCCACCAATCCTTGCGGCAGATTGGTTCCCAGGTTTCATCTATTATCGTCCCGTCCTTCATATGGAACACCAGCCGGTGCTGTTCCGGGACGACTATCTTCTCAACCTTATCCATAAACACCGTTCCGTCAAACTCTTCCAGCCCCAGCACCCTGCAACAGACCGCCTTCAATCTCCGGTCCGGCAGGTACTTGCTGGGACATTTCTTTCCCTTCCTCCGGGTACTGCATATCCAGTCAACATAACCGTCTTTGCTGAACCGGCTGTACCACTTTCCGCAGATACCGCATTGTATCTTATGGGTGAAGCAGGTCATGCCCTTCCGTAACATGAAACCCATCTTCGTCCGGTACGCCAGAACCTCCTGGACTTTATCGTAGGTTTCCCGGTCAACAATCCCGGCATGATGGTGTTTGACATAATACCGGTCCCGCTGGCCGATATTATTGATCACTTTCTTTGTAATGCAATCCTTGACAAACACTTTCTGCAAAAGCAGGTCACCGACGTAAAGAGGATTGGATAGGATCCGGCGGACCGTGACAGCGCTGAACTGTTTCCCACGCACCGTCAGTCGGCCCTCTTCCCGCAGCCGTTTTGCAATGGCATAAACGGATTCCCCACGAAGAAGGCTTGCATACATTTGACGTATCACTTCAGCCTCTTCCGGTTCGATGACATACTGCCTGTCGACCCAGCGGTATCCGTATACAAACGTGCCGCCGCTGGTTTCGCCGCGCTGATACTTTCTCCGGATGGCCCATTTGACATTATTGGAAATGGACACGCTCTCCTGCTCAGCTACGGCGGCGGTGACGGTCAGCAGGAACTCCCCGCCCATCCCCGACGTGTTTATATTTTCCTTCTCGAAGTGTACCTCGATGCCGAGCCCTTTCAATTCCCGGACGCTGTTAAGCAGGTCCACAGTGTTCCGTGCGAACCGGCTGATGGATTTCGTAAGGATGATATCGATCTTCCTTGCCCGGCAGTCCTCCATCATCCGCAGGAACTGCTTCCGGTGCTTTAGGCTCGTCCCGGAAATCCCGTTGTCGGTATAAATCCCTGCGAACTCCCATTCCGGGTTGTTCATAATGAGTTTTTCAAAATGAGCCACCTGGGCCTCATAGCTGGATTCCTGGTCTTTCTTATCGGTAGATACCCTGGCA
>ONAN01000013.1 GCA_900315805.1 uncultured Selenomonadales bacterium
ATACGCCGTCAGAGCTATTTGATGCATTCCTCGATGAAGTTTATGCTATTGAGTGTGTTTCTTGATTATAGTTGTTCAAATTCAACTTGCAATTTACCTCTTTTTTCTTTTTATTTCTGTAACATATGTTTTATCACATTACAAAATTTGGCGCACGCCATCAGGCCCAGGGATTGTCCTGCGCCGCTTCGCGGATCCGGTTCAGCAGGCTCTTGGCGTTCCACAGGAACCATTCGCCCGTGCTCGCCTTCTGCCGCAGGATGATGGGCCGGCTGCTGTCCGCGCCGCCGCTGCGGATAAAGAACTTGGCATAACCCTGGGTGGCATACGTGTAGGCGTTGGTCTCCACCGTCACCCTGTAGGGCTGGGACGGCGTGTAATTGTTCTGCGGCGTGGCCCCTTCGAAATAGGACCGGGCGACATAGGGGCAGTTCGCGAACCGGTCGCGGAGGAACTGCAGATCATAGGGCGTCAGCGGCTGCGGCCCTTTCAAGGCATTCAGCATGGCAATACCCGTGGCCGGATCTTCGCCGTAACGCGTCAGGGCTGCCACCGCATACGCCGCCACTTGCCGGGCCTCCGTGGAAGGCCCTACTTCGGCCGCTGAAGCGGGCAGGGTGTTGAAAGTGTAGGTCCTGTTTTCCATATTGTTCACCGCCCTCTGAGAACCCGATGTATTGATGTGCGGAACCAGGCCGCCGAGACCGCCTGCCGCCGCGCTGAGAGGCACTGCCAAAAGCATGGCTGCCAGGACTGCGGAAACAGCTTTCTTCATGGGACTCCCTCCTTATCTCTGCCTAAACCAACAGAAAGACAACATTATAGAAAGTTGGTAACCTCCTGTCTTCATTATACAGAAATCACGGCCGGAACCGTCCTGAGGAACACCTCAGTTTTGGGAAAACAGCGGATGGAAATGGGACTACTTTTTTCTCCCCGTTTGGGGTACAATAAAAGAACATCCTATGGAAATTCCCATAACTTAATGAGTTTGAAGTATTGATATCATGTGGACAATACAGCTGATTTTTTCTTCCTTCATTGTATGGTGCATCCTCGTCTGCTGCGCCGGCCTGCTGCAGCGTCTGCGGCGGCGCTGGAAAGCCCGCAGTCCGGAGCGCATCACGCCGGGGCCCTTTTCCGACCAGAACCCGCAGGCTCCGGCCGAAATCGGCACGGACACGGCGGAAAAAAAGGCCGTGCAGACCGGTGCGGCCGCCCATCCGGTGAAGTTCGCCGTCGTCATCTGCGCCCATAACGAGGAGCAGGTCCTGGGGCATATCCTGCGGGACCTGCAGGAGCAGCACTACCCGCAGGACCGGTACCATACCTTCGTCTTCGCGGACCACTGCACCGACGGCACGGTGGCACTGGCCCGCCGGTTTCCGAACGTCACCGTGTGGGAACACACCGAAGGCGAACGGAGCAGCAAGGGCAAAGTGCTGAACGACTTTATGCCGCGTCTTCTGACCCTGCCGGAAGCCTTCGACTGCATCGCCATCTTCGATGCGGACAACCAGATCGGGCCGGGCTTTTTGATGAAGTTCAACGAGGCCTTCACGGCCGGCGCCGCCATCGTGACGGGCCGCCGCCTGGCCCAGAATCCCTACGACTCCCTTGTCACGCAATGGTACACCATGTACTGGGCCATGGTCAACTCCATGTACAACCTGCCCCGTTACGAACTGGGCCTGTCGGCCATGGTCTCGGGCACGGGCTTCGCCTTCCGCGCCGACCTGCTGCGGGACGGCTGGTACTCGTGCAGCGTCTCCGAGGACGTGGAATTCACCTTCCAGCAGAACCTGGCCGGCCACCGCGTGGTCTACGTGGACAGCGCCTTCTTCTACGACGAGCAGCCGGCGCGTTTTTCCGTCATGTGGTCCCAGCTGCGGCGCTGGTGCACGGGCGGCATCCAGGTCTGCACCCACTATGCCTGGCACTGGTTCAGCGCTTTCACGGCCCGGCCTTCGTGGCGCCTCTTCGACATTTTCGCCGGCGTCTACCTGACAGGCCTCTTCGGCCTGACGGCCATCTGCTTCGTGCTGAACGCCTACGTCATGCTCCGCGACGGGCTGTACCTGCTCTTCTTCGTGCCGACCCTGGCGGGCTACCTGGCCACCATCCTCACGGGCTACCTGGCCGCGCGCCTGTCCGGCTGGCCGGCCCGCAAACTGGCAGCCGGCATCCTCACCATGCCCGTCTTCTATTCCCTGCTCTCGTACATTTCGCTCATTTCCATGTTCAAACACCAGAAGACATGGGTCAAAATCGAACACAAAAGCAGCCTCCGCAAATTCTGAAACCTTGCGAAGGCTGCTTCTTTTTTCGGGTACGATGTCCCCGACCGTCCGGCCGGCAATGCTTCGGGAGACACGTCAGCGCCGGAACATGTCCTGCAGGCGGACGTCCGGATGGTGATAGAGATTCTCTTTCGGAATGACGCGGCCATGGACGGCGATGCCGCCGTGGGGGCACCAGTAGGCGCAGGCCAGGCACTGGGTGCAGTGGCTGCCCAGGACGATTTTCCCTTCCTGCTCCGTAATGTTATGGTTCGGGCATACGCGCACGCAGACGCCGCAATGGACGCAGGCCGACGGATTAACCGACGGCTGCAGGAACCCCTTCGTCAGGGCCCGGCTCAGGGAGGAGCTCATGACGGTGGCGGCGAGGGAACGGCGGAGGGCCGACCGGTCCGTCGTGCGGCTCCGCACGGCGGCCGCCATGTCGCGGGCTTCGCGCCGTGCCGTTTCCAGTCTGCTGTAGTCGTACGTGACCTGTTTTTTCCACGTCGCCGTGGAATTGGCGATCATGAAGAAGGGCTTGCCATAGGCAAGGCGGCAGCCCCGGCGCTGCAGGATGCGGTCCAGGTTGGACAGGGTGTTGCCGGCCGAACCGCCGCAGGTGACGGCCGCGTAAATATAGGAAGACGGATCGAAGCGGACGTGGTCCAGGAATTCCCTGACGGCGTCCGGGACGTCATTGTAGTAGACGGGGAACACGAGACCGATGACTTTGGCGGGCACCATGACGGGGCCTTCCCCTGTGCCGCGGGTTCCCTCCGGAGGCAGTACATCGGCCATATGACAGAGGCTGTCCCCCGTTTCTTCAGCCAGGACGCGGGCCACGCTCAGGGAATTACCCGTGCCGGAAAAATACAGAATCATGAAAAACACTCCTTTGCAATGGAAATCAGGGCGGCGTGATACCCAGGGCCAGGAACAGGACGAGGCCCAGGAGGCCCGATGCGGCCAGGGTCTTGATGGTACCGAACTTGCAGCGGATGGCGGCGAGGGACACGACGAAAATGAAGACGCCGATCCAGTCGGTCTGGGCCAGGCTGACGGGCGGTTCTTCGCGGTTCCATAAGGCCAGGAGCAGGATGCCGATGCCGGCGTTGCCGATGAGGGCGACCACGGCGGGCCGCAGGGCGTTCAGGACGCCGCGGATGGGGCCCACGTTGCCGTAGTGGTAATACAGGTAGCCCAGGAGCAGGACGATGACCACCGACGGAAAAACGAACCCGGCCGTGGCAGCGACGGAGCCGGGAATACCGGCCACTTTGCTGCCGACGAAGGTCGCCGCGTTGATGCCGATGGGACCCGGCGTCATCTGGGAAATGGTGAAGATGTCGACGAACTCGTTCATGGACAGCCAGGCGAAGCGGTTCACCACTTCCTCCTGGATGAGGGGCAGGGACGCGTAGCCGCCGCCGATGCAGAACAGGCCGACTTTGGCGAAACTCAGGAATAATTGCAGGATCAGTTCCATGGCGCGCCTCCTTAATTATACACGGGGTCGCGCATCAGGAGCAGCCCGATGACGGCGTCGACCAGGATGATTTCCATGATGTTGACGTGGAAGAAGACCGAGGCGATGAACGACCCGGCCATGATGACGAGCGGCAGGACGAGGCGCTTCTTCACCTGCTTGGCGACAAGTCCCAGCAGCACGTTGACGAGGACCGCCGACACGCCGCACTGCATGCCTTTCAGGATCATGCGCACGTAGGGGTTGGTTTTGAAGGCTTCGTAAAAATAGGAAATGACGGTGAGCGTGATGAGAGGCGGCAGGACGGTGGCGAACAGGGCCACGGCGGTGCCGCGGAACCCACCCATGCGGTAGCCCAGGATGATGGCCGCGTTGGCTGCCACCACGCCCGGCGCGGACTGGGCGATGGCCACGAGGTCCAGGGCCTCGTCGTCGCCGATCCAGCCGTATTCGTCGACGAATTTCGATTTCAGGAGCGGCACGATGACGAAGCCGCCGCCAACCGTAAAAGCACTTATGATGAAGGTCGACACGAAGAGCTTCCCATAACTGAAAGGCACCTTCGGGGCGGCCGGTTCTTGCACAGGATTCACAGGAATACTCCCTTCCTTTGATGACAGATGAGTCATTACGATGATGCAAATCTATTGTACCCCAGAACGGGGGAAAAAGGAAAGCCCGGACCGCGATGCCTTTCCGGCGTTCCGGCTTGACATCGCCCCTTAAAGTGTTATAATCTAGCCATAGCGAAAAATGCGAACAGTGATGCGAAGGACACAGGAGCTGCACCAGTTTTACAGAAAAGGCCGTGTATGTTGAGAGCGGCCGGACCAGGACATCTTCCCAACCCCCTTCAAACTGCCTTCGGAAAAGCGGGAAGCCGCCCAGTATGAAGCGCCGCTTGAACAGCGTTATCATTCAGAAAGCGGACTGCACAGCAGTCAATTTGGGTGGAACCGCGAGCAACCTCGTCCCGATGTCGGGCACGGGGTTTTTTTATTTCCCATGTTTTCTCAATCATTTTTCCATATATCATTACAGTTTTAGGAGGAACAAACAATGGCTGACTGCAAAGTAACGTTGAAAGATGGCAGCGTACGGGAATATCCCGCAGGCACCACCTATCTGGAAATCGCCAAGAGCCTGAACCAGAAACTGGGCAAACAGGCCCTGCTGGCTGTTGTAAATGGTGAAAACAAGGACCTGAGCGACAAGCTGGAACAGGATGCGAAGGTCGAATTCGTAACGCCGGACACGAAGGAAGGCCTCCATGCCATCCGCCATACGGCGTCCCACGTCATGGCCCAGGCCATCCAGCACCTGTTCCCGGGTGTGAAGTTCGCCATCGGCCCGGCCATCGACAATGGCTTTTATTACGATCTGGACAGCGACCATGTCTTCACGCCCGATGACCTGCGCGCCATCGAGAAGGAAATGGCCAAGATCGTCAAACAGAACATTCCCCTGGTGCGCAGCGAAGTTTCCCGCGAAGAAGCGCTGGCCCGCTTTGCCGCGGAAAATGAAATCTACAAAGTGGAACTGATCAACGACCTGCCGAAGGACGCCGTCATCAGCCTCTACACCCAGGGCGACTTCACCGACCTGTGCGCCGGTCCGCACTGCCCCTCCACGGGCCGTGTCAAAGCCTTCAAGCTGATGAGCATCGCCGGCGCTTACTGGCGCGGCAATGAAAAGAACAAGATGCTGCAGCGCATCTACGGCACGGCTTTCGCCAGCAAGGAAGACCTGGACGCCTACCTGCACATGCTGGAAGAAGCGGAAAAGCGCGACCACCGCAAACTGGGCAAGGAACTGGATATCTTCAGCCTCCACGACGAAGGCCCGGGCTTCCCGTTCTTCCATCCCAACGGCATGCTGCTGCGCAACGCCCTGCTGGAATACTGGCATCAGGTACACCGCAAATACCATTACGATGAAGTCATGACCCCTATGATCATGAACCGCGAACTGTGGATCCGTTCCGGCCACTGGGATCATTACCGCGAAAACATGTACTTCACCAAGATTGACGGCGAAGATTACGCTATCAAGCCTATGAACTGCCCCGGCGGCATGCTGGTCTACAACACCCGTCCCCATTCCTACAAGGAACTGCCCCTGCGCTACGCAGAACTGGGCCTGGTACACCGTCATGAACTGTCCGGCGCGCTGCACGGCCTGTTCCGTGTCCGCTGCTTCACCCAGGACGATGCCCATATCTTCATGACGCCGGAACAGATCCAGCCGGAAATCACGAACGTCATCAAGCTGTTCAACGAAGTATATGCCACCTTCGGCCTCAAGTACCACGCGGAACTGTCCACCCGTCCGGAAAACTCCCTGGGTACCGACGAATCCTGGGAAATCGCGACGGAAGGCCTGCGCAAGGCCCTGGAAAACAACCACCTGCCGTACGTGGTCAACGAAGGCGACGGCGCCTTCTACGGCCCCAAGATCGACTTCCATCTGGAAGACTCCCTGGGACGCACCTGGCAGTGCGGCACCATTCAGCTGGATATGCTGCTGCCGGAAAAATTCAACTGCGAATACACCGGTGAAGACGGCCAGAAACACCGTCCGGTCATGATCCACCGCGTCGTATACGGTTCCATCGAACGCTTCATCGGCATCCTGATTGAACATTACGCCGGTGCCTTCCCGGTCTGGATGGCTCCGAACCAGGTCCGCGTGCTGCCCATTACGGATAAGCAGCAGGACTATGCGAAGAAAGTCTATGACAAGCTGTTCGAACTGGGCTACCGCGTCACCCTGGACGACCGCTCCGAAAAGATCGGCAAAAAGATCCGCGAAGCACAGGTCCAGAAGGTTCCCTACATGCTGGTCATCGGCGCCAAGGAAGCAGAAGACGGCACTGTAGCCGTCCGCAAGCGCCATGGCGGCGACCTGGGCGCAATGAAGCTCGATGCCTTCATCGCCCGCCTGCAGCAGGAAATCGACGACAAGGTACAGGATTGACAGCCCTTTCCTGCCTGACAGATTCAAACCATGTTTTCCCTGGCCGGTCCCTTCGGGGGCCGGCTTTTTTCGTGCTGCCGGGCTGTCATTACGCCCCCTTTTCTTTCCTTAAATTATGCGTTATAATTATCTGATAGCAGCCTTTTTTCCGACGCCTGCCCTACCCCGGCAGCGGCGGCAGAAGGTAAAGCTTCCCCAAGGAAAGAAGAGGACAGATTCATGATAAGGCATTCCCTGTACCGTTTTCTGGCGTCCCTGCTGGCCCTGGCCACCTTCCTGGTCCCGGCCGCCGCGCAGGCCAAACAGAAAACGTCCTTCATTTTCATCCCCCTGGATAACCGTCCTGTCTGCTACGATTACCCGGTCCGGGTCATGGAAGCGGCAGGTTACAAGATCTATACACCGCCGGCCAAGTTCCTGGCCACCCGCACGGCCCCGGCCGATACGGAAAAGTTGTGGGACTGGCTGGAACACCGGGCGGAGAAGGTGGATGGCGCCGTCATCTCGACGGATGCCCTGATTTACGGCGGGCTGGTCGCCTCCCGGACGCACAACATCCCGCTGGACGCGCTGCAGGCGCGCGTGACGCGGCTCAAGAACCTGAAAATGGACACGAACATCCGCTTCTACGGGTTCTCGACGCTCATGCGGACGCCCCGCGAAAGTTACGGCAATGTGGAACCGGCCTATTACAGTGATGTCGGGCCGGCCATCTTCAAATATTCGCAGCTGGCGGACAAATCCGATGTCCACGCCGAATCCCTGCTCGAGGACTTCGAATCGGGCACGCTGGAACGCAACATGGCCAAGAGCCATCTGAAGGACTGGCTGGACCGGCGCGGCAAAAACATGGAGATCAACCGTGAACTGGCCATGCTCGCCCGCATGGGCCGCTTCGATTATTTTGCCGTGGGCAAGGACGACAACGCTCCCTACTCGCACACCCATATGGAGGCGCGCCATCTGTCCCTGAGCAATGCCGATGTATCGGCATCGGAATTCCAGATCCTGCCGGGTGTGGACCAGCTGGGCCTGCTCCTGCTCACCCGCGCCGCCAATGAACAGATTGGCCGCGTGCCGAAAGTGTACCAGATGTACGTGGAAGGCGTCGGGCCCAAAACGATTCCGCAGTATTCGGACCTGCCCCTGGGCACGTCCATTCCTGAACAGATCCTCGCCGCCGGCGGTTCCCTCGTGAACGACCCGGCCCAGGCGGATGTCGTGCTGGCCATCAACACGCCGGCTGACGGCATCACCCGCGACTCGACGGACCTGTCCAACCAGTATTTTGCTTCGCCGTCCAATAAACGGTATATCACGAACCTGGGCCACATGCTGGACCAGGGCCGCAACATTTCCCTGGCCGACGTCGCCTTCTCCAACGGCGGGGACAACGGCTTTATGAACGAAATGTCCCTGCGCGGCTTCACGGAACGCCTGAGCGCCTACAACGGCTGGAACACGGCGGACAACGCCATCGGTTTCGCCATCGCCCAGGGCATGCTCGCCGAAACCACGCCGAAGGAAAAACAGCTGGCGCTCATGCGGGAACGCATCCTGGACGACTGGTACTACCAGTCCAACGCGCGCCGCATCATTTCCACGGATTTGGAAAAGAAGAAGGCAAACGCCCTCAAATACAACCTGGGCGCCCATCGTCCGGAAATCCGGAAAACCGCCCAGCAGGATATGGAACGGCTTTCCAAGAACTATGCCATTACGGTCGGAACGACCTTCCAGGTCGATTTCCCGTGGGACCGTCTGTTCGAGGTCAGCATCGAAAACCTCAAGACCAGCCGGAGTCTGCGCAATGCCGCTTCCCTGCGGCTGCTTCCGGATGTCCCTGTATTTAAGGAATAAGGAGTGACATCATGCAGGAATCCTATTTCAGCTCTTTGTTGGAAACCGGGCCTTTCGGCATCAGTTATTTCAACTGGATCTTATCCCTGTCGCTGGCTTACTTTGTGCATAACGACGCCCGCAACCACAATGTGCCGCACGCCGCCTGGTGGTCCCTGGGCACGTTCCTTGCGTGGATCATCTTCCTGCCGCTCTACCTGTTCAGCCATGTGCGCGGCCGGAAAGAAAAGGAATAAACGGAAAACGACAAAAAAGGAAGGCTCCATTCCCGTCCAGGACGGGAGTGGAGCCTTTTTGCGTCCGGAAAATTCCACGACATCGTATCTTGCAGGCAGGCGTCACAGGCTCACGCCGTCTTTGAAGATGGCGATGCCCCGGAATCCGTTCTGCTCATTTTTGGAACGTTTGCCGCCGGCCGTTTCCAGCACCAGCTGCAGCAGGCGCTGTCCGGCCTGGTCCAGCGTTTCGCCTTCCGCCACGGTACCGGCGTTGAAATCAATCCAGTTGGCTTTACGTTCCGCCAGTTCCGAGTTGGAGGCGATCTTCAGCGTCGGGACGGGCGTGCCGAAGGGCGTGCCGCGGCCCGTGGTGAACAGGATCAGCTGGGCGCCGGCAGCGGTCAGGGCCGTACTGGAAATCAGGTCGTTGCCCGGCCCGTAGAGCAGGGAAAGTCCCGGCGTGCGGACGCGGTCACCGTAGCCGAGCACATCGGACACCGGCGCCGTACCGCCCTTTTGTACGCAGCCGCAGCTCTTGTCCTCGAGGGTCGAAATGCCGCCGGCCTTGTTGCCGGGACTGGGATTTTCGTACACCACCGTATGGTGGGACAGGAAATAGTCCTTGAAGCCGTTCAGCATGGCCGCCGCCTTCTGAAAGACTTCCGGCGACACGCAGCGGTCGAGCAGCATCGATTCGGCGCCGAACATTTCCGGCACTTCCGTCAGGATCGTGCTGCCTCCTTCGGCCAGGAGCAGGTCGCTGAAACGGCCGACCGCCGGGTTCGCCGTAATGCCCGAGAGGCCGTCGGAGCCGCCGCACTTGAGGCCCACGACGAGTTTCGAAGCCGGCAGGGGCTGGCGCCGTAATTGGCCGGCAAAGGCCACGCATTCCTGCAGCAGCTTCCGCCCGGCGGCAAATTCGTCTTCCACCTGCTGGCACGTCAGGAAGCGGATCCGTTCCGGGTCGTAGTCTCCCAGCTCTGCCGCGAACTGTTCGTGCGTCAGGTTCTCACAGCCGAGATGCAGGACCAGCACGGCGCCCGCATTGGGATGACGGGCCAGGGCGGCCAGCAGTTTGCGTGTCTGCGCGTGGTCGGCGCCGCTCTGGCTGCAGCCGTAGGGATGGGGGAAGGCGTAAAGGCCGTCCACCGTGGTTCCCTGGAGCAGGTCCTGGTTGTCTGCCGCCAGTTTGCGCGCCACATCGTTCACGCAGCCGACGGTGGGCAGGATCCAGACTTCGTTGCGGATGCCCGCCTGCCCGTCCTTGCGCAGAAAGCCCTGGAACGTTTCCGCCGGACGCGGCGCCAGGCGGCAGTCCACGGGATGATAGGCATAGGCCACTTCGCCCGACAGGTTCGTCTGCATATTGTGCGTGTGCACGTGGGCCCCGGCGGGAATATCCGCCACGGCATGGCCGATGGCGACGCCGTACTTGCGGACATCCTCCCCTTTCGCGATGGGCCGCAGGGCGACCTTATGGCCCCGCGGGATATCTTCGAGGACCGTCACGGTGCCATTCCCCGCCTTGACGGTCTCCCCCTTGCGGAGCTGCCGCAGGGCCACGGCCACGGAATCGTTCGGATGAATCTGAATTACGTCGTTCATAGGTCGGCTCCTCTCAGAGGCAGGACGCGAACGCCTTTTCCGCCCCGTCCGCGCGGATGAGCTTCAAATCGCGGACCACGGCTTCTTCCAGCCCGGCCGTGCGCGTCAGGTCTTCGCCCCACATTTTTTCGTTCGTCAGGACGGCATGAACCAACGCTTCCGGCGTATCCGCCCGGTGCGCGAAATAGAAATCCAGTACCCAGGCGTCGTCCTGTACCTTGTACTCGTTGCCCTTCGGGCGCCGGCAGATGAGCCCGTCGGCCTCGCGGCGCTGCACGTCGCAGCTGTAGAACGCGATATAGGCCGCCAGGGACATGGTCAGGCAGACCGGCAGCCTGCCCTCAGCCGCCACGTAATCTTTGAAGGACGGCATGTTGCGGGCCCGCCACTTCGACGTCGAATTCAGGGAAATGCTCATCAGCTGATGGTCGACGAAGGGGTTGTTGAAGCGGTCCGCCACGGCAGCGGCGAAATCCTGCAGGTCCTGCTTGTCCAACGGCAGGGTCGGAATGACTTCCTCATAGAGCATCTTGTTCATGAAGCCCTTGATGGTCTCATTGTGCATACAGTCCCGTACGATGTCCTGTCCCGCCAGGTAGGAACCCAGGACGAAGCCCGTGTGGGCACCGTTCAGGATGCGTACTTTGCGTTTCTTGTAGGGAGCGACATCGGGCACGACCTGGACGAACTTGTCCAGCCCGGCCTTGTGGAAGGGCAGGCGGTCGTTCAGCGAAGCGTCGCCTTCGATGATCCAGATGCCGAAGCATTCACCCACGTCCTTCAGGGCGTCCGTGTAGCCGTTGGCCTGATCCATGGCGGCGCTTTCGGCCTCGTCCTTGACACCGCCGGGGACGATGCGGTCCACCAGGGTGCTGCAGAACGTGTTTTCTTCGTTCACGTATTTCTTAAAGGCCTCGCCCAGCTTCCAGTCATCGATGTGGTGATTGACGCACTTCAGCAGTTCTTTGCCGTTGTTGTCGATGAGCTCGCAGCTCAGGATGATGAGGCCCGGCAGACTCTTTTTAAAACGGGCGTACAGGGCCTGGGTCAGTTTGCCGGGGAAACTCAGGCAGGGCCGGTCTTCCAGCTTCATGGCCGGGTCGTAGGCGATGCCCGCTTCCGTCGTGTTGGACGTGATGATCTCCAGGTCCTTCCCGCAGGCGGCCTCGATGAAGGCGTCGTAGTCCCGGTAGGGATTGATGCAGCGGCTCACGGACGAGATGACCCGCTTTTCGTCCACTTTGCGGCCGTTTTCGCTGCCCCGCAGATACAGGGTGTACAGCCCGTCCTGGGCGTTGATGACATCGGTCTTGCGGCCCCGCGGCGTCGGCTGTACGATGACCGCCTTGCCATTCCAGTCCGCTTTCTCATTGGCCTGGTCCAGAAAGTCCTCCACAAAGGCGCGCAGGAAATTGCCTTCGCCGAACTGGAGCACCTTTTCCGGGGCCTCCTTCTTCAAATATCCCTTATAGCCGAGCTTTGCCAGCGTCTTGAAGCTTAACTGATCCATCTCATTATCCTTTCCGACAGGCCGGTGTCCTGTCCTTCTTTTCAGCCAAAAAGCCTGCCGGCCGGATGATACCCTGCCGGCAGGCGGAATGACGCACATACCAGTGTTGTTGAATTACCGGCTGAAGTCGATGCGGACCTTCAGCATTTCGCCCGCATGGGCGGAGAAATCGGCGAATGCTTTGGGGGCTTCGCTGAAGCCGTATTCGTTCGTGACGACCTTGTCCAGGGGCACCGTGCCCGTCTTGACCAGGTCGATCAGTTCCAGGAAGTCCTTCTTCAGGGCGTTGCGGGAACCGCATACGTTCAGTTCCTTCTTCTGCAGGAGCGTGAAGTTGAAGTCCAGGTTCTTCTTGCCCACGCCGATGAGCACCATATGGCCGCCGAAGGCTGCCGCGTCGATGCAGTTCTGGAACGTGGAAGGCAGGCCCACGGCCTCGATGGTCACATCGAACCCGTTGCCGTTGGTGATTTCGTTGCAGGCCTTGGTGAAGGCTTCTTCGGAAGAGTTCAGGATGGTGCCCGCCACGCCGAAATACTTTTTGGCGTAATCCAGTTTCGGCTGGGCCACGTCGGCGATGTAGACCTCGCCGCCCTTGGCTTTGGCGGAAATGGCGGCCAGCACGCCGATGGTGCCGGCGCCGACGATCAGCACCTTGTCGCCCTTCTTGATGTGGGCGCGGGACACGCCGTGCCAGCTGATGCAGAACGGTTCGATGGCGCACAGCAGGTTGGCCGGCAGGCCTTTGCCGTCGTAAATGCGCTCGATGGGCATGGTGATGTATTCGCAGAAGGCGCCGTCACGCTGGCAGCCCATGGTCTCGTTGCTCGTGCAGGCATTGACGATGCCGCGCTGGCAGGAGTAGCAGTGGCCACAGTTGAAATAGGGGTTGCACGTTACGACCATGCCCGGTTTCAGGCCCTGGTCGTTGTCATCGAT
Organism: uncultured Selenomonadales bacterium; assembly: GCA_900315805.1. GTDB lineage: Bacteria > Bacillota > Negativicutes > Acidaminococcales > Acidaminococcaceae > Succiniclasticum. Next base: position 12,877 of record ONAN01000013.1, read on the forward strand.
TTCCACGATTTCCGCGGAAAATTCATGGCCCGGAATACGGGGATAATCGAAATAGGCGAAGGTGCCCCGGTAGGAACTCAGGTCACTGCCGCAGATGCCGCCGTACAGCACCTTCAGCAGGGCTTCGCCGGGTTTGCGGACCGGTTTCGGGATATCACGGAACGTGACTTTGCCGGGTTCTTCGATATAGATTGCTTTCATAATAGGGAACTTGCCTCCTCACATTCTATCAGTAAATCAGGTTGACCAGGAACAGCGTCAGGGGTTCGAAGTAGGTGATCAGGATCAGGTCGACCACCAGCATGATGTAGAACGGAATACCTTCCTTGATGAAGTCCGCCGTCGGGCACTTCGAAATGGAGCACGTGACGAACATCAGCGTACCCATCGGAGGCGACAGGGCGCCGATGGCATTGTTGAAGATGTAGATCATGGCGAACTGGATTTCGTTGATGCCGTACTGTGCCGCAATGGGGGCCAGCAAAGGCACCAGGATGATCATGGAGGCATTGCCTTCGATGAACATGCCGACAATCAGCAGGAAGATGTTGACGGCAATGAGGAACACGAACTTGTTATCGATGGTCTGGAGCATCCATTCCGTCAGGGTCTGGGGCACGCGTTCGCGCGTGAGGATCCAGGAATAGACGGAAGCCGCGGACACGATCAGCATGATGGACGACGTGGAAGCGACCGTCTCTTTGAGGCTCGCCACCAGGTCCTTTGCCTTCATGTCACGGTACAGGAAACCCAGGAAGATGGCGTAGATGATGGCGACGGCACCGGCTTCCGTTGCCGTAAAGGCACCGACGCGGATACCGCCGATGATGATGATCGGCAGGAGCAGCGGCAGGATGGCCGGCTTCAAGGCCTTCTTGACGCGTTCGCCCGTCAGTTTTTCCGTCGTCAGCTTGCCGTAATGGCGCTTTTTGGAAATGACGCCGACGAGGATCATCATGGAGATGCACAGCAGGCCGCCGACGCCGATGCCGGACACGAACAGCTTGCCGATGGAGACATTGGCGATACAGCCGTACAGGATCATCGCGATGCCGGGCGGAATCAGGGGCGTAATCATGGACGAAGCAGCCGTCACGACGCTCGAGAACGACAGGGAGAACCCTTTGCGCGTCATTTCGGGAATCAACATCTTCGCTTCCATGGCCGCGTCGGCCAGGTTGGAACCGGACAGGCCGCCCATGACCGTGGACAGCAGGACGTTGACCTGTGCCAGGCCGCCGGGCAGGTGTGCCGTCACGACTTCACAGAAGTCCATGATGCGTTTCGTCACGCCCGTATAGTTCATGACGATGCCGGCGCATACGAAGAACGGGATGGCCAGCAGGGAAATCTTTTCCGTGCCCAGGATCATCTGCTGGGCGAAAATGACGGAGTTGATGTCGGGGTTCAGCAAAAAGTAGACCAGGGAACCGCCGAGTACGGAAATGAACACAGGTACTTTTAAAAACAAAAGAACCAGCATGATCACAGAGGATAAAAGCAATACGTCACTCACCGCTCGATGCCGCCTCCTTTGCTTCGCTCTTCACGCCTTTGATGACGCTGTAGAAATAGCTGACGACCATATCGACGTAGGCCGGGATGGCGATCCCGTAAATCAGCCAGTAGGGAATCTTCATGATGCTCGTGGAACGGCCCGTGCGGAAGAACACCTCGACGAATCCGATGGTGTTGTACAGCAGGTAGCCGAGAACGACGACCACGACGACCGAAATGAGGACCTGCACGATTTTCTGCAGGAAGCGCGGCAGCAGGTCGACGATCATCTCGATGGCCACATGGTTGCCCAGACGGAATGCGGCACCGGCGGCCGCGAACACGATCCAGACCATGCAGGCCAGCTGTACTTCTTCCAGCCAGACGAACGGCTTCGATAAGAAGTAGCGCCAGATTACGCCCGCAAATGTCAGCACAATCAGGATGGCCAGCACCACACCGGCGATGACCAGGTCCAGATTGCTGAGACAGCTTTTCAGGCTGAACTGATTTTCTTTCATTTCTAAAAGCTCCTCTTGTTGGTTGTAACGGGATGTAAAGCGCAGGATTGCGATGCCCGCGTCGGCGGGCACCGCAATGAGGATTCTTGCATAGAACTGTCCCTTACGCTTCAGCAGCCGCGGGAAACCGGATTACTGCATGGCCTTGCGGACGGTTTCGTACAGACCGTCGGACCAGCCGAATTCCTTGCCCTTGGCATAGAATGCTTTGGATTTTTCCTTGAAGCCGGCCAGGACTTCTGCAGACGGAACGACGACCTTGACGCCTTCCTTCTTCATCTTTTCCAGGTAGTCCTTTTCGGTCTTCTGCTGGATGTCGTTGTTGATCTTGCCGGCCTCTTCGGCGGTTTCCAACAGCCACTGCTGCTGTTCCTTGGTCAGGCTGGAGAACCATTTCTCGGAAACGACCCAGGTCGTGAAGTTCTTGACGTGGCCGTCCAGGATCAGGTACTTGGCAACTTCCTGCAGTTTTCTGCCGTACAGGGTGCCCAGCGGGTTTTCAGCACCTTCGATGGTGCCGCTCTGCAGGGCCTGGTACACATCGCCCAGAGGCATGCCCGTGGCCGTGGCGCCCAGTGCGTTGAAGCCTTCCGTCTGGATCTTGTTGCCCGGAACGCGGATCTTCATGCCTTTCAGGTCTTCCACTTTGTTGACCGGTTTCGTGGTCAGGGTGTGGCGTTCGCCGTAAATCCAGTTGGAGGCCAGCAGTTTCAGGCCTTTCTTTTCCAGCTTGCCTTCCTGGTCCTTATACCACTGGGACTTGGTCAGCTTCCAGCACTGATCCCAGTTGTCGAACAGGAACGGTCCGAAGACGATGCCGAAATCCGGCACGCCGTAGTCGGCATAGAAGGCACCGTCGGCCAGGGTGCAGACGTTTTCGCCCATCAGCATGGAATCGATAAGGGCGGATTTCTTGCCCAGCTGGGAATCCGGATAGGTTACGATTTCCATGGTGCCGTTGGATTTCTTCTTCAGGATTTCCTTCGCCTTTTCCCAGGCAACGCCGACCGGTTCGGTCTTGCTGTTTTCATACGCTACGCGCAGGACGATCTTTTTGCCGTCTTTGGCGGGAGCGGCCTTCTTGTCCGCCTTTTTATCACCGCCGCAGCCTGCCAGGGCCAATGCCAGCAAACTGCCTGCCACACCGATTGCCAATGCCTTCTTGTTCATACTGAAATTCCTCCTTTGATTTCCTTTTGCATCCTGTGTTATAAAGCGCGGGTGCTGCGCCAATCTGCCTTGTGTTATGGCCGGACTGCGGAGCGTCAGAAGCTGCCGCCCGCCCTGCCCCAGGACCGGACATCCGTCGTCATGAGTGTCACGGCCGCTTCCCGGGAGTGTTCCAGGTGGGTCCGCATGGCCTCTTCCGCCGCGGCGGAGTCCTTTTTCAGGAGCGCCTCGAGGATGGCCTCGTGTTCCCGGACCGTCGCCTGCAGCCGGTATTCCAGCCGTTCGCCGGAAAGGATGCGCACGCGGTGGTTCTGCCCGAAGATGCGCTGCATCAGTTCCATCAGATACGGGTTGCCGCAGGTTTCGATGAACAGGTTATGCAGCTCGCTGTCCAGGTCGTACTCGTTCAAATCGTGTTCCAGCGCTGCGCTGGCGTTGTTCTTCACGAGCATCTCCTCCAGCTTGGCCGCCGGAATAAGGTGTCCGTATTTACGCACGACAGGCGGTTCCACGAGGAACCGTACTTCGTAAATGGCGTTGATGTCTGCCAGCGTGATGTCGTTCACCAGGATTCCCCGCTTCGGCAGGATCGTGATCAGCCGTTCCTGCTCCAGCTTGTTCAGGGCCTCCCGGATAGGCGTGCGGCTGGCGTCGATGACCTTGATCAGGTCTGCTTCCACCAGGAACTGTCCCGGCAGGAACTCGCAGCGGATGATCCGCTCCTTGATGTAGTTGTAGGCCTTATCCTTCAGGTTTCTTTCCACCATATCCGCGCTCCGCCTTTGTCAGGAATCCGTAAAGTTCCCGCTACTTGTTCGGGACAATTCCGTTCCCGACTCTTGTTGCATACATCTTGTATACATTAAGCATAGCAGGTGAAAACCCTGTATGCAAGGGCAAACCGGGAATTGTCTGATATTTGTATCAATTGTTTTTGAAATGTATACAACGGTCCCATCGGGACAATTTATGTCCCTTGATTTTTACATAAAATTTTACAATTCTGCGCCGCGCGGTTTTTTGACTTTTACAGGGTGCATGATATAATTTATTTGAAAAACCGTCCTCCGGGCCGCGCGCGGTCCGCCGGACCCCGGTGAAAACCGATATCCTGTTCCCTGACAATTAAAGGAGGTAGCTTTATGGTTGATGTATTGCAGAAATTTCATGAACTCGGCGTGGTGCCTGTCGTCGTACTGGACGACGCCAAAGACGCCGAAGCGTTGGGCAAGGCCCTGTGTGACGGCGGCCTGCCGGTGGCCGAAGTGACGTTCCGTACCGCCGCGGCGGAAGAATCCATCCGCATCATGGCTTCCAAATTCCCGGACATGCTCGTCGGTGCCGGCACGGTCCTGACTGTGGACCAGGCCAAACGCGCCGTCGCTGCCGGTGCCAAATTCATCGTCAGCCCCGGCTTCAACGCCAAGGTCGTCAAATACTGCGTGGATAACAAGATTCCCGTAACGCCCGGCATCCAGACCCCGACGGAAATCGAAATGGCCCTGGAATTCGGTCTGAAGGTCGTCAAGTTCTTCCCGGCGGAAGCAGCAGGCGGCCTCAAGATGATCAAGGCCCTGGCCGGCCCCTATGTGAACACGTACTTTATGCCGACGGGCGGCATCAACCTGAAAAACGCGCCGGACTACCTGTCCTATGAAAAGATCTGGGCCGTCGGCGGCAGCTGGATTGCCAAGAAAGACGACATCAGCGCCGGCAACTTCGAAAAGATCAAACTGAACGCCGAAGAGGCTGTGGCACTCGTCAAGGCAATCCGCCCCTGACGCAGGACCGTACATCATATCATCATAAAGGAGTCAATATAATATGGATTTGAAACTGAGACCTGCTGAAGAATGCCGTTTTGACGCCGTAAGCCTGGGCGAAATCATGCTCCGCCTGGATCCCGGCGAAGGCCGTATCCGTACGGCCCGTTCCTTCCGTGCCTGGGAAGGCGGCGGTGAATACAACGTCGTGCGCGGCCTGCGCAAATGCTTCGGCATGCGGACTGCCGCCATCACGGCTTTTGCCGACAACGAAGTCGGCCGCCTCATGGAAGACTTCATCTGCCAGGGCGGTGTCGACACGTCCCTCATCAAATGGTGCAAGACCGATGGCATCGGCCGCATCTGCCGCAACGGCCTGAACTTCACGGAACGGGGTTTCGGCATCCGCGGCGCCGTCGGCTGCTCCGACCGTGCCAACACGGCCATTTCCAAAATGACGCCGAAGGATTTCGACTTTGATTACATCTTCGGCAAACTGGGCGTCCGCTGGTTCCATACGGGCGGCATTTACGCGGCCCTGTCCGAACAGTCCAGTGAAACCGTCGTAGCGGCCATCAAGACCGCCAAGAAATACGGCACCATCGTGTCCTATGACCTCAACTACCGTCCTTCCATGTGGAGCGCCATCGGCGGCCAGGCCAAGGCGCAGGAAGTCAACAAGGAAATCGCGAAGTACGTCGATGTCATGATCGGCAACGAAGAAGACTTCACGGCCTGCCTGGGCTTCAAAATCGAAGGCAACGACGCCAACCTGAAGAAACTGAACGTCGAAGGCTACAAGAAGATGATCAACGAAGCCGCCAAGACCTACCCGAACTTCAAGGTCGTCGCCACGACCCTGCGCACCGTCAAGACCGCCACGGTCAACGACTGGAGCGCCCTGTGCTGGGCGGACGGCGAAATCTACAAAGCCAAGGACTACAACGGACTGGAAATCATGGACCGCGTCGGCGGCGGCGATTCTTTCGCCTCGGGCCTCATCTACGGCCTCATGACCACGGGCGATGCCGAAAAGGCCGTCAACTACGGTGCCGCACACGGTGCCCTGGCCATGACGACACCTGGTGACACCTCCATGGCAAGCGTCGACGAAGTCGAAGCCATCATGGGCGGTGCCGGTGCCCGCGTAAAACGGTAATTATGTCGGCCCCATGGCGCGACAATTAGTGTCATCCCTGAAAACGAAAAGAAGGACCTGACAGCGCTGTCAGGTCCTTTTTGTTTTTCTGATTCAGTTTTCCTTTGTCACGTACTTCTTCAAGGTAGCGCGCACCGCGCCGGGTCCGGCCATCAACTCCCGGAAATAGGCTTCCACCGTTTCCGCCAGGCCCGTGTTGTAGAGGTTGCTGCCGAAAATGGCCGTGTTGCTCAGGATTCCCTGCAGGGCGGCATGTACATCGGCCGGCTCACCCAATTGTACGCCGGACAGCTGGCTGCGCAGCTGGTCGAGCAGCGGGTCCGGGCTCAGCTCAAACCGCTTTCCCGTGTCATCCACACCAAGCAGGTAGCGGCACCAGCCGGCAATGGCGAGCGGAATGAAACGCAGCTGCCCGGCTTCTTTGCCGTAGGCCTTGATGGTTTCCCCGTAGCGGATGCCGACCTTCTGCGACGTATCGCAGGCGATGCGTTGCGGCGTATCGGGAATGGCGGGATTCGGAAAACGGACTTCGAGGCACTGCTGCAGGAAAGCCTGCGGCGAAAGCACGCCCGGATCCGTAACCACCTTCATCCCTTCCTGGCCGATGTGCCGTACCAGGCCTGCCAGTTCGGGATCCTTCATTTCGTCGGCAATCAGCGTATAACCCAGCAGGCAGCCGTACACCGCCAGGGCCGTGTGCAGCGGGTTCAGGCAGGTGCAGACTTTCATGCGCTCCACCTTTTCCACCGTGGCGCGGTCCGTGAAGATGACCCCCGCTTCTTCCAGCGGCGGGCGGCCGTTTGCGAAGGTATCTTCCACCACCAGGTATTCCGTCTTTTCCGCATTGACGAAGGGAGCGAAGAAACCACCGTGGTCATTGCGGATGATGCCCATGTCTTCCAGGCCCTGTTTTTCCAGCACGGCCTGGATGGCCGGCGAAGGACGGGGCGTGATCTTGTCGATCATGGACCAGGGACAGGTGACGTGCTTCTCCAGGTACGCCGGGAACGCAGCAGGTACGAACCCCTTCTTCTCCCAATAGCGGGTCATTTCCCGTACCGAGGCCTGAACGACGGCACCGTTGTGGGAGCAGTTGTCGAGGCTCAGCAGCGTGACCGGCAGGCTGCCGGCCTGAAACCGTTCCAGCAGCAGGGCGCTCAGTTTCCCGATGAAGGTGGACGGGCTGGCCGGCCCGCCTTCCAGATCCTGCAGCGCCGCGTCCGCGTAGGACCCGTCCGGCTTGTGCAGCTGGTAGCCTTTTTCCGTGACCGTGAAGCTCACAATGGCCAGTCCCGGATCCCGGAAAATGGTCCGGAGCCGCTGCCAATCGGCCGTTTTCGGGTCGCTCGCCAGCGCTTCCCCGACACTGCCGATGACCGTCTCGTCCACGCTCTGGTCGGGATTCATGGTCATGAGCATGTTCAGGTTGTCATGTTTTTTATAGACTTTTTCAATCAGGTCGGCAAAATTCGTTTCCACCGCCGTGATGCCGTAGGACACGAGGCCCTTGTCCAGCAGGCGCTGCTGCAGGGCGGCAATGAAGGCGCGGAAAATGTTGCCGGGGCCGAAGTGGACCCAGCGGGGATGGCGGTACGTTTCCTCCATCATGGCCGCGTGGTCGAAAGAGGGAACGGCAATCCCATGTTCTTTCCAAAACGGATTCGGAAGATTCTTTTCCAATAACTTCATGAAGCACGCTTCCTTCCTCAATGACGGAATCCCGCCTTACTTGCTGTTTTCCCGGCAGATGGCGTCCCACAGGCCGCACAGGTAGTTGGCCCCGAGGGCGCGGTCGAACAGCCCGTAGCCGGGGCGTCCCTTTTCATCCCAGATCATGCGGCCATGATCCGGACGGACCGGGCCTTCGTAACCGACTTCCCACAGGGCGCGCATGATGTCGTAAATATCCAGGGAACCAAATTTCGATTTATGGGCCACTTCGTTGAACACCCACGGTTCGTGCACCTGGATGTTACGGACATGCATGAAGCCGATGCGGTCCATGCGCCCGAACTTGCGGACAATGTGGGGAATGTCGTTGTCCCTGTTGGAACCCAGGGAACCCGTGCAGACGCAGAGGCTGTTGGACGGGCTGTCCACCAGCTTCACGATCTTGTCCAGGTCCCGTTCGTTTTTGACGATGCGGGGCAGGCCGAAGACGCTGCGCGGCGGATCGTCGGGATGGATGGTCATGCGGATGCCCAGTTCTTCGCAGGCCGGGATGATGGCTTTCAGGAAATAGCCCAAGTTGGCCCGCAGGTCGTCCTCCCCCATGCCTTCGTAGGCATCGAACAGACGGCCCAGTTCGCCCAGGCGTTCCGGCTCCCAGCCCGGCAGCACATAGCCGTTGCTGTGGCTCAGGATCTCGTCTGCCATCTGGCGCGGCGACTTGCCTTCGATGACATGATAGTCGAAAGCCAGGGCGGTTGAACCGTCGTAGAGCGGTTTCGCCAGATCCGTCCGGGTCCAGTCGAAAATGGGCATGAAGTTGTAGCAGACGACGTTGACGCCGCATTTGGCCACGTTCTTCAGGGATTCGATATAGTTTTCAATGTAGCGGTCCCGCGTGGGCAGGCCCAGTTTGATGTCCTCGTGGACGTTGATGCTTTCCACCGTTTCGTAGGAAAGTCCCGCCGCCCGGGCCGCATCGGCCTGGGCCGCGATTTCCTCCACGGGCCAGACTTCCCCGACCGGAACATCGTAAAGGGCCCCTACGACGCCGTCCATGCCGGGAATCTGCTTGATCTGCTTCAAAGTAATCGTATCGTCTTTTTCGCCATACCAGCGAAAGGTCATCTTCATAATCGCTAAGCTCCTCTCTCAGCCTTTCTGGCCGCCGTAGACAGCACGCAGGAAATCCACGCCCAGATGCTGCGCCGAGGCCCGGATCTGCGTCCCTTTGAACATGTAGGGATATTTCTGCTGCAGTTCCTTCTCCTCGTAATCCAGCTTCTGGAGGTGATTGGACAAAGCCTTGGCCACTCCGTCCGCATCACCGGCCCGCACGGCATCCAGGATGAGGCCGTGCTGTTCCAGGTTCAGGGACATTTGCTGGACCTGGCTGCACAACAAACGCATACGGCGGTAGAACCCGCCGCTCTGCTGCATGGTCCGGAAACAGAAGTCCCGGCCCATGGCCACATAAAAGTATTCGTGGAACGCGTCGTCCAGATCCAGGAACGAACGATAGTCCCCGTCGCCGTGCTGCAGCCAGTCCACCTGCCGCTGCAGCAGCCGTTCGGCCTCCTGCAGCTGTTCCGGTGTATGGCGGACGGCAAAGTCCCGGGTCACGGCCGTTTCCACGGCCAGGCGCATATACCGTTCCTGCGCCTCGATATCCAGGTCAATCAGGGAAATCATGATGCCGCGCTGCGGCAGAATCGTCACCAGGCCTTCCTGCTGCAGCCGCATGACCGCATCCCGCACAGGAGACCTGCCTGCGTGATAGTATTCACACAGGTTGCGGATGCTGAGTTCCGTCCCCGGGCAGACATACAGGTCCAGAATGGCCTTGCGCAGCACCGGATAGATTTCCATGTTGTCCAGCTGCCGCTCCTGAACCCGTTCCGTCAGGTTTTCTTCCATCTCTCTAGTCCTTCCTCATACTTTCTCCCGGCTGTACCGTCACAATGGTGACCGGCCCGCCGTCAGGGACGACGCGGCAGGACGGCGCCGCAGCGGCCAGGGCGAAACTGTCGCCCTGCCCCAGCCGGATGTTTTCCGTCCCGGCCTGGACACGGCAGTCCCCCTGGCAGACGACGCCCAGTGTGAAGGCTTGGTCATGCCGGACGGTGACAGGCTCCGTCACCGTATGTTTATCTACGTTGAAACACGATGTCAATTTGCTGTCAATCAGGCGCACTACTTCGTACCCCGGCAGGCGGACCGGCTCCGGCGGCGTCACGCGGCATTTTGCCGTGATTTCCGCCACGGACCAGGCACGGTAATCGAAGATGTCGAGGCAGAAGTCGAGGCCGCGCTGCATGAAGCGCGCTTCCGGCGGTACCACGATGCCTTCGCGCTCGTATTCGCAGCGAACCACGAGGTCCGAAGGTTCCATGATTTCCAGCATGGTGACCCCTTCCCCGATGGCGTGCGGCATACCGCCGGGAATGTACCAGACTTCGCCGGGCCGCACGGGAACCGGTTCAAAGCAGGCATCCATGGCCGCCAGGTCCTGGGTTTCAATGATCCGCTTCCACGCTTCCCGGGTCGGGGCATGCTGGAAACCCAGCCGGATATAGGGATGCGGAACGCGGGCCGCCAGGATATAGTAGCATTCCAGTTTCCCGTAAGGCTTGTGCAGCACCCGGCGGGCGAACTCCGTCGTCGGATGCACCTGCACGTGAAGGCGCATGGCCGAGTCGAGTATCTTGAACAGGAAACTCAGCTGCCACGTACCGTCCCGGTGCAGGAAATCGCCCAGGTAAAAAGGCGGGTCGTCCTGAATGACGTCCTTCAAAAAGCGGGGACCTGTTTCCGTTTCCACCGTGGCCAGTCCTTCGTGGGGAATGGGCGGCAGGCCCGGATTCACGGCCTCCGTCAGCGATCCGATCCATTCCTCCGGCCGGTCCGTGTCGGTGCAGCGGGACAGCCTGTGCAGCCGGTCGATACCGGCGCCGCCGCGGTAATTCCGGCGGACCCGGTTCGGAGGCAGTCGGAAAAGCACTTTCTTCATGTTAACACCCCGTACAGGCGATGACACCTGCTACATGCTCGTGCCGTACACCAGGTTCGGAAGGAACAGGACGGCTTCCGGGAAGAACACCATGACGAGTACCGTACCCGCAATGGCGATGAACAGCGGAATGGCGTATTTCGTGGTCTCTTCCACCTTGCAGTGCATGATGTCGGAACACGTGTAAAGGGCGACGCCGACAGGTGGTGTCGAGCAGCCCATCGTGACGATGGTCATCATGATGATGCCGAAATGGACCGGGTCAATGCCGTACCGGGTGATGACCGGAACCAGGATCGGCGTGACGATAAGGGTGATGACCGTCGTTTCCATAAACATGCCGAACACGGTCAGCATGAGGATCAGCAGGAACAGCAGGGCGTACTTGCTGTCCGTCATGGCGATCAGGGCATTGGTCAGCGTGCGGGGCAGCTGGTCGAATACGACGCCGTAGCTGAAGATACCGGAAAAGGCCAGGATCATGGTGATGACCGACAGGTCTTTGACGCTGTCCACAACGCATTTACGGAACTTCTCCATGTTCATTTCCTTGTAGATGAAGACACCGACAAAGAGTGCGTAGAACACGGCGAAGGCGCCGGATTCGGAAGGCGTCATGACGCCGAAGCGGATCAGGACGATCAGCAGGATGGGGAACATGAGGGCCCAGATACTGTCAATGCAGGCCTTCACAATCGTCTTCAAAGGATACGGATGGGCATGGTCCGGAACATAGCCGTAATGATGGGCCGACCAGGAAGTGGCGACCATCATCAGGATGCACATGACGATACCGGGCATGATGCCGGCCACAAAGAGGCGGCCGATGGATACTTCGCCGATGGTCCCGTACAGGATCAGGCCCATGGACGGCGGAATCGTGGCCACAATCAGGCCGGTCAGGCAGTTGATGGCGGCAGCCCAGCCGGGGGCGTAGCCGCGCTTCGTCATTTCCGGTCCCAGAATACGGCATTCCATCGCCGCGTCGGCGACGGCAGAACCGGAAACGCCGCCCATCAGGGTGGACAGGACGACGGATACCTGGCCGATGGAGCCCCACATATGGCCCGTCAGGACGTTGGAAAGTTTGACCAGGCGTGTCGTCACGCCCGTATTGTTCATCAGGTTGCCTGCGAAAATGAAGAGCGGAATCGCAAGCATCGTAAAAGACTGGGTCGTGGATAACGACTTCTGGACCAGGATGGTCCAAGGAATTTCAGGCCGCATCAGGAAGAACGAGAAGCCTGACGTGGCAATGGCGAAAGCTACCGGCATTCCCAGGAACAGGAGCACCAGGAAGAACGCAATGGAATATAACATGTTGATCTCCTCTCACAAAACCGGCGGCCGGGCGTTCTGTGCGAACCCCGCGCCGCAGCCTCACTCAGCGTCTGCCTTGCCGCGGACGTCCCCGATGAATTTCTCAATCAGGCTCTGCAGCATCAGGACGGAACCCGTGGGAACCGCCAGCGTGCACCAGGCGTAACTGATGGACAGCGTGTTGAATGAACGGTGCCAGCTTTGCGAAACCAGCTTGAATCCATACACGACGAGGAGCAGGATGAATAAGACCATGAAGATATCGAAAATGATGGTCAGGGCCTTGCGCAGCCCTTTCGGAAGTTTCTGCTCGATAATGTCGATCCGGATCAGATGTCTGTGGCGGATGATGACGTCGGAACCGAGAAAAGTCAGCCAGCCGAACGCCAAAAGGGACGCGTCCCCCGCCCAGTTGATGGGATGACCCACCGTCCGCGCGATTGCGGAAATGAAGATTAATGTCGCAATCACGCACAACAGGGTGGCCGCTATATTCTCTTCCACCCGTAAGATGACTGCTGATATTTTTTGCATCGTGATATCCCTTCTTGAAACCAATTCCCTGCGGATAAAAAGTCCCTATACGAAGAATGGGATATAGCCTGCTGACAGGCTATATCCGCATCCTTGATTCCGGAATCCCGCGCAGGTATGCGGGATGTAAGGCTGTTACGCTTCCGGTCCGGTTATTTCGTTTTGCCGATTTCCTTGTAGAGTTCTGCACGCAGTTTGGTGTATCCCAGTTCGTCGTAAACAGGATCTACGGCCTTCTTGAAGGCAGCCAGATCGGACGGTACGGAAACCTTCAGGCCGGCTTTGACCATCTTTTCTTCGTCGGCGTTTGCTTCCTTGATGACGTCCTTTGCGGTTTCACGGCCGACTTCGTCCGCCGTTTCAACCAACAGTTTCTGCAGGTCGGCCGGCAGGGTGTTGAACCACTTGCTGCCGCAAATCAGGCCCTGCATCAGCTGGAAATGTTCGGTCTTGGTCATGTATTTGGCCACTTCGAAGGTCTTGGACGGATAAGCGGAAGTGTTCTGTACTTCGCAGCCGTCGATGGCCTTGGACTGAATGCCGTTATAAACTTCGCCCCAGGACATGGAGACCGGGGTAGCGCCCATAGCCGCTACGGACTTGGTCGTTACGGCCTGTCCGATGGTGCGGATACGCTGGCCTTTCAGGTCGGCCGGGCTGTTGATCGGTTTGTTCGTGAAGAAGCTGCGCGGGCCGTCGTAGTAAGCGAAGGACAGGACCTTGACGCCGTGTTCCTTATCCAGCTTGTCGACCCAGTTCTTGAAGGTCTTCGTCTGCGTCACTTTGTAGCATTCGTCGTAGTTGTCCGCAAAGTAACCCATCATAAGGATGGAGAAATCCTTTACGTACTGGCCCATACGGGAAGCATCGGTGTTGACGGCCACGTTGGCACCCTGGATACCCTGTTCCAGCATGTCTTCGTCGCTGCCCAGCTGGCCGGCCGGATAAACCGTGACCTTCAGTCTGCCCTTGGAGCGCTTGTTCAGCTCATCAGCCAGTTTCTGGTAGTTGCGGGTGATCAGCGCCTGTTCCGTCTGGGACGTGCCGATCTTCAGTTCGTAGACCTTGCCGTCTCCGCCGGCAGCCTTGGTGTCCTTCTTGTCACCGCCGCCGCAGCCGCCTGCCAGGGCAGCCATCAGACCGAGACATGCAGCAGCCATCATCCATTTTTTTGCCATTTCCTTCACACTCCTGTTTTCAATTTGCGGATAGGAAACATTATCCTGCCGCATTCGGCAGGCTTTCGTAAGAACTTCCGCAGCGTTCTTTGTTACTGATATATTACACTAATATATCAGTTTAGACAAGACTCAAACTTAATTTAATTCAGACTATTTTAAATTACTAAAGTTTCGCTTTTCTGTTCCGAATGAAACAGGTTATACCCCTTTAAACGGTAAGATGTAAATAAATCCGCCCTTTCCGCAAAAAACACTTACCTTTGCCAAGAAAATGACACATAATAAAGGTATAGTAAACCTCATAGATGGTATTTTGTATTTTTAAAGGAGGTAATACCCATGAAAAAGTTATTGGCATTGATTGCAGCAACCGTTATGGCTGTCGGCTTCTCCGCCGCTGCCTTTGCAAGTGAAATTCCCGGCGATCATCCGGCTGTCGTAAAGAGCCAGGACCAGGTCGTTACTTCCACGGAAGAATCCGATGCTTCCGTACAGGCACAGGGCCAGGCTTACAACGACAAATACGAAGCCGAACACGCCAAATAAGCAATCCTCACCAAAACCCGGAAGCCCGCTTCCGGGTTTTTCTTATGTCCTCCCCGCCTCTGCCGCGGGTCCGGAGATGCAAAAAACCTCATGGCGACAGTATGTGTCGTCATGAGGTTTTGTTTTACTGCTTTCCCGTTCCGCCTTATTCGACCGTTACGGACTTGGCCAGGTTTCTGGGTTTGTCGACGTCGCAGCCGCGCGTCAGGGCTGCGTAGTAGGCCAGCAGCTGCAGCGGCAGCACAGCCAGAATCGGAGCCAGGAACTTGTCCGTCTTGGGGATGTAGATGACGTGGTCCGCCACCTTGTCGATTTCCCGGTCGCCTTCCTGGGCAATGGCGATGACCGTCGCCTCACGGGCCTTGACTTCCTTCAGGTTGCTGATGGTCTTGGGATAGACATCGGCCTGCGTGGCGAGGACGATGACGGGGATGCCTTCGACAATCAGGGCCAGGGTGCCGTGTTTCAGTTCGCCGGCCGCATAGGCTTCGGCGTGAATATAGGAAATTTCCTTCAGTTTCAGGGCGCCTTCCAGGGCTACGCAGTAATCCAGGCTGCGTCCCAGGAAGAAGGCATCTTCGCTGGAACCGTAGCGTTTCGCGAAGACCTTGATCTGTTCCGTGTCTTCCAGCATGGCGTGGATCTGTTCCGGAATCTCCCGCATGTCGTGCGTCAGGGTCCGTGCCAGTTCATCGGACAGCTGGCCGCGCAGACGGCCGACATAGATGCCCAGCATGAGCATGACGATGAGCTGCGTCGTATAGGCCTTGGTGGATGCCACGGCGATTTCCGGGCCGGCATAGGTGTAGATCACCTGGTCGGCTTCGCGGGCGATGGAGGAACCGACGACGTTGGTCACGGCCAGCGTGCGGGCGCCCAGGCGTTTTGCCTCGCGCAGGGCGGCCAGCGTGTCGCTCGTTTCGCCGGACTGGCTGATGACGATCATCAGGCAGCTGGAATCAACCAGCGGATCGCGATAGCGGAATTCGCTGGCAATGTCCGTCTCCACAGGGATGCGGGCGAATTTTTCCAGGTAATACTTGCCTACGAGGCCGGCATGGTAGGCCGTGCCGCAGGCGACGATGAAGATCTTCCGGATGCCGCGCAGGTCGGCTTTCGTCCAGTTCAGTTCCGGGAACGTGATTTCCCCGTCTTCCTTGCCCAGACGGCCGCGCATGGTTTCCCGGACGGCTTTCGGCTGTTCGTAAATCTCCTTCAGCATGAAATGTTCGAAACCGCCTTTTTCGGCTGCTTCCGCATTCCAGGTGACGTTGTAGACCTTCTTGTTGATGGGGTTGCCGTCCAGGTCCTCGACCTTGACGGAATCCTTCGTGACGATGGCGATTTCGCCGTCGCTCATGATGTACGTGCGGCGCGTATGCCGGATGATGGCCGGAATATCGGAGGCGATGAAGTTTTCCCCGTCGCCGAGGCCGATGACCAGCGGATTATCCTTCTTGGTGCAGATCAGTTTGTCCGGTTCGTCGGCGCACATGAAGACCAGCGAATAGGAACCGTCGATCTGGCGCAGGACTTTCTTGACGGTGCTCAGGAAGTCGCCGTCGTATTGGTCCGCCATCAGGTGTGCCACGATTTCCGTATCCGTGTCGGAGGCGAACTTGTGGCCCTTCTTGAGCAGATATTCCTTTAATTCCAGATAGTTTTCGATGATGCCGTTGTGGACGATGACGAACTTGCCCGACTCGTCCGCATGGGGATGGGCGTTGCGGTCAGACGGTCTGCCGTGGGTCGCCCAGCGGGTATGGCCGATGCCGACCGTGCCCTGGGGCTCGTGCCCCTGGATCTTGATGCGCAGGGACTGGAGCCGGCCCACGCATTTTTCAATGTTGATTTTTTTGCCGTCAAACACGGCGATGCCTGCGGAATCATATCCGCGATATTCCAATTTACTCATCCCGTCGAGCAGGATAGGACAAGCCTGTTTCGTGCCAATATAACCTACAATACCACACATAGTGGACCTCCTGTAAAAACACTGATGCTGACAGGGTCCGGCAATCCGGATCCGTTCCGTACCAGGTTCCGCCTGCCCGAAGTTTTCCCTCCGGCATCGATGCCGGGCTTTGTGATCGGACTTATGGCCTGCGGCCGGCCAGGAGACACCCGCTGACTGATCGATAAGTCTCCGCCTCGTCTGCCCCCGCCTTTCCCGCGTTCCGCCCGTGGCGGCACCCGTCCCGCGGCAGTGGCACTTGCGCTCCTATGTTTTGTTTTGACGATCCTCCCTGAAATAAAGTAATACCGTGCAGGCCCGGTACAACCCACACGGTATCCAGCTTACCTTATTTTACTACATACATGCCGATTGGTCAAATAGCCGGCCCTCGCGGGACGCGGCGTGTCCAGCGTTCACGCAAGTTCCGCGCGGACGACCTTGGCGATGTCTTCGGCAATGCTTTCCAGTTCCAACTGGTTAGGCCCTTCGGCCATGATGCGGATCAGCGGTTCCGTGCCGGAAGCGCGGACCAGGATCTGGCCATTGTCGCCCATCTGTTCCGTATACTTCTGCACAATCGCCTTGATGGCCTCGTTCTCTTCCCAGCCGTTCTTGTCCTTGACACGGACATTGACGAGGGTCTGGGGATACCGCGTCATGAGTTTCGCCATCTCGGACAGGCGCTGGTTGTTGCGCACCATGGTGCACAGCAGCTGTACTGCCGTCAGGATGCCGTCCCCGGTCTTGGCGAACTCGGAAAAGATGATGTGGCCCGACTGTTCGCCGCCCAGGCCGTAGCCGTGCTTCAGCATCTCTTCCAGCACGTAGCGGTCGCCGACCTTGGTCTTGCAGGTCTGGCCGCCGATATCATGGAAGGCCTTGTGCAGGCCGATATTGCTCATGACCGTGACGACGAGCATGTTGTCTTTCAGTTTCTTGCGGCGCATAAGTTCCTGGCCCAGGATCATCATGATCTGGTCGCCGTCCAGGTCCTGGCCTTTTTCGTCGACGGCCAGGCAGCGGTCGGCGTCGCCGTCGTTGGCGATACCTACATTGGCGCCGTATTCGACGACCTTCATGCGCAGGGCGTCCAGGTGCGTGGAACCGCAGCCGTTGTTGATGTTGATGCCGTTCGGTTCATTGAAAATGGGAATGACTTCGGCCCCCAGCATGCGCAGGATGGTCGGTGCCACCCGGCTGTTGGCGCCGTTGGCGCAGTCCATGACGACCTTCAGGCCGTTCAGTTTGCACGGTGCCGTGGCCAGGATATGGCGGATATACATTTCCTCCAGCCCCGTTTCCCGGACAATGCGGCCCAGGGAAGAGCCGCTCGGCGCCTGCGTGTAATCGATCGGTTTGCGGACGATGGCTTCAATTTCATCTTCCACCATATCGGGCAGCTTGTAGCCGTTGTGGGCGAAGAACTTGATGCCGTTGTCCTCGAAGGGGTTGTGCGACGCGGAGATGACGACACCGGCGTTCGCATGCACCTGTTCCGTCAGATAGGAGACGGCCGGCGTGCAGATGACGCCGAGCATATGGGCGTCGCCGCCGGCGCTGCAGACGCCTGCCGCCAGGGCATACGCCAGCATGTCGCCCGACAGGCGTGTGTCCTGTCCGATGATGATCTTCGGTCTTGCGACCTCACGGCCGAAATACTGGGCAGCCGCGCGCCCCAGTTTATAAGCCAGTTCCGGCGTCAGTTCCGTGTTTGCCGTGCCACGGACGCCGTCCGTTCCGAATAAACGAGCCATTTGCTTCCTCCTGAATAATACATCTAATACTGAATCGCAATAATTATACCCTCTGTGGTCATTGAATGCAAGTGGACAGCATGTTCCGCGCGCCGCGATGTGGTATAATTATTAAGTGAAAAAGACTCCGTAAGATGTATCCACAAGGCGGCCCGCCAAGGACACGGCCTGTCCGGGCGGCCGGGAGGAGGGAAATCCTATGCGTTTATTGTTCATGCTCCTCGGCAACGTGTGCATTTCCGCCATGGTAGCCTACCTGCTGGGGCGTAACAAGCGCTTCCGTCAATATATCATGGCACCCCTGACGCTGCAGTCGGCCGTCGTGTTCACCGTCGTCTGTTCCCTGCTGGCCATCATTTCGTCCTATTACGGCACGCGCATCAACGGCGCCCTGGCCAGCACGCGCATCGTCGGCGTCCTCATGGGCGGCATCATCGGCGGACCCTGGGTCGGCATGGCCACGGGCATCATCGGCGGCCTGCACCGCTACTCCCTGGGCGGCTTCACGGCCTTCAGTTGCGGCCTCGCCACGTTCCTGGCCGGCATCATGGCCGGTCTGGTCCGGAGCCGTTATCCCTTTGAAAAAATGAACTGGAAGATTGCCGCGGGCATCGCCCTCTTCGCCGAAGTCATCCAGAAGAGCCTGACGCTCATCCTGGCGAAACCTTTCGAACAGGCCCTGGCCTTTGAAGAGACGGCGGCCCTGCCGACGACGGCGGTCACCATCATCGGCACGGTGCTCTTCGTCCTGATTCTCCAGGACATGCAGAAACAGTATGAAATGGCCGGTGCCTCGGCGGCCCAGATCGCCATGCGCATCGCCAACGAGACCATGCCGTACCTGCGCAAGGGCCTCGACATGGAATCGGCCCAGAAAGCGGCGGACATCATCGTGTCCCTGGCCGACGTCGACGCCGTCGCCATCACGGACGAGCATCAGTCCCTCGCCTACGCCGGCATTCCCGTCAAGTACCATAAACCGGGCAACCCGCTGTATTTTCCCGACACGGAAGAAGTCTTCAAAACCGGCAAGACGGCCGTCGTCACGGGGTACCACGGCTGCGGCGACCCGGACTGCCCGCTCTACTACGGCATCGTCGTGCCCCTCATGGTGCACGGCAGACCGGCCGGCGTCTTCCGCTTCTACCAGACGCGCAAGAAAGGCCTCTCCAAGGTCGATATCGAACTGGCTGAAGGCGTGGCCCGGCTGCTTTCCACCCAGGTGGAGCTGGCGGACTACGAGGAACAGCAAATCCTGCGCGAGCAGGCCGAGTTCAAGGCCCTGCAGTCCCAGATCAACCCCCATTTCCTGTTCAACACCCTGTCCATCATCATCTCCCTGTGCCGCACCCATCCGGAAACGGCGCGGGAGCTGCTCATCAACCTGGCGGACATGCTGCACTTCACCTTCGCGCAGCACGAGCCGCTCATTCCCCTTGAAGAGGAACTGCACAACGCGGAAGCATACCTGAACATCGTCAAGGCCCGCTTCGGCAGCCGCCTGACCACGGAAATCACCCTGCCGGAGGACACGGACGTGCGCGACGATTTCGTGCCGGCCTTCATGCTCCAGCCCCTGGCGGAAAACGCCATCACCCACGGCCTCTTCCAGAAGCCGGAAGACTGCCGCCTGGCCATCCGGGTCAACCTGGACAAGGACGGAAACCACCTGGTCATCCGCGTCATCGACAACGGCGTCGGCATGTCGCCGGAAACGCTGCAGAAGCTGAAGAACATGGAATCCAAGGGCATCGGCACGGCCAATGTCATCAAACGCATCGACCGCATCTACCAGGGCCAGGGCGGCATCACGTTCCAGAGCCGCGAAGGCGAAGGGACGACCGTCACCATCACCCTGCCCATTCGTCAGGAGGCGTAACATCATGTCTTATACCACCGTCATCGTCGACGATGAAATGCCCATTTGCGAAGAACTGGAATACTTGCTGGAGTCCCATCCGGACTTCCAGGTCACGGCCAAATTCAATTCCGCCCAGAAGGCCCTGGCCTATCTGTCCGCCAATCCCACCGACCTGGTCCTGCTGGACATCAACATGCCCGGCATGAACGGGCTCGAATTCGCCCGCTGCATCGGTGAAATGCAGTTGAAGACCTTCATCGTCTTCGTCACGGCCTACGAAAAGTACGCCGTGGACGCATTCAGCACGCCGGCCATCGGCTATATCACGAAACCGGTGTCGCAGCTCTCCCTGACCCGCACCCTGCGCAAGGTCCGGGGCCTGCTGGACGCCCTGAACAAACCGGCCGCGGCGGAACCGGCGGCCGCCGAAGGACAGCCGGGACAGGCCGAAGCGCCCGTCCGGGGCGACAAGATCACCGTGTCCCGGGACGGCAAACTTTATCCGGTCACGAAATCCGAAATCACCCTCGCCTACGTGCGGAACAAGGAAGTCTTCGTGCGCACGGCCCGGGGCGACTACTACGCCCAGCTCAACATGCAGGAAATGGCGGCCTTCCTGTCCGGTCCCCCCTTCCTGCAGGTGCACCGGCAGTACATCGTGAACCTCGATTATGTGGAAGAGATCGTGCCCTGGTTCAACGGGGCCTACATGCTCCATATGAAAGGAAACAGCACGACGGACATCCCCATCAGCCGGAACCACATCCAGGAAGTCAAGCAGCGCCTGGGGTTCCGCTAAGGAAACGGCAGACGAAAAAAGCTCACGCCTGTGCGTGAGCTTTTTTATTGCACTGCCTTATAAGGCTTTGTCGAGCCGGAAGAGGAAGATGCGGCTCTGCTGCTCTTCCGGGGCGTTCTCTTTCAGGCCCATGGTGACGCTGGCAGTACGGCCGGACCGCCTTTTACATCATTCTATAAAAACGATGTAAAGGAACGGTGAAAACAAAATGTAATTTCTGTAATAAAAAAGCGGTTCCGCTGCTACGGAGCCGCAAAAAAGCCTGAAAACAACCTCTCCCCGACGCCTGCCGACGCCGGGGAGGATTGTATTTAGGAGGAGATCAGAGAATGCCTAAAAATCTCCAATAGGTCTGCGCGAAGATCAACAGCAGGATATAGCCGATGATGGTGATGGGAATGCCAACCTTCATGCAGTCTTTGGCTGTAAAGGTTTCCGTCGCAAATGCCAGGATGCCCTGCGGGGAGTTGACCGGCAGGATGAAGCCGAAGCTTACGACGAACTGCAGCAGCATGGTGATATCGATCATGTTCAGGCCCGGGATGTTCAGGCTCTTCAACACGGCGATCATGATGGGGATCATGGAAGATGCCACGGCGGTCGCGCTGGCGAAGCCCAGATGGACCACGATCAGGAAGGCCGCCAGGATGGCGAATACGGCGAACACGCCCATGGTTGCCAGGCCGAGGGTCGTCACGAGCTGGGTGGCCAGCCACATGGCGGCTTTCGTGCTAAGCAGGGCGGAACCTAAGCTGATGCCGATACCGAAGAGTACCAGGGTGCCCCAGGATACGCGGGACTGTGCTTCCTTCCAGGTCATGATGTCGATGCCCGGCAGGAACATGATGGTGATGGCGATGACCGTAGAGGCCGTCGTGGAAACGGGGTGCAGAACTTTTTCCGTGACCCATGCGGCGAGCAGGAGGACGGAGATGATCAACAGTTTCTTTTCTTTCGGACGCATCGGTCCCAGTTCTTCCATGGACCGTCTGACCGTTTCGTCGCCGCCTTCGACTTCGTCCATTTCAGCCGGTAACAGCTTCATGCAGACGAAATAGAGGACGACGGACATGATGGCCGCGTACGGGGCGGCCGCAATGAACCAGTGCAGCCACGTGATGGTGCCGCCCAGTTCCCTTTCAATGAAGCCCAGGGCAACCATGTTCTGGGCTGCCGCGGTTTTGATGCCGATGTTCCAGATGGAGGCCGCGTGTACCGTGACGACCATCAGCAGGGCGGCGAAGCGGCTCTTGTTGGACAGGCCGAACGCCGAGATGATGCCGAGTACGATAGGAATGATGCAGCCGACGCGGGCGGTCGTGCTCGGTACGAAGAAGGCCAGCACGAAGCCTACGAAAATCATGCCTGCCACGATGCGGCTCGTCTTCGATCCGACTTTGGACAGGATGGTGAGGGCGATCCGTTTATCCAGACCGGTGTTGGTCATGGCCGCCGCCAGGAACATGGCGGCACCGACCAGTACCGTACCGCCGGCGCTGATGCCGTTGAACGTCATTTTGACGGCCTGGCCGAAGCCGATGACTTTGCCGGCCGCTGCCTGGGCCGGTACCATGGAAGGCGCCGTGCCTAACAGGATCAGCATCAGGGACGCGATCAGGGTGGCACTGACAGGATAGGTGACGGCTTCCGTGATCCAGGTCACGACGGCGAAGCACAGCACACCCAGCATGCGCTGGCCTGCGATGGACAAGCCTTTCGGTGTGGGCAGCGCCAATACGATGGCCAGGACGACCAGGGCGATGATAAGGCCATATTTTTTAGCGAAGCTGGTACGCATGGGCGGTGTACCCTCCAACGCCTTCTTTTCCAAACCTTGTTCTTTCGCAGCCATTTTTGAATCCCTCCTCAATAACTCATTAACCGTTTCTCCGGTTTACCTGTACTCATTATAAAGAGGAAGGGAGCATGAAAAAAAGCTGATTCGCCCGAACGGTTAAAAGTGCAAACCGAACGGTCGAAATCAGCTGAATTTTTCAAACTCTTTCTGAAATTGTATGACTGTGTCTCAGAAAGGCCTGTAGACATTCATGATGGCCCGTGCCACGTGATAGCCGTCCAGGGCGGCACTCATGATGCCGCCGGCGTAGCCGCACCCTTCCCCGCAGGGATAGAGGCCGCCGTGTGTCACGGACTGGTAGTCTTTGCCGCGCAGAATGCGCAGCGGCGCCGAAGTACGGGTTTCCACGCCCGTCAACATGCCTTCCGGCCCGTCGAAACCCTGGATGCGCCGGCCGAACCAGGCAATGCCCTGTTTCAGCGTCGCGGCCACGAACGGGGGCAGGACCTCGTCCAGCCGTACGGCCGTCACGCCGGGACGGTAGCTGTACAGGCCGGCCAGGGCCGGCGCCGTCCCGTTCAGGAAGGTTTCCACGCTCTGCGCGGGGGCCCGGTAGTTCCGGCCGCCGGCGGCAAAGGCCAGCCGCTCATAGCGGCGCTGGAAGGCGATGCCCGCCAGGGGATCCGTCCCAAAGTCCGCCGGCGTCACATTGACGACCAGGGCGCTGTTGGCGATTCCGGAATCGCGCTTGTACAGGCTCATGCCGTTGACGACGACGCCGCCTTCCTCGGAGGCTGCCGCCACGACCTGCCCGCCCGGGCACATGCAGAAGGAATAGGCCGTGCGGCTCCGGTCCGGCGTATGATACACGAGGGCGTAGTCCGCGGGGCCCAGCCGCGGATGGCCGGCAAAATCGCCGTACTGCGCCCGGTCAATCAGGCTCTGGGGATGTTCGACGCGCAGGCCCACGGAAAAGGCCTTGGCCTCCATGCCGACGCCTCGCGCAGCGAGGACGGCGTACGTGTCGCGGGCGCTGTGCCCGCAGGCCAGGATGGCCGTCTCCGCCGGCAGCAGTTCGCCGCCGTTCAGTTCCAGGCCGGTCAGGCGGCCGTCGCGGAAGCGGAAATCCGTCACCTGGGTTTCACAGCGGATTTCCCCGCCCAGCCGTTCTATTTCCGCGGCCAGGCCCTGCACCATGGCACGCAGCCTGTCCGTGCCCACATGGGGCTTGTGTTCCGTCAGGATTTCCGGCGGCGCGCCTGCCGCCACGAAGGCCTGCAGAATATCCGCCATGACCGGGTCGTTGACGCGGGTCGTCAGCTTCCCGTCGGAAAAGGTACCGGCGCCGCCCATGCCGAACTGGACATTGGACGCCGGGTTGAATTTTCCCGTACGCCAGAACGTCTCTACATCTTCCACGCGGCGCGACAGGGCCCGGCCCCGCTCCACCAGGATGGGACGGTAGCCGTAGCGGGCCAGTTCCAGGGCGGCCACGAGGCCCCCGGGGCCGGCGCCGATGACGACGGGCCGTTCCGTCAGGGGGACGGAACCCAGCTGCGGTGCTGCCGGTGCGGCTTTTTCGTACGGCTTCACGCCGTTCCGGCCCAGCAGTTTCCGGGTGAAACCGGACGGGACATCCACTTCGGCCGCCACATGGTACAGCAGGCAGACGTTGTCTTTATGCCGCGCGTCGACGGCGCGGTGCAGCACCGTGCACTGCGTGATGGCGCCCGGCCGGATGCCGAGCTTCTTCGCCACGCATTCCCGCAGGGTCTTTTCCTGCTTTAAGGAGAGCTTCACATCGTTTACGCGAAGCGTCAGTTTTGCCATATCTCTAATCCCTACTTTTCACTGGAAATGGTGAAATCCACCGTCACGATCCGGTTGTCGGCCCGCACGTTGTCCGGCAGGCTGAGGTTGGCCCGGACGGATTTTTCGTTGCCGTGCGCGGCCAGGTCGATGTCTTCCGTCCTGACTTCCGTCATGGCCTTCACGACGGACGGCGGTCCCGACACGGTGACCTTGTACGGGTTCACGGTGGAACTCGTCATCTTCATGCCTTCCGGCAGCGAGCCCGTAAAGCTGGCCTTGACGGGTACTTCCTTCGTCACCGTTTCATGCACCAGGGTGGTGCGGATATCCACTTTCTGCGGTTCGAAGGTGATGTCCTCCATGTCGACGCCGTCCCGTCCCACGGCGACAGGCGCTGCCGTCGTCTGGAAGGATTCGCTGCGGTCGCTCACGTCCACGGGGACTTCAATCTTGGAAATGGCTTCCAGGCGCGTCGCGGCGCCGGTCACCTTGACTTCGGAAGGAATCAGCATGGTCTTGCTGATGGCGATGTCCTGGGCCGGTTTGCCCAGCACCCGCGCCGTCAGCGGCATAATCTTTTCCCGCTGGACGTCGATGAAGAGGGAGACCATACGGGGGCTGATGTCCACGACTTCGCCCTGGGGGAAGAAGGCGTTGACCAGCACCGTATGCGGTCCGGCCGTCAGTTTGGACAGGTTCACGTAGGCCGTGATCTGCGATTCCGACAGGTTGGCGAGCACGGTGCGGGGACCGCGGACGCGGACGCTGATTTTGTCCGGTTTATTGAAGACCACCATGTTGGGGGCCAGGTTGCGCTGTCCCAGGGCGACCACGAAATCGCGCTCCGTAATGGGGTTCTGCTCGCCCATGACATAGATCCACAGCAGGACGGCCAGCAGCAGGCAGATGATGCGGGGAATCCAGTTGCTGCCGCCGGGTTCCCGTTTACGTTCCAAGAAATCGTTCATTTGCTCTTTGCCTCCGCCTGTTCCGCATTTTCTTTGCCGCCGCGCAGGCTCAGGATTTTTTCCTTCACCAGGTCCATGAGCGTCGTCTGCGTCCGGACGACGATGGCGCCGCGGAGCATGTCCTTGACGTCATCCGCCTGCAGGTACCGGAAGATTTCCCCGTTCCGGGCGATGGAAATGGTGCCTGTCTCTTCGCTGACGACGAGCACCAGGGCGTCGGACTGTTCGGACAGGCCGATGGCGGCGCGGTGCCGCGTGCCCAGTTCCTGGCTCAGGTTGCGCTGTTCCGTCAGGGGCAGCAGGCACGAAGCCGCCACGATGCGGTTGCCGCGGATGATGACGGCGCCGTCGTGCAGGGGCGTGTTCTTTTCAAAAATATTCAGGAGCAGGCTGTCCGTCACGAGGCCATCAATCTTGACGCCTGTCTCGATGCGCTCTTCCAGGCCGATGGCCCGTTCGAAGACGATGAGGGCGCCCACCTTGCGGCGCGCCATGATGGACGCGGCACTCGCCACGGCGTCAATCATGTCGTTCAATTCGTCCTCGTCGATTTCCTGGGCCTTGCGGAACAGGCGCCCGCGGCCGATCTGTTCCAAGGCGCGGCGCAATTCCGGCTGGAACACGATAGGCAGGGCGACCAGGACCATGGTCATGGCCTTTTCCAGCAGCCAGTTGATGACATGCAGGTTCAGCCATTTGCTGACCAGCATGATGAAGGCCAGCACAATCAGGCCTTTTACCAGCGCTGCCGCCCTGGTATTCTTCAGCATCGTATAGATTTTATAAAGGAAATAAGCGACCACGCCGATGTCCACGAAATCGAGGAACCCGATGGTGCGGCTCAGTCCCTGTAACTGTTCGAGCAAGGAAACCACCTTTACTTTCCGTTCTGTCTCAGGCCGTAACAAGCTGTTTTTGCGCACACTTGCGCATATTATACGATTATTATAGCACAGCCCTGCATCCTGATGCTATCAAATATTTGTGACAAAAAAGGCACCCGCGGCCGAAGCTGCGGATGCCAAAAGCATAAGGGCTGGTTCAGGGCTCTGGATCAGAGTTTCGTCTCCAAAGCTTTGCAGGCGGTTTCCTGGTCTGCCAGGACTTTGTCGCAGACGACGAACTGCTTGTCGTTCTCGACATAGCTCGGTCCGCCGTAGGAAACACGGGCGTTGACGCAGTGTTCCGGATCCAGGGCCTGCATCAGGTCCGGCTCGAACAGATCCGAGAACTGCTTGTATTCCGCCAGCGTCATATCGAGGAGGAACTTGTTCTCCTTGATGGCGTAGGCCACGCACTTGCCAACCACGGCATGGGCCTTGCGGAACGGCAGGCCTTTGCGCACCAGGTAGTCGGCCAGGTCCGTCGCGTTCGAGAAATCGTGGGAAACGGCCCATTTCATGCGGTCCGTCTTGACCTGCATGGTGAGGATCATGTCACGGTAGACCTGCAGGGTGAACTTCACCGTGTCGATGGCGTCGAACAGGCCTTCCTTGTCTTCCTGCAGATCCTTGTTGTAGGTCAGCGGCAGGCCCTTCAGGGTCGTCATCATGGCGATCATTTCGCCGTAGACACGGCCTGTCTTGCCACGGACCAGTTCGGAAATGTCGGGGTTCTTCTTCTGCGGCATCATGGACGAACCCGTCGCGAAGGCGTCGTCCAGCTCGATGAAGCCGAACTCCGTGCTGCTCCAGAGGCACAGTTCCTCCGACAGACGGCTCATGTGCATCATCAGGATGGAAGCGAAGGACAGGAACTCCAGAATGTAGTCCCGGTCACTGACAGCATCCATGCTGTTCGGATAGACCTTGCTGAAATGCAGCTGCTCAGCCACGAAGAAGCGGTCGATGGGGAACGTGGTCCCTGCAATGGCACCGGCCCCCAGGGGCATGATGTCCGCCCGGTCGAACACGCCGAGCAGGCGGTCGAAGTCGCGGCGCAGCATGTTGAAGTAGGCCAGCAGATGATGGGCGAACGTGATCGGTTGCGCACGCTGCAGATGCGTGTAGCCGGGCATGAGAGTCTTGTCATGCTTTTTGGCCACCGTCAGCAGCGCCTCTTCGAAGCGGATCAGCAGTTCCGCAATTTCCGCCACTTCGCGTTTCACATACATATGCATATCCAGGGCGACCTGGTCATTGCGGCTGCGCGCCGTGTGCAGGCGGGCGCCGGCGTCGCCGATGCGCTCGGTCAGACGCGCCTCGATGTTCATGTGGATGTCTTCCAGTTCCACGCTGAAATCGAATTTGCCGGCCTCGATATCCGCCAGGATATCCTTCAGGCCCTGGACGATCTTATCCTTGTCTTCCACGGAAATGATGCCCTGCTTCGCCAGCATCGTGGCGTGGGCGATGCTGCCGCGGATATCTTCCCTGTACAACCGCTTGTCATAATTAATGGACGCATTGAATGCGTCCACTAATTCGTTCGTATTTTTGCTGAAGCGGCCTCCCCAAAGTTTAGCCATTATTTCAACGTTCCTTTCTTCATCATAGCCCTTACTGCCAGCGGCAGGCCGAACAGGTTGATGAAGCCCGTGGCGTCGCTCTGGTCGTATACTTCGTCTTCGCCGAAGGTCACATATTCCTGGCTGTACAGGGAGTACGGGGACTTGGCGCCGGCGGAGATGATGTTGCCTTTGTACAGTTTCAGGCGGACCGTACCGGTAACGGTCTTCTGGGTTTCGTTGACGAAGGCGTCCATGGCTTCGCGCAGGGCGCAGAACCATTTGCCGTCGTACACCAGCTCGGCATACTTGATGGCCAGGCCTTCTTTATAATGGTACGTGTCTTTGTCCAGGCACAGGTTTTCCAGTTCGTTGTGGGCATAGTAGATGATGGAGCCGGCCGGGGTTTCGTATACGCCGCGGCTCTTCATGCCGACGAGGCGGTTTTCCACGATGTCGCTGATGCCGACGCCGTTGCGGATGCCGATCTCATTCAGCTTTTCCACGATCTTGGCCGGGCTCAGCTTTTCGCCGTTGACGGCAACGGGAACGCCTTCCACGAATTCGAGTTCCACGTATTCGTCCTTGTCCGGTGCGGCTTCGGGCGTGCAGGTCACTTTGAACATTTTGTCCTGCGGTGCGTTCCACGGATCTTCCAGGTCGGAACCTTCGTGGGACAGATGCCACATGTTGCGGTCCATGGAGTAGTCGTCGGAATGGGAAACAGGTACGGGGATGTTGTGGGCAGCGGCGTAATCGATTTCCTGGTCACGGGATTTCAGTTCCCATTCACGCCAGGGAGCGATGATGGCGATGTCCGGATCCAGGGCCTTGACGCCCAGTTCGAAACGGACCTGGTCGTTGCCTTTGCCTGTCGCGCCGTGGGCGATGGCATCGGCGCCTTCCTTGTGGGCGATGTCGACCAGATGTTTTGCGATCAGCGGACGCGCGAAGGACGTGCCCAGCAGATATTTCTTTTCATAAACGGCACCGGCTTTGACGCAGGGCCATACGTAATTTTCGATGAAGTCTTCCTTCAGGTCCAGGATATAGCACTTGGAAGCGCCGGACTTCAGCGCCTTGTCGTGAACCGGATCCAGTTCGTCGCCCTGGCCCAGGTCGGCCGTGACGCAGATGACTTCACAGTTGTTGTAATGGTCTTTCAGCCACGGGATGATGACGGAAGTATCCAAGCCGCCGCTGTATGCTAATACAACCTTCTTGATGTTTTCCTTTTTCGCTTTTGCCATTTGAAAGGCCTCCCTTATGCTTTATTGATGTCTTGGGTCTCACGGCCTGCTCTCTTTCTATGCAGGCCTTAAAATCTGAACAGCTTTATTGTAGCACACTGAAAAGATAATGCAAGGGAAATTTTAATATTTTTTCAAGTTTTTCTGTTTATTTATGCATTTAAAGGTTATTTATGCAGTTATGCGTCCCTCTATACATTTTCAGGGCAGCCATCCGCTCCGCAAGGAAGGATGACCACCCTGAAATGACGTTTTCCCGACAGCCCGTCGGGACAAATCCTGTATTCTTATTTATGCCGCCGGACATCAGATGGCCGCGTCGCTCATGAGCAGCGCCATGATGGCCTTTTGCGTGTGCAGGCGGTTTTCCGCCTCGTCGAAGACCACGGACTGCGGCCCTTCCAGGACTTCTTCCGTGATTTCCTCGCCGCGGTGCGCCGGCAGGCAGTGCATGACGATGGCACCGTCGCGGGCCGCCTTCAGCAGTTCGCTGTTGATCTGGTAATCGTGCAGGGCCTGTTTGCGGACTTCGCGTTCCGCCTCTTCGCCCATGCTGGTCCACACGTCCGTATAAAGGACATCGGCGCCCCTGGCAGCCTTCTTGACGTCCTCTTCCACCGTGATGGTGCTGCCCGTCAGCCTGCCGTCTTCCTGGGCCTCTTTGACGATGACCGGATCCGGCTGGTAGCCCTTCGGGCTGGCGCAGACCATGTTCATGCCCACCTTCGCGCAGGCGAACATGAGGGAGTGGGCCATGTTGTTGCCGTCGCCCACGTAGACCAGTTTGCGTCCCTTGAGGATCTTCTGGTGCTCCTCGATGGTCAGCAGGTCCGTCAGGGCCTGGCAGGGATGCAGCAGGTCCGTCAGGCCGTTGATGACCGGTACGGACGCGTACTTGGCCAGTTCAATGACCGAATCATGGGAGAACGTGCGGATCATGATGCCGTCCACCATGCGGGACAGGACGCGGGCCGTGTCACGGACCGGTTCGCCGCGGCCGATCTGCGAGTCCTTGTCACTCAGGTAGATGGAATGGCCGCCCAGCTGGTGGAACCCGGTCTCGAAGGACACGCGGGTGCGCGTCGAAGCCTTCGAGAACAGCATGGCCAGGGTCTTTCCCTTGCAGTATTCATGGGGCACGCCGTTCTTCTGCATAGATTTCAGTTTCTTCGCCACATCGAGGATGGTGGCCACTTCGCCGACGGTAAGGTCGTGAATCGAAAGCAGGTCTTTATGCTTTAATCCCATTCGAACTCACACCTCTCCCCTTACGCCCGGACGACTTCCGTGCCGATGCCTTCGTCGCTGAAGATTTCAGCCAGGATGGCGTGATCCACACGGCCGTCGACGATATGGGCCTTTCTGGCACCACCGGACAGGGCCGTGATGCAGGCCTTCACCTTCGGAATCATGCCGCCGTCGATGCTGCCGCGGATGATCAGTTCCTGCGCTTTTTCGAAGCTCAGGGTCGACAGGAAGCTGTTTTCGTCGTGATAATCTTCGTAGATGCCCTTGACATCGGTCAGGACAATCAGTTTTTCCGCCTTCAGGGCACCGGCGATCTTGCCGGCCGCGCTGTCGGCGTTGATGTTGTACGATTCCCCCTGCAGGCCGACGCCCGTCGGGGCGATGACCGGGATGTAGCCGGCATCGAGGAGGACATTCAGCAGTTCCGTGTTGACAGCTTCCACGCTGCCCACGAAGCCGATATCGACCAGGTTGACTTCGCCGTTTTCATACACATCGGCCAGATGCTTCTTGGCCACGATGAGGTTGGCGTCCTTGCCGTTCAGGCCGACAGCCTTGCCGCCCAGACGGTTCACTTCGGCCACCAGGTCCGTGTTCGTACGGCCGACGAGGGCCATTTCCGTCAGGGCCACGGCCTCTTCGTCCGTCACGCGCAGGCCGTTGACGAAGGCAGGCTTCTTGCCGGCCTTCTGCAGCATCTGCGGCACTTCGGGGCCGGCTGCATGGACCATGATGGGGCGCAGGCCGGCGCACTGCAGGAAAATGATGTCCTGGAGCAGCTGTTTGCGCAGGGTCGGGTCCGTCATGGACTTTCCGCCGAACTTGACGACGACGACTTTATCCTTGAAATCCCTCAAATAAGGCAGTGCCTCTACCAAAATGCCGATATCTTCGTTTCGTAACATTGTTGGTACCTCCTCTTTATATATGCCATAGGAAAACAAAGCATTGATATAATATTTTACCACATGGCGCCGTATTTTTATAGGGAAATTTGCCCTTTTCCTACAGCTCCGTCTTGGTTGTCAAGACATGTGTTACACTCTTGAATTTGAGAAATACTCTGTTACAACCTGGTTTGGGCTTCTGAATGCTAGGGATGTCTTGGCTGTG
>ONAN01000027.1 GCA_900315805.1 uncultured Selenomonadales bacterium
CCCTAACAAGTTTGCTCACTTATTATGGTAATCCATTTTGGTATGAGGTGGGTCATTTTTTTCCGGCCCTTTGGGTCAATTATAGTCCGGCCTTAACACTCCTATATGGTCTTCGCAAAAGTCACAAATAAAATCGGTTAAATCCTCGTAATCGCGGCTTGGAAATTCTATCAACTCTGGTTTGGGACCATTAAAAAAGGCGATAGCCGGTTGTGCGCCCCGGCAAAAGATAGCAGATGCATCCCTCACTTGCTTGGTGTTTCGGAAATTGCGTGTCAACGGGTACTGTGCTTCTACACAAAGTGTTTTTATCATATCTAACGACTCTAATTTGCCAGGGAGGATTTCCTGGTTTGGATCTACAAAGCAGGTTATATTTTTAGACATCCGTTCAACCGTGCGCAACAATTCAAACGGGCAGTCTTGTGCTTCATCAAAAATTGCATGAAGATATTTTTCGCCCACGTTGTATAAGTCTTTCTCTACTTGTGCATAATCCAGTTGACCCCGTTTGCCGGAAATACGCGGCACTTTTTTTCTTCCCAGGTAATTTTTATAGGCATCTGTTACCCACTCATTATAAGTTTTTACTTCGCACCCCTTACTTTCAACTGCCTCTGCAAGGAATAATTTCAAGGGGCGATTATAGACAAGTAGAACCGTTTTTCCATATTTTGCTAATTGGGCAGCCCTGTATATTGCCAAAACGGTTTTTCCTGTCCCAGGTCCCCCTTGGATAACCCAATTTTTAGAAACATTTAAATTCAAGATTTCTTTTTGCTCCGGATCCAAGCTCGCATAATCTGGAATAATGAACCCCATGTTTTTCCCTCCCTGATTTAAGGTTGCCAAACCATCGCTATTTTAATTATAGCATTCTGCACTGACAATAGCTCTTGTTTTTCTTAATTTTCAAACATCATTTTTCACAATGACCACAAGAAGAATCGACTCAAGAAATTTAGAATAATTTTGCAAGCAATTTATGATTCCACACAGTTGGCATACTCTGATGCTATAATAAAATCAGTTGAGACTTACGCATTATGCTATTGAGAGGTGAACAACATGACACTTGATAACGTCATCGATCGTCCGGAAGAAAGCAAAGAATACAAACAGGCCTGGGTTGTGACCGGCATGTATCTGGAATCATTGTTCAATAGATACAACCGACGCCTGGACAATAAGTTCGCTGGCTTCTGCTGGCTTCGTGCAGAGCTTATAAGCCCCACTTTTGACTCTATGAATTTCAGGTTCAAAAACCGCGTATACTCCGTTCTGCTGAATCTGGTGTCTGAAGGCCATTCCTACCTGCCTAAGGAGCAGAAAGATATGCAGATTGAAGTCTGCGCTGCCAACGACATGATTCCCTGCCTCTTCACGATTTCTCCCGATGACATGAGCCCGGCAGAGCCTGGCTGGAATTTACGTCATACTGTTACTCACGCAATCATCAATCCGGTGAGAATCTCGGATGATTCCCCGCGGCAGATTTCCGAATGGGAATTGAGTAATTGGGGCATCTCCTTCGTGAAACAGAATCTGGAGCAGAAAGGTTATAAAATCATGTCCTTTACCGATATGCCGGGCATTGAGCCGCAAATGTGGTTCGAAGATTCCAGTGGAAGGCCGTCCTGGATTCAGGTAGTGGTGAATGATTCGGAAGGCCCATTGGATTATTCTGATTCGCTACTAGAAAACTACCCTGGTTATATGGCAAAGGTCAACATCGCTCCTCTTGGCGATGATCCGGTAATCTATCGCTCTCGTCCGGCAGATATTGAGTTTGACGGATTGGAAAAGATTTGATACATTCCACATCTAATGGCAATCAGGAAGGTTGTTATCAAAATATATCGCACTATAAAACGAACGGCAGCTCATCTCGCGATGAGCTGCCGTTTTCTGTCTGCCCGCTATGGCTGGTTCCCTATGCTTGTTTTCAGAAGTTGAGCACGAAGGTCTTCTCCGCTTTGGTAAGCTTTAGGCCGGCGATTTTGGCCATATAGTACAACAATTCCAAACAAAATAAAAATACTTGTTTTATGCTCTAAACATAACACTTTGTTATGTTTAGAAGTAAACGAAAGGACGGTACTTGTCCGCATCGTACCGTCCTCTTTTGCTTACTTCAGTTCCGTGTACTTCTTCGCGCTCCCGTAGGCCTTGTCCACAGGGTATTTGGCGCAGTTTCCGGCCATCTTGGTGCGGATGATTTCTTCCGGATCCAGGTCAAGGACATCGCACAGCTGGATGCAGTAGACCAGGACATCGGCGATTTCTTCCTTCATATGGGGCAGCTTGTCGCGGCACTGCATGTCCGTCCCGCTCCACTGGAAGATTTCCAGCAGTTCCGCCGCCTCGAGGCTCAGCGAAATGGCCAGATCCTTTGGCGTGTGGAACTGTTCCCAGTCCCGTTCGTGTACAAAGCGATGGATGTCCTCCATCGTCTCTTTGGAAATACCGTTGAGTTTCATTGTAAGCGCCCCTTTCGCCGCTGCATTTATTTTTATGGTTCCATTATACCATCTTCCCTGTTCCCCTGCCGCCTTTTCCCGCGCCGTGTAAAATCCTTGTAAAGTACGGTTTCATGCGGGTTCCCTGTGTTATAGTGGAAGTGAATACAAATTTTGGAAAAGGAGGCGGTCCGATATGGACAGGCTGACGACGGAAGAAGCGGAGCGGGAATTGTACAACACGCTGTTTCAGCTGCGGCAGACCGTGCTGCACGAGGGCTTGGCCCTGTTTAGGGTCTGGCAGCCGGACATCGAACGCCCGGCCTTCTGTTTCAGCGCCCTGAACCTGGCGTTCTACCTGGCCATCCGTTCCCACGACCTGCAGGCGCTGCAGGAACAGCTGCTGCCGCTCGGCCTGTCGTCCCTGGGGCGCAGCGAGGCGCGCACCATCTACAATCTGGACGCCGTCATGGCTTCCCTGGGGCGGATCTGCCACAAACGGGGCAAGGCGCTGATTCCCTATCCGTCGCCGAAACAGTTCTTTTTGGGCAACCGCCTGCTCCAGCACAATGCCAATCTGCTCTTCGGCCGCAGCCCCGACGGCCGCTATACCAAGATCATGGTCACCATGCCGGAAGAAGCTGCCGGCAACTACGCCCTGGTCCGCGGCCTGGTGGCGGCCGGCATGGATGTCGTGCGCATCAACTGCGCCCATGACGACCGCGATGTCTGGGAAAAGATTCTGCAAAATGTACACCGGGCGGAAAAGGAGCTGGGCCGCCGCTGCCGCATCTATATGGACCTGGGCGGCCCAAAGGTGCGCATCGCCCAGGTCCTCGTGCCCGGCGACGATGCCAAGGTGTACACGGGAGACACTCTGTTCCTGGTCCGCAAAAAGATTTCCGACTACCCGAAAGCCTACAAGGGCAACGTCGTCCTCGCCTGCAGCATCCCCCAGGTGTTCGACACGCTATGCGTCGGCGATCCCGTCCTCGTCGACGATGGAAAATTGCGCTGTGTCGTCACGGACATCGTACCCCAGGGCGCCTACCTGCGCGTACTGGGCACGCGGGAGAAGGGCTTCAACATGAAGAACCGAAAGAGCCTGAATTTTCCCCAGACGCCGCTGAATCTGTCCCCTTTGACCAAACAGGACCTGCAGGATCTGGACTTTATCTTGAAACACGCCGACGCCGTCGGGTACTCCTTCGTCCGGAACCGCGACGACATGCGGCTCCTGCAGAACGAAATCCGCAAGCGCTCTGCCGGGCGGCAGCGCAGCATCGCCATCATCGCCAAAATCGAGACGCGGGACAGCGTGCGGAACCTGCCGGAAATCATCGTGCAGGCGGCATCCCACAATCCGTTCGGCGTCATGATCGCCCGGGGCGACCTGGCCGTGGAAGCCGGTTATTACCGCCTGGCCGAGCTGCAGGAGGAAATCCTGTGGATTTGCGAAGCGGCGCACCTGCCGGTCATTTGGGCGACCCAGGTGCTGGAGAACCTGCTCAAGACGGGCATCCCGTCGCGGGCGGAAATCACGGACGCCGCCATGGGCGGGCGTGCCGAATGCGTCATGCTGAACAAGGGCCCCTACGTGGTCAAGGGCGTGTCCTGCCTGGCCGACATCCTCGCCCGCATGACGCGTCACCAGTTCAAGAAATCCCCACAGCTGCAGGCGCTGCACATGGCGCAGGAAACCGTGCGGCACTACGTGGTCGACGAGCCGCCGGAACCCTGACAGAACAAAACGCCATCCCCGCGGATGGCGTTTTTTGATTGCTCTTTTACTGTTTTCCGAACACCTTGTCCAGGTCCTGGACGATGGCGCCGTCGATTTTGCCGGCCGCCGCCATTTCCTGCATGATGTCCATGGCTTTCCCGTGGGAAAATCCGTCTTTGTAAGGCCGTTTCTCCGTCAGGGCCTGGTAGATGTCGATGCATGCCATGAGGCGCGACTCGAAGCTCAGGCGCTCGGCGGTCAGGCCGAAGCAGTAGCCGCTGCCGTCGAGTTTTTCGTGGTGGAACGAGGCCCAGTCCCGGATGTCCTCAAACCCGGGGATTTCGTTCAGGATTTCGTAGGTCTGCCGCACGTGGCGCTGGATGGCCGTGAATTCTTCCGGCGTCAGTTTGTCCGGTTTTTCCAGGATATCCGTTTCCACGGTCAGTTTGCCGTAG
Source organism: uncultured Selenomonadales bacterium (assembly GCA_900315805.1). Taxonomy (GTDB): domain Bacteria; phylum Bacillota; class Negativicutes; order Acidaminococcales; family Acidaminococcaceae; genus Succiniclasticum. Next base: position 4,638 of record ONAN01000027.1, read on the forward strand.
TCATGCAGGGCCGCCGCCAGCAGGAAGCGGTCCGTCTTGTCCACGCTCCAGCCGTAGAAGCCGGCCATGCGCTCGGCCTTGTCCGCAATGCCTGCGGAATGGTCCTTCGTAAAGGACGATTTGGCATCGACGATATGCTCGAAGAAGCGCGTCAGCGCATAAATTTGCGGACGGGAATAGTCTGTGACATCTTGCGGAAGCAGTTCCCGCAGCAGCGCTTTGGCGCCTTTTTCCTGGATGCGGCGGATGTCGTCGTAATGGATGTTCTGCACCATAAGGTCGGCGGCGCGGCGCGAAAATTCGCGGCCCACGCGGGACAGCAGGGAATCGATCATGGGCTGGAATCCGCGTTCCGGCAGGGTCTGCAGGTCAAACCAGATATCCATGCGGTCCGCCAGAAAGATCAATTGCGACGGGAAGGGGATTTCGTCCTCCTTCCGCCCCAGCGGGCCCGACCCGTCGACGCATTCGTGATGCATGAGCACAATGTTGCGCACGTCCCCGTGGAACGGCAGGGGCCGGATGTCCTTCTCCCCCAGGATGGCGTGGATGTTGGCGTCGCGCACAACCGTCCCGTCCGGCAATGTCTCGGCGTACTCCCGTCCCGCGGCCCGGGCATCGCGCAGGTTGCGAATGTTCTCCACAGCGCCGCAGTCGTGCAGCAGCGCGCATTCGACGATGTCCATGAGCTGCGGCTGCGGATAGTGCAGCGGCCGCGCCATCAGGTACGTCAGCAGGGCGACCCGTTCCCCGTGGCCGCCCGTGGCACCGGTCAGATCGTGTTCTTCCAGGTCCAGGGCGTAAATCATGGGCAGCAAAAGATCCATCAGATTCAACTTCACTGGTTCATTCCCCCTAAATCATACATATTATACCACATTGTTCTGACCAGGGGACGCTGGGGACAAAAATTAAGGGACGCCCTGCCGGGGGCGTCCCTTTGTCTCAATCAACCGCCGGTGTCTTGCAGCGGATTGTTCCTTGTTCCAAGGGCTGTTGCCGTGTACTGCTCAGTATTCCATCAAGAACTTCTTCTGATCTTTCGTGAACCGCATACCGGCAATCTTAGCCAGCTTGGAAAAACCATTCTTGGAAAGCGTGCTCACGAACAGGATCCGGCTGATGTTCTTCTTCGCCTTGTGAGCGCGGAAGCTATTCCCATGGTTCTTCAGGAATGCTACGAACTTGATGCCTTTTTCGAGTGCCTTCTTCTTCATAATGATTCCTCCTTTGCTTAGATTTTGTCGGCCGTTCGGGAACGGCTGCGGGTTTTTGGAAAGGCCCGGTCGGTATCCGGAATCCCGTCCGGGGTTCCTTCCCTTCCTTCACCTTTATTGTAGCACAGGAGGAAATAAAAGAATAATGCTGGTTTTTTGGGTTGCTTATTCTTTTTTGTTATATTTTAAATTGTCTATTTCCCGCTGGTAGACTTCGAGGAATTTCCGCATGGGCATGGACAGTTCGCGCCCTTTGAGCTTGATGATGGTCTTGTGGATCATGACGCGCGGGTCCTCGATGCGGAACCGGATGAGTTCCTTGGGCAGCATTTCCATTTCTTCCAGGGGTACGACGGCGATGGCCAGGTTCCCCATGGCGTAGTCCACGGCGGCGACCCGCGTGCCGACGATGGCGAACGGATACGGTTTGACATCTTCCTCGAGGCAGCGTGTCTCCAGGAGTCCCCAGTGCCCGCGGGCGCAGGCCAGAGGCACGCCCTGCAGCACGGCAAGCGACGTGTAGGGCTGCGTCAGGTCGATCCAGGGATTGTTTTTGCGGCCGACCAGATAATAGTGTTCCGGCCGGGAGGAGAGGATGTCGAAGCGGAAGTTTTCGGGAATGGGCGCGTTGGCGATGCCGATTTCCGACACACCGCGCAGGACATCATCCAGTAACTGCACATAGTAGGATTCGCGGATGTTGTAGGTGATCTGCGGATACAGCCGGCTGAAGGGCTTGGCGTAGCGCGTCACGAAGAAGCGCGACCGCGACGGGGCGATGCTGATGTTCAGGGTGCCGTTGAGGCCGTTCGCCGCGTCGGACATGTCGCGGTACGTTTCGTCCTCCATCTGGCAGATCTGTTTCGCCCGTTTGTAGAAGAGCCAGCCCGCGTCGGTCAGCTTCAGCTGGTGATGACCGCGGCCCACGACGAGTAGGCGGACGCCGAATTCGGCCTCGAGGGCCTGCATCTGGCGGCTGATGGCCGGCTGGGCCACGTGGAGCTGTTCCGCCGCTTTGGTCATGCTGCCCGCCTCGACGACGGTGCAGAAGTTGCGGTAATACGACAGATTCATAGGAGGCTCACCTTTCCTTTCCCTCCCGCGGGAGACGCCGAATTCCATGAGCGTATACAGGATGGTCATTCTCTACTTTCCATTCATCAGGGACTGCGTGCAGCAGAACCCTGTGTGTTTCCAGTTTATGATAAAAACGGGCCGGCGTCAATCAAGGGTACGATGGCCTTGTTTGCCGGTTTACAAATTTTTCTCCGATTCCGCGCCCAAAACGCTTCTCTTTTTTCGCTCCATGTGCTATACTTATTTTATCAAACATTTGTTCGCTAATGAACGGACAAGACATCAGCTGCTTAAATCAAGGAGGAAGACATGAGGATTCTTCATACTGCGGACTGGCACCTGGGACGGACGTTCCACGGCCAGCCTTTGTTGGACGACCAGCAGGTTGTGCTGGAAGAACTGCTTCGCGTGGCCAAAGACGCCCGCGTGGATGCCGTGGTCATGGCCGGCGACGTATACGACCGGGCCTTGCCGCCGACGGAGGCCGTCAATCTGCTGGACGAGGTGCTGCAGCGCCTGGTGCGCGATGTGCAGGTGCCGGTCCTGCTGATCGCCGGCAACCACGACAACCCGGCACGCATCGATTTCGGCCGCAGATTGTTCGAAACGAACCGGCTGTATATTACGGGACAGCCCGGTGTGAATGTGGCACCTGTCCGGCTCGAGGACGCCTGGGGTCCGGTATGGTTCGCGCCCCTGCCCTACTGCGAACCGCTGCTGGCGACGGAACTGTCCGGCACGCGGCAGCACACCCACGAGGAGGCCCTGCGCTGGCAGGTGGAACAGATGCTGGCCCGGATTCCCGCGGGAGAACGCAAAGTGGCCCTGTCCCACGCCTTTGTGTCGGGCGCCGCCGTGACGCCCGACAGCGAGCGGTCCCTGGCGGCCGGCGGGGCGGAACAGGTCTCCCCCGCCTGCTACGACGCCTTCGACTACACCGCCCTGGGCCATCTGCACGCGCAGCAGCACTGCGGTGCCAAGGCGGCCTACAGCGGCTCCCTCATGAAATATTCCTTCAGCGAGGCGCACCAGAAGAAGGGCGTCATCCTCGCGGATCTGGACAGGGACGGCCGCGTCACCCTGGAAGACGTGCCTTTGACGGCCCCCCATGAACTGGACATCGTACGCGGTTCCTTTGCCGACCTGCTGGCGGCGCCGGATCCGGCCAAGGTGGACAACTACCTGCAGGTCACGCTGACGGACCGGGAACCGGTGCTCGACGCCAAGAACCGCCTGGAGCAGGTCTACCACCACGTGCTGCAGATCCAGTACGAGCAGCTGGCACCCCGCCCGGAAGAGGTTGTGGAAGCGGCCCGGCGCGGCAAGACGGACTTGGAGCTGTTCGAGCAGTTTTTCCGCGACGTGAACGGCGAAGACATGAGTGAAAAGGAGCGGCAGGTCCTGACGGATACGTTGGAAGAACTGGCGCACGAAGGGAGGAATGCCTGATGCGGCCTTTACTGTTACAGATGACGGCCTTCGAGCCTTATGCAGGCACGGAAACCATTGATTTTTCGCAGCTGCGCGGACACCAGCTCTTTTTGATCACCGGGCCGACGGGAAGCGGCAAAACGTCCATTCTCGACGCCATCACCTTCGCCCTCTACGGCGAAGCAAGCGGCGATTTGCGCAAGGGAAAAGGCATGCGCAGCAATTATGCGGATCCCTCGTGCAAGACCGAAGTCTCCCTGACCTTCCAGAGCCGGGGCCGCACGTACCGCGTGACCCGCTCGCCGGAACAGGAAGTGCCGAAGAAACGCGGCACGGGCACGACGTCGGTCAAGGCGGCGGGCAGCCTGGTCGAAGTGCTGGACGACGGTACGGAAAAGGTGCTGGCCGGCACTTCGGCCGCGGCCACGCAGGTCATGGAGGAAATCCTGGGCTTCAAGGCGGACCAGTTCCGCCAGCTCATGGTGCTCCCCCAGGGCCAGTTCCGCCGCTTCCTGATACTCAAGACGGACGACCGCCGCCGGATTCTGGAGACCCTGTTCCGTACGGAACGGTTCGCCAAGCTGGAAAAACGGCTGGATGAAAAGGCGCGCGCGCTGAAGGCGGACCACGACGCCAGGACGCAGGAACAGCAGACCACGCTGGCCAATGCCGGCGTAACGTCTGTGGAAGACCTGGCGGTACGCATCACGTCCGGCGCAAAGGATCTGAACAATGCCGAGGCAGAGGCCGCAAAAGCGAAGGACCGCAGCCAGAAGGCGGCCAGGCAGCTGGCGGACAGCCAGGCTCTGGCCCGGTTGTTCACCCAGCTTGAAAGCAAGCAGACGGAACAGGCCGAACTGCAGAAACAGGAGCCGGCCATGCAGACCCGGAAGGAAACGCTGCAGAAAGTGGAAGCGGCGCAAGGGCTGCACGAAGTATACACGCAGGCCCTGACCGCCTGGAAGGACAAGGAGCGTCTCGAAAAGGCGGTACCGCCGGCTGCAAAAGCCCTGGAAAACGCACAGAAAGAACTGACGAAGTGTACCCGGGAAGCCGCCCAGGGGACGACGGAAATCCTCGAGTCGCAGCAGGAAGCGCTGACGAAACAGCTGGCCGGCCTTACCGTAGCTTCGGAGACGGTCGTCCGTCTGGCCGGACAGCTCCAGGACGGCTCCCCCTGCCCCGTCTGCGGTGCCACGGTCCATCCCCGTCCGGCGACCCAGTCGGCGGAACAGAAGGCGGACCTGGAAAAGAAGGTACGGGAACTGGAGGCCGCCATCCGGAAGATCAAAGCCCGCAAAACGGCAATGCAGGATGCCCAGAAGCAGGTGGACCTGACGACGGCCGCGCTGGCGAAGGCAAAGCAGGATGCTGCAGCCGCGGATAACCGCTTTAAGGCAGAACAGGAGCGCTACAAGGCCGCTCTGAAACAGTCTCCCTTCGCCAATCAGGAAGAATTCCTGAACTACCACGGCATGGTACGGGAAAAGGCGGCAATGCAGCGGTGCCTGGACGAATACAATGCCAAAAAGGCCTCTCTGGAAGGCGCCCTGAAGCAGCTGCAGGCGCAGACGGCCGGCAAGACCCGTCCCGGCGACGGGGAACTGAAGCGCCTTGCGGAAGAAGCCGAAACCGCGGCCCGGAAACTGGCTGAATGGAACCGTCAGGCCGGGGAGAAAAAGAACCGTCTGGATTCGGATAAACGGCTGTACGGCCAGCTGGTGGAAATCAGGAAGAAGCTGGCCGCCATCGATGCGGAATACGGTCCGGTCGGCCGCCTGGCGGAAACGGCCAACGGCCGCGTCAATGGGCTGGCCACGGGCAAGCTGACCTTCTCCACCTACGCCCTGCAGACCGCCCTGGACGATGTCCTGCAGAAGGCCAATGTGCGGCTCGATGACATCAGCGACGGCCGGTACCGCCTGCTCCGCCATCACGGCGTGGGCGACGCGCGGCAGAAGCAGGGCCTCGACCTGGACGTGTTCGACGCCTACACGGGCCAGAACCGTTCCGTGACGACCCTGTCCGGCGGGGAAAGCTTCTTTACGTCCCTGTCCCTCGCCCTGGGCCTGTCCGACGTGCTCCAGGCCAATGCCGGCGGTCTCCGCCTGGACATGATCCTCGTCGACGAAGGGTTCGGGTCCCTGGATCCGGAAACGCTGGACAAGGCCATGGACACCCTGCTCGCCCTGCAGGAGGGCGGACGCCTCGTCGGCCTCATTTCGCACGTGACGGAGCTGCAGCAGCGCATTCCCACGCAGCTCGTCGTGAAAAAGACGATCAACGGCAGCACGACCGAATTCCGTGTGCCGTGAGGGCGGCTGCTGCCGGGACGGTCCTTGACAAATGCCCGCACCGTGTCTACAATAGAATCGTTATGTTAGATAATTACTAAAGATAACTATTAGACACCTTACGGGAGGGACCGGTATGAATGCAGCTATGGTAAGCCGTTTCCTGCTGGCCTGCAACGAGGCACGGCAGATGCGGGCCGCCCTGCCCCCGCTGCCTGAGGGCATGCAGCCGCGGCAGATCCTGATTATCGAAGTGATCCACGGACTGGCACAGGAACAGGAACTGGTGACGGTCGGCGATGTGGCGCGCCGCATGGGCGGCACGGGGCCGAGCATCACGAAACTGATGAACGACCTGGTGGCCCAGGGGTACGTGGAAAAACAGCAGCAGGCCGAAGACCGCCGTTACGTGTCCGTGCGCCTCACGGAACGCGGCAGCCAGGCCTACGCCTATTACGGGGACGCCCTGCACAGGTGGCTGGCCGGGCGGCTGGCCGATGTACACGACGACGATGTGGAAACGGCCATCCGCGTGCTGCACCGTTTCGCTGAAGAGGTCCGGCACGCCCAGCATGAATTTCCGAAGGAGGCAGGCTGCCATGCAACAATTTGAACGTGTGGCGGATGCCCGCCTGTACCTGTCCATTATCGCGGCAGGCATCCTGTCCTTCACGGGCGTCGTCATCGAAACGTCCATGAACGTCATCTTCCCCACCCTCATGGAGGAATTCCATATCAGCACGAGCCTCGTGCAGTGGGTCACGACGGGCTATCTGCTGATTCTGTCCGTCATCATTCCGACGTCGAGTTATTTGAAACAGCGTTTTCCCTTGAAACGCCTTTTCCTGTGCGCCAACCTCATTTTCCTGACCGGTACGTTGTGCGGCGCCTTTGCGCCGAATTTCTACGTGCTGCTCCTGGGACGGCTGCTGCAGGGCACCGGCACGGGCATCGCCCTGCCGCTGATGTTCAACATCGTCATGGAACAGGCGCCCCTGAACCGCATCGGCTTCATGATGGGCGCCGCCATGCTGGTCACCGCCCTGGCTCCGGCCGTGGGACCGTCCTTCGGCGGCTATATCGTCACGGCCTGGGGCTGGCACATGATCTTCCTGTCCCTGGTGCCTGTGGTGCTGTTCTCGCTCTTTACGGGACTGTACGCCATCCGCCAGTCCTGCTCCTACGGGCCGCGGGCCTTTGACTTTACGGGCATGTTCCAGATTGCCGTCGCCTTCACGACGTTCCTGCTGGCCTGCACGGAAGCCTCGTCCCTGGCGGAACGGCCGCTGCCCTTCGTCACTCTGGCGGCGCTGGCGGTCCTGTTCCTGGGCCTGTTCTGCCGTCACGAGAAAAGGTGCACCGCCACGGGCCGGACGCCGCTGCTGCGCCTGCGTCCCTTGGGCAGCCGTGCTTTCTCCCTGAGCCTCGTGTGCCTTGCCATCGTCATGTTCATCTGCCTCGGCATGGGCTTTCTGCTGCCGAACTTCGCCCAGATCTGCCTGCACGAATCGCCGTTCACGGCGGGCTGCATCCTGCTCCCGGGCTGCCTCGTCGGCGCCCTGATCACCCCCTTATGCGGCCGCCTGTACGACAAGTACGGTCCGCGCCGTCCCCTGCTTTTGGGCGGCTTCTTCGTCTTTTTGTGCATGGCCGTCTACCAGTTCATCATGCGCGCGCCTACGGTCCTGCTCATGACCTGCGCCTATGTCCTCTTCACCATCGGCCAGTCCCTGTCCATGGGCAACACCATGACCTACGCCATCAGCAGTCTGGAAGAGCGCCTGCGTGGTGACGGCAACGCCATCACGACGACGGTCCAGCAGTTGTCCGGCGCCGTGGGAACAGCCATCAGCGCCGCCCTCGTGGCGACCTTCCAGCTCGGCCTGGAGCACGGTTCGGACGCCTTCACGGCGGCAACAGCGACGGGCACGCGGACAGCCTTCGTCGTGCTTTTCGCCCTGGCCGTGCTGCACAATCTGTTTATCCGCCGCGCGCTACAAAATCCGCAGGCAGCGGACAAAAAAGAACCGGCTTACGAAAATTGAGGAGGAACCGCCATGAAACTGTCTCCCAAAGTCGCCGTCGTCGGCAGCGAATGCGTGGCCTGCGGGTTGTGTGAAAACGTATGTCCCCGCGAAGCCGTCCACGTCGTGGCCGGCATCCGTGCCCAGGTGGACCCCGCCCGCTGTGTCGGCTGCGGCACCTGCGCCCGCAACTGCCCCGCCGCCGTCATCTCCCTCGTCCCCCGGAAAGGAGGGGCATGATGGCTTCCAAACGCAGGCACTGGTATGAATATCTCTGGCTGGCCGAACTGCTCTATTGGGTACTGGGCGTGTGCAACATCTTATGCGCCTGGCTCGGCCTGATCTTTTTCACGATTCCCCTGCTCCTGGCCATTCTCGGCTACGGCAAAGCCTACTGCAACCGCTATTGCGGCCGCGGGCAGCTGCTCTTTCTGCTGGGCAGCCGCCTCGGCCTGTCGCGCAATGCGCCCCCGCCGGCCTTTTTGCGCAGCAAGGCCTTCCGCTTCGGCTTTCTGGCCTTCTTCATGGTCATGTTCTGCCTGATGCTCTTCAGCACCTGGAAAGTGTTTACGGGCGCCCCGCTGCAGCAGACCGTGACGCTGCTGTGGACTTTCAAGCTGCCCTGGCAATGGACCGACGTCAGCGGCGTATCGCCCTGGATGGCCCAGTTCGCTTACGGGTTCTTCAGCGTCATGATGACCTCGACCACCCTCGGCCTCGTGACCATGGTCCTGTTCCGGCCGCGCTCGTGGTGCGTCTACTGCCCCATGGGCACCATGACCCAGGGCATCTGCATGCTGAAAGACCCCGCTGCCCGGAAACGGCTGGATGCGGAGCAGCAACAGGGAACCCTTCCGCACAGTCGGAAATAAATTCTACTTTGACATTGAAATAAAAATTACAAAAAACGGGGGTAGGAAAGAATACTTTCCTACCCCCGACATTTATGATTAAATCTTTTATTAGCCCTTACCGCATGAGATTCGTGATGCAGATGGCCGCACCGGAGAAAATCAGCACGACGATGACGACGAGTTTCATTTTCCGCTCCTCGACGAAGCGCGACACGAACATGCCCGCCCCCAGGCCCAGCAGCATGCAGGGCACGAGCCGGACGGCCGTCCACAGGCTTTCCAGTGTGACAATGCCCAGGCATGTGTAGGCGATGATGCGGAAAATGGCGTCGACCAGAAAGACCATGCACAGGTTGCCGCGGAACTCCGACGCCGACTGCGTGGTCCGTTCCATGTAGGCCGCCAGGAGGGCACCGATTCCGAAGAGGCCGTTGATGAAGCCTGTCAACGCACCGAACCCGAGGAGCAGTTTTTTCGACCCTTTCGACTTGCGGGGCCGCAGCTGGCGGTCCAGCATCTCCAGGCCGATGCCGATGATGACAACGCCCAGGATGACCTTCAGGGTCGATGCGTTGCCGTACTTCAGCAGAAACATGCCCGGCAGGTCGCTGACCAGTACAATGGCCGCAATCGGGAGCCACTTTTTCAGCCGGATCGACTTTCGTTCTTTGATCGGCATAAGGATATTGGGCGGCACGCCCAGCCACAAGCCCACCGGTGAAATGTTGATGTTGTTGTAGCGAAAACTCAAAATCGACGTAAAAACAATCGTGTTGGCAAACCCGACGATGCCTTTGACAAAATAGGCGCAGAAACAGGCCGCCATGACGAAAAAATTGATGTCCATCTTATTTCCCCGCTAATTTCTGCAATGCATCGCCGGTGACCCGGTACACCGTCCATTCGGACATGGGGACGGCCCCCAGGGACTTGTAGAACCGGATGCTCGGCTCGTTCCAGTTGAGTACCCACCATTCGAACCGTCCGCATCCCTCTTCCACGGCAATGGAGGCCAGTTTTTCCATCAGGGCCCGGCCGTATCCCCTGCCGCGGCACGCCGGATCCACGAACAGGTCTTCCAGGTAGATACCGGCCCGCCCGAGGAATGTCGAAAAATTATGGAAGAACAGCGCGAAGCCGACTTCCTTCCCCTCTTCCAGGACGAAAATCACTTCGGCCCTCTTCAAGTCGAAAATCCAGTGTTCCATAATTTCCGGCGTTGCAACGACCTGGTCCTCCAAATGCTCGTAACGGGCCAGATCCCGCACGAACTTCATAATCAGAGGCATATCGTTTCTTTCTGCATAACGAAATGTTGGTTTCATTGATTTATCTCCTTTTGCTATTTTTCAGGATACAGTTATCATCACAAAGTGAAAAATTCACACAAATATCATGATTTGAACATTCGGCCTTGCTTTTTCCTGGGAATTCATGATATAATGATACCGCTAACTACAAACCGTTGCAATAAACGATTGTAAAGACAAGGAGGAATTGGACAATGGCAAAAAATCCGTATGCTGGCACCAAGACTGAAAAGAACCTGTGGGAAGCTTTTGCAGGCGAATCCCAGGCACGCAACAAATACACCTACTTTGCTTCTGTAGCTAAAAAACAGGGCTATGAACAGATTGCCGCCCTGTTCCTGAAGACCGCCGAGAACGAACGGGAACACGCCAAACTGTGGTTCCGCGCCCTGGGCGAAATCGGCGATACGCCGGAAAACCTGCTCCATGCCGCCGAAGGCGAAAACGCGGAATGGACCGACATGTATGTCCGCATGGCCAAAGAAGCCGATGAAGAAGGCTTCCATGACCTGGCTGAAAAATTCCGTGGCGTCGCTGCCATCGAAAAGGCCCACGAAGAACGGTATCGTGCCCTGCTGCACAACGTGGAAACCAAGGCTGTCTTCGAAAAGAGCGAAGTCAAGGTTTGGGAATGCCGCAACTGCGGCCACATCGTGGTCGGCACCAAGGCTCCCGAAGTCTGCCCGGTCTGCAACCATCCGCAGAGCTTCTTCGAAATCAAGGCCGATAACTACTGAGATCTGCATTAAAAAAAAGGCGTCCTGCGGGACGCCTTTTTTGTTTTCCTTTACCGGCTCTGTTTCCGGTAGTCGCGCGGCGACAGGCCCGTCTTTTCCCGGAAGCATTTGCCGAAATGGCTCATCTGCTGGAAGCCGACGCCGGCCGCGACCTCCCCGATGGGTAAGTCCGTGTCTTTGAGGAGCTGGGCCGCTTTTGCCAGCCGGTACTCCATCAGGTACTGATACGGCGGCGTGCAGCGGAAAAAGCAGTTGCTGACGCTGGAAAAGGTGGACATGAGCAAATTATTCGTACCTACCCGCGGTACGGCGCTCTGACCATCCCGCAGGCCGCCCGGCTGAATTCACAGGAACCGATCCGGGTTTCGTCGAGCAGGCAGGTATGCCGTTCCCGCCGCACCAGTTTGGCGACGAATTCGTTGGCCGGATGCTGCAGGATGCGGGTCGGCGTGTCGTACTGCTGGATTTTCCCATGGTCCATGATCAGGACCTTCGTGGCCAGTTTCAGCGCCTCCTGGATGTCGTGCGTCACAAAGAGGATCGTAATCTGCGTTTCCCGGTGAATCCGCAAAATCTCGTCCTGCAGGGACGACCGGGTGATTTCGTCCACCGCGCCGAAGGGTTCGTCCATGAGCAGGATGTCCGGCGAAGCGGCCAGGGCCCGGGCGATGCCGACGCGCTGCTGCTGGCCGCCGGACAATTCGCTGGGATAGCGTTCCTTCAGGGACGGGTCCAGCCCGACGATCCGCATCCATTTGTCGACCGCCAGGGCGGTGCGCTTCTTGTCCCGTTTATTCAGCAGGTTCGGCACATAGGCGATGTTCTGCTCCACCGTCATGTGCGGGAACAGGACGCTGCCCTGAATCGCGTAGCCGATGGAACGGCGCAGCTGGACCGGGTCGCAGTCCCTGATGTTGGTTCCATCCACAAAGATGTCGCCGGCCGTCGGTTCGATCAAGGCGTTGATCATTTTGAGCGTCGTCGTTTTGCCGCAGCCGGAAGAACCGATCATGGTGACAAAGTCGCCCTTCTGTACCGAAAAGCTGAGGTCCTCTATGATGTTGTCGCTGCCGTAGGCCTTTTGGACGTGCCGGAATTCAATCATCGTTTCGCTCATGTTCCTTCCCTCTTCCTATTTGACGAGCCCGTGTGCCCGCAGAAATTCCTCTGCCACGGCGCGCGGTTCCCTGCCTTGTACTTCCACTTCGTAATTCATGCGGACCATGTCGTCGTTGTGGATGCGGCCTGTCAATTTGGCAAAGACAGGCTCCAGTTCCGGATATTTTTCCAGCACTTCGGACCGCACGATGTTCCCGCAATAATAAGACGGGAAGAAATGTTTGTCATCGGTCAGGGTCACGGCGTCGGCCTGGGCCAGCTGGCCGTCGGTCGTAAAGACGATGATGGCGTCGACCTGTTTTTCCGCCAACGCATGGTATTTCAGCCCGATATCCAGATCCATCGTTTTGCCAAACCGGAAGCCGTAGGCCTTGCACAAGGCGGCATAGCCGTCTTCCCGCTCGAAGAAATCGTATTCCGCGCCGAAGGTCAGGTTCTGCGCGTACCGCTTCAGGTCGGAAAAGTTCCGGATGCCGTACCGTTCGGCAATGTCCTTGCGCAGGGCCAGGCCGAAGGTGTTTTCAAATCCGTACAGGCAGGTCCAGGTCATGCCCCGGTCCTTGTAGCCGGCCTGCAGCTCGTGGAAACGGTCTTCGGAATACACATCGGTCTTTTTCAGCACCATGTTCCAGGCCGTGCCGGTGTATTCCGGGTACAGGTCGAAGGCCCCGCTCCGCATGCCCGGGTCGATATTGGACGTACCACCGCCGACGCCCTGCGTCAGCTTGACGCGGAGGTCCGTATCCTGTTCAACCAGGATATCCAGCATCTCGCCCAGAATATACTGTTCCGTCATGGGTTTGGTGGCAATGTGGAGGGTCCTGCCGCTCCGGTTCTGGGAAACGGCGAGGCCCCCGAGCAGGCAGGCCGCCATAAGCAGCGCCACGATACCGGCCAGCCGGTTCCGGCGCTGTGCCTTTTTCGACCGCCGCTGCATCCGTTTTTCCACGATGCCGAGGATAAAGTCCGCGACGAGCGCCAGGAGCGCCGTCAGCAAGCTCCCTGCCAGCGTCATGGCCGCGTTGTTCGTGGTGATGCCGCGGTAGATGGCTACGCCGAGGCCGCCGGCGCCAATGAAGGATGCAATACCGGCGAGCGCGATGGTCATCGTCACCATGTTCCGGATGCCGGACATGATGACCGGCATGGCCAGCGGCAGGCTCACCTTGAACAGGATCTGGGCCCGCGTGCTGCCCATGCCCTTGGCCGCCTCGAGGATGGCCGGATCCACGTTGGTCAGTCCCGTATGGACCGAGCGGACCATGGGCAGCAGGGCGTAAATCGTCAGGGCGATGACGGCCGTCGCGTTGCCGACACCGGAAAAGGGAATGAGGAAGCCCAGCATGGAAATCGAGGGAATCGTGTAAATGAAATTGATGACCCCCAGCGTCCATTTGGCGGACCTGCGCCATTCACTGATCAGGATGCCGGCAATGCCGCCGAACACGATGGCGATGCCGATTGCCAGAAACGATATTTCCAGATGTTCCACCAGCAGCCGCAGGAAAAAATCCCAGCGGGTAGTGACAAGATCGAAGATTGCCTTAACCATGGTCCCTTTCCGTCCTTGTGTTCCGTTACATCATCATGCGTCACGCCGTACGATGGCCTGTACCGGGCAGTTTTCAAAGCACAGGCCGCAGTGCAGGCAGCTGTCCTGCCGGATGCGGAACGGCGTCCCTGTTTCCACGCACTGCTGCGGGCAGTTCCGCTTGCAGGTGCCGCACCCGATGCAGGCATCCGTAATCCGGAACCCCTTTTCCGGCGCCTTGCTGCCGCCGAAGGCGAAGCTCTCCCGGTGGATGGGGCTCTTGCCCAGGTCAAAGAACTCAATGCGCCCCGCTTCGATGGCGAAGGCATCCAAGATATAGCGCGCCTTTCCCGGGTAGACATCGTTCATGGCAGGGTTTTCCGCAAAAATCCGGTCGATCCACTGTTTCTGGTCGTCCAGTTTCCGGACGGTTCCCGTCAGGCGGATCATCTGCCAGGCCTTGTTGAGGCCGCTGACGGCGACATGGGGGTTGTGCATCAGCTGGCGGTAAAAGTCCTTCCCCCGCCCCGTGCAGAATACGAGGCGTCCCTCTTCCACAATCATGACGTCGATGATGCGGTTGTGCGGCAGGTCGTCCTCCCCGACCGTGGCAAACGAAACGTCCCGGATTTCGCGAAGCATTTGTAAGCAGTCTTGTGCGTTCATTGTATTTCCTCCCTGTGTCCTGCCGTTCCTTTCAGGCCGGTGTCTTTTCTTGTTGGTTGTAATATATCATATTACAGCATTGATGTCAATTAATTTATTACATCTTTTTCCAAAAAAAATCCTCCCGGACGGTACGCCGCGCTCTGGCGGCCTGCCTGCCGGGAGGATTTTCTTTCGCTGTTTTTACATGTGGTAGTCCCGGGCCCCGAAAATGGCGGTACCGACCCGGACGATGGTCGCCCCTTCTTCGACGGCCACTTCGAAGTCCTGCGTCATGCCCATGGACAGCGTGTCCATGCGCACGTTCGGGAAATGCTGGGCGTCAATGCGCCGGGCCAGTTCCCGCAGTCCCCGGAAATAGGGGCGGTTCGTTTCGACCTCTTTCGTGATGGGGGCCGATGTCATGAGTCCCCGGAGCCGCAAATGAGGCAAGGCCCCCATGGCTTTGGCGGCCGCCGGCGCTTCTTCTTCCGTGAAGCCCCATTTCGTTTCCTCCCGGGCGATGTTGACTTCCATCAGTACCTCGACGATGCGGTCATGCTTGGCCGCTTCCTTTTCAATCTGTTCCGCCAGGCGCAGCGTGTCCACGGCATGGATGAGGCAGACTTTGTCGATGATGTATTTCACTTTGTTGCGCTGCAAATGGCCGATCATGTGCCACTCTGCGGCGTCGCCCAGGGCTTCGTACTTTTCCTTCAGCTCCTGCACGTAGTTTTCGCCGAAAGCCTTCTGTCCTTCCCCCAGCAGGACCTGGATATCCTCAATGGGTTTGGTCTTGCTCACGGCCAGGAGCGTCACGCCGGACGGATCCCGGCCCGCCCGTTCGCAGGCCGCGCGGATGCGCGCGCGTACGTTCGCCAGATTCTGTTTCAGCTCTTCTGCTGCAAGTTCCAATGGATTCAGCCTCCCTTGCGGGCGTTGCTCGATTCGACGTCCTTTTTCCCATCCGCTTTTTCCCGCGGCGGGTTCTTTTTCTTACTCTTATTATAATGGAATTTACCGGGAATGTGTACCGCACGGTCCAACATTTCCTGCAGCCGTTCCGCATAGGCCGTGCGCAGCGCCTCCGGCGCCAGGACCGTGACATCGCTGCCGTAACCGATCAGGTACTCGATCATATAGTCGAACTCGTCCTCGTTGTAGGAGCCGGTCAGTTCGTTTCCGGAAAGGTGGATGTTTTCGTACCGTTCCCGATAATAGCGCACTTTGCCGTGGTCGCTGATCCGGCACCGGAACGGGATGGTGTGGTGCTCCCGGACGAAGCGGTCATGCTGTTCCTTGAGTTCCTCGCGGCGGAACGTCCCGCTGCTCCCCGTATCCTGAAAACCGGTGATCAAATCGCAGCGGGCGCGGTACCAGCGGCCCGTGTCGACATCAATTCCTTCAAAGAACCAGAGCCCGCCCCGGTAAAATATCCACAAAAGCTGGGCGCGGACGGGCGAAGACGGAAGCTGGGACGAGGCAATCCGCACGATGTGCCGGCTGGTGCAGGCCGCAAGGATCTCCCGCAGGAACGGGATTTCGTAGACCGGCGGCACATTGTAATAGCGGCACGCGTCCAGCATGTCCGTGACGGCGTTGCGGCGCCACGACGGCAGCGAGGCGAGCAGGCGGTCGTAGATGTCCTGGTACGGCTTCCGGAAAGGTGTTTCCGACAGCAGCGACAAGGCGTGAAGGGCAAAAAAGATGGCACTGACTTCATCGCCGGAAAAGGTGACAGGGATCAGCGAACCGCGGCTCGTGACCTGGTACCCGCCGCTGCGGCCCGGTTCGGAATAGACGCTCAGCCCGAGGTCCGCCAAATCGGTAATATCCCGGAGCGCCGTTCTCCGGGATATCCGGAATTCGTCCATCAGATCCGCCAGATGGAAAAAGGGATGATTGACCAGGTATGCCAGTTCCCGGTTCAGGCGCTCTGCTTTCTTCATGATTGTCCCCCTTATTTGCACGGTTTCAAAAAATTGATGCCGATTTGTTAATGTTTTTTTTAGGTCAGTTGTAAAATGAACTTGAACAGTTAATCAAAAAATAAAAATCCATAGTGAAGCTTCATGTTAAAATGGTTTTGGAGAAATCATCAACAAAGGA
>ONAN01000012.1 GCA_900315805.1 uncultured Selenomonadales bacterium
GTGGATCACCATGTGGGCGCTTAGCTCAGCTGGGAGAGCGTCTGCCTTACAAGCAGAATGTCAGCGGTTCGATCCCGTTAGCGCCCACCATTTTTTTATCTTCGGCCCGGTGGTTCAGTTGGTTAGAATGCCGCCCTGTCACGGCGGAGGTCACGAGTTCGAGTCTCGTCCGGGTCGCCATGCTGCCTCGGTAGCTCAGTTGGTAGAGCAAAGGACTGAAAATCCTTGTGTCAACAGTTCGATTCTGTTCTGAGGCACCATTTGATCATTCACCCACGGTCGCAAAGCCCGTGGGTTATTTAGTATTTGCGGAGTTTGTTTCAAAAGGAGGAACCGACATGTTTACTGGTGGTGAAGAAACGGTTTTTTCCCAACAGTTCATCTGGGCCATCGTTTTCGTGTGCAGCCTGCGCGGCAGCTATAAGAACCTGAAGGACGGCGACTATTTCTGGGGCATTGCCTTTACGGTCATGATCCCCGTGTCCGCCTATTTCCTGATGGACCTGTTCAACGTGCTGCCTCCCGGTGTGCCGCACGTATTCGGCTGAGGAAGGGTATGCGAAGGCCCGCCTGACCATTGGTGTCAGGCGGGCCTTTTTGTCGTTTCTGTAAGGCTTTTACGGGGGCAGGGGAGGTGTTTCACGTGAAACAGGCGCCCGGGGACCCCGGCACGTGACGGGACGCCGGTTCACAGCACCCGTTTCAGGTAGGCGAAGCAGTTGTCGTGGGCGATCTTGTCCAGCGTGGCAGCGGGGAATTTCCCGGCCAGGTAGTCGAACAGGTCGGCCAGGTGCTCCACGCGGTTCAGGTTGTACGGCGGGTGGCTGATGCCGTCGAAATCGCTGCCGAAGCCGACGTAGTCGTCGGAACCCATGACATCCATCATGTAGGCGAGGTGCTTGTAGACGCTTTCGATGCAGGCGTCGTGGTAATCCTTTTCCAGGAACTGGCCGGCGAAGTTGACGCCGACGAAGCCTTTCGTCTTCGCCAGGGCGCGCAGCTGGTCGTCCCGCAGGTTGCGCGGATGGTCGGTCAGGGCGTAGGCGCAGGAATGGGTGGCGATGACCGGTTTCTGCGACGTGTCCAGGACATCCCAGAAGCCGTAGGTGGAGATGTGCGACACGTCGACGGCCATGCCGATGCGGTTCATTTCCGCCACGACCTGGCGTCCGAACTGCGTCAGGCCGCCCTTGCTGCCTTCCTCGTTGACGCCGTCGGCAATGTCGTTGCGGTTGCTCCAGGTCAGGGTCATGCAGCGCACGCCCAGCTCGTAGTACACGCGCAGCGCTTCCAGGCTGCCGTCCAGGGCGCCGCCTTCCTCAATGGCCAGGAGCGTGTTGAAGGGGTGCTCCAGGGCGTGGTCCACATCGTCCTTCGTGAGGATCTTGTGGATGTCGATGCCCTGGTCCCGGATGGCCTTCGTTTCCGTCAGATACTTGTCGACGAGCTTCAAGGTGTAGCGCGTCCCGCCGCCCCAGCGGAATTCCTCCGTCGGCACGTACATGGCGATGAACTGCAGGCCGCCGCCGTTGGCGATGATGCGCTTCGCGTCGAGCATCAGGTCGTTGGACCACAGATGCTTGTTCTGCTTGTATAATTCCGTGATGGTATCACAATGACAATCGCAAAGAAACATGGGAAACCCTCCTTGGCGCGCCGTGCGCGTTTTTCTCCATTATAGCACATGCCGTCCGGGGCGGTTGGAAAAACAGAAAGGGGACGTCCCGAAGGACGTCCCCTTTTGTGTGTGTCAGTACTTCCCTAGCCGGCCAGTATTGAGCACCTCAGGCAAAGAATGTTGTATCGGTAACCGCGTCCGAGGAACGCGCACGATCTGTCTGCAGAATTCCTGCCTTGCTTATTTCATTATAGGCCTTACGGCGCATATATGCAAATTATTTATGCATACCGGCATGCTGGGAGTCGTTCGTGCCTTCCAGGTAGTTCCAGGATTCCAGGGCGCGGTCCACGAACAGCTGGCGGACAGCCTTGTTTTCGCCCAGGCCGTGGATGTAGGTCTTGACGTTGAAGCCGTTGGCTTTCAGGATGCTCTTATGGGAATCTTCTTCGTCACCGGCCATATCGTTGTTGGCATGGTCGCCGGCAACCATCATCATCGGCATCAGGGTTACGTTCTTAATGCCCTTTTCCTTCAGCATGGGGATGACATCGTCCAGGGACGGCCAGCCTTCCACGGTGTAGATGTGTGCGTTGCCTTTGCCCAGACGGTCCAGGCGGGTCTGCACGACGGAGTAGTATGCGTTGGACGGATCCGGCGTGCCGTGAGCCATTACCAGGACGGCGTCTTCCTTGCCTGCGGCCGGGAACTGGGTGGAGAAGGCCTTGACCGTATCCATCACGTCGTCGCGCTGGTCTTCCTGGCCCTGCCAGTACATGAGGGGCAGGCCCATGGTCATTTTCTTGAACTGGTTGCGATACAGGCGGTAAATGGCCGTATCATAGTTGTATTCCATACCGGGGATGACATCGAGGGTTGCCAGGGCAACGCGGGTGTAGCCTTCGGCTTTCAGCTGTTCCAGGGCTTTTTCCGGGGTCGGGATTTCCAGGCCTTCCTTCGCCTTGACGCGGTCTACGATGATGTGGGACGTATAGGCCGTTACAACTTTGACGTTCGGCAGGGCTTTCTGGATGGCGGCAACCGTCGGATTGATGGTCTTTTCACGGGAATCCTTGTAGGTCGTGCCGAAGCACATCACCACCATGGCATCCTTGTTAGCCACGTTCTGCATGGCCGGGTTGTTGTAAACGCGGACGCCGATTTCAGCGGCTTCCTTCAGGGCCGGAGTGGCATCTTTGACTTCCGGGTTCAGCTGATAGGCGGCATAAGTCGGGGCAGCCGGCAGGGCGCCGAAGCAGAAAGCAGATAATACGGCAGCAGTCACGATTTTACTCCATTTGTTCATCAGTAAAGACCTCTTTCTTCGTATAATTTAATTGAGTACAGGCGATGCGTCGTTGGGAGGGTTACCACCGCCTGACTAATCCAATTATACATTGTCCTTGATGAAATTGCAATACTAATAGAATAAGTTATCAATTAAGCTCAGGAATAAACAAAGCCCGGCAGCGCCGCAGCAGAAAGAGGACTGCGGCGTTCCGGGCTCTTCGTCGGAATCAGCGCTTCTGGCGCGTTTCCAGGGTCAGCCGTTTGATGCCGGCGAACGTTTCCGGACTGATGATGTGCTCAATCCGGCAGGCATCTTTTTCGGCGATTTCCGGCGTCACATGGATGACGGTTTCCAGGAACTCCGTCAGCGTGCGGTGGCGGTCCAGTACATCGGACGCCTTTTTCAGCCCGATCTCCGTCAGGATGATGTGTCCGTCCGGATGGACGACGATATACCCGTTCTGTTTCAAAATGCTCATGGCGCGGGACACGCTGGGCTTGGAGAAATTCAACTTGTTCGCGATATCGATGGAGCGTACGTAGCCCTTCTCCTGCTGCAGCATGAGGATCGACTCCAGATAGTTTTCCCCTGACTCGAGCAGTACCATGATACCACACCTCTTTCGTAAAAAAATTGGACCCGTCTCCCCGGCGGGCGTCCTGCACGGCCGGGTTTCACGGGTTAGCCGGGCAGAACTCATTAGTGTTATTATACCTTATTAGTAGGAAAAAGACAACGTGTGGTATAATTGGTACGTATAGGAACGGAATGGGAGGATGTCATGCTTTCGTTTATCAGGGAAAAGGAAACGCTGTGGGAGCATCTCGCCGGGACGGCGCGTCCTGTCGTGCTGTACGGCACGGGCGACGGGGCGGATAAGGTGCTCGCCCGGCTGGAGTTGGCGGGCGTGGCGGTCCGGGACATCTACGTGAGCGACGATTTTGCCCGCGGGCAGGTGTTCCACGGCCACAGGGTCCGCAAGGTCAGCGAGCTGGAGGCGGGGCCGGGGCCGGAAATCGTGCTCGTCGCTTTCGCCAGCGAGCGGCCCCAGGTCCTGGCGCGGTTCCGCAAACTGGCGGCCGTGCGGGAGACCTACGCGCCCCACGTGCCGCTGTTTGCGGGGGAGAAGGCCCTGGATTGCGGCTGGGTGGCGGCCCACGAGGCGGAGCTGCAGTACGTGTACGACCATCTGGCCGACGACCGGTCGCGGCGCGTTTTCGCCGATATCCTTAACTACAAGCTCAGCGGCAAGCTTTCCTACCTGTGGGACGCCGAAACGCGGCGGGACGATGACCTGCGCAGCTTGTTCACCTTCGGGCCGGACGAGACCTATGCCGACCTGGGCGCCTACGACGGCGACACCGTGCGGGAGTTCCAGGCTTTGTGCCACGGCGCGTACCGCGCGGTCTACGCCTTCGAGCCCGACCCGAAGAATTACGCCAAACTGACGGCCTGGGCCGCGTCCTATGCCGCCGCGCACCCCGGCGCCGGGCCCGTCCATTGCGTGCCGGCCGCCGCAGGGGCTGCGCCGGGAACCGTCGTGTTCCATGCCGGCGGCGGGCGCCAGTCGTCCCTGCTGGATACGGGAGCGGGTCTTGCGGGAGGGCGGCGGCGCCGTCCGAAGGAGACGGAGCTGGCCGTGGAGTCCGTGGACCACGTGCTGGGAACGGCGCGTCTCGACTACGCCAAGCTCGACGTGGAAGGCGTCGAAGCGGAAGCGCTGGACGGAATGCGGGACCATTTGACGGCCGGCGCGGCGGGGCAGCTGCCGAAGCTCCTGATTGCCGCCTACCACCATGACGAGGACATCTTCCGCCTGCCGCTGCACCTGTGGCGGCTGCAGCCGGCCTACCGGATCTGGCTGCGCAAGCACCCCTACGTGCCCGCCTGGGAAATCAACCTGTTTGCGCGGTGAAGGGCACACGACGGGACATTTAAAGTCCCTGTAGGACAAAATTTGCAATTTGTGCATTATGCATGGATTTACAACATAAACATTGTACACCTTTACGAAAAATGTAAATTTTTTGTAAAAATTCTTTACATTGTAAGCAGGAAATAGCAGGACGTTCTAGAATTGTTAGAATAGCAGTATAATTGTGCGAAAATTGCTAAAAGAGCAATACGTACAACGATTGGGACAACTTTGAAACACGGGCATCATCATTCAGTGGGAACAGAAAAGGAGTGTGGAAACATGTTCGAACACAAGAAACTGGCGGGCGCGGCCGTATTGCTGGCAATGGGCGCCATGGTGGCGGCTGGTTGCGGCGGCGGAGACAAGAAACCGGCTGCGAACGACGGCAAGGGCGGCGTCAAGGGCGACGTCATGGTCTATACGTCCATTTATCCGGACATCATCGACAAAATGTGCAAGCCGAACGTAGCCAAAGCCTTCAAGGACCTGAAGGTCACCTGGTTCCAGGGCGGCACGGAAAAGGTCAAGACCAAGATCGCCGGCGAAATCAAGGCGAAGAAGATCGGCGCCGATGTCCTCATGGTGGCCGACCCGTCCTACTACCTCGCGTTGAAGAAGCAGGGCCTGCTGCTCGACTATGTTTCCAAGAACCAGAAGGATGTCATTGCCGATAAGGACAAGAACGGCGCCTGGACGGCCGTCCGTATCAGCAACATGATCATCGCCTACAATAAAGACAAGGTCAAGAACCCGCCGAAGAGCTGGACGGACCTGACGGACCCCAAGTGGAAGGGCAAGATCGCCATGCCGAACCCCATGTTGTCCGGTACGGCCTACGTGGCAGTCGGCGCCCTGGCCGACAAGTACGGCTGGGAATACTTTGACAAGCTGAAAGCCAACGGCATCCGCGTGGAAGAAGGCAACAGCGCCATCCAGAACAAGCTGCTGACCGGCGAATACGCGGCCGCCATGATTCTGGAAGAAAACATCCTGAAACTGAAAGAGACGAAGCACGAACCGCTGGAAGTCGTCTATCCGAGCGACGGCATCATCTGCGTACCTTCGCCTATCGCCATCTTCAATACGACGAAGAACCCCGACGGCGCCAAGGCCCTGGTGGACTGGTGGCTGTCCAAGGAAGGCCAGCAGGCTGTCGTGAAGGGCTGGATGCACTCCGTACGCGGCGACGTGGAACCGCCGACGGGCGCGCCGAAGCTGAGCACGCTGCTGCCGAACGCCGTCAAGGTCAACTGGGAAAAACTGTCCACGGATGACGCGAAGATCAAGGAAGCCTTCCGCACCCGCGTAATGGACTGATTCATACTGCAAGGCAGCAACTGGCACGGGAACAGCCAGAGGAACCATCCGGCCAGGCGCCTGACGGGAACGGCGCCGGCCGCTTGATAGAGGAAAAGATAAGGAGTGTGATTTCCAATGAAGGGTAAAAAGTTGTTGAGCGCAATGGCATTGCTGGGCGTATCCGCGGCATTGATCGCAGGCTGCGGCGGCGGAGACAAGAAGGCCGACAACAAAGCCGGTGCCAAGGGCCCGAAGGGCGCTGCCATGGTCTACACCTCCATTTATCCGGATATCCTGGATAAGCTGTGCAAACCGAACGTGGAAAAGGCCTTCCCGGATATGAAGGTCACCTGGTTCCAGGGCGGCACGGAAAAAGTCAAGACCAAGATCGCCGGCGAAATCAAGGCCAACAAGATCGGCGCCGACGTGCTGATGGTCGCGGACCCGTCCTACTACATCTTCCTGAAGAACAAGGACCTGCTGCTGAACTACAAGTCCCCGCAGATGAAGGACGTCATCCTCGAAGCCGACAAGGACTTCGCCTGGAGCCCTGTCCGCGTCAACAACATGATCATTGCCTACAACAAGGATAAAATCAAGAAGGAAGACATTCCGACGAGCTGGGCGGATCTGACGAACCCGAAATACAAGGGCAAGATCGCCATGCCGAACCCCATGCTGTCCGGTACGGCCTACGTGGCAGTCGGCGCCCTGTCCGACAAACTGGGCTGGGATTACTTTAAGAAACTGAAAGCAAACGGCCTGCGCGTCGAAGAAGGCAACAGCGCCATCCAGAACAAGCTGCTGACCGGCGAATACATGGCTGCCATCATCCTGGAAGAAAACATCCTGAAACTCCAGGAAACGAAGCACGAACCGCTGGAAGTCTGCTACCCGAAGGAAGGCTGCATCATCATCAACAGCCCGATCGGCATCTTCAAGTCGACCAAGAACCCCGAAGGCTCCAAGGCCATCCTCGACTGGTGGCTGAGCCCCGAAGGCCAGAAGGCCGTTACGGCCGGCTGGATGTACTCTGTACGTAAAGATGTAGAGAAACCGCACGGAGCAAAATACAGCCTGGCAGAACTGAACAAGAACGCCATCAAGATCAATTGGGAAAAACTGGCTAACGAAGACGCGAAGATCAAGGAACAGTTCCGTACCATCGTCATGGAATGACCCATTAATACGTATCCCCGTTAATTCCAAATCAGGGACCGGTCTGACCGGCCCCTGATTTTCCCGTCTTTATCTGCAACCGGAAATACCGGGGAAAGGAGTTTTATAGTGAAAAAGTCTTTGCCCCGACTGGATAGTAAATTTATTGTAATTGCCATCTCGGTCTTATTATTAATGTACTTCATCGTCTTCCCGCTGTTGGTGCTGATTTACGACAGCTTCTTCGTGAACGGCGTCCTCGACATCAGCAACTACCGGGAAGTTTACGGGAAAGCTGTCAACTGGAAATCGTTGACGAACACGGTGCAGCTGGCCTTCATCGTCATGATCGCCAGTGTCATCGTCACCTTTCCCATGGCCTGGCTCGTCGGCCGTACGGACCTGCCTTTTAAAAAGACGTTCCGCACGATCCTCGTGGCCAGCTACATGATTCCGCCCTATGTCGGCGCCATCGCCTGGGTCCAGCTGCTGAACCCCAGCGTCGGCTATCTGAACAACATCTTCAAAGCCGTGTTCGGACTCTCACAGGCGCCCTTCAACATATATTCCATGGGCGGTCTGGCCTGGGTACTGACTTTGTTCTATTCCCCCTTCGCCTTCATCACTATTTCCCGGGCAATGGAGAAGATGGATCCGACACTGGAAGAGGCGGCCCGCATATCCGGTGCCTCGCCCCTGCGCACGCTGAAGGACGTGACGCTGCCCCTGATGATGCCTTCCATCGTCGCCGGCGGCCTGCTGGTGTTCATTGCGGCGGCATCCTGCTTCGGTATTCCGGCCATCGTCGGCATGCCGGGCAACATCGAAGTAATGACGACCCGTATCGTCACCTTCGTCTATCAGGGCGATTCGGCGGGCATCCGTAACGCCACGGCCCTGGCCGTCTCCATGATGGTCATCGCCAACGGCCTGCTCTTCTTCATGAGCTACCTGCTGAGCCACAAGGATTACACGACGATCAGCGGCAAGAGCACGCGCCCGAACATCGTGGAACTGGGCAAGTGGAAACCCCTGGCCCTGCTCATCGTCGGCGGCTATGCCTTCATCGCCGTCATCCTGCCCCTGGGCTCCATCGTCATGACCTCGTTCCTCGTGAGCATGTCCAAAGGCGTGGAACTGAGCAACTTCGGTATCGACGCCTGGATCCCCGTCATCACGAGCGCGCAATACATGGAAAGCATCTGGCGTTCCGTCGTGTACGGCGTCATCGCCGCCTGCATCGGTACGGCCCTGGCCCTGTTCGTGGCCTACCTTTCCGTCAAGACGAAGATTACGGGACGCTCCCTGCCGGACCTGCTGGTCGTGCTCGGCGGCGCCACCCCGTCCATCGTCATTTCCCTGGCACTGATCATTACTTTTTCCGGCAACTACGGGTTGAACATCTATTCCACCATGTGGATCCTGATCGTGTCCTACCTGGTTAAGTACATGACCATGAGCGTACGTACCATTGCGGCGTCCCTCAGCCAGGTGCACAGTTCGCTGGAAGAAGCGGCCCTGAACTCCGGCGCAAGCTGGATCCGGACCTGCAAAGACATCATCATTCCGCTGATTGCCCCGTCCATCGTAGCCGGCTGGTTCCTGATCTTCATGCCGAGCTTCTACGAATTGACCATGTCCAACCTGCTGTACGGCGCGGACACGAAGACCATCGGCGTATTGCTGTACGAGCTGCAGACCTACGCGGATACGCAGAACGCATCCGTCCTGTCGGTCATCATCCTGGTCATCGTGCTCGTCGGCAACCTGATCCTGAACAAGGCCACGAAAGGCAAAGTAAGTATTTAAAGCGGAGGGAACTGCATTATGTCTGGAGTCAAACTGGAACATATCTATAAAAGATTCGGTAAAGTAACGGCTGTCGGTGATTTCAACCTCGAGGTGAAGGACGGCGAGTTCGTCTCCTTCCTGGGGCCTTCGGGCTGCGGCAAGACCACGACCCTGCGTATGATCGCCGGCTTTGAGAAACCGACGGAAGGGTCGATCACCATCGGCGACACCGTCATGAGCGACGCCGCGAAGGGCTTCTTCATGGCGCCGGAAAAGCGCGGGGTGGGCATGGTCTTCCAGTCCTACGCCGTGTGGCCGCACATGAACGTCATCGACAACGTGGCCTACCCCCTGAAGATTCAGAAGGTGCCCAAGGAAGAACGGCTGAAACGCGTCATGAACATCCTCGAAGTCGTCCACCTGAAGGAATACGCGGAACGCCTGCCGAACCAGCTGTCCGGCGGCCAGCAGCAGCGTGTCGCCCTGGCGCGCGCCCTCGTGGCGGAACCGGGCCTGCTGCTCCTCGACGAACCGTTGTCCAACCTGGACGCCAAACTGCGCGAAAGCATGCGCTTTGAAATTTCGGGCCTGCAGAAGAAACTGGGCATCACCGTCATCTACGTCACCCATGACCAGAGCGAAGCCATGACCATGTCCGACCGCATCGTCGTCATGAGCATGGGCAAGGTCCAGCAGATCGGCAAACCCGTCGACGTCTACAGCCACCCGGCCAACCAGATGGTCGCCGATTTCGTCGGCCTGGTCAACTTCATCCCGTCCGAAGTGCGCGGCGACGGCAAAGTCTACCTGGAAAACACGGACATCTCCTTCCCGAACGAGAAGAACCTGTCCGGCAAAGTCGTCCTGGCCGTGCGGCCGGAAAACATTTCCCTGCACAAGGACCACGGCATGATCGAAGGCCTGCTGCACCATCACTTCTACCTGGGCGACAGCATCGACTACCGCGTCCAGGTGAAGGGCCACTTCATCCGCGTCATCGTCAAAGGCGCCGAATTCGGCAAATTCAAGGACGGCGACAAAGTCTTCCTGGATTTCGACAAGGTGTTGACTTTTCCGCAGCAATAACTGATACTAAATAGAGAAAGCCTGCCCGTCTCCCGCTTTCGGAAGACGGGCTTTTTTCGGAGGAAAGGCGGAATGGGTACGATGTCACGCGAAATGTCACAAGGCAAAGGGGCCGTAATGGTGCTCCTGGCTGCGCTGCTGATGCTGGCCCTGGCCGGCTGCAGCGGCCTGGGAACGGGAGCGCGGGCGGAAGACGACAAGGTCGTGGCGGTCTGCAGCAGCATGAACCGCGACCTGTCCAAGGCACTGACCGATGACTTTGCCAACCGTACGGGCATCATCGTCGAGTTCGAACCCCTGGCGTCCCAGGGCCTCATCCAGCGCCTCGACGCCCTGTCCCGCAGCACCGTCGACGTCTGGATGGGCGGCACGGCGGAAGAATACTACCGCGCCGGCGAGCGCAAGATGCTCGTCCCGTACCATCCCCTGGCGGCAGCGAACATCCCGCCGGCCTACCAGGACCGCGAAGGGAAGTGGACGCCCTTGTCCATCGACCACATCGCCATCCTGTCCAACCGGAACGTGACGAACCGCCTCCACGTGCGGCCCCCGGAAACGTGGATCGAGCTGCTCCAGCCCGTGCTCCACAAGGAGACCGTCATGGCCGTCCCCGAAGAGGGCGGCGCCTCCTACGGCATGATCACCACGATCTGGCAGCTGCGCGGCCGCGAAAAGGCCCTGCAGTACGCCGGCCTCTTCCGCACCCAGCAGCCGGCCTACGTTCCGACGGACGCCAAGGCGGCCTACGCCGTCTTCCGCGGCGACAAGGCCGTGGCCGTCCTGCCCCTGCGCCACGCGCGCATGCTTGAAAAGGAACACCGCTTCCTGAGCGCCGTCGCCGTCAAGGACGGCAACAAGAACCTCATCACGGCGGCCGCCATTTTGCAGCGCGGCAAGCACCGCAAGGCAGCCGAACGTTTCATGGAATACCTGCTCAGCCCCGAAGCCAGCCGCATCATGCTGGATTACGGCTTCACGCCCCTCATCGAGTCCCTGGACCGCCAGGACCGCACCGTGAAGGAACGGCTGCCCATCTGCAACGACGATTTGCGCTGGGCCGCCACGGAAAAGCAGGATATCATCAAGACCTGGCTGAACGCGATGTAACAGTCCGTTCTGCCGCAACCTATTGCAGAAAGAAGGGAACGAGTTGACGGAACAAGGAAACAGGCCGGCCGGCACAGCCGGCGGGAACACCGCCCTGCCCGCCGTGCCGTACGGACCGCTGGAGCGCATCCGCCGCATCCGGTGCTTCCTCTTTGATATGGACGGCACCATCAACCTGGGCATGGAGCTGATCCCCGGCATGGAAGGCTTCTTCGACAAGCTCACCGCCGCGGGCCGGCGCTATTACCTGGTGACGAACAATTCCAGCAAGGACCACGCCCATTACGTAAAAAAGATGAACGCCATGGGCGTGCCGGTCACGAAGCAGGATATCCTGATTTCGAGCGACGCCTTCGTGAACTACATGCAGGGCGTCAAGCCCGGCGCGCGCCTCTTCGTCCTGGGCACGCCGGAACTGAAGGCCCTCATCCGGGCCGGCGGCTTCCGGCTGACGACGACCCTGGAAGAAGGGGCGGACTACGTAGTCGTCGGCTTCGACCAGACCCTGACCTACGAAACCCTGACCATCGCCTGCCGCCTCATTGACCGGGGCGTGCCCTATATCGCCACCCATCCCGATGTCCGCTGCCCCATCGAAGGCGGCGAATTCATTCCCGACACGGGCTCCTTCATCGCCTGCATCCGCACGGCGACGGGCAAGGAACCGGAACTCATCACGGGCAAACCCTACGGCTACATGGTCGACACGGTCATGGAGCGCACGGGCTTCCGCAAAGACGAGATCGCCATGGTCGGCGACCGCCTTTCGACGGACATTGCCTTCGGAACGAACAACGACATCTTATCCATCCTGGTCCTGACCGGCGAGGCCACACTGGCCGATGTGGCTGCCGGGCCCGTTAAGCCCGACATCATCCTGCCGCACGCCCGGGAAATCCTAAAATATCTGTGAAATGGCACGAAAAGATGCCCCATTTTCCCCGCATGTGCTATAATAAATATGTATCAACTTTAAAATAATGCAGTAACTGCAGGAGGTTTTGAAAACATGAAAAAGATCTTAATCACGCTGATGGCCCTGTTAACCATTACGGGCAGCTGCTTCGCTGCCGGTGCCGCGGCTAACTTCACGACCGAAGAGCGCGCTGCCGACGCCTTTGTGGCCGCCCTCATGAACAACGGCACGTTTACCACCACGTCCCGCTACGTGGCTTCCAACATCAACGAACAGGGCTTCACCGAAGCCCAGAAGCAGATCAAGGACAAGATCGGCAGTGTGAACAACATCAACTTCATCACGTACCAGAAGAACTACAACATTGAAAAGAGCCAGTATGTGGACGGCCAGGAAGAACTCGTCTATGTCGGCAAAATCTCCGGCAAAAAGGACCAGATCGCCCGCATCGTCGTCGCTTTCGCACCGGTCAACGGCCAGCAGAAGATCGTCAACTTCGCTGTCAACGTGCTGACCCTGCAGAAAGAAGCACCGGCTAAAAAGTAAGGTAAAGACAACAAATCCCGGACACCGAGGTGCCCGGGATTTTTTTATGCCCGTAACAGGCGGAACGATGTACCTGGCCCGACGGCCCGCAACTTGCCGGCGTCCTCCGGCGCGATGCGGCCGAGGACGTTCGTGCGGGGGTCGGCGGGGCGCGGCGTCAGCAGGATTTCCACTTCGCCCTTGTAGCGCCCGTAGCGGTCGTTGTCCACGCAAAGCGTGCCGATGGGCAGGGAGGCCGTCGGAAGGGTGCCCTCCGGATGAGTGCCCGTCGTCCGCGCAGCCGTTTTGGCACGGGCGGCGGGAATGGCCAGGTCCTGCAGCAGGGGACGGCCTTCGGCGACGCGGATGCACTCCGCCGCCGGATCCTGCCGGTTCGTGAGGGGCCGGTCCCACAGCCGTTTCAGGACCGCGGCCGCGCCGGCGGCAGGTTTCACGTGAAACACGAGGGGAGCGGCAGCGGCTGCGGGGGCTGCGGCTGGCGCAGCAGGTCGTCCCGCGGCCGGCTCCGTGTTTGCTTCCCAGTCCTGCACGGCCGTGACAAGGCCCTGCATTTCTTCCAGGGAAGGCCGGCTTTCGCTTAAAATCAAAAAGTCGCAGCCCGTGGCCAGGGCGGGCGCGGCCGCCAGGGCGGGCGTCAGGTCCCGCCAGGCCTCGACCGTCGGCAGGCCTTCGTGCAGGGGCGCGCGGCGGCCTGCCCTGCCGGCGAGGAAGAGGCCCGCCCGCAGGCCGTTGCGGTGGAGCAGGGCGTTCTGCTGCTGCACGTAGTCCGCGGAAAGTCCCGTATGCGGATGGGGGTAGAAGTTGTGCAGCCCTTCCAGACGGGACAGATCCGCCCCGGCCCGGCGCAGGGCGTCGAGATCGTCCTGGCGCAGCGTCGAGGCGTTGAGCTGGACCGGAAGTTCCCGGGAAAAGGCGGCGATGCGGTCCGCGTCACTGCCGAAGTCGAAGCGCACCGTGGTCAACCGGGCCTTTTGCAGCCAGGCGGGCGTGACTTCCGGGATGCCGAGAAGACCGCAGGCCGCGGGGGAGACATCGGCGATGATGTCCAGGCCGAGTGCCGCGGCTTCGCCGAAGAGGCTGCGCACTTCGCGGCGCAGGACATCGGCCCGGGTTTCGGGAATCTGCAGGGACGTAAAAACCCGGCGGAAACCGAGGGCGGCCGCTTCGTGCAGCAGCCGCCGGTTTTCACCGGGTGTGTTGTCCAAGCCAGGATAGAGGGAAATGCCTAAGATCGTGTTCATGGGTTTTCCTTTTCCGGCGGGTCGTCGAAGCCGAGCGCAAGGGCTGCGGCAAAACCCGCCACGTAGGCGATGGCGACGCCGGTCAGGTAAGCGCCGCTGAAGTTGACGGAAGCGGCCAGGGGGAGGCCGGAAATGCCGATGGCATAGGCCCCTGTGCCGGCGAAGGCCTGCCAGGCCCCGCCGCAGGCGCCGCCGATGCAGGCCGCCAGGAAGGGCCGGCCGAGGGGCAGGGTGACGCCGTAAATCAAGGGTTCGCCGACGCCCAGGATGCCGACCGGCAGGGCGCTCAGCACGGTGTGTTTCAAGGCCTTGTTTTTGGATTTCACGTAGACCGCGAAGGCCGCGCCGACCTGGCCCGCCCCGGCCATGGCGCAGATGGGGAGCAGCAGGGTGACGCCCGTCGTGGCCAGCAGGTCCAGGTTGATGGGCGTGATGCCGTGGTGCACGCCGGCCATGACGACGGGCAGGAAGATGCCGCCGAGCACAAAGCCCGTCAAGGCACCGCCCCGTTCGATGGCGCCGACGGCGAAGGTGCGCAGGGCGTCGGAAATCCAGCCGCCCAGGGGCTGGAACAGGAAGAGGCAGCCCAGGGCGACGACGAAGACCGTCAAAAGCGGCGTCAGGAACAGGTCCAGTGCTTCCGGCACATGTTTGCGCAGCCATTTTTCTATGACGGCGGATGCGGCGCCCGTCAGGAGGGCCGCAAAGACACCGCCCCGGCCGGGGGTCAGGGCTTCGCCGAAGAGATGGATGTCCGCCAGGCCCGGCGCGCCCAAGAGAGCCGCCAGGACGCCGCCCAGGGCGGGCGTGCCGCCGAATTCACGGGCCGCGTACATGCCCGTGAAGGCATTCAATACGAGGTAGATGGCCCCGCCGGCCAGACGCAGGTATTGCACCACGGCCTCGCGGGCCAGATCCGGGTTCAGGCGCAGGGCCAGGCTCAGGATGCCTGTCAGGAGCCCGCAGCCGATGAAGGCCGGAATGAGCGGGATGAAGATGTGCCCGATATGGTGCAGCGCCGCTTTGGCCAGGGACCGGCTGTTGCGGGCCCGGATGGCGGCGTGGAGTTCTTTGCCGTCGCCGACGGAGGCCTGCCGGGCCAGGTCGGCAACAGATTGGGACTGGGACTGGGACTGCGGGGCCTTTTCCGGCGTTGCGGACGGCGCGGCTGCTGCGGCTGCTGCGGCCTTTTCCGTCGTTGCGGCCGGTTCTGCCTCCGGTTCCGCCGCGTTGCCGGCAGCCTTACCCGCCGCCTCGCGCAGTTCGTTGAAGATCGTCGTCACGGCCGCCGCCTTGCCCGGACCCAGGACGATATGGATCTGTCCCTCGCCGGGGAAGAGGACGCCCTTGACACCGGGCAGGGCCTTCAGCTGTTCCTTCGTCACGGTGACCGTGCGCACGGTCAGGCGCAGGCGGGTCATGCAGTTGTAGGCGTCGGTCACGTTGTCCGCGCCGACGGCGTCGAGCAGGGCCTGTGCCAGGGCCCGGTTGTCCACCGGGGGCTTGCGGCCTTCCTGTGTCATTCCTTATTCTCCTTGCTTGCATGGAAGGCTTCCAGAGCTTTGCGCAGGAAGCCGCCGTTTTCGGCCAGCAGCTTCTCCGCCTGGGGGCGGGGGAGGCCGGTCAGATGGATGAGGATGGCCGCCTTGCAGCTGCCGCCGGAAGCGTCCAGGTAATCCTGGGCTTCTTCGGGCGTGCAGCCCGTTACGGTAGACACTATGTGTCTGGCCCGTTCTTCCAGTTTGCGGTTCGTGCACTGGACATCGACCATGAGGTTGCCGTAGGTCTTGCCCAGGAGGATCATGCTGCCCGTGGACAGCATGTTCAAGATCAGTTTCTGCGCCGTGCCGGCCTTCATGCGGGTCGAACCGGCGATGACTTCGGGCCCGGTGACCGCCGTCAGGGACAGGTTGGCGAAGGGAACCGTCTCGGGGTTCTCCGTGCAGGTCAGGGCGATGGTGTAGGCCCCGATGGACTGGGCGTATTTCAGGCCGCCGATGACATAGGGTGTCCGGCCGGATGCCGAAATGCCGACGACGACATCCAGTTTGTTCAATTCGGCGTCCTGCAGGTCGAAGGCCGCCATGTCCTCCGAATCCTCGGCGCCTTCCTGGGCGCGGAAGATGGCCGGCGTGCCGCCGGCGATGAGGCCCTGCACCATTTCCGGATTGGTGCTGAAGGTGGGCGGGCATTCGGCGGCGTCGAGCACGCCGAGGCGTCCCGATGTGCCCGAGCCAAGGTAGAAGAGGCGGCCGCCGTGGCGCAGGTGGCCGGCGATGACCGTAATGGCCCGCGCGATGTCGGGAATGATTTTCCTGACCGTCAGGGGGACGGTCTGGTCTTCTTTATTGATGAGGCGGCAGATTTCTTCCGGTTCTGCCACGTCGATGTTCATGGTTTTCAGGTTGCGCTGCTCCGTTGTGAGCTTTGTCAGATCGATCATGGTCTTTCAATCCTTTCCGATTTTCCCTAACACTATATTATATCGCATACCTGGGGGATTAGCAAAACGCGGGGAACGGCCCCGCCGGGGCATTTCCGGTCCGGCGGCCCGGGACATCTTATTTTTATAAGAAAAGGATTGACAACGGACGCGCCGTATACTATGATATGCACATAGTAGTTCTAAACAGGAACACAGTTTCAGGCACCGCGGAAAAGGGCCAAATGAGGGAGGAACCATTCCGGCGGTGCCGCCTATGGGAGTCACTATGGAAATCATTGACGAATTGAAATACTTCGGCCTCACGGGCCAGGAGGCGGCCATTTACGTGTGCCTCCTGCCGCGGGAGCAGATGACGGGGTACGAGGTGGCGAAGGAGACGGGCATTTCCCGCTCCAACACCTACACGGCGCTGGCGGGCCTGGTGGATAAGGGCGCGGCCTACGTGATGGAAGGCAAGGTCACGACGTACACGGCGGTCCCCATCGGCGAGTTCTGCCGCAACCGGCTCCATAAGCTGGAAGCGCTGCGGGACGACCTGGTGAAGCACCTGCCGGCCCGCAAGCTGCCCGTCGAGGGGTACATCACCATCACCGGCGAGGAGAAGATCATCCAGCAGATGCGCAACATGATTGACGACGCCACAGCGCGCATCTACGTGGCGGCGTCGGGCAAGGTGCTGGCCACCATCCGGGCGGAACTGGAACGGGCCGTCGCGCGGGGCCTCAAGGTCGTCGTCATCACGGCCGCGGCCTGCGACCTCGACGGGGCCATCATCTACCGCGCCCGGCACGAGACGGACCAGATCCGCCTTATCGCCGATTCGTCCCGCGTCCTGACGGGCGGTCTGGACGGCGGCGAAGAGCCGATCTGCCTCTATTCGGGCAAAGAAAACCTGGTGGTCCTTTTCAAGGAAGCCTTGAAGAACGAGATCACCCTGATTCAGCTGACCGGGTCCGAAACGGGCCATTGAAAGGAGATATAGCAAATGAGTAAAAAAGTTCCCTATGTTTCACGTGAAACCGTCGCGGAAATCGCGAAAACCTATCCCACGCCCTTCTACCTGTACGACGAGAAGGGCATCCGCAATACGGCGCGCCTCGTCAACAAGGCGTTCAGCTGGAACAAGGGTTTCAAGGAATATTTCGCCGTCAAGGCCACGCCGAACCCCTACCTGCTGCAGATGCTCAAGGAAGAAGGCTGCGGCGCCGACTGCTCCAGCCTGACGGAACTGGAAATGAGCGATGCCGTGGGCCTCAAGGGCCACGAAATCATGTTCAGCTCCAATGAGACGCCTGTCGAGGATATGCAGCTGGCCTACAAGCTCGGCGTCATCATCAACCTGGACGATATCACGCACATCGACTTCCTGGAGAAGGTGGCCGGCGGCTTCCCCGAAACCATCTGCTGCCGCTTCAACCCCGGCGGGCATTTCGCCATCGCCAACAGCATCATGGACAACCCCGGCGACGCCAAGTACGGCATGACCCGCGACCAGATCGAGGAAGCCTACCGCATCCTGATTAAAAAGGGCGTGAAACACTTCGGCATCCATGCCTTCCTGGCTTCCAACACCGTGACCAACGAATACTATCCCGAACTGGCGCGCCAGCTCTTCGAACTGGCCGTGGAACTGCACCGTTCCACCGGCGCGGACATCCGCTTCATCAACCTGTCCGGCGGCGTCGGCATCGCCTACCGTCCCGAACAGAAGGATAACGACATCCTCGCCATCGGCGAAGGCGTCCGCAAAGTCTACGAAGAAGTCCTGGTCCCTGCCGGCATGGGCGATGTGGCCATCTTCACGGAAATGGGCCGCTTCATGCTCGCTCCCCACGGCGCGCTCATCACCAAAGCCGTCCATGAAAAGCACATCTACAAGGAATACATCGGCGTCGACGCCTGCGCGGCCAACCTCATGCGTCCCTGCATGTACGGCGCCTACCACCACATCACGGTGCTCGGCAAGGAAAACGAGCCCCACACCCACAAGTACGATGTCGTCGGCGGCCTCTGCGAAAACAGCGACAAGTTCGCCATCGACCGCATGCTCCCGAAAATCGACAAGGGCGACTACCTGTTCATCCACGACGCCGGCGCCCACGGCTTCTCCATGGGCTACAACTACAACGGCAAGCTGCGCAGCGCCGAGCTGCTGCTCCGCGAAGACGGCAGCGTGAAACTGATCCGCCGCGCCGAAACGCCGCGGGACTACTTCGCCACCTTCGACTTCACGGACGATTTCCCGAAACTGAAACAATATTAAGATTCCGCATCAAAAAAGCCTCCGGCCGGTTTCGACCGAAGGCTTGTTTTTTATTTGCGCCGGTGGCGGACATCGTGGCGGGGCTGGAGCTCTTCGCCGAGCTTCATCAAATCCGGCACGCTCTTTTCATCGGCTAAGATGTACAGGTAATCGCCGGGCCGCAAAAGGACTTGGCCGTCCGGAATGATCTGGCGGTCGCCGCGCTTGACATCGACGAGGAGCACGTGGGGCGGCCAGGAGATTTCGCTGATGCGCTTGTTCTCCAATTGGCTGCCGCTGCCGACGGGCACTTCGATGACCGTGCGGCTGTCGATGGTTTCCTCTTCCGGCTCGTCGCGCCGGTTCTTGAGCTGGTTCAGGAGCAGGGCCTCGTAAATGGGCTGGCCGCCCAGCAGTTCGGCGACCACGTAGGCCAGGGCCGATGCCATGGCGAGGGTCATGAGGTGGGAGAAGCTGCCCGTCATTTCGCAGATCAGGACCGTGCCCGTGATGGGCGAGCGGACCGAGGCGGCGAAGAAGGCCGCCATGGCGATGATGATGACGTTCGGCGTATGGGGCGGCAGAATCAGGCCGAAGGCGACGAGGAAATGGGCGCAGATGCTGCCCGTCAGGGCGCCGAGGACGAGCATGGGCAGAAAGAAGCCGCCCGGCACGCCCGTGCCGTAGCTGACGAGGGTGAAGACGAACTTGCCCACGAGCAGCAGAATCAGCAGATCCAGGGGCAGGGTCGTCACGGCGAGGCGGTTGACGAGCAGGTTGCCGCCGCCCAGGACCGGGGGCAGGACGAAGCCCAGCACGCCGGCGCACAGGATGGCGAACAAAATCTTCCGGTACAGGCTGCCGCCGAAGATCTTCAAATCATAGAAGCGGTGGATGTTCAACAGGCCTTTGTTGAAGACGACGCCGGCCACACCGGCGATGAGCGCCGTCAGCAGGGCGAAGACCATGTGGTGGTCCAGGGGCATGGGCGGCAGGCCGTAAAAGCTGAAAATGGTGTCGCGGCCGAAAATGAGCCGTGAAATGAAGGTCGCCGTCAGGGCTGCCGTCATGGCCGGCAGCAGCACCACGGCGGAAAAGTTGCGGTGGATTTCCTCGAGGGAGAAGATCACGCCCGCCAGGGGTGCGTTGAAGGCCGTTGCCAGGCCGGCGGAAGCACCGCTCGTAATCAGGTAGCGTTCCTCCATGCGCGAGCGGCCGAGAAAGCGGCTCACGCCCTGGGCCGTCACGGCGCCGAGCTGGATGGACGGGCCCTCGCGTCCGAGGGAGAGGCCCGCGCCGAGGCCGATGACCCCGCCGGCCAGCTTCACGTACAGGATGCGGAACCAGTTGAACCGCATGAGGCCCAGAATGACGCCCTTGACCTGGGGAATGCCGGAGCCCCCCGCCATGGGCTCGTGCTTCGTGAGCACGTAGAGCACGTATGCCACGGCAAAGAGCACGGCGAACCACGCCCCCGTGTACCAATCCGGCCGGCCCGTCAGGTAATCGTAGAGCAGGATGCGCAGCATTTCCGCCTGCGTCAGGGCCCAGCGGAAGAAGCTGATGACGAGGCCCGAGAAAATACCCACCACGATGCCTTCCCAGAACAGCTTGATCTGGAAATCGTGCCAGTGCGACAAGGACTGGTAGGTCTGGCGGATGCGCGAATCCGTCTGTTTGTCGCTGTTCACGTGCAGGAAACTGCGGCGCAGACGGGTCAGGAACGTCTCTTTTTGTTTCGATTCCTTCGTTTGCATAATGAAAATCCCCTCTGAAAAACTGTAACTTACATTATAACACAAAGAAATGGCAGAAAGCGAACAGACCGGAACTTTACCATACGAAAGTGAATTTTTGTAAAAAGTATTGAAAAACTCCCTGTAATTTTTGTAAAAAACAGTATAAAACACCCCTGAATTTTTGTAAAAGGCATAAAAAAGCAGGGCCGGAACTGTTCGGAGAACCGGCCCTGTCCACAGGGGAAAAGGATATGGGAACTGTGTTCTATGAGGCAGCGCGCGCAAGCGCGCTTTTTTATTTAGTCTGCCGGATTCGGGGCCACGCGTACGGGCGCGTCGTCCGGTTCATAGTCCGGGTCGTACTTGGGGCTCAGGTAGTTGACGAAGAGCCAGGCCAGGATACTGCCCGAAATGTTGTGCCAGCAGCTGAAAATGGCGCCGGGCACCGTGGCAGCCAGCATGCCGGGGAAATGCGCTTTCGCCAGGCCGGCGGCCAGGCCGGAGTTCTGCATGCCCACTTCGATGCACAGGGCGATGCATTTCTTCCAGGACATGCCGGAAAGGCGGCCGATCAGGAAACCGAACGCACAGCCCAGGCCGTTGTGCAGGATGACGACGGCCATGATCGTGAGGGACGAAGCCAGGATGGCATTGCGGCTGGCACCGGCCAGGCCGGCGACCAGCAGGGAGATGCACAGGCAGGACAGGACCGGCAGGTACATTTTCGCCGCTTCGCAGAAACGGGGGAAGTAGTGGCGCAGGGCGACGCCCAGGCCGATGGGGATGATGACGATCTGGATGATGGACCAGAACATGGCGATGGGGCTGAACTGGATGCGCTGGCCGATGAGGACCCACGTCAGCAGCGGGGTCATGATCGGCGAGAGCAGCGTGGAGACCGTCGTCATGGTGACGGACAAGGCCAGGTCGCCTTTACTGATGAAGGTGATGACGTTCGAAGCCGTGCCGCCGGGGCAGGTGCCCAGCAGGACGACGCCGACCGTCAGGGCCGGCCCCAGGTCAAAGGCCTTGCAGAGCACATAGGCCAAAAGGGGCATGACGGCAAACTGTGCCACCGCACCGAGGAACACGTCGCGCGGGCGCTGCAGGATCAGGACGAAGTCCTTGAGTTCCATGGTCGTGCCCATGCCGAACATGATGACGCCCAGCATGAAGCTCAGCAGGGAGAAGCCGAAGAGCTTCCCCAGCACCCACGTGAAGGCCGGCGGACAAACCATGCCGCCCAAAAAGAACAAGATGATGACGACGCCGAAGTACTTACTGATAAGAGAGCAAAGCTTTTTCATAAAAACCTCCTTGTGCCGGAGCCGCTTTGCCGGGTACAGGAGGCACAAAAAAAGCGCACCCCCGAACGGATGCGCCTTGTAACTTCCTTACAGCTTCAGCATGCCAGCTGAAGGTGCAGCACGGTTTCCCGCCGCTGCCGCGTCTCGTCCCGGTCATTTCAGATCCAAGCGATATATGACATTTGCGCGGATGTCTCTAAGGAAGCCGTACGGGAATTCTTCGGCAGAAATTCCCTGGCCGCCGGTAAAGCTCCTCTGCGAGGATGCCTTCCGTCCCTGAGGATTCGCTGACTGTATACTAGCACACCGTTCCGGGGAATGCAAGTAAAATCCAAGTCAATACAAGTCAAAAGAGTTAGGATTTTTTTCCTAAAACTTTGCAAAAACGCAATGAGTTAGGAATTTTTTCCAAATTCTCCCGCCCTGCCCCTCATTTGCACATACCTGCCATTTGCCTTATAATTTTACATGTAAGTTGTAAATTATATGTATAGACTTGTTGATTTTTCAACTCATGCTGGAGGTATGGATATGGACAGGAAACAGCAGGCAGCGCTTGGACTTTCCCTGCTCCTGGCTGCCTTTTATGCCGCTCCCGCGTTGGCCGCAACCGCCCCCGCAACCCCCGCTCCCGCGGATTTCCGCCGGACCAGCTGGACGGAACTGGCGCAGCAGTACGGCAACCCCTATTTCACGGACGAGGCGCAGGCCGCCCTTTCGCCCGAGGTGCTGGCCGCCTGGTGGACCGTGTTTCACGACGATGTCCTCGACGACCTGATCCGCACGGCCCTGACGAACAGCCGGGACCTGGCGGCGGCCCGGTCGCGCCTGAACCAGGCCCGGGCCCAGCTCGGCATCGCCAAAGCGGCGCGGCTGCCCTGGCTTAATGCCGGCGGCGGCTGGGTGCGCGCGCAGGTGCCGGACAACGTCGTGGACGGCGTCCTGCCCGCTGCGGTGACCCAGGGGCCCCTGGGCCCGTACGATACGAAGAAGGAAGGCTCCTACGCCGGCCTGGACGCCGCGTGGGAACTCGATATATTCGGCAAAACGCGGGCCCGCGTGCGGAGCGCCTCGAATTCCCTGCAGGCGCGCAACGCCCAGCTGTATTCCACCTGGGTGAGCCTTTCCGCGGAAGTGGCGCTCAACTACATCACGCTGCGCACGCTCCAGGAAGAGCTCGATGTCACGGAACGCCACGTGGCAAACCTGAAGGAGAACCGGGAACTCGTCGCGACGAATGAGGCGGCCGGCCTGCTCTCGTCCCTGCCGACGGACCAGGCGTCCTACACGCTCCACGCGGCGGAGGCCCGCCTGCCCGAACTGAAGGAAAACATCGCGGACACGCTGAACCGCCTGTCCGTCCTGACGGGCACCGTGCCGGGCGCCCTCAATGACCGGCTGCTGCCGGCCAAACCCCTGCCCGACGTGGATCCGCGCCTTTACAACGCCATTCCGGCCGACGTGCTGCGGCAGCGGCCCGATGTCCACGCGGCGGAACGGGCCTGGGCGGCGCAGATTGCCAAGACCAGCGAAGCCAAGGCGGAACTTAAGCCCCGCTTCACCATTTCCGGCCTGCTGAGCTTCGCCACCCTCGACGGCGGCCTCTTTGCGGCCGGCAGCCGGGGCTTCTCCCTCCTGCCGCAGGTGACGTTCCCCCTGTTCCACGGCGGGGCGCTGGCGAAAAACGTGCGCGTCCAGAAGGAGAAGGAAAAGGAAATGCAGGCCAACTACGAAAAGACCGTGCTCCAGGCGGCCGCCGAAGTGCGCTCGTCCATGACGGCCATTTCGCAGGACCACGTGCGGCGCGCTTCCCTGGAACAAGGGCGCGACGCCGCCAAAGACGCCTGCGGCCTGGCGCAGAACCGCTTCCGCAACGGCCTGTCCGACTACATGGACGTCCTCGACGCCGAACGGCACTACCTGCAGCTGGACCAGAACTTTACGGAAGCGAAGGGCCGGGAACTGACCTCGCTGGTCTCGCTCTTCAAGGCCCTCGGCGGCGGCTGGCAGCCAC
This sequence comes from uncultured Selenomonadales bacterium, assembly GCA_900315805.1. Lineage (GTDB taxonomy): Bacteria > Bacillota > Negativicutes > Acidaminococcales > Acidaminococcaceae > Succiniclasticum. The sequence continues at coordinate 23,720 of ONAN01000012.1, forward strand.
TCGAGGCAGCGGCCGCGGACGATGTCCCGTCCGGCCGTTCCGCAAACCATGACGAAGGGAGCGCACGCAAATGAAACAATTGCTGGAAAAGATAAAGGGCAGCCGGAAACTGACTGTCGCGGCCGTCATCGCGGCGGTCCTCGTCATCGGCTTCATCGCCCACAGCCTGTACGCCATGTACCAGGCCCGGCAGGCCGCGGGCACGCTGACGCTGTACGGCAACGTCGACCTGCGCGAAGTGTCCCTGGCCTTCCGCAACAACGAACGGATCTCCGAAGTCCTCGTGGAAGAGGGCGATGCCGTCAAGAAGGGGCAGGTGCTGGCCCGCCTCGACACCAACGACCTGAACTACCGCATCAAGGCCATGAAGGCCCAGATCGCGGCTCAGCAGGCGGCGGCGGACAAGCTGCACAACGGCACCCGCCGGGAAGACCTGGCCCAGGCCGAAGCCAAATACAAGGCCGCCGTGGCCGAACGGGACTTTCTGCAGCGCGACTACGAGCGCAAAGCCGAAGCCTTCAACACGTCGGGCGGCCGTTCCGTCAGCCGCCAGGTCCTGGATGACGCCAAGGCCAAGCTCGATGTGGCAGCGGCCCGCGCCCGCGAGGCGGAAGAGGCCAACAACCTGGCCATTGCCGGACCCCGCGCCGAGGACATCGCCGCGGCCGACGCCAAACTGGAAAGCCTGAAGAGCGACCTGGCCCAGGAAGAGTACACCCTCAGCCAGTTCGAGCTGATCGCGCCCCAGGACGGCGTCGTGCGCTCGCGCCTGTTGGAAGTGGGCGACATGGCGTCGCCGCAGAAGCCCGTGTTCCGCATTTCCCTGAATACGAAGAAATGGGTCCGCGTGTACGTGAAGGAGTCGGACCTGGGCCGGCTGCACGAAGGCAGCAAGGCCAAAGTCACCATCGACAGCTATCCGGACAAGGCCATCGAAGGGCAGGTCGGCTACATTTCGTCCACGGCGGAATTCACGCCGAAGAACGTGGAGACGAAGGAACTGCGCCCGGCCCTGCTGTACGAAGTGCGTGTCTACGTGACCGACCCGGACAACCTGCTGCGCATGGGCATGCCGGCAACGGTCCAGATCGATGTCTAACATTGTAACGTGGCAAAGGGGAATCCCATGGAGGAGTACATCATCCGTGCTGAACAACTGAATAAGGTGTTTCCCCTGAAGAAGGGACAGACCGTCGAGGCCCTGAAAAGCCTGGACCTGACGGTGAAACAGGGCGGCCTGACGGCCATCATCGGCCCCGACGGCGCCGGCAAGACGACCTTCATGCGCCTCGTGGCGGGCCTCATGCGCCCTACAGGCGGCCGCCTGACGGTCCTGGGCCTGGACAGCGTGCAGGGCGCCGGGGAGATCCAGACGCGCATTTCCTACATGCCCCAGAAGTTCGGCCTCTACGAGGACCTGACGGTGCAGGAGAACATGGACCTGTACGCCGACCTCCACGGGGTGCCTGCACAAACCCGGCCGGCCCGCTTCGACAAGCTCCTGACCATGATGGGCCTGGAACGTTTCACGGGGCGCCTGGCAGGCAAGCTGTCGGGCGGCATGAAGCAGAAGCTGGGCCTGGCGTGCACCCTCGTGCGGTCGCCGGAACTGCTCCTGTTGGACGAGCCGACGGTCGGCGTCGACCCCCTGTCGCGGCGCGAACTGTGGGAAATCCTGAAAGAATTCGTGCGGGACGAGAACCTGACGGTCCTCGTCAACACGGCCTATATGAACGAAGCGGCGCTGTGCGGGCAGGTCTACGTGCTCCACAAAGGGGCCCTTCTGGCCCACGGCACGCCGGACGACCTGCGCGCCATCGCGGCGGGACGCTGCTACAGCTGCACGCCGCCGCCGGGCGAACCGACGCGCATCCTGCAGGCGCACCTCATCGACGATACGGACCACGTGGTCGACGCCGTGCCCAAAGGGGGCGACGTCCACTTCATCCTGCAGGAAGGCGTGGCCTCGGCGCCGTACCTGGATGCCCACGGCATCGCGGCGCGGCCTGTCGCGTCCGACCTGGAAGACGGCTTCATGGTCCTGCTGCACCGGGCGGAAACGGAAATCCTGCCCCCTGTCGAAGAAGGGGACGATGTCCTGGACAAGGGCGGCCGTCCGACGGACAAGGTCAGCATCACCGTGCGGGATTTGGTGAAAAAGTTCGGCGATTTCACGGCCGTGGCCCACACGTCGTTCGAAGTCCACGAAGGCGAAGTCTTCGGCCTGCTGGGCCCCAACGGCGCGGGCAAGACGACGACCTTCAAGATGCTCTGCGGCCTGCTGCCGGCGACGAGCGGCTTTTTGTCCGTGGCCGGCGTGGACCTGCACGTGGCGCGCACCCAGGCCCGGGCCAACGTGGGCTACGTGGCCCAGAAGTTTTCCCTCTACGGGAACCTGACCGTGCGGGACAACCTGGAATTTTTTGCCGGCATTTACGGCCTGCCGCCCAAGCGGCGCCGCGAGCGCATCGGCCAGGTGGTGCGGGAGTTTTTCCTGGAAGACCGGCTGGACATGCGGGCCGGCGACCTGCCGGGCGGCTACAAGCAGCGCCTGTCCATGGCCTGCGCCCTCATGCACGAGCCGAAGATCCTCTTCCTCGACGAGCCGACGTCGGGCATCGACCCCCTGACGCGGCGCAATTTCTGGCGCCAGATCACGTCGCTGGCCGCCAAGGGCACGACCATCATCATTACGACGCATTTTATGGAAGAAGCGGAGTACTGCGACCGCTTCATGATCCAGGACAACGGCCGCATGCTCGCCATCGGCGCGCCGTCGGAAATCCGGCGGCAGCTGGGGCGGGAAGGCGCCGACATGGATGACATCTTCATGGCCATCGTCGAACAGGCGCGGGCGAAAGGGGAGGGACCGGCATGAACGGATTTCTGCGGCGCATGAAAGCGCTCATCCACAAAGAGTTCCTCCAGCTGTCGCGCGATTCGAGCTCCCTGCTCCTGGGCATCGCCCTGCCCATCGCCCTCATCCTGATCATCGGCTACGGCATTTCCCTGGATATCCGCAACATTCCTACGGCGGTCGTCCTCGAGGACGCGTCGCCCAAGGCGCAGGATGTCGTGAGTTTCGTCAACGGGTCGGCCTATTTTTCGCCGACCTACGTGACGAGTTTCCGCGAAGCGGAAGCCATGCTCCTGAACCGCGACGTGCGCGTCATCATCGACGTGCCGCCGGACTTTACGTCGAAACTGGCCACGGGCGAAGCGACCCTGCGCGTCGTCCTGGACGGCGTCGAAGCGGCGACGGCCATGTCGACCCAGGGCTACATCGAAAGCGCCGTGTCCTCGTGGCTGCTGCGGCAGCCCGGCGCGGGCAGCGGGGCGCGCATCGCCCTGGAATCGCGCATGTGGTATAACGACGCCAACTCCAGCACGTGGTTCTTCCTGCCGGGCCTCATCATGATCATCGTCACCATCATCGGCATCATGCTGACGGCCATCGTCATGGCCCGCGAGTGGGAACGGGGCACCTTCGAGTCCCTTTTCGTGACGCCCGTGCGGCCCATGGAACTGGTCCTGGCCAAAATCGTGCCCTATTTCTGCGTCGCCCTTCTGGGCGTCTTCATCTGCCTCTTCCTGTCGCGCTTCCTCTTCGAAGTGCCCGTCGTGGGCTCCCTGGCCGTCCTGCTCGGCCTGACCATGATCTACCTGATGGTCGCCCTGGGCATCGGCCTCGTCATTTCCACGGTGACGAAGAGCCAGTTCCTGGCCTGCCAGTCGTCCATGCTCGTCAGCTTCCTGCCCAGCGTCGTGCTCTCGGGCTTCGTCTTTGACCTGCGCTCGACGCCCGTCGTCGTGCAGATCATAGGCAATGTGCTGCCCTTCAGCCACTACCTTACGTGCCTGCGCTCCCTGTTCCTGTCGGGCACGAACGCGGGCCTGCTGCTCAAACAGGGCGGCCTGCTCCTGCTCTACGGCGTCTTCTTCATCGGCGCCGCCTTCACCATGACCAGAAAGAAGGTGGAGTGATGAACGGATTCCAACTTTTCCTGCAGCAGCTGGCCGTCATCTGCCGCAAAGAAATCCTCGCCATCTGGAAGGACAAGGCGACGCGCCTCATCATCGTCGTGCCCTGCGTCATTCTGGGCTTCCTCTTCGGCTACGCCGCCAACTACAACCTCGAAGACGCGCCCTACGCGCTGCTCGACCAGAGCCACAGCCGCGAGTCCGCCGACCTGGCGGCCGCCATCGAGGCGACGCCCTTCTTCCACCGTCACGTGACGCTCCAGAACGCGTCCCAGATCGGCCGCTACCTGGACGACGGCGAAGTCGTCATGGCCGTCTCCATCCCGCCGGACTTCGCCTCCCGCCTGGCCAAAGGCGAAACGGCGCCGGTCCAGGTCATCACGGACGGGCGCAACACCATGATCGCCGGCCAGGCCTCGAGTTACACGGCCCGCATCATCAGCCGCTACAACGCGCGGCGCACGGGCCGCCGGAGCCCCGTCACCGTGCAGACCCGCACGTGGTTCAACCCGAACCAGACGACGCGCTGGTTCTTCCTGCCGGGCATCATCGGCCTGCTGAGCTTCGCCCAGGTCTTCCTCCTGTCGGGCCTGTCCGTGGCCCGCGAACGGGAAGAAGGCACCTTCGAGCAGATCCTCGTGGCCCCCGTGGCGCCGCAGGTCATCCTCATCGGCAAAGCCGTGCCGCCCCTCATCGTCGGCTTCATCCAGTGCACGATCTTGTTCCTCATCAGCCGCCTGTGGTTCCAGGTGCCCTTCGCCGGCTCCGTCGTGACCTTCTACGTGGCCATCTTCTTCTACGTGCTCAGTTCCACGGGCCTCGGCCTGACCCTGTCGTCCATTTCGAAGAACATGCAGCAGGTCCTGGTCTACGTGATCGTCACCATGATCCCCATGGCCCTGCTTTCCGGCATCATCACGCCGGTCAGCAACATGCCGGACTTTCTCCAGATCCTCACGTACGCCGACCCCTTGCGCTTCGGCCTGGAACTCATCCGCCGCATCTACCTCGAGGGCCTCACCCTGGGCCAGCTGGCCTGGAACTTCGTGCCCCTCATCGTGATTGCGGCCGTGTCCCTATCCACCGCCGGTTACATGTTCCGGCACAACCTCAGTTAATCCTTTGCGGTACGATGTCCCGGTACATCGTTCCGCAAACAGGCAAAAAGAAAGCCGCGCCCGTGAGGACGCGGCAATTTTTTTGGGGACTCAGGCTTCTTCGGACAGGCGGCGTTCCAGCTCGGCCTGTTCCTTGGCGTAATCCGGATCGTATTTCGGATTCAGCACGTTCTGGTACAGCCAGGCGAGCATGGCGCCGGAAATGTTGTGCCAGGCGCTGAATACGGCGCCGGGAGCGGCTGCCAGCGGCATGGAGGCGAAATGCGCCTTGGCCAGGCCGACCGCCAGGCCGGAGTTCTGCATGCCGACTTCGATGGAGAGGGCCACGGCCTTCTTCCAGGTCAGGCCGGCGACGTGGGCAATCCCGAAGCCCAGGGCGTAGCCGAGGCAGTTGTGCAGGATGACGACCAGGATGATGATGGACGAAGCAGCCAGGATGGCGTTGCGGGAAACGGCGATGACGCCGGCGATGATCAGGGAAATGGCGATGGAGGAAACGGCCGGCAGGTAATCTTCCGCGGCTTCCGCCAGCTTAGGCAGGAACTTTTTGACAGCCAGGCCCAGCGCAATCGGGATGATGACGATCTGGATGATGGAGAAGAACATGCCGACGGGGCTGAACTTGATCTGCTGGCCGATCAGCCAGTACGTGATGAGCGGCGTCAGGATCGGGGACAGGACGGTGGAAACCATCGTCATGGTGACCGACAGGGCGACATCGCCCTTGCTCATGTAGGTGATGACGTTGGACGACGTGCCGCCGGGGCAGGTGCCGACCAATACGACGCCGGCCGTCAGGGCCGGGCCCAGGCCGAAGACCGTCGCCAGCACGTAGGCCAGGAACGGCATGACGAAATACTGCGCAATGGCGCCCAGGAACACATCGAAGGGCCGCTTCAGGATCAGGCCGAAGTCCTTCAGGTCCAGCGTGGTGCCCATGCCGAACATGACGATGCCCAGCAGGGTGGACAGGACGGAAATGCCGGCCACCTTGCCGACGACCCACTTCCACGCATCGGGGGTCACGAGACCGAGGATCAGGAAGATGATGGCGATGACGCCAAAATACTTACCGATGAGAGCACATACCTTTTTCATTTTTGTTACCTCTTTCCTTGCTTATAAATCCCTTATTGCCACGGTGCCGGCACCCTGTCATGCAGTGCATCCGGGTGCATCTTTGTGCCGTGGTGTATAGAAGCAATTATAATGAATCGGCAGACGGAATTCAACAAAAACGCATCATTTTCGCCCGCTTTCTGCCAAAAGAGATGTAAAGTGTAACATTCTTAGCAAATTACGCCGCGCGTCCGCCCCCCGCCGTCACGGCGGAGTTGTGGTATAATGAAACGAAATACGGAAATGGAGAACCAACCATGATACTGACCATTGCGAAGGATATCCGGACGGAGCAGGTGATCCAGAAGAGCCGCTTCATCTGTTCCCTGAAGAAGGTCGCCACGGAAGAAGAGGCCCAGGCCTTCCTGAAGGAGCGGAAAAAGGAATTCTGGGACGCGACGCACAACTGCAGCGCCTACGTGATCGACGAAACGGCCCAGCGTTCCAGCGACGACGGCGAACCGTCGGGCACGGCGGGCATGCCCATGCTGGGCGTGCTGCGCAAACAGGGCCTGACCGGCGTGGCGGCCGTCGTGACGCGCTATTTCGGCGGCATCAAGCTCGGTGCCGGCGGGCTCGTGCGGGCCTACAGCAGCAGCGTCGCCCAGGCCGTCGAAGCGGCGGGCCTGGTGGAGAAGGTGGCCATGGGCCGCTACCTGTTTTCCTGCGGCCCCGCGGCGTCGGGCCGGGTGCTGAACCGCCTCTACCAGCAGGACCTGTTCACCGTGGCCGATGTGGCCTACGGCGACCGGACGACCTTCGCCCTCTTTATGCCGGAAGACCGGAAGGAGACGGCCGAAGCCTGGCTGACGGACACGCTCCACCAGGCCGTGGCCCTGGAAGAGGCCGGCCGCGAGTACCGCGAGGTGCCGTACCGCAAAGACTGAGCACGGCCGCCCCGGGTGATGAACATATGCGGGGTTGACACATATGTTATAATGAATCTGTAATGGGAACGGGGCGCATCCGCCCCTACATACGAATACAATCCGGCTGGGTGCCTGTACGTTTGTACAGGCACCCAGTTTGCGTGTCCGGGTAATTTGCACATTAAAACAAATGCTCATATAAAAACGGAGGAATTTATGCATTTTTGGAATCAACAACCCCGAATCCTGCGGCATTTCGTGCTGTTGGCGGCCTTCGCCGCAGTACTTCTGGCCCTGGCAGGATGCAGCGGGACGGCTGGCGGCAAACGGGACGCCCAGGGGCGCCTGCACGTGGCGGCCAGCTTCTATCCCATGGCGGAATTCGCGCGCCAGGCCGGCGGCAGCCACGTGACGGTGACGACCCTGGTGCCCGACGGCACGGAACCCCATGACTGGGAACCGACGGCGCGGGATCTGGGCCGCATGGCGACGGCGGCGCTGTTTGTGTATAACGGCGGCGTCGAAAGCTGGGCGCCGAAAGCCATCGAGGCCATCGGCAAAGGCAAGGTGAACGCCCTGGAAGCGGGGCAGGGGATGATCGAGGGCGACGACCCCCACGTGTGGGTGAGCCCCCGCCGGGCCGCGCGCGAAGTGACAGTCATCCGGGACGAACTCATCCGCCTCGACCCGGAACATAAAGCGGATTACGAACGGAACACGGCGGCCTATGTGGCCAAACTGGAACGGCTGGACCGGGAACTGGCCCGGACCGCGGCCGCGGCGAAACGCAAGGAGTTCGTCACGACCCATGCGGCCTTCGGCTACCTGGCCAAGGATTACGGCCTCACGCAGATTCCCGTCCTCGGCATGAACCCCGAGGCGGAGCCGTCGCCGGCGGAACTGGCCCGGCTCGTGCGCCTCATCCGGGAGCAGGGCATCCGGTACGTGTTCTTTGAAACCCTCGTGAGCCCCAAAGTGGCGGAAACGCTGGCCCGCAGCGCCGGCGTCCGGACCCTCGTCCTGAACCCCCTCGAAGGGCTGACGGCCGAAGAACGGCAGGCCGGGCGGGACTTTGTGTCCGTCATGGAAGAAAACATCCGCAATCTGCGGACGGCCCTGCAGGAATAAAGCGGGAACCAGGCAGGAATCAAGACTGCAGGAATACAGCGGGAAGGAAACAAACTGGCAATATGGATATCATCACCTTGAAGGATTTGGGATTTACCTACGGCGACGGCTGGATTTTCCGGCACCTGTCCCTGGCCATCGGGCAGGGGGACTTTGTCGCCGTCATCGGCGCCAACGGCGTGGGCAAGAGCACCATGCTGCGCATCATCGCCCACATCATCGCCCCGTCCGAAGGCACGGCGTACCTGTACGGGACGCCCGTGGACCGCTTCCGCGACTGGGGGCGCGTGGGCTACGTGCCCCAGAACCCGGCGCGGCGGCAGCGCACGTTCCCCATCACCGTGCGCGAAGTCGTGCAGCTGGGCCGCCTCGACGGACGCGGCCTGTTCCACCGCTTCAACGACGGGGACCGGGCGGCCGTGGAAGCCGTGCTGCAGCGCTTCCGGCTGACGGACCTGCAGCAGCGCAAGATCGGCGAACTTTCCGGCGGCCAGCAGCAGCGCGTCTTTCTGGCCCGCGCCATGGTCAACGACCCGGAACTGCTGCTCCTCGACGAGCCCGCGACGGGCATTGACAGCGACGCCAAAGAAGGCCTGTACTCCCTGCTCGGCGAACTGAACCGGCAGGGCAAGACCATCGTCATGGTGTCCCATGACCTGGAAATGGCGGCGAAGTACGCCAAAACGTCCCTCTGCCTCGACGACGGCGGCCTGTGCTTCTTCGGCGACATCCACGCCGGCCTGCACCACCGCCACAAACACGGTTACTTTTTCGGCGGGGGACCCGCCGATCCCCACATGTAATTCGGAATAAAGGAGTCTCTCATGGAAATCTTTACGCTGGACTTTATGCAGCGGGCCTGGCTCGCCGGCCTCGTCATGGCCGTCCTCTGCCCGGTCATCGGCTGCTTCCTCGTGCTGCGCCGCCAGTCCATGATCGGCGACGGCCTCGGCCATATCGCCTTCGCCGGCGTGGCCGGCGGCGTCCTTATGGGCTTCCAGCCCGTCCTCGCCGCAGCCGTTGCCACCGTCGCCGGGTCCGTCATCATCGAGAAAGTGCGCACGCGCATGCGCGACTTTGCCGACATGATCCTGGCCATCTTCTTTTACGCCGGCATGGGCCTGGCCGTCGTCTTCACAAGCCTCAACCACAGCGGCGGCGTGAGCCTGTCGGGCATCCTGTTCGGCAGCCTCATGACCATTTCCACCGTCGACCTGTACATTGTCGGCATCCTCGGCCTTTTCGTCGTCGCTTTCGTCGTGCTGCTCTACCGGCCCCTGCAGTACCTGACCTTCGACGAAGTCTCGGCCCGCGTCGCCGGCCTGCCCGTGGAATCCCTCAACCTGTGGCTCAGCGTGCTGACGGCCCTTACGGTGGCCCTCTCCATGCGCGTCGTGGGCATCCTCCTCGTCGGCGCCATGATGGTCGTGCCCGTCGGCTGCGCCCTCCTCGTGTCGCGCAGCTTCTCCGGCACCATCCTCGGCGGCATCGCCTTCGGCCTGATCTCCGTCGTGGCCGGCATGCTCCTGTCCTACTACGCCAGCCTCGCGCCCGGCGGCACCATCGTCCTGACCGGCGTGGCCTGCTTCGTCCTCTGCCTCCTTTTCCGCAGGCGCTGACAGCACGATGTACTGCCCGTTCTGACCGCAAAAAATCACCCCGTGGGGAAAATCCCCGCGGGGTGTTTGCGTTCTGCGACGAGTTTGCGGACCGGGCGGCCAGATACATCAGGCCCGCTGACGGGACGCAAGGTAAAGCGGAATGGCGGCGAGCTGCGCGGCGGCGGACACGGCTGCCAGGGCCGGCAGGCTGATGTCATAGAGGACGCCGGAGAGCCAGCTGCCGAGGAACCAGGCGATGCCGAAGGCGCATTCGAAGATGCCGTAGCCCGTGGCGCGGCTCGTTTTGGGCACCATGGTCGTGACGGCGGCTTTCAGGATGGACTCCTGGGCGCCCATGCCGACGCCCCACAGGGCCACGCCGAGAAACAGCGCCGGCAGGGAATGGCCCAGGAACACGAAAAGGGCGAACGGCGCCGACAGCAGGGTGGAAAAGACCAGGGCCGCCGTGCCTTTTTTGTCATAGAGGAAGCCGAAGAACAGGGCCGACACGGCGTCGACGAGCATGGCCCCGGCGTAGAGCAGGGGCAGCGTCTGTCCGTTCAGCAGGGCCGGTGCGGTCCCCGTGCCGAGATAGGTGCGCGTCACGTGCATCAGGATGAGGGCGTAGTCGACGAAGCCGAAGGCGAAGAGGCTGATGCCCGCGATATAGGCGATAAAGGGCTTCTTCAGCGTGAAGGGGATGTACTCCTTCGGCGCCGGCTCGAACTGTTCAGGGTGGGGGAAGCGCTTCTTCGTCCACAGCAGCGCCGCAATCGTGGCGAAGCCCGGGATGGCCAGGACGGCGAAGCAGAACGCATAGGTCTGGTACGGCGTGCCGCCCGTGCGGAACAGGAGTACCACATAGAGCAGCACCGGGCCCAGGAACGCGCCCAGCTGGTCCAGGACCTCCTGGATGGCGAAGCTTTTGCCCGCCCCCTCCTGCGACGCCGCGAATGACAGGATCGTATCCTTGGCGGGCTTCTTGATGGCCTTGCCCATGCGCTGGATGATCAGCAAGGCGCAGGCCGCCACCCAGCCGTGCTCGCCGACGAGCGCCAGGGCCGGGACCGCCAGTACATCGAGCACATAGTCCGCGATGGTCAGGCTCCAGTATTGCCGCGTCCGGTCCGCCAGGCGGCCGAAGACATAGCGCAGCGAATAGCCGACCAGTTCGCCCAGGCCCGAAATGAACCCGATGGTGCCCGCCGACGCCCCCAGCAGCGTCAAGTACGCGCCCCGCAGGCTCGAAGCCCCTTCGTGGGTCATATCCGAAAGCAGGCTCACGATGCCGAACAGCACGATGAACACCATGGCCTGCGACATGTTCCGTTTCATATGAATCGCTCCTTTGCCTCCAGTATACCACCGCCCGGCGCCCCCGGCGCGGCAGGCAGGCTGAAGTTTAAGATATGTTAAGATTTCCGTATGGCGGGCCATAAAAAATAGGCATGGCAGAAAGGCCCTGCCGTCCACATTTTTGCCGCATTTATAGTATAATAAAGGCAAGGACCGCCTGTTTCACGTGAAACAACGGGCGGTTACAGGAGGTTCACCATTGCAAGCAGATCTGCATATCCATACCACTGCCTCTGACGGGACCTGGGACCCGGCAGAGCTTGTCCGCCACGTTGCGTCCGCGGGCATCGGCGTCTTCGCCGTCACGGACCACGACTGCACGGACAACGTGGCCGCGGCGGAACGGCTGGCGCACGCCAACCGGCTGCGTTTCCTCCCCGGCGTGGAGCTCAACTCCACCAAGGACGGCCACAACTTCCATATCCTGGGCTACGGCATCGACATCCGCAACGGCGCCTTGCAGGATTTGTGCAGCCACAACCGGCGCCTGCTCGAGAAAAAGGACGAAGACAGCATCCGCAACCTCGAGGAGCGCGGCTGGGATGTATCGGTCCGCGAGTTCGCCAAGTATGATTACGACCGCCACCGCGGCGGCTGGCGCGCCCTGGCCTATCTGCAGGACAAAGGCCTGTGCGGCGACGTCAACGATTTCTTCCAGCGGATCTTCACCGCCGAAAACCACCTCGGCTTTCCCGACTTCCCCAGCATCGGCGAAGTCGTGCGCACCATCCACGCAGCCGGCGGGGCCGCCATCTGCGCCCACCTCGCCAGCACCTTCCACGGCGCCGGCATGCAGGAATACCTGCCCCGCCTGAAGGAAGAAGACCTGGACGGCTTCGAATGCTACCATTCGGGCCACACCCCTGAAAACAGCCGCCTGCTCGCCGTCTTTTGCCGGCGGCACGGCCTCTACATCTCCGGCGGCAGCGACTGCCACGGAGCCTTCGTCCAAACCCGTCATCTGGGACAGCCCTTCGTCGACACGGAGCAGCTGTACCTGCCGGATTTACTGTAATCCGGGATAAACCGGCGCCGGAAGCGTGCCGGTGTCATGAGGCCGGCAGAAGCCGGCGTCAAGTTGAAACAAGGAGTGAACATCATGACAAAAGCAAAAGTGTACTTTACGGACTTCCACATGCCCTACGGCGGAGACCCGCTGCCTGTCAAGCTGCATAAGCTGATGAAGAAGGCCGGCTTCGAAAACATCGACATGAAGGGCAAGTTCGTAGCCATCAAGATGCATTTCGGCGAAAAAGGCAACCTCGCCTTCCTGCGCCCGAACTACGCCAAAGTCGTCGCCGACTATGTCAAGGAACTGGGCGGCAAGCCCTTCCTGACCGACTGCAACACCCTCTACGTGGGCAGCCGCAAGAACGCCCTGGAACACCTCGACACGGCCTATGAAAACGGCTTCAACCCGCTCTGCACCGGCTGCCAGACCATCATCGCCGACGGCCTCAAAGGCACGGACGAAGAACTGATGCCCGTTCCCAACGGCGAATTCGTCAAGGAAGCCAAAATCGGCAAAGCCCTGGCCGACGCCGACATCATCATTTCCCTGACCCACTTCAAAGGCCATGAAATGGCCGGCTTCGGCGGCGCCATCAAGAACATCGGCATGGGTGGCGGCAGCCGCGCCGGTAAGATGGAGCAGCACAGCGACGGCAAAGTCCAGGTCGACCAGTCCAAGTGCGTCGGCTGCGGACGCTGCGTCGGCATCTGCGCCCACGGCGCCCCCTCCATCACCAACCACAAGAGCACCATCGATAAAAACAAATGCGTCGGCTGCGGCCGCTGTCTCGCCCTCTGCCCGACGGACGCCATTTCGCCCATGAACTGGCAGGCCGGCAACGTCTTTAACATGAAGATGGCCGAATACGCCGCCGCCATCGTCAACGGCAAACCGCAGTTCCACATCAGCCTCATCGTCGATGTATCCCCGAACTGTGACTGCCACGCCGAAAACGACGTGCCCATCGTACCCGACATCGGCATGCTCTGCTCCACCGACATGGTCGCCATCGACCAGGCCTGCGCTGACCTCGTCAACGCGGCCGAACCCCTCAAAGGGTCCCAGCTGGCAAAGAATATCGCCAAAGACCCCGAAGCCGCCAAACACGACGACTACTTCCATATCACCACGCCCGACTCCGACTGGAAGAACTGCCTCGCCCATGCGGAGAAGATCGGAATGGGGACGAGGGAATATGAGCTGATCAAGTAACCGGTTCCTGTTCCGCCGCCTGATAAGAGTAAAAGAATCCCCGGACAGTTTTCCGCGGTTCCGTTCGCAACCGCCTTGGAAAGCTATCCGGGGATTTTATGTCTGGGTTTTCACGGTTCCCGAAATGCGGGATCAGTTTTTAAAATGACAGATTCTGGGTTTGGGTACAGTTACATGCGACGTGTCTTCCTGCCAGTCGCCGGTACCCTGCATGCGCACCCAGCCGGTGGTACCGTCTGCCTTGCGCAGCTGAAACCAGCATTCGGGGGGACTGTAATATTTTCTGTCGCCGCCCTCCATTAGCATCGACGTTACGGTGCCGTCCTTCCAGATGTAGTAATAGCCTTCGCCGTTATAGAACAGGAAGTTGTACCGCTGGCCCTTGTACGTGTAGGGATGCCGGCGGGGGTAGACGACCAGCGCGTAATCGATGATGTCGCCGTCTTCGTTCGGCGCCAGGGAAGCCACGACGGCGCTGGCACTGTCGGAAGCGGCCCGCAGGGGCACCTCTTTGGCAGCAACGAGGCGATATTCCAGCGGATTGTACAGTTCCTCATATTCCAGTTCTCGGGGAATCACGAGCCGGTTCGGCACGCCCCGCGCTTCGCCGCTGCGCCGGGGATCCATGCCTTTGGTCAGCGCGATTTGGGCGACATCCCGCAGGCTGGAAGGGTTGAGCACTTCGCAGACCCTGAAAGAAGAATATTCGGGCATATCCCCGTTGGGGTAAATCTTTGCGCCCGGCGCAATCGTTTTCGTGTCGGCCTGCATGGGCATTTCCACATACAGGCAGCGCGGCCGCCGTTCGGCGCCGAACAGGTCGGTCGGGTGGATGGGCGCAATCAGGTCGAACAGCACCGTGAATCCCGACGAATCGCGGTCGTACATGTAGATGGAATCCGTGTCCACCAGGTACTCCGACGACAGGTAGGCATACGGTGATTCCTTATTGTAGTAGTGCAGTTTTGCCTCCGCCGGCTGTACAATGGCACAGCAGCACAGCAGCAGGACGAGGCAGGACAGGATGGTCCCCAACGTGTTCCGATACTTGTTCTTCATGTTTCAACCTCCCCAATACACATTACTTTCCCTTTTCGTGCCGTTTCACATTCCCCTTCTGCTGCATATCCCTCGGAGCCTGTTCCGCGGCTTCCCCGATTTTGTCGAGGGCGATGGACGGGTCCGTGTTCTTCCAGCCTTTGCTGAAAAAGAAGAGCAGCACGGCGTAGTAGGCGATGGCGCCGATGACGGTGTGGCTGGCCAGCCAGGCAGGGAAGAGCAAAAAGGCGAAGAGCAGGAAGAGCAGACTGAAGGGGATGCTCACGAGCATGCGGAAGCCGAAGCCGTGCTCGCGGTACAGGGCGCGCACGCGGCGCACGCAGAAAATGCTCTGGCGCGAGCCGAAGACGCCGAACAGGACGCCGGCAATGATATAGAGCATCAGGTTCAGGATCTGTCCCAGGGTCAAATCAAAAAAACCGAAATTCATACGTTCTCGCTCCTCCGGACCGGCGGCTCAATAGCCGAAGGTCTCTTTTGCTTTCTTCCTTTCCGGACCTTCCGGTCCCGGTACTTCTTCCCTTATTGTAGAATGCCCCGGCGGTTCTGGCAAGTGTACGGCCGGGCCGGCAGATTCTACAACAAAAACACAAATCGCGCGGGAAAATTAGGTATAATAGAAGCGAACCGATTTGGAATACGATGTCTCGTCCGCTCCGGACGGAAAGGATACGATATGGAACAGGCATTACAGGGTATCAAGGTAGTGGATTTCTCGAAGTGGCTCCCCGGGCAGTACTGCGGCATGGTGCTGGCCGATTACGGGGCCGACGTCGTCAAGCTGGAGAGCCCCCAGGGCGACCCGAACCGGGCGTTTGACCCGCATCTGGCGCCGGGGCAGAGCAGCTGGAACCTGGCGCTCAACCGCAACAAGCGGGGCGTGTCGGTGAATTTGAAGACGGCGGAGGGCCGCGAGGTCGTGCGGCGGCTCCTGCAGCAGGCCGATGTGTTCCTCGAGGGCTTCCGGCCGGGCTATCTGGCGACGAAGGGCCTGGGTTGGGACGACATGCACGCCCTCAACCCGCGGCTCATCTACTGTTCCATCACGGGCTTCGGCCAGACGGGCCGGTACAGCCATAAGCCGGCCCACGACCTGAACATTGTCGGCCTGGCGGGCATGGACTTCCTCGCCGACAAGGGGAAACCGGCGGTGAGCGAAGTGCAGGTGTCGGCCCTGGGCGGCAGCCTGAACGCCGTGGCCGCCATTTCCATGGCCCTTGTGGCGCGGGAACGGACGGGGGAAGGGCAGTACATCGACATCAGCCTGTACAACACGGCCCTGGGCCTGCAGATCGTGTCGGCGGCGGCCATCCTGGGCTGCCGGGCGGCGGGTGGCAAGCCGTTCGGGCGCCGCGCCCATTATTACGATGTCTACCGCACGAAGGACGGAAACTATATCAGCCTCGGCACCATCGAGCCGAAATTCTGGAAACTGTTCTGCGATGCGGCGGGGCTGCCGGAACTGAAGGACCGGCAGTATGATTTTGCCCATGAAACGGAAATTACGGAGAAGCTGACGCGGGTCATCGCGACGAAGACCCGCGACGAGTGGGTGGCCCTGACCGGCGGGGGCGAGGACTGCGTGACGCCGGTCTACAGCCTGGACGAGGCGCTGGACACGGACCTGACGCGCGAGTCGGGCATGCTGGAGACGCGGACGGAAGACCTGCACGGGACGGCCTGCGACATTACGTACCTGAAACCGGCCATGCGCCTGTCGGCGACGCCGGGGCAGATCCGCCGGCGCGCGCCCTACGTGGGCGAGGACAACCGCGAGGTGCTCCGCGCCGCGGGCTATACGGACGAAGAGATTGACGCGCTGCAGAAACAGGGCGCGATTTGAGGAACCTATCATGAAACAGTTTTGGAAAATCCTGTGCCTGGCCGTGACGCTGCTGTGCTTCACCCTGACGGCCGTGCCGGCCCGTCCGGTACAGGCGGCCATGATTGGCGAAGAGCGGGAAATCGAAATGGGCCGGGCAGCGGGCGAGCAGCTGGAGCGGCAGTACGGCGTGTACCAGGACCCGGTGCAGCAGGCGCGCCTGGAGCGCATCGGCCAGAGCCTGGCGGCGCAGTGCGGACGCAAGAACCTGCCCTTCCAGTTCAAGATCCTGAACACGCCCGAAGTGAACGCCCTGGCCTGCCCGGGCGGGTTCATCTACGTGTTCAAGGGCCTGCTGGACTATATGCCCGACGATGCGGAACTGGCGGGCGTCCTGGGCCATGAAATCGGGCACGTGGCCCAGCGCCACACGGTCAAGCAGATTGAAAAGAACATGTGGACCCAGATGGCGTCCATCCTGGCGGGCATCGCCACGGGCAGCGCCGATGTGATGATGGCCGGCATGGTCGTGACGGACGCCCTGGCGGCGGGGTACAGCCGGGCCGACGAAAGCGCGGCGGACCGCTGCGGCTTCGAATACACCCTGAAGGCCGGGTACAGCCCCTACGGCATCCTCATCACCATGTACAAGTTGCAGCAGCTGTCCGAGGAATACGGCAATCCGGGCTGGGGCCTGTTCGACAGCCATCCGGAACCGGAAGAGCGCGTCCGCAATATGAAGGGCCTGCTGAACAAGCTGCAGGTGACGCCGCAGCCCGTCGTGAATGCCGACGGCACGGCCGATGTCGTGGAAAGCCACGGCGGCAAAACCTGGCGCTACACCTTCACGGGGCCGGCCAACGGCAACAAGGCCGAGTACCGCGCGGACATCCTGGCCGGGGCCCTGTACCAGGTAAAGCGGCGCGGGCCCGTGCTGCCGGAACGGTTCATCGTCTATGACCGGGGCGACAAGGCGACGGTCTTTTACGATGACCTGCAGATGCTCACGGTGACGAAACAGGACGCGGGCAGCAGCAGTCCGGCGGACTATGCGAAACAGGTCGCGGCCGGCTTCCGCGAGTGGGCCGTCCTGGCCAACGCCGAGCGGGCGGAGAATCCGCAGGCCTTCACCATCGACCCCTTCAGCAAGAAGGGGCAGAAGAACGTGAAGAAGTCCGACGGGGACAAAGCGAAAAAAGAAGACCGCTCCGCAAAAAAGACGACGAAAGAGAAAAAGACAGAAAAAGGGGAGACACATAATGTCCAGGCGCAATGACGAAAAAAAGGAACTGCTGGACGAAGTGGACCTGGAAGGCCGGCCGACGGGCCGCACTGTTTCCCGTGGAACAGCCCACCGCGAAGGCATCCGCCACCGCACGGCCCATGTGTGGATCTTCCGCACCGCGGGCGGCCGGGACGAAATCCTGCTGCAGAAGCGCAGCGCCGCGAAAGATTCCTTCCCGAACTGCTACGACATCTCCAGCGCGGGGCACATTCCCGCCGGCCTGGATTTCAAGGAGTCGGCCCTGAAGGAACTGCACGAGGAACTGGGCGTGGCGGCCCGGCCGCAAGACCTGCACTTTTGCGGGCGGCGCCATTTCCTCTACAACGGGGAATTCTACGGCGAACCCTTTCACGATGACCAGGTCACGGCCATCTTCTTCCTCGTGGACGACCGTCCGGCGGAGGCCTTCCGCATCCAGCGGTCCGAATTGAGCGAAGTGCGCTGGTTCGGCCTGGACGAGTGCCTCCACCTGGTCCATACGAACCCGACGCAGCAGGCCGACGGCGTCAGCGCGGCGCCGGCAGCGGGCGCGGGGTTCCTGCACTGCATCATCCCGGAAGAGGTGGATCTGGCGGCGCAGTGTTACCTTCGTTACAAAAACGGGACGGCGGACGACGGGACCGAAAGTCCTGCTGAAGCCGGACCGCAATCGTAGTATAATAAGGAAAACCGAACGTTGGATTGACGGACAATCCGTATCCTGGAAAACAAAGGAGAGATACTATGAGCTATGCACTCTGGACCGCCCTGGAGCAGCTGCGGTCGGATAAGTACGAATGGGTGGAACTGTCCCACTCCCTGAACAATGACAGCCCCTTCTGGAGCGGCATTCCCGCCGGCTCCGTGGAACTGGCGAAGACCTGCTTCGACTGGGGCAACCCCATGCTCGAATGCCTCATCCAGACCTTTAAGTTTCCCGGCCAGTTCGGCACGCACATCGACTTTCCGGGGCATTTCGTGAAGGACGCGCCCCTGTCGGAAGCCTACGGCACGGAGAGCATGCTGTTCCCCCTGTGCGTCATCGATATTTCCGACAAGGCCGCCAAGGACGTGGACTACGCCGTCACCGTCGACGACATCAAGGAATGGGAAGGCAAGTACGGCGCCATTCCCGAGGGCGCCTTCGTGGCCCTGCGCACGGACTGGTACAAGCGCTGGCCTTCCATGGAGAAGATGTCCAACGCCGATGCGGACGGCAATGAGCACTGCCCCGGCTGGTCCCTGGAGGCCCTGCAGTATGTCTATGAAACGCGCCATGCCGCTGCCAGCGGCCATGAGACGCTGGATACGGACGCTTCCCACGTGGCGGCCGCGGCCGGGGATTTGGCCTGCGAACGCTACGTGCTGGCTCATCATAAAGTGCAGATCGAAGTGCTGGCCAACCTGGACAAAGTGGCTCCGGCCGGCGCCCTGCTGCTGGCCGCCTGGCCCCGCATCGAAGGGGCGACGGGCCTGCCGGCACGCGTCTATGCCATTACGCCGAAGACCACGATGAAGACGTGGAAAGCGGCAGAAAGTCTCTGACAGTCTCTAAGGGGGAGGGTATTCCAATGAAACAGAGCAAATCGTGGAAGAACAGTCTGAAGACCGTGGCCCTGGCCGCCGTGTGCGGCACCGCCATTTCGTTTGCGGCCGTGCCGGTACCGCAGGCACACGCCGACATCCTGGGAGCGGTCATCGGCGCCGTGCAGGGGGGCGCGGCGTATGCCCAGATCGACAAGCAGCTGAATTACTACAACAACACGGAGGAAGGCCGGCAGAAACTGTTTACCGAGTACAAGGAAAAGTACGGCGTCAACAACGATTCCTTCCTCAACGCCCAGCTCGACACCATGGTGGCGGAAATGAGCTCGGGCATCCGGGCCGTCGACCCGACCATCGACAGCAAACCCTATATCTATTTCATCAACAAAGATACGTCGTTCAACGCCTTCTGCAGTATGGGCCATGTCATGTCCGTGAACACGGGCATGTATTCCATGACGACCAATCCGGACGAAATCGCCGTCGTCCTGCTCCATGAAATGGGCCACGGCCAGAAAGACCATGTGGTCCACGGGACGCGCAAAAAGGTCGGCGTGGCCGTGGGCGCCATGGTGCTGAGCGGTGCGGCGGGCAGCAACGTGGCCGACACGGTCCTCGATGTGGCCGTCAACCAGATCAACAACGTGGCCATCACGAAAAAGGACGAATGGCAGGCCGACAACCTGGCCCTGACCTACATGCTCCATACGAATTACAATCCCGGCGCGACGGCCGCCATGTGGCAGCGCGTCATGGAAAAGATGAAGGACAACAGCAAGGATTTCGTCGGTGAAATCTTCTCGCCGTCGGACCATCCGACGAATGTACAGCGGCGGGACAACTATGCCAAACGGCTGACCGACCTGAGCGGCGGCAACGTGACCTGTGAAAACGGCGTGGTCAAGGTCGGCGGCAAGGTCTTCGTGGCCCCGGCCGGTACGGGCGACATGAGCGCAAGAGAACGGGCCTACTTCGTCATGGGCAACCTGGTGGCCGCCTACCGGAACGGGCAGAACGCCCAGAATGCCTACGCGAACGGCAGCACGGTCCTGCTGGGCAACCAGCCCATCATGACCTGCACGGACGCGGATTCCACGGCCGAGTCGCTGGCGACGCTCCTGAACCAGATCAAGAGCGACAAACCGGTCGTCGTGCCGGACCGCGAAAAGAAGCTGCAGGACCAGGCCAAACCGACGGTCAAGAAGACCAAATCCACTTCGGAGGAAAGTGAAAACTGAATCAGGGTACCGCAACGGCAGGGAAGGGATTCCCTGCCGTTTTTGCGTCTTCACCGACCGTAGTGACATTTGCGGAAATGGTCACACTTTCCATCTTGCGGGCGATATGGAAACAAGGTAAAATAGAGGTATGGAACAATTAGTGTAGTCATCGGCAAAAGTGACATATTTCTGATGTGAGAAAGCCGCAAGGCACAAAGAAAGAGGCGAACATACATGGCACAAGCTAAAAAATGGGTCTATGGGTTCTTCGAAGGCAACGCGCAGATGCGCGAGCTGTTGGGCGGCAAGGGCGCGAACCTCGCCGAAATGACGAATCTGGGACTGCCGATTCCCCAGGGCTTCACGATCACGACGGAGGCCTGCACGGATTATTACCGCGCGGGGCAGCGGATTTCCAATGAAATCCAGCGGCAGATCTTCCAGGCCATGCGTTGGCTGGAAAAGCAGAACGGGCGCATGTTCGGCGACACGAACGACCCGCTCCTGGTTTCCGTCCGCAGCGGCGCCCGCGTTTCCATGCCGGGCATGATGGACACCATCCTGAACCTGGGCCTGAACGATGTATCGGTCGAGGGGCTGGCAAAGAAGACGAAGAATCCGCGCTTTGCCTACGATTCGTACCGGCGCTTCATCCAGATGTTCTCCGATGTCGTCATGGAAATCCCGAAATCCGGTTTCGAGAAGATCATCGACGAAATCAAGGAGAAGAAGGGCGTCAAGTACGACATCGACCTCGATGTCAACGACATGAAGGAGCTCGTCAAGCGCTTCAAGGAAGTCTATAAAAAGGCGAAGAACGAGGATTTCCCGCAGGAGCCGGCCACGCAGCTGCTGGAAGCGGTCAAGGCCGTCTTCCGCTCCTGGGACAATCCGCGGGCGAACGTGTACCGCCGCATGAACGACATCCCCGGTGACTGGGGCACGGCCGTCAACGTGCAGACCATGGTCTTCGGCAACATGGGCAATACGTCGGGCACGGGCGTCGCCTTCACGCGCAACCCCGCCACGGGCGCCAAGGGCATTTACGGCGAATACCTGATCGATGCCCAGGGCGAAGACGTGGTGGCCGGCGTGCGCACGCCGCAGCCGATCACGAAGCTGGCGGAAGACCTGCCGAACTGCTACCGCGAATTCATCCGCCTGGCCAACAAGCTGGAAGCCCATTACCGCGACATGCAGGATATGGAATTCACCATTCAGGAAGGCAAGCTGTATTTCCTGCAGACCCGGAACGGCAAACGCACGGCCGAAGCGGCCATCAACATCGCCTGCGACCTCGTCGACGAAGGCATGATTACGCCGGAAGAGGCCCTGCTCCGCATTGAGGCCAAATCCCTGGACCAGCTGCTCCATCCGACCTTCGACAAGGACGCCCTGGCAGCGGGTAAGGTCATTGGCCACGGCCTGCCGGCATCGCCCGGTTCGGCGGCCGGCAAAGTGTACTTTACGGCGGAAGCGGCCAAGAACGCCGCAGCCGGCGGCGAACGGGTCATCCTGGTACGCCTCGAGACCTCGCCGGAAGATATCGAAGGCATGCACGCGTCCCAGGGCATCCTGACGGCCCGTGGCGGCATGACTTCGCACGCGGCCGTCGTGGCCCGCGGCATGGGTACGTGCTGCGTGTCCGGCTGCAACGAACTGAAAGTGGACGAGGAAAAGAAGAAATTCACCCTCGGCAAAAAGACCTATCACGAAGGCGACTATATCTCCCTGGACGGCTCCACGGGCAACATTTACGAAGGGGACATCAAGACCGTCGAAGCGACCATCAGCGGCAACTTCGGCTGCATCATGCGCTGGGCCGACCAGTACCGCAAGATGCAGGTCCGCACCAATGCCGATACGCCGAAGGACGCCGAAAACGCCGTCCGTCTGGGCGCCGAAGGCATCGGCCTGTGCCGCACGGAGCACATGTTCTTCGAGGCCGACCGCATTCCGAAATTCCGCCGCATGATCCTTTCCGACACGGTGGAACAGCGCGAAGCCGCCCTGAAGGAACTGATTCCGTACCAGCGCGAAGACTTCATCGCCATGTACAAGGCCCTGCGCGGCCGTCCCATGACGGTGCGTTTCCTGGATCCGCCCCTGCACGAATTCCTGCCGAAGACGGAACCGGAAATCAAGGCCCTCGCCAAAGACATGGGCTTCACGGTGGAGCACGTCAAAGCCCGCATTGCCGAACTGCATGAATTCAACCCCATGATGGGCCTGCGCGGCTGCCGTCTGGGCGTCATCTATCCGGAAATCACGCGCATGCAGACCCGCGCCGTCATCGAAGCGGCCATCGCCGTCAAGCTGGAATGCAACTATGATATCGTACCGGAAATCATGGTGCCCCTCGTCGGCGACCGCAAGGAACTGCTCTTCGTGAAACACATCATCGTCGAGACCGCGGAAAAAGTCATGCGCGAAAAAGGCTATTTCCTCAACTACAAGGTCGGCACCATGATCGAAATCCCGCGTGCCGCCCTGACGGCCGACGAAATCGCCAAGGAAGCGGACTTCTTCTCCTTCGGCACGAACGACCTGACGCAGATGACCTTCGGCTTCTCCCGCGACGATGCCGGCAAGTTCCTTGAAACATACTACGACGATAAGATTTACGAATTCGATCCTTTCAGCAAACTGGACCAGGAAGGCGTCGGCCAGCTCATGAAGATGGCCGTGGAACGGGGCCGCAAAGAGAACCCCATGCTGCACTGCGGCATCTGCGGCGAACACGGCGGCGATCCGTCCTCCGTGGCCTTCTGCCAGGAACTGGGCCTGGACTACGTTTCCTGCTCGCCGTTCCGTGTGCCTATCGCCCGTCTGGCTGCGGCACAGGCAGCCATCAACCTGAAGCGGCAGGGAAAATGAGATACGGAATTTCAGAAGAGGACCTTCGGGCCCTCTTCTTCTTTTTTAGAAAAAAGTAGTTGACAAAATCAACCAAATGGTTTATAGTGCATATAGTTGATTTAGTCAACCAATTACCCCGTTATTTCCCGGGAAAACAGGAAAGGAAGTTGGCACATGGAAAGACAGGACATCGTGGAGAAAGTGCGGGCCTTCAACCGGTTTTACCTGCCGGCCCTGAATCTGCTGGGCAATCATTACCTTGGTTCGGAATTCGGCGTCACGTACGCGCGGATCTTTTACGAAATCTATTGCCATGAAGGATGTAATGCGGCGTACATCGCCAAGAGCATGAACATTGACAAGGGCTACGTGAGCCGCATCCTGGCGTCCCACGAGAAGCACGGTTTTTTGATCCGTGTGACTTCGGAGACGGACCGCCGGTCCCAGGAACTGTATTTGACGGACGAAGGGAAACGGCGTGCCGAGGATTTCATCGTCAAATCGAACCAGGACATCGGCGGGCACCTGGAAGGGTTGTCCGACCGGGAACTGCAGCAGCTGGGAGAGGCCGTGGACACGATTGTGCGCTTGCTGAAAAAAGCAATCTGGTAATATGTCAAGTTAAAAAATGAGGTGATTTCTATAAAAATTCTTAAAAAAGGGCGCACTTAACAAAACGTTTCTCTCAGAAAT
>ONAN01000004.1 GCA_900315805.1 uncultured Selenomonadales bacterium
CAAGACATCCCTAGCATTCAGAAGCCCAAACCAGGTTGTAACAGAGTATTTCTCAAATTCAAGAGTGTAACACATGTCTTGACAACCAAGACCTGTTTCTGTGTTTCTGCAAAATTCCGCTTTACAAATCCCGAAAACGTGCTTATAATGAGTGTAACAACGAAGACGTTGAGGACTTTATGTCCGGGCGCCTTCGTTTTTTTTTATTTGTTTTTGATTTTCCGTACCGAGAGAAGGATACATCGACGGATGGTCAAGAGATAAGGAGGAGAGCACAATGACGAATGTTCCGAAATTATTTGGCAGCCTGGCATTTAACGAACGGGTCATGAAGGACCGCCTGCCGGCGAAAACCTATAAGGAGTTCCAGCGGGCCGTGGCGGCGGGCGAGCCGCTGAGCCGCGAACTGGCCGACATGATGGCTTACGCCATGAAGGATTGGGCGCTGGAACACGGCTGCACCCACTACACCCACTGGTTCCAGCCTATGACGGGCATCACGGCCGAAAAACATGAAAGCTTCATCCAGCCCGCGGCGGATGGGCGCGTCATCATGGAATTTTCCGGCAAGGACCTGATCCAGGGCGAACCCGATGCGTCGAGCTTCCCGTCCGGCGGCCTGCGCGCCACCTTCGAAGCCCGCGGCTACACCGCCTGGGACCCCACGTCGTACGCCTTCATCAAGGACAACTGCCTGTATATCCCGACGGCGTTCTGCTCCTACACGGGCGATGTGCTGGACAAGAAGACGCCGCTCCTGCGTTCCATCGCCGCGTTGGATAAATCGGCCAAGCGCGTGCTGGCCCTGTTCGGCATCCATACGGAACACATCGTCACGAACGTCGGGCCGGAACAGGAGTATTTCCTGGTCGACAAGAAGCTCTGGGAAAAACGCCGCGACCTGGTTTACTGCGGCCGTACCCTGTTCGGCGCCAAGGTGCCGAAAGGACAGGAAATGGAAGACCATTACTTTGGCGTCATCAAGCCGCGCGTGAAGGCCTTCATGGAAGAGCTGGACGAAGAACTGTGGAAGCTGGGCGTCCTTGCCAAGACCGAACATAACGAAGTGGCGCCGGCGCAGCACGAGCTGGCCCCCATCTTCTCGCCGGTCAACATCGCGACGGACCACAACCAGCTCATGATGGAATACATGAAACGCATCGCCCTGAAGCACGGCATGGTCTGCCTGCTCCATGAAAAGCCGTTCGAAGGCATCAATGGCAGCGGCAAGCACAACAACTGGTCCGTTTCCACGGCCGAAGGCAAGAACCTGTTCGACCCCGGCGACGACGTGTACCACAACGACCAGTTCCTGCTGTTCCTGGCGGCCGTCCTGAAGGGCGTCGATGAATACCAGGATGTCATGCGCGCCACCGTGGCCAGCGCGGGCAACGATCACCGCCTGGGCGCCAACGAAGCGCCGCCGGCCATCGTCTCCGTCTTCCTGGGCACGGAACTGACGGGCGTCCTCGAAGCCATTGCCGCCGGCAAACCCTACAAGGCCCATCATGAAACCATGATGAAGCTGTCCGGCGAAACCGTGCCGGCCCTGGAAAAGGACAACACGGACCGCAACCGTACCTCGCCGTTCGCCTTCACGGGCAACAAGTTCGAATTCCGTATGCTCGGCTCCCAGGCTTCCATCGCCTGCACGAACGCCTACCTGAACACCATTTTCGCCGAAGAGCTCGACTGGGTCGCCGACGAACTGAAAGGCGTCAAACCGGCCGGCCTGGACAAGGCCGTCAAGGCCCTCGTCAAGAAGATCTACCTGGCCCACAAGCGCATCGTCTTCAACGGCAATGGCTACACGGACGAATGGGTGGCCGAAGCCGAAAAGCGCGGCCTGCTGAACCTCAAGTCCACGCCGGAAGCCCTGGCCGCCATGAGCGCCAAAAAGAACGTCGACCTGGTCGTGAAACACGGCATCTTCACGAAGTCCGAAGTCGAATCCCGCGTCGAAATCCAGTACGAACTGTACAACAAGACGCTGAACATCGAAGCACTCACCATGCTGGACATGCTGCATAAGGACCTGCTGCCGGCGGCGGAAAAGTACCTGAAGGACCTGACCACGACGGCCATGAACGAAAAGGCTCTGGGCATCAAGCCCGACACCACGTTCCTGGACAAGCTGAACAAAGCGACTATCCAGATGTTTGCCGACGGCACGAAGCTGGAAAAGGTGCTGCAGGCTGCCGAAAAGATCACGGACCAGAAGAAGGCCGGCACGGCCTACCACGACAAGGTGCTGGCCGCCATGGATACGCTGCGTGCCTCCGGCGATGCTGTCGAAGCCATGCTGGGCGGCGATTACCTGCCGTATCCGACGTACGGCGACCTGCTGTACGGAATCAATGACTGAGCCGGAACTCCGGCTTGCGAAGGGTTGTGCGTGCACAGCTGCCGCGCCGGCGGTTATCCTCCCTGCCGGGCGCGGATCGCTGAAAAGGGCCAATGAGGGGGCTGCGCTGTGCACCTGGAAATAAAAAAATAAAACATCTGCCAACCCGTTTGCTGCGTCACCCGATGCAACAGCGATGCCTCTGGAACCAGCCTGCTTTTGCAGACCCCTTCCGGAGGCATTTTGTTTCCCGTGAAACAGGCCCGCCTGATGTCATTTTTACGCCTGCCGCGGCCTGCGTATGCTATAATGTAGAAAAAACGGAGGCAGGAAAATGCGGGCGATTGTACACGGAAAACTGATTTTGGAGGACGAAGTCCTGACGGGCTGCGTGCTCCTGTTCGATAAAAAAATCAAGGCCATTGTGACGGAAACGACCTTTTTTGCGGAATACGGGACGGCCGGCACGTGGCAGGGGCAGCCTGTCGAGGTGACGGACGCCGGGGGACGCTATGTGGCGCCGGGCTTCCTGAACCTGCATATACACGGCTGCCTGGGCAGGGATACCATGGACGCCGACCCGGAGGGGCTGGCCGCCATGAGCCGGTTCCAGGCACAGACGGGCGTCACGGCCTTTCTGCCGACGACCATGACCTACGAATGGCCGGCTGTCTACAAGGCCCTCGACGCCGTCCGCACCGCCATGGCGCGGCAGGACGGGGCAGGGGAGGCCAAGGACGGGCCTGCCGGCGAAGGCGCGGCAGCCTTCCCGGGCGCCCGCATCCTGGGGGCGTATCTGGAAGGCCCCTTCGTAAGCGAAACCTATAAAGGCGCCCAGCGCGGCACGGCCATCTGCAAGGCCGACTTCGCCCGCCTGGAGCCTTATGCCGACATCATCCGCGTCGTCGTGCTGGCACCGGAAACGGTGGACGCGGCGGAGCGGGACCGCTTTATTGCCGCCTGCCGGGAACGGGACATCATCGTGTCCCTGGGGCACAGCGCCGCCACGTACGACGAAGCCCGGGCGGCTTTCGCGGCCGGCGCGGCGCACGTGACGCACCTGTACAACGCCATGACGGGCTTCCATCACCGCCAGCCTGGCCTGGTGGGCGCCGCCTGGCAGAGCGGGGCCGTCTGCGAACTCATTGCGGACAACCTGCACGTCCATGCGGCGGCGCAGGCTCTTTTGTACCGCCTGAAAGGCCCGGACCAGGTGGAACTGGTGACTGATTCGCTGCGCGCCTGCGGGCTCGGCGACGGGCCGTCCGAACTGGGCGGGCAGGCGGTCTTCGTCCGGAACGGGGAGGCCCGCCTGGCCGACGGGACCCTGGCCGGCAGCGTCCTGACGCTGAACGAGGCCGTGCGCCATTTCAAGGAAAACACCGGCGCCGACTGGCCGTCGGTCCTGCGCACGGTGACCCAGGTGCCTGCGAAGGAACTGCACAAGGAAGGCGTGCTGGGTTCCATCCGGCCCGGCGCCCTGGCCGACATCACCCTGTTCGACGACGACGTGACCATTGCCTGCACCATCGTGCAGGGTGCCACGGTGTACCAAAACATGGTATAATATAAGTTACCATCTTTTTTATTTCATCTTTCTTTTATACAAGGAGTTACAACATGACACTGGATAAACTGCCGATCGGCTGGAGCGGGCGCATTACGGCGGTACTGGGCGAAGGAGCACTGCGCAACCGGCTGCTGGACATGGGCCTCATCCCCCATACGGTCGTCACGCTGCAGAAAACGGCGCCCATGGGCGACCCCGTTGAAATCAAGGTGCGCGGCTACGAGCTGACTTTGCGGCTCGAAGAGGCACAGTACATCGTGCTCGATGACGCGTCACTGACGGAGGCGGAGGAAGAAGCATGATTTTTGCATTAGCGGGAAACCAGAACTGCGGCAAGACGACGCTCTTCAACGTACTGACCGGGTCGAACCAGCATGTGGGGAACTTTCCCGGCGTGACGGTGGACCAGAAGATCGGCGTCATCAAAGGGACGAACAGCAAGTGCGACGTCGTCGACCTGCCGGGCATTTATTCCCTGCGCCCGTACACGCAGGAAGAGATTGTGACGCGGGATTTCATCATCAACGAAAAGCCTGACGCCATCATCAACATCGTCGACGCGACGAATATCGAGCGCAACCTCTACCTGACGCTCCAGCTGCTGGAGCTGCAGGTACCGACGGTCCTCGCCCTCAACATGATGGACGAGCTGCGCGCTAACGGCGGCACCATCGACGTGGAAAAGATCAGCGAGGCCCTGGGCATCCCCGTGGTGCCCATCAGCGCCGTGAAGAACGAAGGCGTGGCGGAACTCATCGACCATGCCGTCGAAGTGGCCCGCGGCAAGGTGCTGCCGCAGGTGACGGACTTCTGCGAAGCCGGTTCGCCGGTGCACCGCGCCATCCACGCCGTCATCCACCTGATTCAGGACCATGCGGACCGCCTGGGCATTCCGGCGCGTTTCTGCGCCACGAAGCTCATCGAAGGCGACAGCCACATGGATGACGAGCTGGGCCTCGACCAGAACGAAAAAGAACTGCTGGAACACATCATCGTCCAGATGGAGGACGAATCGGGACTGGACCGCAACGCCGCCCTGGCGGACATGCGCTACCGCTTCATCGAAAGCGTCGTGGCCGGCACGGTCGTCCATGCCCACGTGAGCAAGGAACACCTGCGCAGCATCCGCATGGACAAGATCCTGACGGGCAAGTACACGGCCATCCCGGTCTTCATCGGCGTCATGATCCTCGTCTTCTGGCTGACCTTCAGCGTCATCGGCCAGGCCCTGTCGGACCTGCTGGCGGGCTGGATCGACGGCCTGGGGGACATGGTCTCCGCCGCCCTGCAGGGGTATGGCATCAACCCCGTCGTCCACAGCCTCATCAAGGACGGCATCTTCTCGGGCGTCGGAACGGTCATCTCGTTCCTGCCCATTATCGTGACCCTGTTCTTCTTCCTGTCCGTCCTCGAAGATACGGGCTACATGGCCCGCGTGGCCTTCGTCATGGACCGCCTGCTGCGTAAAATCGGCCTGTCGGGCCGCAGCATCGTGCCCATGCTGATCGGCTTCGGCTGCAGCGTGCCTGCCGTCATGGCGACGCGCACCGTGTCGAGCGACCGCGACCGCCAGATGTCCCTGCTGCTCATCCCCTATATGAGCTGCTCGGCCAAGATCCCCATTTACGGCATCATGGTGGCGGCCTTCTTCCCGCACCACGCCGCCCTGGCCATGATTGTGATCTATTTCACGGGTATCCTCATGGCGATCCTCGTATCGCTGCTCATGAAGAACACCGTGTTCCGCGGCAACCCCGTGCCCTTTGTCATGGAGCTGCCCAATTACCGCTTCCCGTCGGCCAAAAGCGTCGGCCTGCTGCTGTGGGAAAAGGCGAGCGGCTTCTTGCAGCGCGCCTTCGGCGTCATCTTCGTCTGCACCCTCATCATCTGGTTCCTCGGAACCTTTGACGCCCACCTGTTCCCCGTGGAAGACAACGCGAAGAGCCTTTTGGCCCTCATCGGCCAGAGCGTCGCGCCCGTGTTCGCCCCCCTGGGCTTTACGGACTGGCGCATGGCCACGGCCCTGCTGACGGGCTTTGCGGCCAAGGAAACCGTCGTGGCGACGACGACGGTCCTGACCAACGCCACACCGGCCACCATGACGGCCATCCTTCAGGGCATCTTCACGCCCGCGACAGCGGCCTCCTTCCTGGCCTTCACCCTGCTCTACACGCCCTGCGTGGCAGCCATCGCGACCATCCGCAAGGAACTGGATTCGTCCCTGGGTGCCCTCGGCGTCGTCGTAGCGCAGTGCGTCATCGCCTGGATTGTCGGCATCGTCGTGTATCACATCGCCCTCCTTTTCTGAGGGTACAGGAGTTTTACCATGCAGAACCTCAACACCATAGACTGGATTTTACTGGGCCTCGTGGCCGTCCTGGCCATTCTCGCCGTGCGCTCCGTGCTGAAAAAGCCCGCCGGCGGCACCTGCGGCTCCGGCTGTGCCGGCTGCCCCTTCAGCGGCAAGGACGGAGCCTGCCAAAAACGTAAGGAGGCCTGATTATGACCATCAAAGGGCTGACGGCGGAACAAGGGCGGATCCTGCGCGCCATGGAGGGCCTGCTGCCCCTGGCGGCGGACATCGCCCAGGCCAAAATCTCCCTCGTCCTGCCCGTGACGGAAGAGCGCGAAGCCCGCGTCCTGGCCGGCATCCAAGGCAGCACCGGCGCGGACGGCGAAGAGCTTTTCCTGGAAATCTGCGCCCAGGCCGAACCGCTGACCCGCGTGGACGATGTAGCGGACGAGCCGGCCGCCAATGCCATGGAGGACGGCAGCCGGGCCCTCGTACCGGTCCGCCTGGCCGACGAACCGCTGACGGCGCAGACCCTGCGCGACAACCAAGTCACCGAAGGCATGCGGGAATTCATCCTGGGCCAGTACGCCCGCATGAAGGTGTTCCCCGTGTGCGACGCCGCCGGCACCTGCTTTGCCGCGGCCGCCTTTGAAGACCGCGAAGCCGACGTCGTCTTCTGGGACGCCACCATGGACTTTCTGCGCACCAGCACCGGCGTGGACAGCCGCAACGCCTGCTACCGCCGCATGGCCAGTATCGACGGCCTCGTGCTCATCAACGCGCGGAACAAGGAAATCCTGGCCGCCAACAACGCGGCACGCCACATTTACCGCGTGCTAGGCGTGGGCATGCTCGTCGGGCGGCGCACGAACAGCATGGACATCCACTGGAACGGCGTCACGGAAGTGTGCAGCAGCGGCGAGGCCTACGAAGAGGAAATCCGCCAGAAAGGCCTGACCCTGGACATCCGCTTCCTGCCCCTCAACGACAGTTCGGGCCGGCCGCGGCAGCTCATCGCCATCATCGAAGATGTAACGCAGCTGAAGCTGAAGGACGAGGAACTGCGCGTCCAGTCGGCCATGATCAAGGAAATCCACCACCGCGTGAAGAACAACCTGCAGACCATCGCCAGCCTGCTGCGCCTGGAGCAGCGCCGCGCCCGGAGCCAGGAAACGAAGACGGTCCTGAAGGATTCCATCAACCGCATCAGCAGCATCGCCCTCGTGCACGAATACCTGTCCACGCAGGGCACGGAAGAAGTCGACATGGCCGCCCTGGGCAGGGACGTGTTCCGCACGGTCCTGAGCAGCATGGGCAACCCGGAACTGCACCTGCAGACCGCCTTTACGGCGGAATCCCTGCTGCTGCCGTCCCAGAAGGCCGCGAGCCTGGCCCTGGTCCTGAACGAACTGGTCCAGAACTCCCTCGAGCACGGCTTCGAAGGATGCACCCAGGGCACGCTGGCCGTCGACCTGTTCGAAACGCCGGGCAACGTCATCCTGCGCGTGACCGACGACGGGACGGGCCTGCCGAAAGACTTTCAGCCCGGCCGTTCCAAGAGCCTGGGCCTGAAAATCGTCCAGACCGTCGTGACGTCGGATTTAAAAGGCGTATTTTACCTGCACAACCGTACGGACGGCGTACGCGGCGCCATGGCGGAAGTCATTCTGCCGCGCGTCTGAGGACATTGAATCAGGAGGATAGATACTGTGAATAAGTTGAGAATACTGGTCGTGGACGACGAAGCCATCCTGCGCCTCGACCTGAGCGAAATGCTGGCCGAACGGGGCCACGATGTCGTCGGCGAGGCTGATAACGGGGCCGATGCCGTCACCATGGCGCGGGACCTGAAACCGGACCTCGTCATCATGGACGTCAAAATGCCCGGCATGAGCGGCCTCGAAGCGTCCAAGATCATCGCCGACGAGCAGATCGCGCCCGTCCTGCTGCTGACCGCCTACAGCCAGCGCGATGTCGTGGAACAGGCCACGGACTCCGGCGTCATGGCCTATCTGGTCAAGCCCATCCGCGAAGAGGAGCTGACCCCGGCCATCGAAATCGCCATCAACCGCTGGAACTCCTACAAAAACCTGCAGGGCGAGCTGGAAAAGGCCAAAGAGGACTTGGAAACGCGGAAACTCCTGGACCGCGCCAAAGGCATCCTCATGGACCAGCACGGCTTTTCCGAACACGACGCCTTCCAGGCCATGCAGCATTTGAGCATGGACCGGCGCCTCTCCCTGAAAGCCGTCGCGCAGGCCGTCATCGCCGCCGCCGAAATCAACGGCCGGCAGGGCAAAACCTCCCGCCGCCGCGTGCGCAACTAAAACACCATACGATGTCCTGCCCGTTCCAAGGCAAATTGAAAGGGCCTGTCCCGTACAACAGTCGTACGGGGCAGGCCCTTTTTCGAGGTGTCTCCCAACTACCCTTCGTTCTGTAGGATGATGATTTCAGTCTGATGGAATGCAGCGGTCACTTGCCGGTGGCCAGGGCCGTCACTTCGGCACGGGTCAGGGGCGTGTCCGTCAGATAAGCATAGGAATAGGTGCCGTCGCGCCAGATGATGGAACGGTACGCGTCCTTTTCGCCCCGGGCCGTGATCCGGCGTCCGTCGGCGCGCCAGGACTTGCGCACGTCGTAGCGGGTGTAGTCGCCGCTGATGTCCTGCTTTCCCCGGGCCATGCGGTACATGGAACCGTCGGCAAAATCAATCTGCGCCGTATCGCCCGACAGCACATTCAGGGAGCGGATGCTCCGGTCCGCCAGGGCGGCGGGCAGCTGCACCGTAAAGCCCAGTTTGGCGCTCATTTCTTCCAGGGAACTGCAGGGCGTGAACGGGCTCGGCAGGCCAACCTGCTCCACGACGGCAGCCGGCGCGGGCTCCGCCGCGTGGGCCGAATGGATGATGGCTTCGCCGGCCGCGCAGGCGGCGGAAAAAGCAACACTCGAAGAGACCAGCACAGCGGCCAGCTTTTTCTTGAACGGGGAAATCGTAAACACAACGTACCTTCTTTCTATCGGATACAGGGGCATTGCTGCACAGCGGCACCTGCCGCCGTACCGGCCCCGGATTCTTTCATGACTGTGCTCATTGTACCATGGCCTCCCCGAAAAAGTTTGACAGTACTGTAACAAGTTTATTACGAAAGTTTGAACTGTTAAAAATAACCCGCAGGAAGAGCCTTCCCGCGGGTTATTGCTTTTGCTGCTTGCTGCCTTACTTATTTCGCAAACTGCTTGACCAGGTCCATGCCGGCTTTCAAGGCCTTCTTGTTGGCTTCTTCCGTTCCTTTCGGAACACGGCCCAGTACGGCGTTTTCAATGGACTTGTCCGTGACGCAGTGGGTCAGGCCCACAATGGCGCCCAGGGCCACGATGTTCGCAAACAGGGTCTTGCCGCACTGTTCCACCGCCGTATGGGTGATGGGCAGGTCGATGCGCTGTTTGTGCTTGCCGGGAACGTCCTTGACGAACAGGCTGTCCGTCACGACGATGCTGTTCTCATCGGTGTCGCCGGTGTACTTGTTGGCTGCTTCCTGGCTCATGACGAGGAGCACGTCGGGGCAGACCACGCGGTTGAACCAGATCTTGTCGTCGGAAATGATGCAGTCCGCCTTGGAAGAGCCGCCGCGGGCTTCCGGGCCGTAGGACTGGGACTGGACGGCTTCCTTGTTATCTTCGATGGCGGCTTCTGCCAGAATGATGGCAGCCGTGATCAGACCCTGACCGCCGGTGCCGGCAAAACGGAAATTATGTCTCATGATTATTTACCTCCCTGCGCCCGTTTGATCAGATCGTCATAGGCTTCCGTGTATTCCTGGACATCGTTGTTTTCATACAGGACGCCGATGGGGAACTTGCCGTCGGCAATCGCCTTGGCGCGGGTTTCTTCGTCCATCCGGTTCCAGGCACCGACCATGACGGCGTGATCCCGCTGCCATTCCATCATCTTGGGAGCCGCGCCCATCCGGTTCTGGCGGCCGAAGTTGGTCGGGCAGGCCGAGACGCATTCAATGATGGAGAAGCCTTTGTGCTGGATGCCCTTGGCGATGCAGTCCACCATGTTCTGTACATGGAAGGTGGTGGAGCGGGCCACGAAGGTGGCGCCGGCAGCCTTGGCCAGGTCCAGCAGGTTGAAGGCCGGTTCGATGGTCAGGTACGGAGCGGTGGTCGCCTTGGATCCCTTCGGGGTCATGGGGGAGTACTGGCCGCCGGTCATACCGTAAATGCTGTTGTTGTAAACGACCAGGGTGAGGTCGATGTTGCGGCGTGCCGCATGAATCAGGTGGTTGCCGCCGATGGCGGTGGCGTCGCCGTCGCCGGAGGGGACAATGACCTTCAGTTTCGGGTTGGCCATCTTCAGGCCGCTGGCAATCGGCAGGGCACGGCCGTGCAGCGTGTTGGCCGTGTTGAAGTCCAGATAGCCCGAGGCACGGCTGGAGCAGCCGATACCGGAGATGACGGCGACCTCGTCCTTGGACAGGCCCAGTTTATCTACTGCTTTTACAATGGCGCCGGTGATGATGCCGTGGCCACAGCCGGGGCACCAGATATGAGGCAGGCGGCCCGGACGGAAATATTTTTCAACTAATTGTTCCATTCCCATGGTGATATGCTCCTTTCCTCTCAACGGCCCGTGTGTTTCTTCAGTTCAGCCAGCAGCTGCTGCGGCGTGGCGGACGAATTGTCGTACTTGCCGTACAGCCAGACCGGGCACTTGCCGGATACGACGCGTTCCACTTCCAGTACGTACTGGCCGTAGTTCAGTTCGTGTACCAGGATGCCTTTGACTTTGCCGGCCAGGGCTTTGACCTGTTTTTCCGGGAAAGGCCAGATGGTGATGGCACGGAACAGGCCGACCTTGATGCCTTCCTTGCGGGCCATGTCGACCGTATCGTAAGCCGTACGGGCGGCGCCGCCGAAGGACAGGATCGCGTATTCCGCGTCTTCCATCTTGTATTCTTCGAAGGTGACGATGTCGTCGAGGTTGTTGTAGATCTTGTCATGCAGGCGGTTCAGGGCGTTGACCGTGCCTTCCGGCGTCCCTTTCGGGAAGCCCGTGTCGTCGTGGATCAGGCCCGTCACATGCCAGCGGTAGCCGCTGCCGAAGTCCGCCATGGGCGGTACCAGGTCGTCGCCGGTCGTGCCGTAGGCCAGGTAGTCTTCCGGCTTGCAGGTCGGGCGCTTGCGCTCCACCGTCTTGATGGTGCTGTAATCGTCCGGCAGTTCGATCTTTTCCCGCATATGACCGACCACTTCGTCCATGAGGATGATGACCGGCACGCGGTATTTTTCCGCCAGGTTGACGGCGCGGATGGTCAGCCAGAAGCATTCCGGAACGGAAACGGGGCTGACGACGATGACCCAGTGGTCGCCGTGGGTGCCCCAGCGGCTCATCATGACTTCGCCCTGGGCCGGGGAAGTGGGCTGGCCCGTTGCCGGACCCACGCGCTGTACATCGACGATGACGACGGGGATTTCCGCCGTGCAGGCCAGGCCGAGCATTTCCTGCTTCAGGGAGAAGCCCGGGCCGGACGTGGCCGTCATAGCCTTTTTACCGCCCATGGAAGCGCCCACGGCGGCACCGAGGCCGGCCAGTTCGTCTTCGGTCTGCATGAACTTGCCGCCTACCTGGGGCAGACGGGCCGATAACTGTTCCGCGATTTCAGTAGAAGGGGTGATGGGGTAACCGCCGTAGAACTTTACGCCGGCCGCAATAGCACCTTCCACTACTGCCTGGTTGCCTTGTAACAACTTGATGGACATTTTCTTCACTCCTTCTTATTTGTCTTTCTCCACGAAAATTGCATAGTCCGGGCAGCGCATCTCGCACTGGCCGCACTGGATGCAGTCCTTTTCCTTGCCTGCGATGATCGCGCACTTGCCGACTTCCGTCACTTCCAACACCTTCTTGGGGCAGAAGTTCACACAGATGCCGCAGCCTTTGCACCGTTTCGACACGAGTTTCAGCATACGAAGATACCTCCTTGTTTATTCCTGAATTTCCAAAGGATAGAAAAGACTGGAAAGGAGCGGGCATAAGCATCCCGCTCAGGTAACTTAATTATACCGTATAATGTAAGGAATTCAAAGAAAAAAACACTGACCGGTTGAAATTGCCGCCCCAAAAGATGTCCCTTTTTACCCGGTCCGCAAATTTCTCCGGACGGGAAATTTTCCTGTTTGTCATTACAAAAAGTGACTGACCGGTCTGTACGAAACCGCAATTATAATGTATAATGTTTTTATTATCATTCGGAAAAAAGGTGCCGCAGGGCACCGTGGAGGAAAACATGCCAACGAGAGCAGAAAGGGAACGAGACAAGAAAGCCGCCCTGCTGGCCGCGGCAGAGCAGGTGTTCTCCCACAGCGGCTACGCCCAGGCGACGCTGGACGACGTGATCCGCGTGGCCGACACGGGCAAGGGGACGGTGTACCGGTATTTCGGCAGCAAGGACAACCTGTTTTACGCCCTGGTGCTGCAAAAGCACCGCAAGCTCGTGGACGAGTTCTGGGCCATCGCCCGCGATGAAAAAAAGACCGTGGCCCGGAAGCTGCGCGACATCGCCCTGGCCTGGATCCGGTTTTTGGCGGACAACCTGATTTTGTGGCAGGTCGTCCAGTTCGAAATGACCGGCATGAACCGCGGCATCATCTGCGTGCCCCGGGACGACGGCTCCCTGGAACTGCGCGTCAAATGGGGCGAACTGCCGCCGCCGGAACGGTGCGAAGAAATCAAACGCTACCACGCCATGCTGCTGGAAGAAGCGGAACCCATGGCCAGCGTCTACGGCGAAGGCCTGCGGCAGGGTATCTTCCGCGCCACGGCGGACCACCGCGACATTGCCGAGCACTGGTTCTTCGGCATCTCCATGGTGGTCTTCATGAGCCCGAACCCGAAATACGACTTCCTGGGCGGCACCATGACCATGGAACAGCTGGCCGACAACATCGCCGTCCATTTCCTGTTCGGCCTGGTGGCACCGTCCAAACGGCAGAAAATTGCGGACGAACTGCACCGCTACATCGACTTTTAAACAACGAAAAACCCCGGCTTCCGCCGGCAGCCCGGACATACGGGCCGCCGGAAGAGGACCGGGGTTGTTTTTTTGCCGTCAGGAAATCTTCGTCTTGTTGAGTTTCTTCGACACGGCGTTGCCGAGGGCCTGGACGCCCTGCACCAGGATGATGAGGACGATGACCGTGGCAATCATGACATCGGTCTGGAAACGCTGGTAGCCGTAGCGGATGGCCAAGTCGCCCAGGCCGCCGCCGCCCAGGGCACCGGCCATGGCGGATGCGCCGATGAGGGAAATGAGGGCCAGCGTGATGCCCAGGGTCACGGAATGGAGCGATTCCGGCAGCATGACTTTCCAGATGATCTGCCAGGGGCTGGCGCCCATGGACTGGGCCATTTCGATGACGCCGGGGTCGATTTCCAGCATGGACGATTCGATGATGCGCGAAATGAAGGGCGCGCAGGTGATGGTCAGGGGAACGATGGCGGCCGTCGTGCCGATGGACGAGCCTACGACGAGGCGCGTGAAGGGGATGATGGCGACCATGAGGATGATGAAGGGGACGGAACGGATGGCGTTGACGATGGCGCCGAGCACGTTATGGACCGCCGCGTTGGGCAGGATATGGTCCTTGCGGGTGATTGTGAGGATGATGCCCAGGGGGATGCCGATGAGGCAGGCGATGAGGATGGCCACGACGACCATGTAGATCGTTTCGCCCAGGGAGGTTAACAGTAATTCCATCAGATTATTTGACATAGCCCAGCACCTCCAGCTTTACTTTGACTTCGTTCAGATAGGCGAGGGAATCCTGAATGGCCTTTTCCCCGCCGATGATTTCCACCAGCAGCGTCCCGTAGGGCGTGTCCTTCAGGTAGTCGACCTTGCCGGAAATGATGTTGACGTCGACACCGAACTTCTTGACGAGGGCCGACACGACGGGCTGGTCCGCCTCGGCGGTATCGCTCTTCTTGTCAGGATGCTGCGCCGCGTCGGGGTCGCTCAGAAATTCCAGGTTGGCCAGCAGGCACGAGCCGGGGAAGTAGTCCGGCTTCATGTCCGCCGTGTCGATGATGGGCGGAATCTTGATGTCGTTGACCGTGCGGACGAACTCCTTCGTCGTCTCTTCCTGCGGTTCCGTGAAGACCTTGTACATGGAACCCTGCTCGATGATGTGCCCGTTCTCGATGACGGCCACGCGGTCGCAGATTTCCTTGACGACCTCCATCTGGTGGGTAATCATGACGATGGTCAGGTTCAGCTTCTTATTGATGTCCTTCAGCAGGGCCAGGATGGATTTCGTGGTCTGCGGGTCCAGGGCGCTCGTCGCTTCGTCGGACAGGAGCACCTTCGGGTTCGAGGCCAGGGCGCGGGCGATGCCGACGCGCTGTTTCTGGCCGCCGGACAGCTGGCTCGGATAGTAGTCCCGCCGTTCGTCGAGCTGGACCAGCTTCAGCAGCTCGTCGACGCGGCTCTTGATCTGGTCCTTGGGCAGGCCCTGGATTTCCAGGGGGAAGGCCACGTTCTGGGCGACCGTGCGGGTGGCCAGCAGGTTGAAGTGCTGGAAGATCATGCCGATGTTCTGGCGTGCCTTGCGCAGTTCCGCGCCGTGCAGGGCCGTCATTTCCTTGCCGTCGACGAAGACCTGCCCGCCCGTGGGCACCTCGAGCATGTTGATGCAGCGGATGAGCGTCGATTTGCCGGCGCCGGATAAGCCGATGATGCCGAAGATTTCGCCGTCCCGGATTTCGAGGTTCGTCTTCTTCAGGGCTGCGATGTCGCCGGCTTTGCTGTAGTATGTTTTTTCTACGTTGACCAGTTTGATCATATGTGGTTCGCGTCCGTCTGTCCTTGCGGACGGGACGCGTCCCTCCTTTCTGCGCAATGGCGGTAATGGGCCGGAGGGCCTGTTCCGACATAACTAAAACAGGCCCTTCACCGATTGATGAAGGGCCTTACTTTTCTGGTAGAAACCGTTTCATCTTCCGGAGAATTCCCGCTGGATTTGGCACCGTTCCTTCCGGATGGTTGCCGTGGCGTCATAGGGCCAGTCCCTCTGCCAACTCTTGATGAAGTGAAGAAGTTT
This sequence comes from uncultured Selenomonadales bacterium, assembly GCA_900315805.1. GTDB lineage: Bacteria > Bacillota > Negativicutes > Acidaminococcales > Acidaminococcaceae > Succiniclasticum. Next base: position 15,316 of record ONAN01000004.1, read on the forward strand.
TAAGGAATTTTGTAATAATAATACTCGCAATGCGTATACTTGTCAACTAAAAATTGATTGACTTTTATAATATAAAGTGGTAAATTGATAAATACAGAAATTAAAGGAGGTTCATCATGGCAGAGAAAATCGAAAACAACCTGACAGAACAGTTGTGTGAAGCGATCCTCTCTTTAAAGGATAAACGCGAAATTTCCAATTTCCTGGAAGATGTCTGCACCATCAGCGAATACCGTGCCCTGGCGCAGCGCTTCGAAGTGGCGCGCCTGCTGGACGAGGGCGTCAAGTACGAGGAGATCGTGGCCCGGACCGGCGCGAGCACGGCGACGATTTCCCGCGTGAAACGCTGCCTGGTCTACGGCAAGGACGGCTACTCCACGGCCCTGGCCAACCTGAACGCCGGGCGACACGGGGACCGGTCACCCCGGGTACAACGCAAAGTGCAGTTTGAAAAAGAACGGGCCGAAATCAAGCGCCAGATGCATGAGAGGGCAGGGAAAGAGCAATGAGCGACAAAATACTGAAGGTGCCCTACGGCACCCGCGACATCCTCCCCGGCGAAGGGGCAGTGCGGCGCGGCCTGGAAGACCGCATCGGCCGCCTGTTCAATGCCTGGGGTTACGACGAAGTCGACACGCCGACCTTTGAATATGTCGACACGTTTTCCAATGCAGGGAACCCGGATCTGACGGCGTTCAAGTTCCTGGACCGCAACGGCCATTCCCTCATGCTCCGCACGGACATGACGGCGCCCATCGCCCGCATGGTGGCGACGCGCTTCCGCCGCGACACGGGCGTGAAACGGCTGTCCTACCGGTCCCGCCTGTTCCGCTACGAAGAGGCCCAGGCCGGCCGCCTGTGCGAATTCACGCAGTGCGGCATCGAAATGATGGGCGCCGCCGGCGCCGAAGCCGATGCCGAAGTCATCGCCCTGGCCGTGCAGACGCTGCTCGAAGTCGGGCTGCAGGATTTCTCCATCAGCCTGGGCCAGATGGAATTCATCAACGGCCTCATCGAAGCCGCCGCCCTGAACGAAAGCCAGGCGCGGGACATCAAGCAGTGCCTCATCAAGCGCAACGTCGTGGGCCTCGGCGAGACCGTCGCGGCCGCAGGCATTCCCAAACAGCTGGCGGACATTTTCCGGGAACTGCTCTTTCTGCACGGCGGCGTGGAATTGCTGGACGACATGCAGGGCCGCGTCCTGAGCCGGCGCTGCTGGAACGCCCTGGAAAACCTGCGCAAGATCTACGACCTGTGCCGGGAATACGGCGTGGAGCAGTATTTGAGCTTCGACCTGGGCCTGACGCGCAGCCTCGATTACTACACAGGCATGCTTTTTGAAGGCTACGCCGCGGGCATGGGCTATTCCCTCATCGGCGGCGGCCGCTACGACACCATGATGCAGCAGTTCGGCTCGCCTTGTCCCGCCACGGGCTTCGCCCTGGGCATCGAGCGCATCCTGCTCACGCTGCAGCGGCAGGAGACCGTGCAGCTGACCGTGCCGCCGGCCCTGTTCATCGCCTACGCGCCCGGCAGGACGGCCGACGCCATCCGCCTGGCCATGCAGCTGCGCCGTCAGGGCCAGCGCGTCAAAGTCGCCACATTCGCCATGGACGAGGCCGAAGTGCAGAACCAGGCCCGCATCAATAAATGTGACACGTTCCGCTACGTGAAGGAGTGATACCATGAACGACTACATCACCATCGCGCTGCCCAAGGGCAAGCTCTTCGACCGCAGCGCATCCCTCCTGGCCAAAGTCGGCTGGGAGGCCGAGGGCGTGTCCGAAGATTCCCGCAAGCTGGTCATCGCCAACGAGGAAAAAAAGATCCGCTTCATCATCACGAAACCCGTCGACCTGCCGACCTACGTGGAATACGGCGCGGCGGACATCGGCATCATCGGGAAAGATGTCCTGCGCGAAGAGCAGAAAGATGTCTACGAACTGCTGGACCTGGGCTTCGGCAAGTGCCGCCTCATGATGGCCGTGCCGGAAGCGAAGCTGCGTCCGGAAATGGAAGACTACGCGCACCTGCGCGTGGCGACCAAGTATCCCCGCTGCGCCAAGGAGTTCTTTGACGCCCAGGGCATCCAGATGGACATCGTCAAACTGAACGGTTCCATCGAGCTGGGCCCCCTCATCGGCCTGGCGGAATGCATCGTCGATATCGTGGAAACGGGGACGACCATCCGGGAAAACAAGCTCGTCGAAGTGGCGCGCATCTTCCCGTCGACGGCGCGGCTCATCGCCAACCCCGTCAGTTTCAAATTGAAGTTCGACCGGCTGCACGGCCTCGTGGAAGACCTGCAGCGGGTTTTGCAGGAAGAAAAGGAAGGAAAAGAGGTACCGCAGAAATGAAGATTACCGATGCCAGAAAAATGAGCCCCGCGGAAATCGCGGCGCTTTTGAAGAAAAAGGCTTTTGACGAACAGGAACTGGCCCCGCGTGTCCAGGCAGGCTGTGACGCCATGTGGGGCGAGCATCTGTCGGCGGCGCAGATCGTGGACCGCATCGTGAACGCCGTCCGCAGCGGCGGCGACGAAGCGCTGCTGCACTTTACGAACACCATCGACCATGCCGGCCTGACGGCGGACACCCTGCGCGTCACGGAAAAGGAATTCGACGAAGCCCGCACCCTCGTCGACCCGGCCGTCGTGGACTCCATCACGCGGGCCATCGCCAACGTGCGGCGCTTCCACGAAGAGCAGATGCCGAAATCCTGGTTCACGCCCCGGGCCCACGGCTCCCTGCTGGGCCAGAAAATGACGCCCCTCGACAGCGTGGGCATCTACGTGCCGGGCGGCACGGCGGCCTATCCGTCGTCCGTCATCATGAACGCCGTACCGGCCAAAGTGGCCGGCGTGCCCCGCATCGTCATGGCGGCGCCTCCCGGACGGAACGGCAAACTGAACCCCTACGTGCTCGTGACGGCGGAAAAGATCGGCATCAAGGAAATCTACAAGATGGGCGGCGCCCAGGCCATCGCGGCCCTGGCCTTCGGCACGGAATCGGTGCCCAAGGTGAACAAGATCACGGGCCCCGGCAACATTTTCGTGACCCTGGCCAAAAAGGCCGTCTACGGGCACGTGGACATCGACATGCTCGCCGGCCCCTCGGAAATCCTCATCGTGGCCGATGACTCGGCCAACCCCGTCTACCTGGCGGCGGACCTGCTGAGCCAGGCCGAACACGATCCCCTGGCCTCGGCCATCCTCATCACGGACAGCGAGCGCATCGCCCGCACCGTGGCCACGGAAGTGGAAGACCAGCTCAAGGAACTGCCCCGCGAGGAAATCGCCGCGGCATCCCTGCAGAACATGGGCAAAATCATCCTGGCGAAAGACATGGAAACGGTCGTCGCCATGGCCAACATCAGCGCGCCGGAACACCTGGAAATCATGACGAAGGAACCCTTCCGCCTCATGCCGCTGCTGCGCAACTGCGGCGCCATGTTCCTGGGACAGGATTCCCCGGAACCCTTGGGCGACTACTTCGCCGGCCCGAACCATATCCTGCCGACCGGCGGCACGGCGAAATTCTACAGCGTCCTCAACGTGGAGACCTTCATGAAGAAGACGAGCATCATCTCCTACACGCACGACGCCCTCATGGAAGCGGCGGACGACATCATCAACATGGCCGAGGCCGAAGGCCTGCGCGCCCATGCCAACGCCATCCGCAAGCGCAAAGAAAACAGTAAGAAGTAACGGGCCGTTTCGCAGGAAACGGGGAAGGAGGCTCCCAATGGCTGATTTTACGGTCCGCCCCAGCCTGGCGGACTTGGAAGAATACGAAGTGGAGACCATCGACGCCGACATCGTCGTCAACGCCAATGAGTCCAATTATAATTTGCCCGACGAGGTGCGCCGGGACATCGCCGCCAAAACGGCGGAATTCGCGTTCAACCGCTACCCGCCCATGAAATGCGAGAACCTGTGCGCCGTCATCGCGAAAAGCCTCGGCGTCGACATGGACAAAGTGCGCGTCGGCAACGGCTCGAGCGAGCTGCTGCAGATGGCCTGCTACGCTTTCGGCGGCCCCGGCAAGAAGATCGCCGTGCCGTACCCGTCGTTCTCCATGTACGGCGTGTACGCGCAGATGTCCGACAGCGAGGTCCTGCGCTATCCCCTGAACGTGGAAGGTTACCTGGACGCCGACGCCGTGCTGCAGTTCTGCGCCGACAACCGGCCGGACCTGCTCATCATCAACAACCCGAACAACCCCACGGGCAACTACAACCCGCTGCCCGTCGTCGAAAAGATCATCGCCGGCGCGGGCTGCCCCGTCATCGTCGACGAAGCCTACATGGAATTCGCCAAGGGCGAAGGCGTGGATCCCCGCGACCTGCGGCCCCTGGACCAGCTCAAACTCGTGGCCGGGTCCGCCCTGGCCCTGCTGTACAAATACAGCAACTTCCTCGTCTACAAGACCTTCTCGAAAGCGTACAGCATGGCCGGCATGCGCGTCGGCTACGCCGTCGGCAGCAGCCTCATGACGGGCATCCTGGGCAAGACCCTGCTGCCGTACCACGTCAACGCCTACACACTGATGTGCGCCATCGAATGCTACGAACACCGCGACGCCTTCGCGCCGCAGATTGCCGAAATCCGCAGCCAGCGCGACCTCATGGCCCAGAACCTGGAAGACATGGGCATGCGCGTCTGGCCGTCGCAGAGCAACTTCCTGTGCTACCGCCCCGAAGGGCGCCTGCAGGAAGCCCTGGCCCGGGCCTACGACAAAAAGTACGGCCCCAGCAACCTGAGCCAGGCGTCGAAAGCCGGCAAATTCCTCTTCAAATACATGCTCGAGCAGAAGATCCTGCTGCGCGACTTCACGGAACATCCGGCCCTGCAGGGCTGCATCCGCGAATCCGTCGGCCTGCCCGAAGAAAACGGCATCATTATGGGCAAACTGCGGAACATCTGCCGCGAAATCCTGGGAAGCGAGGCAATCTGATATGACAGCGAACAAAACAGGCCGCCGCGCCGCCCTGGAACGCAGCACGGCGGAAACGCAGGTCCGGCTCTCCCTGAACCTGGACGGGGCAGGGAAGGCGGACATCGACACCGGCGTCGGCTTTCTCGACCACATGCTGACCCTGCTGGCCAAACACGGCTTTCTGGACCTGTCCGTCCAGGCCCGGGGCGACCTGCAGGTCGACAGCCACCACACCGTCGAAGACATCGGCATCGTCCTCGGCGACGCCCTCGCCGAAGCCCTGGGCAGCAAGGAAGGCATCCACCGCTACGGCAACTGCTTCCTGCCCATGGACGAAACGCTGGCCCAGGTCTGCCTGGACTTTTCCGGCCGGCCCTTCCTCGTCTTCGACGCCGATATCCCCAAAGTGAAACTGGGCAATTACGACGCCGAAATGACGGAAGAATTCTTCCGCGCCGTCGCCATGCACTGCGGCCTGACCCTGCACATCCGCGTGCTCTACGGCCGCAACGTGCACCACATCGTCGAAGCCATCTTCAAAGCCTTTGCCCGGGCCCTGTCCGAAGCCGTGGCGCACGACCCGCGCGTGCACGGCGTCATGAGCAGCAAAGGCGTGTTGTGAACGATGTCCCCTCCGGGGGCACGCAAATTTCATGGGAGGTCCCTATGACAAAACAAGTGATCATCGTCGATTACGGCATGGGCAACCTGCACAGCGTGCGCAAAGCCATTGCCGCGGCGGGCGGCGAACCGGTCGTCACGGGGGACGCCGCCGTCGTGGCGGCAGCGGACAAAGTGTTCCTGCCCGGCGTCGGCGCTTTCGGCGACTGCATGCGGAACCTGAAGCAGTCCGGCCTCATCCCCGTGCTGCAGGAGCACATACGTCAGGACAAGCCCTTCCTGGGCATCTGCCTCGGCATGCAGGTCCTTTTCGAAGCAAGCGAAGAATCGCCCGGCGTGCCGGGCCTCGGCATCCTGCCAGGCAAAGTCATCCGCATCCCCACGCAGCTCAAGATTCCCCACATGGGCTGGAACAGCCTCGAACTCAAAGCCCCCTGTCCCTTGCTGGACGGGGCCGGCGGAAAATACGTCTACTTTGTCCACAGTTACTGCTGCGAACCGGCGGACAAGAGCCTCGTCACCGCTGTGACGGACTACGGATACCCCGTCGTGGCCGCCGTACAGAAAGGCCGCGTCATGGGGTTCCAGTTCCATCCGGAAAAATCCAGCGCCGTCGGCCTGGAAATGCTGCGCAAGTTCATCAACATGTAAAGGAGTATTCCTCATGATCATCTTTCCGGCCATCGACCTGCGGGGCGGCAAATGCGTGCGCCTCGTGGAAGGCCGTTTCGACAAGGAAACCGTGTACGCCGACGACCCGGCGGACATGGCCGATACATTCCGCGAAGCCGGCGCCGCCTGGCTCCACGTCGTCGACCTCGACGGCGCCCTGGCCGGCGAAAGCCGCAACCGCGCCGTCATCCGCCGCATCCTGGACCACGCCGGTCCCATGCACGTCGAAGTCGGCGGCGGCATCCGCTCCCTCGAAGCCGCGGCATCTCTGCTGGACATGGGCGTGTCCCGCGTCATTTTAGGCAGCCTCGCCGCCCGCAATCCCAAGGCCGCCCAGGCCATCGCCCGGGCCTTTCCCGGCCGGGTGGTCGCCGGCATCGACGCCAAAAACGGCATCGTCGCCGTCGACGGCTGGGGCGTGAGCGGCGGCATGCACTACCTGGAACTCGGCAAAGCCATGGCCGCCATCGGCATTGAACACATCATTTTCACCGACATCAGCCGCGACGGAAAGCTCGAAGGCCTCAACGTGGACGCCACGGCCGAACTGGCCCGCACCGCCGGCGTCAAAGTCATCGCCTCCGGCGGCGTCGCCAGCCTCGACGACATCCGCCGCGCCAAAGCGCGCGAAGCAGACGGCATCGAAGGCGTCATCATCGGCAAAGCCCTCTACACGGGGCGCGTGGACCTGCACCAGGCCCTGGCCGTCGCGGCCGGCAAGTGACAGCAGCAGCCACCGGCAGCGGCCGCGCGTATTTGCGCTCCCCTGCTGAACCCTCAGTCCGCAAGTGTTATAATAGGAGGTAGGTTCCATGCTTACCAAACGCATCATCCCCTGTCTCGACGTCAAAGAAGGCAGGGTCGTCAAAGGGACGAACTTCATCGGCCTGCGCGACGCCGGCGACCCCGTGGAACTGGCCTCGTACTATGACCGCGAAGGCGCCGACGAACTCGTCTTCCTCGATATCACCGCCAGCGTGGAAAAACGCAAATCCATGCTCGATGTCATCGACCGCACCGCCAGCCGCGTCTTCATGCCCCTCACCGTGGGCGGCGGCATCTCTTCCGCCGCAGACATGCGCGGCTGCCTCAACGCCGGAGCCGATAAGACATCCCTCAACACGGCGGCCGTCCGCGATCCGTCCCTCCTCTCGCAGGGCGCGGAACTCTTCGGCAACCAGTGCGTCGTCCTCGCCCTGGACGCCAAGCGCTGCGGCCAGGATAAATGGGAAGTCTACGTCAACGGCGGCCGCACCCCCACGGGCCTCGACGCCGTCGCCTGGGCCAAAAAGGCCGTCTCCCTCGGAGCCGGTGAAATTTTGCTCACCAGCATGGACGCCGACGGCACCAAAAACGGCTACGACATCCCCCTCACACGGGCCGTCGCCGAAGCCGTCCCCGTACCCGTCATCGCCTCCGGCGGCGCAGGTACCCTCGAACATTTTTACGATGTACTGACACTGGGCAAGGCCGATGCCGTATTGGCCGCCTCGGTGTTCCATTATAAGCAGTTCACGATCCGCCAGGTCAAGGAATACCTGCGCGGACGTGGCGTGGAAGTGAGGTTATAGAATGAAATTAGACGTTTCCAACCTGAAATTTGATGCCCATGGCCTGATTCCGGCCATCGTGCAGGATGTGTACAGCGACGAGGTCCTCATGCTCGCCTACATGAACGGCGAATCCCTCGCCAAGACCGTCGAAACCGGCTACACCTGGTTCTGGAGCCGCAGCCGCCAGGAACTGTGGAACAAAGGCGCCACCAGCGGCCACGTCCAGAAAGTCGCCTCCATCACCTATGACTGCGACGGCGACGCCCTCCTCGTCAAAGTCGACCAGACCGGGGCCGCCTGCCATACGGGCCACCGCTCCTGCTTCTTCAACCCCCTGTGGAACGAAGGCGAAGGCAAGAACCTGCCCGTGCCCGAAAACGAAGGCATCTACGGCGTCCTCGCCGAACTCTACCGCGTCATCCTCTACAAACGCGCCCACGGCGGCGAAAAATCCTACACCAAATACCTCTTCAACAGCGGCCAGGACAAGATTCTCAAGAAAGTTGGCGAAGAAGCGGCCGAGACCATCATCGCCTCCAAGAACAACAGCAAACGCGAAGTCATCTACGAAATGAGCGACCTGTGGTACCACTGCATGGTCCTCCTCGCCTGGCACGGCATCACCCCGGCCGAACTGCTCGAAGAACTGAGCGGCCGCCGCAAAAAAGAGAACAACAGCAAGTATTGATCGCAAGGTAACCAACATGCCAAACAAAGACAAACCCGTCTGGATCATCGGCCACCGCAACCCCGACACGGACTCCGTGTGCTCCGCCATCGCCTACGCCTACCTCAAGCGGCAGCTCGGCCTCAACGCCCAGCCCGCCCGCGCCGGCAAACTCAACGAAGAAACACGCTACGTGCTCGACCGTTTCGGCTTCGAAGAACCACGGCTCATCAACTATTTCTATCCGACCCTCGAGGACATCGACCTCTACGACGCACCCACCGTCACGCCCGCTGAAACCCTGCGCAACGTGGGCCGCCTCTTCGTCGAAAACCCGCACCTCAAATCCGTCCCCGTCGTCGACGCCGATGACGCCGTCGTCGGTATCATCACCGTCGGAGACCTCGCCAAACGCTACTACCAGGACGACTCCATCCGCGAACTCGAAAACGGCGAAACCACCTTCGAAAACATCATCCGCACCCTCGAAGGCACCCTCGTCACCGGCGATGCCACGGGCCTTTTCCACGGCAAAATCAAAATCGGCGCCTCCCAGGCCGCCACACTCGCCGCCGACGTCGCCCCCGGCGACCTCGTCATCCTCGGGGACCGGGAAGATGTCCAACTCGCTCTGCTGCAAACGGGCCGTATCTGTCTCGTCCTCACGCGCAACACGCCCGTTTCCGCCGCCGTCCAGGCTGCAGCAAAAGCCAACGGCAGCCTCATCATCACCACGCCCTACAACACCTATACCACGGCGCGCATGATCAACCAGAGCATTTCCGTGCGCCTCCTCATGACCCGCAACGTCGTATCCTTCAACACCACCGACCTGCTGCAGGATGTCAAACAGAAGATCGTCAACGCCAAATACGTCAGCTACCCCGTCCTCCAGAAAGGACGCTACAAAGGCGTCATCGACCGCGGCATGATGCTCGAGCCCCAGCGCCAGCAAGTCATCCTCGTCGACCACAACGAACGGTCCCAGGCCGTCGAAGGCATCGAAGAGACCCAGATTCTCGAAATCATCGACCATCACCGTCTCGGCGGACTCACCACCGGGGCCCCCATCTATATCCGGCAGGAACCCGTCGGCTCTTCCGCCACCATCGTGGCCAACATGTTCCAGAGCCGCGGCGTCGACATCCCGCCCCAATACGCCGGACTCCTCTTTTCCGCCATCGTCTCCGACACCCTCTACTTCCGGTCGCCCACAACCACGCCCATTGACAAGGCCACAGCCAGCCGCCTCGCCCAGATCGCCGGCATTGCCGACCCCGAAGCCCTCGCCATGGCCGTCCTGCGCGCCGGCAGCGTGCTCAACCGCATGTCCCCGGCCGCCCTCATCCGCAACGATTTCAAAGAATTCGACTTCGGCGACTTCCGCGTCACCGTCAGCCAGATCAACATCATGGACCGCACCCAGGCCCGGGAAAAAATGCCCGCCCTGCAGGAAGCCCTCGACACCTTCCGCGCCAAAGAAGGCTACGGCATGTGCCTGCTCATGCTCACCGACGTCCTCGGCGAAAGCACCGACCTCATGGAATCGGGCAACCGCGACGGCCTTCTCGACCGCATCTTCGGCGAACGACAGCCCGGCGGCTTCTACTTTCTGCCCGGTGTCCTGAGCCGCAAGAAGCAGATTATTCCGCCGTTGACGGAGGCGATTAAGCAGGAGAATAACTGATTATCGTTCCCCATGCACTCAACACAGAATCAGACAACCCGCGTCAGCCATTTTTGGGACACGTCCACACGGTCCGAACATCCCAAAAATTGCCGCCGCGGGCATTTTTATGCGCCGGGGAACGGCGTAATTTTACCGTTGCTTCTTTCCTGTTCCTATCCGTCCAAGGCGGAACACAGCAACGAAAACCACAAGACAACGCGATGACAAAGCACTATCCACGTCAGCAATTTCTGCCATACCAACGCCAGAACCTGCCGCCGTGGATTTTTTTGTGCGCACAACCCCGTGGGGGCACCATCCGGCGAACTGCATCCAACACCCATATGGACGCAAATCTGCCAAAGCAGGCTTGGGGTATATCCTTACGACCGTATCGCCGTTACCCCGCGTCAGTCCTTGTACCCCGCATCAGTTCTTGTACTTCACGTCAGTTCTTGCACCCCGCGTCAGTTCTTGCACTCGCATCAGTTCTTGTACTCGCATCAGTTCCTGTACTTCGCATGGGTGGGCCGCTGAACTGTAGGAATGCGTGGACGTGTGAAGCGGCCCACCCATGCGGCCCCCCTTGACAAAAATTACCCCATGGGGGTATAATGCAATTGCTGAAAGGAAACCCCACCGGGGTATATTGATAAAGCGAGGTGCCACAAAATGTCAGAAACAAAACAAGCCAAAATGACCTGCAGCATGCAGGATTGCGGCGGCAGCGGCAAAAGCTCCTGCCAGGACTGCTTCAAACATAAACACCGTGACAAAGACGGCGAAACCTACAAACGCATGATGGCCCGCCTCAAACGCATCGAAGGGCAGGTGCGGGGCATCGAGAAAATGGTCGAGGACGACCGCTACTGCATCGATATCCTGACGCAGGTCACGGCCATCCAGAGCGCCCTGGCCGCATTCAACAAGGAACTGCTGGCCGACCACATCCGCACCTGTGTCGTCGACGATGTCCGTGAAGGCAAGGAAGAAGCCGTCGATGAACTGGTAACGACGCTGCAGAAACTGGTCAAGTAAGGAAGTCGGTGAAGATGAAAAAAGAGAAATATGTTGTCACGGGCATGTCGTGCAGTGCCTGCTCGAGCCGCGTGGAAAAAGCGGTGAGCAAGCTGGACGGCATGCAGAAAGCGAGTGTGAACCTGCTGACGAATTCCATGCAGGTGGAATATGACGAAAGCAAATTGTCGGAACAGCAGATCGTGAAGGCGGTCGAAGATGCCGGCTACGGCGCAAGCCGCCTCGAAGGCTTCGGGGCAGCGGCCCATGTGGCGGGCAGCGCGTCCGCGGCCGGTGCGGGTGCAACGGACGGAACGCCCGGCGTGAGCCCGGCGGTCCAGGCGGCCCGCGATGCCATTGCGCAGCTGCGGCACCGTCTGGTGTGGTCCCTGGTCTTCCTGATCCCGACCATGATCCTGTCCATGACGCCCATGTTCTGCCGGATGGCGGGCGTGGCAGTCCCGGACATCCTGGCCCGGTATTTTTACGGACCGGAAAACGCGCTGATGCTGGCCTTTACGGAGCTGCTCCTCGTGTTCCCGATCCTCATCATCAATAAGCACTTCTTCACGAGCGGCTTCAAGAGCCTCTTCATGGGCGGCCCGAACATGGACACGCTGGTGGCGGTGGGCTCGGGCGCCGCGCTGGTCTACGGCATCTTCGCCATCTACCGCATCGGCTGGGGCCTGGGCCACGGTGACGCGGCCCTCGTGGAAATGTACCGCACGAATCTCTATTTCGAGTCGGCGGGCATGATTACGACGCTCATCACCTTCGGCAAATGGCTGGAGGCGCGTTCGAAAGGACGCACGTCGTCGGCCATTGAAAAGCTGATGGACCTGGCGCCGAAGCAGGCGACGGTCCTCCGGAACGGGGAAGAAGTCAAGATCCGCGCGGAGGAACTGGTACCGGGGGACGAAGTGGTCGTCCGGCCCGGCGAGAGCATCCCGGCGGACGGCATCATCACGAGCGGCACGACGAGCATTGACGAGGCGGCCATCACGGGCGAGAGCATCCCCGTGGAGAAGCAGGTGGGGGACAAGGTCATCAGCGCCACGCTGAACAAGACGGGCTTCATCCACTTTACGGCGCAGCGCGTCGGTGCGGACAGCACCATCAGCCAGATCATCCGCCTGGTGGACGAGGCGTCGTCGAGCAAGGCGCCCATCGCGCACATGGCGGACAAGATCGCCGGCGTCTTTGTGCCGGTGGTCATGCTCATCGCCCTGGCGGTGACGATCTTCTGGCTCCTCATGGGGGCCGGCTTTGAATTCGCCTTCTCGACGGGCATCAGCGTGCTCGTTATCAGCTGCCCCTGCGCCCTGGGCCTGGCAACGCCGGTGGCCATCATGGTCGGCACGGGCAAAGGCGCGGAAAACGGCATTTTGATCAAATCGGGCGAAGCGCTGGAAACGGCGCATCACATCGATACGGTCGTGCTGGACAAGACGGGCACTATTACGGAAGGAAAGCCCCGTGTGACGGACATGATCCTGGCGGGCGAGGGCGGCGAAGGCAGCCCGGCCTGGCAGGCACTGTGGACGGCGGCGGCCGGCCTGGAGCAGGGCAGCAGCCATCCCCTGGCGGGCGCGGTCATGGCCTACGCTGCGGAAAAAGGCGTGCAGGCCCCTGCCATGGAACAGTTTGAGACGATCTTCGGCAAGGGCGTCCGGGCACAGCTCGGCGGCAGCACGTACTACGGCGGCAACACGAAACTCATGGCCGACGCCGGCGTGGACATTTCCGCCTACGAAGATGTCCTGAACCGCCTGGCGGATGAGGGCAAGACGCCCCTCCTGTTCGCGAAGGACCGCGAACTGCTGGGCCTGGTGGCAGCGGCCGACGTGGAAAAACCGACGAGCCGCAAGGCCATTGCCGATTTCGCGAAGATGGGCATCAAGGTCATCATGCTGACCGGTGACAACCAGCGCACGGCCGAAGCCATCCGCAAGCGCATGAACATCCCCGAAGTCATCGCCGGCGTCCTGCCGGACGGCAAGGAAAAGGTCGTGGCCCGGCTGCAGTCCGAAGGCCACAAAGTCGCCATGGTGGGCGACGGCATCAACGACGCGCCGGCCCTGGCGCGGGCCGACGTGGGCATCGCCATCGGCGCCGGTACGGATGTCGCCATCGACAGCGCGGACATCGTCCTCATGAAGAGCGACCTGATGGACGCCGTCGACGCTGTCCGCCTGTCCAAAGCGGTCATCCGCAAAATCAAGGAAGGCTTGTTCTGGGCCTTCTTCTACAACGTCATCTGCATTCCCATCGCGGCAGGCGCCCTCATGCCCTGGGGCATCCACCTGAACCCCATGTTCGGCGCCCTGGCCATGAGCCTGAGCTCTGTCACGGTCGTGACCAACGCCCTGCGCCTGAAAAGTTTCCGGCCCAGCGACAAAGGGACATCGTCCACCGAAGGAACCGCAGCGGCGGTGCAGATCGGCCATATCGTTTCCGAACGGCACGGGGCGGCAGCGGCTGCCCGGCCGGTTGAAAATAAAGTTGCAGATTCGAAAGGAGCAAAAATTATGGAAAAAGTATTGAAAGTCGAAGGTATGATGTGTGCCCATTGCCAGAAACACGTGCACGACGCCCTGGCCAAGATGGCCGGTGTCACCGGTGTCGACGTGAGCCTGGAAAAGAAGACGGCTACCGTGCAGGAAGACCGCGACATCCCCATGGACGAATTCGCGAAGGTCATTGCCGACGCCGGCTACGAACTGGTAAAATAAAAGATGTCCTGCAAGGCCCGGTGGGAAATCCCGCCGGGCTTTTTTGCTGTCCGCCGCCCCGTCCTTGTCAATCCGCCGCAAACAGGGTATGATTAAATGTTAGAGATAGTATCTGGATCGGATGCGAAGGAGGGGACGAATCATGAAGATTGCCTTTTTTGATTCCGGCATCGGCGGCCTGACGGTGCTGCACCAGGCCATGAAGCTGCTGCCGGGCGAACAGTTCGTGTTCCTGGCCGACGAAGACCACGTGCCCTACGGCGTGAAACCGCGGGAAGAAGTGCTGGGCTATGTGCTGGATATTGCGGATTTCCTGGTGAAGAAGAACGTCAAGGCCATCGTCATCGCCTGCAACACGGCGACGAGCGTGGGCATTGAGGAACTGCACCGCCGCTACACCCTGCCGATTTTCGGCATGGAACCGGCCGTCGCCAAAGCCCTGGACCGGGATCCGGACCACCGGGTGCTCGTCATCGCCACGAACATCACGTGCAAAGGGAAGATGCTCCAGGACCAGATCGCCCGCGTCGACAAGAAGGGCCTCGTGGACACGCTGCCCATGCCGCAGCTCGTGGAGTTCGCCGAAGCCATGAACTTCAACGGGCCCGAAGTGAAAGCCTACATCGAGAAGCAGTTCGCGCCGTACGACTTCAGCAAATACAGCACCCTGGTGCTGGGCTGCACGCACTTCAACTACTTTAAGGACACCCTGCGCCAGGTCCTGCCCGCCAACGTGCACATGACCGACGCCTGCGACATCGTACTCGGCCGCCTGGTCCACACCCTGGAAGAAAAGGGCCTGCTGGAACAGCTGCCCAAAGCCGAGCCCGAATATTACTACACCAACCGCCGCGTCACGGACCCGAAGGAACTGGCCCGCCTGCAGGCCTACCTGGACCGCCTGGAACAGGTCGACAAAATAAAATGAAATTTCCTGTTGACGGAATCGACTTTTTTCTGTACAATAGACATATCGCGAAAGCGATACCAATTGAATCGGGGGCATAGCTCAGCTGGGAGAGCGCTTGCATGGCATGCAAGAGGTCAGGAGTTCGATCCTCCTTGTCTCCACCACCGATGACACAATTCCCATGTGGTTCTGCCACATGGGAATTTTTTTGTGCTTTTTTAAATTTTTCCAGGGCGACGCCAAATCTGTCTACCGGACTTGGTACAATGACAATGGTGTTGATGATGATCAACACTGTAGTCGTGTTGTTCTCCTTTCTTGGCTTGGTTTTTCTTTTTTCTTACTCCTTTCTATTGTGTGTAGGGCGCTGGCGTAACGTCGGCGCCCTTTTTGTTTTTGATTGCCCGACAGGGGATTTTCCATGTATTGCGCAAAACGAAAAAAATTTCAATATTGCGCAATAGAATTGCCTTTTTATTGAGCAAAATCGAAAAAATATTGTTTTTGCGCAATAAAAATGGTAGGATAAAGAAAAGATGTCCGGTCATTGCCGGTGCCGGAAGGGAAGCGGGGTGGCGGTTATGAAGCTGATTGAACGGCGCGGTTATCTGGAAAAATTGAAGAGTGCCATCGGGACGCCCGATATCAAGGTCATCACGGGGGTGCGCCGCAGCGGCAAATCCAAGCTGTTGGAAGCGCTGGCGGCCTATGTGCGGGACCAGGTTCCGGACAGCTGTGTCATCCATGTCAATTTCAACCTGCTGGAGTTTGAGGCGCTGCAGGAATACCACGCGTTGTACCGGTACATCAACGACCGCTGCGAACCGGGCAAGGCTAACTTCGTTTTCATTGACGAGGTGCAGCTGTGCCAGGGTTTCGAAAAGGCGGTGAACAGCCTCCATGCCAGCGAAAAGTTCGACATCTTCCTGACCGGTTCGAATGCGTTCCTGTTGAGTTCCGACCTGGCGACGCTGTTTACGGGACGCACCTTCGAAATCCAGGTGTTTCCTTTCTCTTTTGCGGAATTCAATCAGTATTACGGGACGACGGATTTGCAGAAAGCCCTGGACCGGTACATCGTGCAGGGAGGGCTGGCCGGGTCTTACGTGTACCAGGAGCGGGAAGCGCGGTACGACTACATTGCCGATGTGTTCGACACCTTGATTCTGCGGGATATCAAGCAGAAATACCGGGTGCGCTATCCGGTCACGCTGGAAAACATCAGCGAATTCCTGATGGACAACGTGGGAAACCTGGCTTCGGGCCGGTCGATTGCCAAGGCGCTGCTGGCCGGTCAGGACAAGGCTGCCCCGAACACGGTCCGCAATTATCTGCAGTATTTGTGCAATGCCTTTGCTTTTTACAAGGTGCGGCGGTACGACATCCGCGGGAAGAAGTACCTGGCCGCCAGTGAGAAATATTATTTGAGCGACCCGGCGTTCCGGTATGCGAAGCTCGGGACGAAGAACCTGGACACGGGCCGTATTTTGGAGAATATCGTGGCCTTGGAACTGCTGCGGCGCGGGTATGAGATTTATGCCGGCGTGCTCTATAAAACGGAAATCGACTTTGTCGCCCTGAAACGGGATGAAAAGCTCTATATCCAGGTGGCGGGGGATATTTCGGCGGAAGAGACACTGCAGCGGGAAGTCCGCCCGCTGTTGGCAATCCGGGACGCCTATCCCAAGATCCTGCTGGCGCGGACGAGGCAGGGCCCCGGCAGCTACGAGGGAATCCAGATTCTTGATCTGGCGGAATGGCTGGCCCAATCATAAAAGCAGACGCAAAACCGGAATTTCCGGCTTTGCGTCTTTTTTTGCCGGTGATTGACTTTCGGCAGGCCTTACGATAAACTGAAACCAATAAGTGAAATATAAAAGTAAAATTTCACTTATGCCGCAATAAGTGAAATTCACGGAGAGAAAGGAGGCGGGGCGCCATGACACAGGATGAGTTCCGGGCCCTGCTGGACCGGATCCAGCAGACGCGGTGCGAAACGGCCACGCTGGAGTTGAAGGCGGCTGCGGCCGGCTGTCCGCAGCGTCTGTACGACACCTTGTCCGCTTTTTCCAACCAGGACGACGGCGGCTGCATCGTCTTCGGCGTCGATGAGGCGCACGGCTTTGCGGAGACAGGGGTGTACGATGCCCAGGACTTACAGAAGAAGGTGCAGGAGCAGTGCCTCCAGATGGAGCCGGTCGTGCGGCCGCTGCTGACAGTGCTGGCCCGGGACGGAAGGACCTTCGTGGCCGCGGAGATACCGGGCCTCGATGCGGCAGACCGTCCCTGCCATTACAAAGGCCGGGGCCGCCTGCATGGTTCCTATGTGCGCTGCGGCGACAGCGACCAGCCCATGACGGAATACGAAGTCTACAGTTACGAGGCGTTCCGGAAAAAGTACCAGGACGAGCTGCGTACGGTTCCCGGTGTGACGACGGCCGATTTGGACCGGAAAAGCCTGGATACGTGGCTGCAGAAGCTGAAGCGGGACAAACCGCACCTGGCGCAGCTGCCGGATGCGCAGATCTGCCGCCTCATGGGCCTCGAAAAGGACGGCGAAGCGGCCCTGTGGGCGGTGCTGCTTTTCAGTCCCTACCCGCAGGCCTGGTTCCCGCAGCTCGCCATCATCGCGACGGCGCTGCCCGGCACGGCGGCAGCCGACGGCGCGCGCTTTCTCGACAACCAGCGCATCGAGGGCCCACTGCCCGAGATGCTCGAAACGGCGCTGCAGTTCTGCTGGCGGAACCTGAAAAAGCGCAGTGTCATCGACGCCCGCACGGGGAAACGGGACGATGTCCTGGAATACCCGCCGGAAACCATCCGCGAGGCCCTGATCAACGCGCTCGTCCACCGGGATTACAGCATCCATACGGAAGGCATGCCCGTCCAGCTGCAGCTGTATCCGGACCGGCTGGAAATCTGCAGCCCCGGCGGCCTGTACGGACGGCTCGGCATCGACCAGCTGGGGCACTGCCAGCCTGATACGCGCAACCCGAAGATCGCCACGGCGATGGAACTGCTCGGCTATGCGGAAAACCGCTATTCCGGCATTCCCCTCATGCGGCGCCAGATGCACGAACGGCACCTGCCGGCACCGGATTTTTCCAGTCACGGCGGCATGTTCCGCGTGATCCTGCGGGAACAGGAAACCTATGCGCCGGGCAGCCGGGAGTTCCGCGTGCAGGAAGAAGTACACGGCGCGGAGACACTGGCGGCGTTCTGCAGCGTGCCCCGCAGCCGCGAAGAAATTGCCGCCTTTTTGGGCATCGCCAGCGTACCCTACGCCCTGCGGCGCTATGTGCGGCCCCTCGTGGCGCAGGGCGTGCTGCGGATGACCGTGCCGGACCGCCCGCGGAGCCGGCAGCAGCGCTATGTGCGCGACGAACCGTAAGGAGGTGCAGCCATGCGGATCATGGTGAGCGCGTGCCTGTTGGGCACGAACTGCAAATACACGGGCGGGAACAACGCCCATGCCAAAGTGCTGGCCCTGGCGCGGGATCCGGCCAATGAGATCATTCCCGTCTGCCCCGAAGTGATGGGCGGCCTGCCGACACCGCGTCCGCCGGCCGAAGTACAGCCCGGCGGCCGGGTCGTGACGCAGGACGGGCGCGATGTGACGCGGGAGTACCGGGCGGGCGCGGAGCACTGTCTGGCCCTGGCCCGGAAATACCAGCCGGACCGCATCATTCTCCAGTCGCGCAGCCCGAGCTGCGGCGTCCGGGAGCGCTACGACGGCACCTTCACGCACACGCGGGTGCCCGGCCAGGGCGTGACGGCCGCGCTGCTCGTACAAAATGGATTTTCCGTGGAAGATGTCCAGGACATCGGACCGGAAGGGTGTTCTGACAGATGACCGTTTTTGTGATATAATTCGGGTTATATATGAAGGAGGGGCATTCCCATGGCAGAACTCAATTTGTTGCAGAAGAAGATTTTGGCCGACGGTGTCATCAAGAGCGGCGATGTGCTGAAGGTGGACAGTTTCCTGAATCACCAGATCGATGTACCGTTCATCAGCGAGCTGGGCAAGCAGTTCAAGAAGCTCTTTGCCAACCGGCCCGTCAATAAGATCCTGACCATCGAGGCATCGGGCATCGGCGTGGCCTGCCTGACGGCGGTGCACATGGGGGTGCCGGTACTGTTCGCGAAAAAGTCCGCCGGCAGCAACATGGATGCCGATGTGTACGCCACGGAGATCAAGTCGTTCACGCATAACAATGTGAACCACGTCGTCGTGTCCAAAAAGTACTTGAACGCGGCGGACCACGTGCTCATCATCGACGATTTCCTGGCCAACGGCTGCGCCATCGAGGGCCTCATGGACCTGGCGGGGCAGGCGGGTGCCACGGTGGAAGGCGTCGGTATCTGCATCGAGAAGGGTTTCCAGGGGGGCGGCGATGCCCTGCGCAAGAAGGGCGTCAACCTGAAGAGCCTGGCCATCATTGATAAGATGGACGCCAAGACCGGTACCATCGTGTTCCGCTGATTCCCGGAGGCCATCATGACTGAAGAAAAACGCCTTGACCCGGAACCGGCGGCGCAGACCGCCGGCCGGGATGCCATTTACGAGCTGGACGGCAGCATTTCGGTGCAGAAGGCCGTCCCCTTCGGCCTGCAGCATGTCCTGGCCATGTTCGTGGCCAACATCGCGCCTATTTTGATTGTGGCCGGCGTGGTACATCTGAGTACGGAAGAGACGGGCAGTCTCGTCCAGACGGCCATGATCATCGCCGGCATCGGCTCCCTGCTGCAGCTGTTCCCCATCGGGCCGCTGGGCAGCCGGCTGCCCATTGTCATGGGCATCAGCTTCACCTTCGTCTCGACGTTCTGTGTCATCGGCGGCAAGTACGGCTACGGCGCCATCCTGGGTGCCGCCCTCATCGGCGGCTGCCTCGAAGGCTTTCTGGGCCTGGGTGCGCGGTGGTGGCGCCGCTTTGTGCCGCCCATCGTGTCGGCCAGCGTCGTGACGGCCATCGGCTTCTCCCTGCTCGGCATCGGCGCCAATTCCTTTGGCGGCGGCTTCGGCAATCCCCACTTCGGCGAAGCGAAGTACCTGATCGTCGGCACCATCACCCTGGTGGCGTGCCTTGTGTTCCACATCCGCGCCCAGGGGTTCTACAAGCAGCTGTCCGTCCTGTTCGGCCTCATCGTCGGCTATGTGGCGGCCTACTTTTTCGGCATGGTCGACCTGAGCAAGATCTGGTCGGCGGGCTTTTTCTCCCTGCCGCATTTTCTGCCGTACCAGATGGAGTTCCGGCCGGACGCCATCTTCTCGGTCTTTTTGATTTTCCTCGTGTCCGCCACGGAAACACTGGGCGACACGTCGGCCCTGTCCGTCATGGGCCTGGGGCGCCTGGTGCGCGATAAGGAAGTGTCCGGCTCCATTGCCGTGGACGGCTTCATCAGCGCCTTGTCGTCCCTGTTCGGCTGCCTGCCTATCACCTCGTTCAGCCAGAACGTCGGCCTCGTGGCCATGACGCACGTCGTCAACCGGAAAGCCATCGCCAGCGGCGCCGTCCTCATGATTCTGGCCGGCCTGATTCCGGCCCTGGGCGTCATCCTGGCCTCCCTGCCCGACGCCGTCCTCGGCGGCTGCACCCTCATGATGTTCGGCTCCATCGTCGTCAGCGGCGTCCGCATGCTCGGCGACTGCGGCTTCTCGTCCCGCAACATGAGTATCGCCGCCCTGTCCCTGTCCATCGGCATCGGCTTTACGCAGGCGCCGGCCATCTTCAAGATTTTCCCGACCCTGATCAAATCCGTCTTTGCGGAAAACTGCGTCGCCGTCGTCTTCCTCGTCGCCTTCGTCCTGAACCTGGTCTTCCCTTCCGAGGAAGCCTTCCAGCGCGACGAATGGGAGCACGAAGAAAAGCAGAAACAGGCGCAGGCCCGCTGAGGCAATGAAATTTATATTAAGTAGAAAAATGGAAAAGAGGCGATACGATGGACTTTTTTGCAGGTACTTATCCCGAAACATACGAACCCTATGGCGACGAAACCTTTGTCCGGCGCTATTTTTCGTTCCGCGGCCGCTTGAACCGGAAGCGGTACTGGGCACGCCAGATCCTGGTCTGGCTTGTTTCCTATGTCAGCAGTGCGCTCCTGGAAAGCTATATCTACACGCCGGAACCGACGCCGCTGCCGGCGCCGAACGTGTGGGAATCGGTGTTCCACTGGGCCGGCGGCACGGCGTACGCCGCTTCGTCCGTCCTGCCCGTGTCCGCGTCCTACTTCACGCTGAGCGTCTTCACGGCTGTCTACTTCGTCATCACCATCGGCTGCAGCCTGGCCAGCGTGATGCTCAATATCCGCCGCGTCCACGACCGGGACCACAGCGGCTGGTATCTGCTGCTCTGCCTCATTCCCATCGTGAACTTCTTCATTATGTTCCAGCTCGTCTTTTTGCGGGGGACCCGCGGTCCGAACCGCTTCGGGCCCGACCCGGTGGAGCAGCCGGAACGGCCGTTGCTCTGATTTTCTGTAATGTTTGTTACAGAATCGATTGACATCGGCGGCAGGATAAGTATAATGAAAGTGAAGAGGAAATATGTCCTCTGACTGTGTATCTTTAAAAATTACGGGTCGTTCGCCCGCCAGTACCGGCGTTTGGGTGAAAGGAGGAGTATCATGGTTTCCTATAAAACTTTCATTGCCTGCTACAAAGAAGACATCGTGAAATTCGTAGCGCTGATCGCCGTCGTGGCGGTCGTCGTCATCCTGTTCCACTGAGTCAGGAACTTTCTTCCGTGCGGCTGCGGGCCGCACGGATTTTTTTTATGTTGCGGACAGGCATAAAAAAACGGATGGCCTTGACGGCCATCCGGCAGGATACATCTTCGGATTTAGTTTTCCACGATATCGCGGGGACGCATGTCCTCGGCGCGCAGGGTGCCTTTTTTGCGGCGTTCGGCAAATTCCGCCGTGGCGGTGAAGAGCACGTCGCTGGAGCTGTTGAGCGCGGTTTCGCAGGCGTCTTCCAGGACGGAGATGATGAAACCGACGCCGACGACCTGCATGGAGAGGTCGTTGCTGATGCCGAAGGAGGCGCAGGCCACGGGGATCAGCAGCAGGGAACCGCCGGCCACGCCCGAGGTGCCGCAGGCGCCCAGGGACGAGACGATGCACAGCAGGAAGGCTGTGGGCAGGTCGACGGGGATGTTCAGGGTGTAGGCGGCTGCCAGGGCCAGGACGGAGATCGTGATGGAGGCGCCGGCCATGTTGATGGTGGAGCCCAGGGGAATGGAAATGGTGAACAGGTCAGGGTTCAGGCGCAGGCGCTTGCACAGCGTCAGGTTGACGGGAATGTTGGCGGCGGAGCTGCGGGTGAAGAAGGCGTAGACGGCGCTTTCCCGCAGGGTGGCCCAGACGAGGGGGTAGGGGTTCTTGCGCGTCTTGCAGAACACGATGAGGGGGTTCATGACGAGGGCTACCAGCAGGTAGGATACAATCAGGACGCCTAACAGGTGGGCGTAGCCCACGAGGGCGGATACACCGGCCGTGCCGACGGAATCGGCCACGAGGCCCATGATGCCGAGGGGGGCGAAGTGGATGACCCAGCTGACGACGATGGTGATGGCCTGGGAAAAGTCCTGGAGCCACGTGCTCGTCGAACCGTGGGAGGCCCGGCGCAGGGCGATGCCCAGGATGATGGCCCAGGCGAGGATGCCGATGTAGTTGGCGTTCATGAGGGCCGTGACGGGGTTGTCCACGATGGACAGGATCAGGTTGTGCAGAACCTGCACGATGCCGCTGGGCGGCGCGAGTTTCGTGTCCGGTGCCACCTGCAGCATGAGGCGCGTCGGGAAGAGGAAGGACATGACGACGCCTACGATGGAGGCACAGAACGTACCGAGGATATAGAGTTCGACGACCGGTTTGATGCTGCCCGATTCACTTTCCTTTTTCTGGGACATGGCGTTCATGACGAGGAAGAAGACCAGGACCGGGGCGACGCCTTTCAGGGCTTTGACGAAGAGGTCGCCGAAGATTTTGACGACGGGGATGACCGACGGGAAGAACACGGCGATGATGATGCCGATGACCAGGCCGACGGCGATTTGCTTGATGAGCGCGACGCTCGTAAGGATTTTCTGGATTTTGCTGAACAAGATGATACCTCCCTGAACTGAAAACAATATAAAAATAGTATACGCTATTACAGGAAATATTGCAACATAAAACCGCCCTGCACGGAGTCCGTACAGGGCGGTCGTTGCGTTTTGGAGTTATTGCGTGGCAGGACTATAGGAGGTCAGGCCTTCTGGGGAACCATATCTTCGGGGCGCAGGGTGCCGTTCTTGCGGCGTTCGGCGAATTCCGCCGTGGCCGTGAAGAGCACGTCGCTGGAGCTGTTGAGGGCCGTTTCGCTGGCGTCTTCCAGGACGGAGACGATGAAGCCAACGCCGACGACCTGCATGGCGATGTCGTTGCCGATGCCGAAGGAAGCGCAGGCCACGGGAATCAGCAGCAGGGACCCGCCGGCCACGCCCGAAGCGCCGCAGGCGCCGACCGTGGAGACGATGCACAGCAGCAGGGCCGTGGGCAGGTCAACGGCTACATGCAGCGTGTTGGCTGCCGCCAGGGCCAGGACGGAAATGGTGATGGCCGCGCCGGCCATGTTGATGGTGGCGCCCAGGGGAATGGAAATGGTGTACGTGTCCGGGTTCAGGCCCAGGCGTTTGCACAGGGACAGATTGACGGGAATATTGGCTGCGGAACTGCGGGTGAAGAAGGCGTACACGCCGCTTTCGCGGATGGTCGTCCAGACCAGCGGGTACGGGTTGCAGCGCAGCTTGTAGAATACGATGAGGGGGTTCATGACGAAGAAGACCAGGCAGTACGACCCGATGAGGGCGGCCAGCAGGTGGACGTACCCGACGAGGGCGGACACGCCGGCCGTGCCGACGGAGTCGGCTACGAGGCCCATGATGCCGAGGGGTGCGAAGCGGATGACCCACGTGACGACCTTCGTCACGGCTTTGGCCGTGTCGCCCAGGCAGCTCTTCATGTGTTCGCCGGCGCAGGTGCGGAAGGCGATGCCGAAGATGATGGCCCAGGCCAGGATCCCGATGTAGTTGGCGCTCAGCAGGGCGTTGACGGGGTTATCCACGACGGAGAGGATCAGGTTGTGCAGCACCTGCACGATGCCGCTGGGCGGCGCCAGCTTCGTGTCCGGCGCGACCTGCAGCTGCAGGGTCGTGGGGAACAGGAAGGAGATGGTGACGCCTACGAGGGACGCCAGGAAGGTGCCGGCCACGTAGAGCATGATGATGGGTTTCATGCTGCCGCTGGAATCATCTTTTTTCTGGGACATGGCGTTCATGACCAGGAAGAAGACCAGGATGGGGGCTATGCCTTTCAGGGCTTTGACGAAGAGGTCGCCGAAAATCTTGACGGCGGGAATGGCGGCGGGGAAGCAGACGGCAATGAGGATGCCGATGACCAGGCCGACGGCAATCTGTTTAATCAGGGGCACTTTGCCCAGGGTGTCGGAAATGCGGGTTAACACGATGATACCTCCAGAGTTCGAAATCGTTGGCGCCGTTCCCAACCGGGGCGCGCGCACTTCCCTATTATACATGTACTTGCCAAAAATTGCAAATGTCTTTCGTACGTGGACATACAGGGCCCGTGTCCACGGAGCGGCAACGCGTTGCACTTTCGGCCGCCTAAGGATATAATGGAAACATGTTGAAAATTTGCAAGCCGGGCCTGCCCAATACATCTTCCTTGTAGGCTGGAAGCGGCCCGGACAACGCGGAAATCGAGGCGGGAGTATGGAAGCACGGCACGATGCAATCATGACACACAAGCTGGCGAAGACCTTGTTGGGCCCCCTGGGCTTTCTGGCGGCGGGATTGCTGCTGGCGCCCGTGCTGGGGACCAAGGGGGGCCTGGCCGTCGGCACGGCGGTCTGGATGGCCATCTGGTGGATTTTCCGGCCCGTGCACATCGCCGTTACATCGCTCCTGCCCATTGCGGTCAACGCGGCGTTCACGCTGGTGCCCAACGCCCATGTCATTGCGCGCTACTTTACGGATATCGTCGTCCTGCTGCTGGGCGCGGACCTGATCTGCCTCGGCTGGTCCGCCACGGGCCTGGACCGGCGCATTTCCCTGCGCGCCCTGTGCCTCATCGGGCCGTCCCTGAAGAGCCAGATCCTCGTGTGGCTCGGCGCGTCCGTCGTGCTGTCGGCCTTTCTGCCCAATACGGTCGTGGCGACCATTTTCTGCCCCATTGCCGTGGGCATGCTCAAGTTCGTCGGGGAAAAGTACATTACGGAGAGCAAGCTGGCCGTGCCCATCCTGCTGGCCATTTCCTGGGGCAGCGGCATCGGCGGCCTCGGTTCGCCCATCGGCAGTCCGGCCAACCTCGTCGCCATCCAGTACATGGAGCAGTTGACGGGCCATGAATTCATGTACATCCAATGGATCGGGCGGTTCGTGCCGATTTTGTTCGTCCTGTTCCTCCTCAACCTGTTCTTCCTGTGGCACCTGGACATGCCCGTCAAGTCCTTCAACGGCACGCGGGAGGAATTCCGCAAAATGTACGATGCGCTCGGCCCCATGCGGACCGGCGAAAAGTGGTGCTTCTGGATTTTCGCCCTCGCCATCGTCCTGGCCTTTGTCCGGCCGTTGTACGCGGCGTATCTGCCGGGCCTGAAGCCGGCTTACGTGTTCCTCATCCTCGGCATGCTGATGTTCGTCCTCCGCGACGAGGAGCACCACGAAATCCTGACCTGGAATTTCGCGGAAAAGAATGCCATGTGGGGCATCATGATCATGGCGTCGTCGGGCCTGGCCCTGGGGACTATGATCATCGAGACCGGCGCCGTGGCCAAAATGGCGCAGCTTTTGGGGTCCCTGGAACTGACGGGCGGCTTCGTCACCATGTTCATTTTCTGCGCCTTCGCCTGCTTCATGTCGGAGATGTCGAGCAATACGGGCGCGGCATCCATCTGCATACCGATTGTCATTTCCATCTGCGGCGCCCTGCACCTGAACCCCGTGCCGTACGTGCTGGCCGTGACGGCGGCCTGCTCCAGCGCCTATGTGCTGCCTGTCACGACGCGGGCCATTCCCGTCGGCTTCGGCCTCGACGCGGGTCTGCAGATGCGCTACGGCTTCAAGCTGACCCTGCTCTGCATGGTGGTCAACGCCGTGTTGTGCTGGGCTTTGATGGAATACCTGCCCTTGTTCTCGCACTTGTGATATATAAAGGAAAGCGGGTGGTTTCGGGAGTCGGACTCCCGGAATCACCCGCTTTTTTGCTGCGATTTTCCGCTTAGAACGAAATTTCCGCCTTGGAATAGAGCACGGCATAGCCGGCCATGGAAATGCGTCCATTTTCGAGGTGGCAGTAGAGGACGCCCGTCCGTTTCGACGCCTGGAAGGCGACCAGGTCGTTCTTGCCCAGTTTGGCCGCCATGACGGGAATGATATGACAGTGGCCGGAACCGCACACGGGGTCTTCCGCCACGTTCAGTTTGGGGGCGAAGGAGCGGCTCACGCAGTCGTATTCGCGACCCGGCGCCGTGATGTTGCAGGTCAGGCCGTCGAGCTGTTTCACCTTTTCCATGTCGGGCTGGCAGTTCCGCACCTGGTCTTCCGAAGCAAAGACGCAGACCAGGTCCCGCGCCAGCCAGGCTTCCACGGGCCGCACGCCGAAGGCTTCGGCCATGGCGTCCGTCACGGGGATGCGCTTCATGTCGTAGGCCGGCAGATCCATGGAGAACAGATCCCCTTGGTGCGTCACCGTCAGTTCGCCCGATTTGGTGTGAAAGTGAAAGGCGGCTGCGCCGGGCTCGTAAAAATGTGCCAGTACGTACGATGTCCCCAGGGTGGCATGGCCGCAAAGGTCGATTTCCCCGCCCGGCGTGAACCAGCGCAGGCCGTAGCCGTTGCCTTCCTTGACGGCGAAGGCCGTTTCGGAGAAGTTGTTTTCAATGGCGATGTGCTGCATGACATCGGCGGGCAGCCACTGGTCCATCACGCAGACCGCGGCGGGATTCCCCTTGAAGACTTCCTTTGTGAAGGCATCGGCGATATACATTTTCAACGTAGTCATAACTCTCTCTCCCTTTCATTTATTCATTTGCGTCGTATCGGAAATTACATCTTGCATTTTCCTTGCTGTTATGGTACTACGTAACTGAAAACCAATCAATTATAAAATTGTATGTAAAACAATTTTCGGGAGGGATTTCGATGCCGGTCAATTCCTTTGATCAATATCCGCTGACGTGGAAGCCGGACAAGGCGGCGCTGAAGCGGCCCTATTACCGGTCGCTGGCGGCCGACCTGGAGGACAAGATCCGCCGCGGCGTGCTCCAGGCGGGAACGAAACTGCCGCCGCAGCGGGAAATCGCCGATTTCCTGGATTTGAATTACACGACCATCACGCGGGTCTACGAGGCGTGCCGCAAGAAGGGCCTCATTTACGGCATCACGGGGCGGGGGACTTTTGTGTCGCCCCACGCGGAAGAGGACACGACGCTCGTGTCGGAAACGCTCCGGGACGATGTCATCGACCTGGGGGCCGTCAATGGGTACAGCGAGCACAGCCTGCTCGTGGAGAGGGCGACGGAGGCGGTGGTGCGGAAGGGCTATCTGCGCCATCTGTACGAGTACGACTGCCCGGCAGGGTATCCGCACCAGCTGGCGGCGGGCGTGCGCTGGCTGGAGCAGGTCGGCGTCCACACGGCGGCGGAACGGACGGCGGTCTTTTCGGGCGCGCAGAACGCCCTGACCGTGGCCCTGCTTTCGCTGTTCGACCCGGGCGACCGCATCGCCGTGGACCCCTACACGTATTCGAACTTCATCGAACTGGCCAAGCTGATGCACCTGGTCCTGGTGCCGGTCAAGGGCGACGGGGCGGGCATGCTGCCGGAGGAGCTGGAGCGGCAGTGCCGCCTGAACCGCGTGAAAGGCATCTACCTGATGCCGGCCTTTGCCAACCCGACGACGGTCTCCATCCCCCTGGCGCGGCGGCGGGAGCTGGCCGCCGTCATCCGGGACTGCGGGCTGATCCTGCTGGAAGACGATATCGGCGCCTGGATGGCCGCCGCGGGCGGCGTGACCGTGCCGTCCCTCTTTGATTTGCTGCACGGGGAGAGCCTTTACATCTGCGGCATGACGAAGAGCCTCTGTCCGGGCCTGCGGATCGCCTTCATGACCTATGGCGGCCGTTTCCGGAAGCAGATTCTGCACGGCCTGTCCAACATCAATATCAAGACGTCGTCCCTGGACGCGGAAATCATCACGGAGCTGATTCTGAACGGTGACGCCTACCGCATTGCGAAGGAAAAGCGCGCCCTGGCGGAAAAGGCGGGGCAGCTCTTTGCGGCGCTCTTTGCCGGCCGCTGTCCCCGGGCGGCGGAACCGGGCTATTTCCGCTGGCTTCCCCTGGGCACAAAAAAAGATCCCGCCCGGGTGGAGGGGGATCTGCTGCGGCGCGGCGTGCGCGTGTATCATTCGGGCCGGTTTGCCGTGCAGGCCGGCGCGGCGCAGGATTACCTGCGCGTCTCCCTTTCGTCGGCAGGCGACTTCCGCCACCTGCAGAAAGGGCTGGAACGGCTGCGGGATTATTTGGAGGAAATCTAAAGGAAGGGCCCCGTTCTGCGGAACGGGGCCCTTTCTTCGTATCTGTTCAATTGGTTTCCGGTCAACGGTCCGTGCGGCCTATGCGGCCCATGACATCGGCCAGGTGGTCCGCCAGGCCCGCGGCATCGGCGAAGGTGCCGTTGGCGTATTCAAAGACGCAGTCAGCGTCCGGCGTGTACTTTTTGACGGCGGCGAGAACGGGGCCCCAGGGAATGGTGCCTTTGCCGACGGGCTGGTGCGTGTCGCCGGAACCGTCGTTGTCATGGACGTGGTAGGAGACGAGACGGTCTCCCAGGGCTTCGATGACGCGGCACAGATCCCACCCGTTGACGTGGGCGTGGCCCAGGTCGAGCAGGGCGGCGCAGTACGGGAAGGAACGGATCAGTTCCACGTATTCCTGCTCGTTGAAGAGCATGTTGCGGTGCAGGCCCACGTTCTCGATGACCAGCTGGGGCAGGATGCCCGTACCGGCCTGCTGCCGGACGGCGGCCGCGATGTTTTCAATTTCCCGGAGGCGGGAGCGGACCAGGTCCTGTGCGGCCCGGAGGGCCTTGCCGTCGGCGCGCTGTTCCGGCGTCAGGCTTTCGTTCGTGTGGACGACGACGTGGCGCGCGCCCAGCCGGGCGGCCAGACGGAACGTGTCCGCATAGGACTGGCGGTAGAGGCTGTCCTCCGGATTGGCCAGGTTGACGGACACGCAGGGTCCGTGGACGGTCAGCAGGCGGCCCGTGCCGTTCGGTTTGCCCAGGGGCACGCCCAGGCGCGGCAGCAGGTTCTGCCAGTAGCTTTCCGTACCGAATTCCGTAAAGATTTCCAGGCCGTAACCGGCCGGCAGTTTTCCCATTTCCGGCTTGTTGAAGGCCGGGAAGACCAGATCACTGACAAAGAACTGCATGAATGTAACCTTCCTTTCGTGTAGACGGGCGTCTCAGCGGGCGTCTTCAGGAACGATGCGGCTGCCGTCGGCGGCGTCGAAGAAGCGCGCGTTGTCCCAGTGGAACGACAGGCCCGCGACATCGCCTTCGTGAATGTCGCACTGGTTGTCCGAGGACTGCGTGAAGAGCGTCTGTTCCGCCAGGCCGAAGGACGTGGTCTGCAGGTTGCCCGTGTGCTCCGCGTAATGGCAGGGGGCCCGCAGCATGCCGTCGGTCGCGCTGACGATATGGACCTTTTCCGGACGGATGCCGAAAATGACTTCGTCCCGTCCCGCCAGGGTGCGGCGCCACCCGTCCGGGAGGTCGAGGCGCTGGCCGCCGGAGACGAGGCGGCCGCCGTCGAGACTGGCGCGGATCAGGTTCATGGCCGGCGAGCCGATGAAGGAGGCGACGAAGGTGTTGGCCGGGTTGTTATAGATGTCGCCCGGCGTGGCGATCTGCTGCAGCGTGCCTTCGTGCAGCACGGCGATGCGCTGGCCGATGGTCATGGCCTCGACCTGGTCGTGGGTCACGTAGACCATGGTGGAAGGACGGGCCTCGTGGATGCGCACCAGGTCCTGGCGGGCTTTCTGGCGCAGCTGGGCGTCCAGGTTGGACAGGGGCTCGTCGAGCAGAAAGTAGGGTGATTCCTTGACCAGGGCGCGGCACAGGGCGACACGCTGTTTCTGGCCGCCGGACAAGGCGTGCACGGCCTGGTGCTCGTAACCCTGAAGGTTCAGCATTTCGATGGCCAGTTTGGCGCGCCGCTCGATTTCGGCCGGGTCGGTTTTGCGCACCCGCAGGCCGAAGACGATGTTGTCCCACACATCCATGTGGGGAAACAGGGCGTAGCTCTGGAAGACCATGGCGATGTTGCGCTCGCCCGGGGCCATGTCGTTGACGCGCCGGCCGCCCATGTACAGGTCGCCTTCCGTGATTTCCTCGAAGCCGGCGATCATGCGCAGGGTCGTGCTTTTGCCGCAGCCCGACGGGCCCAGGAAGACAAGGCGTTCGTTTTCCTTGATTTCGAAGTTGAGACGGCGGATGACTTCTTTTTTGCCGTACGATTTATGGACATTATCAAACAGGATGTTATACATACCACACCTCACTCAGCCTTTGATACCGGCCTGCATGAACGAATCCAGGATGAACCGCTGGAAGAACAGGTACAAGATCAGCGGGGGCAGGCTGGTCACGACCGCGACGGCCATGGCGACGCCCCATTCGCTGCCGCCCTCGGCGCTGATGAACATCTGCATCGCCAGGGACAGGGTGTACTGCGATTTATCCTTCAGGACCAGCAAAGGCCAGAAATATTCATTCCACGAATTGATGAAGAACATGATGCCCGCGGCAATCAGGGGCGAGCGGACCAGGGGCAGGCACAGGCGGCGCAGGACCGTCATGGCGCCGGCGCCTTCGAGGGCCGCCGTCTCAAAGAGCGGCTTCGGGATGCCGCGCATGGCCTGGCGCATGAGGAAGATGCCCATGCCGTCGACGATTTCCGGCAGGATGACGCCGTAGGGCGTGTTCAACAGGCCCAGTTTCGACATGAACAGGTAGTTCGGCATGATGAGGACCGTCGTCGGGATGAAGAAGGTCAGCAGCATGGAGTTGAACAGCCATTCCCGCCCTTTGAAGCGGTAATAGACGAAGGCGAAACCGGCCAGGATGCTCGTCACCAGCTTGAAGAGGGTGACGAAGAAGGCGATGAAGAACGTGTTGCCCACGAAGCGGAACACGTTGAAACGGCCCAGCACGTCGATGTAGTTATCCAGCGTCGGCGGGTAGGGGAAGGGGTTCAGGGGACTGGAAAAGACCTGGCTCAGGTCCTTGAAGGACGCCGACAGCATGAAGACGACGGGCCACAGGGACACGATGATGAGCGCAATGATGAGGATGTGGAAAAAGATTTCCGAACGTTCAGTTTTCATAGTAGACCCCCTTTTCGGCCACTTTGCCGCGCCACAGCAGGAACAGGGCGAAGAGGATGATGGTCAGGACGGCGAAGGCCGCCGACCGGCCGGCCTGGAAAAAGACGAAGGCGTACTGGTAGATCACGTAGCTCAGGTTGGCGCTGTGCTGGTCCGGCCCGCCCTGGGTCAGCATGTTGATGGGGACCATGACATACTGGAGGGCGAAGACGATGGTCAGGACGAAGACATACATGGCGGCCGACGAGGTCTGGGGCACGATGATGTCCTTCAAAATGGTCCACTTCGACGCGTTTTCCAGTTCGGCGGCCTCGATCATCTCTTTCGGCACGGAGACCATGGCGGCCAGCAGGTAGATCAGGTTGTAGCCGAAGAACTTCCAGCCCACGATGGTGCTGATGGCGAGCAGCACGTAGTAGGGCGTCTTGAACCAGCGCGGCGACTCGATGTGGAACCAGCCCAGGATTTCACTCATGGGACCCGCGATGGGGTTGTAGATCCACAAAAAGATGATGCTCGTCACGGCCAGGCTCAATAAGGACGGCAGGAAGAGCAGCACGCGGTAGGTCATCTGCCCGTGGTGCAGCACGTGGGACAGGACGAAGGAAAAGAAATAGGGGAGCAGGAAATCGAAGACCAGCAGGAACACGATGTACAGCACCGTGTTGACGATGACCTTCTGGAATTCGCTGCTCTGCAGGATGGCCTGGTAATTGGCGAAGCCGACGAACCGCATGCGCGGGCTGATCATATTCCAGGAAAAGAAGCTCACGACGCCGTTCATGACCAGAGGCCAGTAGTAAAAGAGCAGAAACACCAGGGAAGCAGGCAGGAAATAGAGGCTGCCTGCGCGTGTCAGACGGTTCACGGTCAATCTCCTTTGACAATCTCGTAAATATCACAAGAGCCCGGGACGGAAAGTCACCTTCCCGGCCCGGTACTCCGCGTGTCCGTTATTTGGTTTTCAAGGCATCAGCCCTGCAGCAGGCTGTTGATCTTCTGGGCCGCTTCGTGCAGGGCGTCCTTGGCGGACTTGGTACCGCCCATGATGACGTCGCGGGCGTCGATCAGCACCTGTTCGCACTGCAGGCCGTTGTTGCCGGGGAAGGAAACCCAGGGCACCACATGGGGCAGTGTGGCCATGGCGTTCTTGACGTTGGCGTTTTCATCCATGAGCTTCTTGTACGGGCCGTACGTGTCCATGCCCTTGCGGGGCGGCAGGTAGCCCGTGCCCGTATCCCACTTGTACAGGCTTTCGGCCGATTCCAGGTAGGCGATGAATTCCGCCGCGGCCTTCTGCTTGGCTTCGTCCTTGGACAGGATCATGAGGAAGTTGCCGCCGGCCGGAACCTTGACTTCTTTATTGCCGAAGGCAGGGAACGAAGTCATGGAAACTTTGAATTTGGAACTCTTTTCAAAGTTGGCGCGTTTGCCGATGGTCGTGCAGACCATGGCCAGGTTGCCGGACGTGTAGGCCTGGAAGCCTTCTTCGTTGGTGGCGTGCAGGGCGGAACCGTCCTTGACCATGTCGGCCAGCATCTGGTACGCGTAATGGCCTTCCGGCGTATCGAAGCCGGCCTGCCACTTGCCGTCCTTCTTGACGAGCATCGTGCCGCCGTTGGATTCTACGCAGGCCTGGTTGGTCCAGGTGTCGGCGTATTCCTGCATGAAGAAGGCCGGTTTGCCGGTTGCGGCTTTAATCTTCTTGGCATAGGCGTGAACCTCATCCCAAGTCTTAGGCGGTTTGGAGGCATCCAGGCCGGCTTTTTGGAACAACTCCGGATTATAGTAAAGCACGGGAACAGATAAGGAGTAAGGAACACCGACCTGGACACCATCTGCTGTCTGTGCGAGTTTGGCAATGTTGTCGGCGTAGGTTTCCTTCACGAAATCTTTTTTGCCGGCTTTTTCGAAAATCTTGTTGATATCGTCATGCTTGAAGTTGGCATCGGCGTAGTAGAGGAAATCCCAGCCCATCTGTACCACGTCGGGCGTCTGGTTGGACGCGATGGCCGCCTGCAGGTTCTGCGTCAGGCCTTTGTACATGTCGGGGTTGAACTTTTCCTTGACTTCGATGTTCGGATGTTTTTCATTGAAGTCCTTGACGAGTTCGCGGACCATCTTGCCGCCGAAGCTGTCCGAAGCGACGTGCCAGTATTCGATGGTCACTTTCTGGCCGCTCTGGGCCGGAGCCTGTTTCTTGTTGTCCGAACCGCAGCCGCTCACAGCCGCCACGGCGAGCACACCTGCTGCTGCGCAGCACAGGGCTTTCTTGAATTCCATGTGAATCTCCTCCTCTTGTAATCCGGGGTGCTTTCCCAATGCTTTTTTTGCGTTTTCATTCAACGTGCCTTTATCCTAACACCCCCTTGTAAGCGTTCCGTATAACGAACGTAAAGTTTTGTAAAATTACAGCATCCCCCGCCAACAGAAAGATGTATTGTAACTGTCCCTTAGAAAATAAAATGAATTGTCTATTTTAAAATGTACAGTGAGGGCTTATACTGAATCTGTGCCCCGCTGTCCGGAACAACGGCGGGGCCGGGGAACAGATTCAAGGGAAAGAAGGAACCTGATATGAGAGACAACAAGATAACGAAACTGACGCTGGCCGGCATGTTCGCCGCCCTGGCGTTCTGCTGCTTTTCCTATTTGCGCATCGAGGTGCCCATGGGGCTGGGCCTGACGGGCAAAATCTACATCGGCCACGCCTTCATCATTTTGTCGGCCCTCGTCGTGGGGGCCAAATACGGCGCCCTGTCCGGGGCCATCGGCCTGACCCTGGCCGATGTGCTGGCCGGGTACACGACGTCGGCGCCGCCGACCTTCGCGGCCAAGTTCATTTTAGGCTGGTCCGTGGCCTTTTTAGCCCATTCGGTGATGCACCTGCGCGACGCCGCGCCGGACAAAAAGGACCGCATCGTCGTGGCGGCCGCCGTGGGCGGGTCCGTCGTCAACGTGGTGACGGAACCGCTGATCCGTTTCAGCTTCAAGTATTTCGTCCTCGGCTACGCGCGCCAGGTGGCGTACGTGAGCGCCCTCAACTGCGCCGTGTCCATGGCCCTGAGCGCCATTCCCTCCGTCCTCGTGGCCGTGGTGCTCTACAAAGTGCTGCAGCGCGGCGCCCTGCGGAACATGGGCCTGGAAAGCTGACGGCTGCATATTTTATGAATATTTTGCATGAATTGTATAAAAATTAGCTTTGCGCCGGTTCCGTGAAAACGGGCCGGAGCGGGCAGTGCTAAAGAAGTTCGGATTGCCGGCGTGGCAAGACCGGACTTCTTTTTTTTGCATACGGAAGGGAAAATATTACTAAAAATGCAAATTTATACTTGACTTTTGTTTTAAATATGCATATTATAGATTACAAAGCCCAAGCGGAAAAATTTCTTCCCCGAAAGGGGATTTTTGCTTTTCATTGCGGGAATATTCCCATATAATGAGGGTAGAAAAACAAGGGCGGATAAAGGAGGAATGGACCATGACGAAAGTTTTCATCGACGGCAGCTCCGGTACGACGGGACTGCGTATTTATGAACGGATTTCGGCCCGGCCGGATATCGAGCGGATCCACCTGGACGAGGCCGTCCGCAAGGACCCGGCGGCCCGGCGCGACGCCATTGCTCGGGCCGATGTGGCGTTCCTCTGCCTGCCCGACGCGGCGGCGGTGGAAGCGGTGCAGCTGGCCGAAGGGACGGACACGGTGCTCATCGACACGTCGACGGCGCACCGCACGGCGCCCGGCTGGGTCTACGGGTTCGCGGAACTGCCCGGCCAGAAGGCGAAGATTGCCGCATCCAGGCGCATCGCCAACCCCGGCTGCCACGCCAGCGGTTTCATTTCCCTGGCGGCGCCCCTCGTGGCGGCAGGCCTGATCGCGCCCGACACGGCGCTGACCTGCTTCTCCCTGACGGGCTATTCCGGCGGCGGTAAAAAGATGATCGCCCAGTACGAGGCCGACCCGCGCGACCCGCTGCTGAAGGGCCCGCGCCAGTACGGCCTGGCCCAGCACCACAAGCACCTGCCGGAAATGGCGAAGGTCTGCGGCCTTACCGTGGATCCCGTCTTCTGCCCCATTGTGGCGGACTTTTACGCCGGCATGGAAGTGACGGTGCCCCTCTTCCGCAAGGACCTGCACGGCACGGCCGCCGATATCCGCAAGGTCTACGCCGAGTGGTACCACGGACCGGTCGTGCGGTATAAGGAAGACGCCGATGAGGACGGGTTCCTGTCGGCGGCGTCGTATTCCGGCAAGGACGGCATGGAGATCGCCGTGTTCGGCAATGACGACCGCATCCTGCTCGTGTCGCGCTTCGACAACCTGGGCAAGGGAGCCAGCGGGGCGGCCATCCAGAACATGAACATCGTCCTGGGCACGGACGAAACAACGGGACTGGTATTGTAATTTAAATAGAAAGCATAAGGGTAAAAGCATAAGGGTAATTTTGGAGGCTCTGCTATGGAAAATACGACGATGAAACTCATCAGCGGCGGTGTCTGCGCGGCCAAGGGCTTCAAGGCCAACGGCATCCACGTCGGCATCCGCAAGTCGAAATCGGGCAAGAAGGATGTCGCCCTCATTTACAGCGAAGTACCGGCCCATGCGGCGGCGGTCTACACGACGAACCTCGTCAAAGGCGCCCCGCTGAAGGTGACGAAACGGCACCTGGCCGACGGCCTCGCCCAGGCGGTCATCTGCAACAGCGGCAATGCCAACACGTGCAACGCGAACGGCATCGACGTGGCGGAAGAGATGTCGGATCTGGTGGGCCGCGAACTGGGCATCAACCCCCATGACGTGGTCGTCGGCTCGACGGGCGTCATCGGCCAGCCCCTCGACATTTCGCCCATCCGCAACAACATCCACACCCTCGCCGCCGGCCTGACGGCGGACGAAGCCGGTTCCGACAATGCGGCCCAGGCCATCATGACGACGGATACGGTGAAGAAGGAGTTCGCCGTGCAGTTCGAACTGGGCGGCAAGACCTGCACCCTGGGCGGCATCGGCAAGGGCAGCGGCATGATCCATCCCAACATGGCCACCATGCTCGTCTTCCTGACGACGGACGCGGCCATTTCCGCGGACCTGCTGCGCACCGCCCTGAGCATGGACGTGCGCAAGACCTTCAACATGCTGAGCGTCGACGGCGACACGTCGACGAACGACATGGTCGTCATCATGGCGAACGGACTTGCGGGCAACGCCGAAGTGACGAATCCCCGCTCGGCGGAGTTCCAGACCTTCATGAAGGCCCTGAACACCCTCACGATCCAGCTCTGCCGCACCATCGCGGGCGACGGCGAAGGCGCGACGAAGCTGCTGGAATGCCACGTCAAAGGCGCGGACAGCCCGGATATCGCCAAAGTGGCCGCCAAGAGCGTCATCACGTCGAGCCTGGTGAAGGCCGCCATGTTCGGGTCCGACGCCAACTGGGGCCGCGTGCTCTGCGCCCTGGGTTACTGCGGTGCCGACCTCGACGTCGACACCATCGATGTCTCCTTCCAGTCGAAGGCGGGCCGCGTCGATGTCTGCAAGGACGGCGCCGGCATCCCCTTCTCGGAGGACGAGGCCAAGAAGGTCCTGTCCGAAAAGGAAATCGACATCCTCGTCAGCCTGGGCGACGGCGACTACACGGCCACGGCCTGGGGCTGCGACCTGACCTATGACTACGTGAAGATCAATGGAGATTACCGGACCTGACGGGAGGGACATCGTATGAAGAATTTCATTTCCAACGCGGAACGGGCCCAGATTCTGGTCCAGGCCCTGCCGTACATCGATAAATACCACAACAAGGTCGTCGTCGTGAAATACGGCGGCAACGCCATGGTCAACGAGCGCCTGAAACAGCAGGTCATGGAGGACATCGTCCTGCTCTGGCTCATTGGCATCAAGGTCGTCCTCGTCCACGGGGGCGGGCCGGAGATCAGCGCCCTCATGACCAAGCTGGGCAAGAAACCGACCTTCGTCGACGGCCTGCGCGTCACGGACCAGGAGACCATCGACATTGTGCAGATGGTCCTGGCCGGCAAGGTCAACAGCACCCTGGTCAACCTGCTGGAAAAGAACGGCGGCCAGGCCCTGGGCGTTTCTGGCGCCGACGGACGCCTCATCGAGGCGAAGATCAAGGACCCGAAGCTCGGCTACGTGGGCGAAGTGACGAACGTCAACATCAAGCCCGTCCTCGACCTCCTGGAAAAGGACTACATTCCGGTCATCTCGACCATCGGCTGTGACAAGGACGGCAACATGTACAACATCAATGGCGACACGGCGGCCGCCTACATCGCGGGGGCCCTCAACGCCGAACGCCTCATCATGATGACCGATGTACCCGGCGTGCTGCGGGACAAGAACGACCCGGAGACCCTGCTGCCGGACATCACCCTGGAAGAAATCAAGGCGCTGCGCGAAGACGGCACCATCAACGGCGGCATGATCCCGAAGGTGGAATGCTGCGAGCGGGCCATCGCCATGGGCGTCAAGAACGTCGTCATCATGGACGGCCGCATTCCGCACTCCATCCTGATTGAAATCCTGACGGACGAGGGCGCCGGCACCATGATCAGCAGCGGCGAGCTCTGAGGCGCGATGCAGAATCTGGAGGAACGCAAATGGACAAGAAGTTACAAGCGATAGATCACGAATATGTGGCCAACACCTACGGCCGCTTCCCCGTGGAGATCGTGTCCGGCAAGGGCGCCATCGCCAAGGACGAAACGGGGAAGGAATATATCGACATGGGCGCCGGCATCGGCGTCACGAGTTTCGGGTACTGCGACGATGTGTGGAAGGCGGCGGTCATCGCCCAGCTCGACAAGGTGCAGCACACGTCGAACCTGTATTACACGGAGCCCTGCGCCCTTCTGGCGCAGAAACTCTGCCAGAAGACGGGCATGAAGAAGGTCTTCTTCGGCAATTCCGGCGCCGAGGCCAACGAGTGCGCCATCAAGGTGGCCCGCAAATACGCGGCGGAAAAGAAGGGCCCGGACCATTACACGATCCTCACGCTGTGGAACAGCTTCCACGGCCGTACCCTGACGACGCTGGCGGCGACGGGCCAGGACCACTACCACGAACTGTTCCAGCCCCTGACGCCGGGCTTCCACATGGTCCACGCCGGGGATTTCGAAGAATTCCGCAAGGCCTGCGAAGACCTGAAGGCGGCGGGCATCCTCTTGGAATGCATCCAGGGCGAAGGCGGCGTCTGCGACGTGCCGGCGGACTATATCAAGGCCGTGGCTGCCTACTGCAAGGAGCACGACATCGTCCTCATGATTGACGAAGTGCAGACGGGCAACGGCCGCACGGGCAAACTCTACGCGTACATGCATTACGGGATCGAACCCGATGTGGTTTCGACGGCCAAGGGCATCGGCGGCGGCCTGCCGCTGGGCGCCTGCCTCATGGGCGAAAAGGTGCAGCACGTGCTGGGCGCCGGGGACCACGGGTCCACCTTCGGCGGCAACCCCATTGCCTGCGCCGGGGCCATCAGCATCATCGACCGCCTGGACGACAAGTTCCTGGCCGAAGTGGAAGCCAAGGGCGCCAAGGCCCGGGCTGCCTTTACGGGGGCCAAAGGCATCGAAGGCGTGAGCGGCAAGGGCCTCATGTTCGGCCTCAAGACGACGAAGCCTGCCGGCGATGTCGTCAAAGCCTGCATCGACAAGGGCGTCCTGTGCCTGACGGCCAAGGACAAAGTGCGCCTGCTGCCGCCCCTGAACATTCCGGAAGAGGTCCTGATGAAGGCCGTTTCCATCATCAAGGAAGTCTGCGCGGAATGAGCGCGAACTGAGGTATGTACATGGCAACGCAAGAGAAACTCCATTTTTCCGTCTATTACCTGGCCTTAGGCCATCTGGCCGTGGACTGGTCCCAGGGCGCCATTCCGGCCCTGCTGCCCTTCTTCATCCAGAATTACGGCCTGAGCTACGAACGGGCGGCCTTCATCGTCTTCCTCAACCTGCTTATTTCGTCCGTCACGCAGCCCGTCCTCGGCTACTACGCGGACCGCTTCTCCAAGCCCTGGCTCGTGCCGCTGGGCCCGGTCCTGTGCGGCGCGGCCATCGCCAGCATCGGCTTTACGGGTTCCTATCCCGCCATTTTGTGCGCGTCCATGCTCAGCGGCCTCGGCAGCGCCATTTATCACCCCGAAGGGGCCCTCATGGTCAACCATGTGGCCGGAAACCAGAAAGGACGGGCCCTGGGACTGTTCTCCGTCGGCGGCAACGCCGGCTTCGCCGTGGGCCCCATGCTGGCAGGCCTCTGCGCCTACAAGCTGGGCATCCGCTGCCTCGTGGCCTTCCTCATTGTGAACCTGATCCTCGCCGCGGCCATCTACCTGCATATGCCGGCCATCTTGCAGAAGGCGGCGGAAAACACGCAGGAAGAAAAGCGCGAGAACCCCGGTTACGAACCGCGCAACGACTGGAAGAGCTTCGGCAAGCTCATGTTCCCCATCTGCGCGCGTTCCATGGGCTTCACCCTGAGCAACACCTTCATCCCCATGTTCTGGATCACCATCCTGATGGCGACGCCCACGCAGGGCACGTCGGCCCTGACCATCCTCTTCACGCTGGGCGCTGTCCTGACCTATGTGGGCGGTGTCATTTCCGACCGCATCGGCTTCGTGAAGATGCTCCGCATCGCCATGCTCGTCGGCGTGCCGTCGTTCTTCTTCCTGACGCACACGACGAACGTCTGGATTGCGACGGCCCTGCTCGTGCCCCTGGCCGTCGCCCTCTTCATGGCCTACAGCCCTATCGTGGCCCTGGGCCAGCAGTACCTGGCCAAGAACGTGGGCTTCGCCTCGGGCGTCACCCTCGGCCTGACGACGACCCTGGGCGGTCTCACGGCGCCGTTCGTCGGCCGCCTGGCGGACAATTACGGTCTCGTGACGGCCCTGCAGGTCCTCTGGATTGCCGCCGCCATTGGCGCGGTGGCTTCCTTCGCCCTGCCCCTGGACCGCAAGATGCCCCGGACGATCGTCCTCAAAAAACACTGACCGTCCCGCGTTTGGCACGCAATTGTAAAATGACTGTGAACACGGCAGGAGTTTCCTTTAAATCAGAGAACTATAGAAGCAGGTGGTCTGGACGCCGGACCACCTGCCATTTTTGTATAACCGGCAGAAGGAGGGAATCACCATGCCATATGTCAATATCAAGATCACCAGGGAAGGCCATGTGACGGCCGCCCAGAAAAAGGCGCTCATCGCCGGCGTGACGCAGCTCATCGGCGACGTGCTGCACAAGAACACGAAGAGCCTCGTCGTCACCATCGACGAAGTCGACATGGACAACTGGGGCATCGGCGGCGTGCCTGTGACGGAAATCCGCAAGGCTGCGGCCAAGGCCGCCAAAGAGGCGGAAAAGGCCCGCAAGGAAGCGGAGAAGGCCGCGGCGAAAGCAGAAAAGGAAGCAGCCCGCGCGAAAAGCAAAGCGAAAAAGAAGGCTGCCAAAGAAGAAAAACAGAAAAAGTAAGGCCTCGCTCGAAGGGACCTTGTAGGATACAAGGGGGCGTTCATGATGGATTTTGCGAAACTCTTTATTGACGGGAAATGGGTAGACAGCGCGTCGGGACAGTGGATCGACGTCATCAACCCGGCCACCCGGAAGGCCTTTGCCCGGGTGCCCGCAGGCAACGCGGACGATGTGGACCGGGCGGCCCGCGCGGCCGCGGCGGCTTTTCCGGCCTGGGCGGCAACGAGCCTGGCCGAACGGAAGGAGCTCATGGAGAAGTTCCTGGCCATCTTCCGCAGCCAGGAGGACGAACTGATCGACATCACCGTGCAGGAACTGGGTTCGCCCTGGGCCTTCACGAAGGCGTCCCAGGTGGAATACCAGTACACGCGCACGCGGTCCTATATCGACCTGTCCGACAAGGTGCCCATGGTGGAGCACATGGAAGCTTCCACGACCTACCGCGAACCTGTCGGCGTCGTGGGCTGCATCACGCCGTGGAACTATCCGCTGGGCCAGGTCATCCAGAAGATCGTGCCGGCCCTGCTGATGGGCAACACCATCGTCCTGAAACCGAGCCAGCACACGCCCTTGTCCGCCTACTGGCTGGCCGATGCCTTTGCCAAGGCCGGCTTCCCCCACGGTACCTTCAACCTGGTGACGGGCCGCGGCGGCGAAGTGGGCAATGCCCTGAGCGACCATCCGCTGGTGGACATGATTTCCTTTACAGGGTCCACGTCGGGCGGCATCACCGTTTCCAAGCACGCCCTGGAACACGTGAAACGCATCAGCCTGGAACTGGGCGGCAAATCGCCCTATATCCTGCTGCCCGGGCAGAAGGACTACACGGAACCGATCCATTTGTGCTTCAACAGCATCTTTTTGAATTCCGGCCAGACCTGCACGGCTTTTTCGCGCCTGTTGATTCCGAAGGCGGAACAGGCGGCCATTGAAAAGGAGCTCGTGCAGATTGCCAAGGAATATACCGTCGGCGACCCGACGGACCATGCGGTGAAGCTGGGCCCCGTCGCTTCGCAGGCCCAGTTCACGAAGATCAAGGGCTTCATTGAAAAAGGCATTGCCGAAGGCGCCCGCCTGCTGACAGGCGGCGTGCCCGACGAAAGCAAAGGCTGGTTCGTGGCGCCGACCATCTTCAGCGATGTCGACAACGCCCGGATGGAAATCGCCCGCAAGGAAATCTTCGGGCCCGTCCTGTGCGTCATTCCCTACGACACGGTGGACGAAGCCGTCCGCATCGCCAACGATACGGATTACGGCCTCAACGCCGCCGTCTACGGCGACAAGGCGGAAGCCATCTACGTGGCGCACCGCATCCAGGCCGGCAACGTCTACATCAATGCCAGCCCGCGGGACTGCGCGGCGCCCTTCGGCGGGTACAAGATGAGCGGTATCGGCCGCGAAGGCGGTACGTACGGCATGATGGAATTCAC
The DNA here is from genome assembly GCA_900315805.1 of uncultured Selenomonadales bacterium. GTDB lineage: Bacteria > Bacillota > Negativicutes > Acidaminococcales > Acidaminococcaceae > Succiniclasticum. Next base: position 57,459 of record ONAN01000004.1, read on the forward strand.
GCAGCAAAAGGCCCTGTTCGACACGGGCAAGTGATGGCAGGGAATCATCGGGGGCGCCGCAGGGCGCCCCTTTTTCTGTGTGACCCGATTACGGACGGGACGTGCCGCCCGTGATACAATCAGGACAGAACAACGAGGAGGTGTGCGGCATGGGAAAAATTCTCATCATCGGCAGCGGGCCGGCGGGCATTTCGGCCGCCCTGTACGCGAAACGCGGCGGTGCCGATGTGACGGTGTTCACGAAAGGGACCGGCGCCCTGGCCAAGGCGGAACGCAACGAAAACTATTACGGCCTGCCCGAACCGGTGTCGGGCGAAACGCTGAACCGGAACGGTATCGCCGGTGCCAGGCGGCTCGGCGTGCAGTTCGTCCAGGGCGAGGTCGTGGGCCTCGGCATGGATGACACGTGGACCCGGTTCACCGTGGCGACGGCGGACGCGTCCTATACGGGCGACAGCGTGATCCTGGCGGCCGGTGCGTCGCGGATCGTGCCGCCCCTGCCGGGCCTGGCGGAACTGGAAGGGCACGGCGTCAGCTACTGCGCCGTCTGCGACGCCGCCTTCTACAAAAAGAAGGTCACGGGCGTCCTGGGCAACGGGGCCTACGCCCTCCACGAGGCCGAAGTGCTGCGTCCCCACGCGGCCAAAGTCATCCTGCTGACGGACGGCAAAGAGATGACCGTGCCGGTGCCGCCGGACTTTGCGGTGCGCACGGAAAAACTGACGGAACTGCAGAGTACGACGGAAAACGGCCGCACGCGCATCCGCGGCGTCCGCCTGGAGAACGGCGAAGTGCTGGCTCTGGACGGCCTCTTCGTCGCCCTGGGTACGGCGGGCAGCACGGAACTGGCACGGAAAATGGGCGCCCGCGTGGAAGCGGGCCATGTGCAGGTCGACCGCCATATGGCGACGAACGTGCCGGGCCTCTTCGCGGCCGGCGATTGCACGGGCGGCCTGCTGCAGGTCGTCAAGGCGGCGTACGAAGGCGCCGAGGCGGGGCTGTCGGCCCTGCGGTATGTGCGGAATAAGGAAAAAGGGACGAAGGCATGACGGACACGAAGGCAAACAATACGGTACAACCGAGGGAAGGGGATTTTTCGGACCTCTATATCCGGCACTTCTCTTTCTGGAATCACCTGACGAACGCACAGAAGGAACTCCTCAACAACCACACCCATGTCCGGCGCTTCGCCAAGGGGACGCTCCTGTTCGGCGGCGAGGACGACTGCCTCGGCGTCGTCCTCGTGAAAAAGGGCGGCCTGCGGGTCTACACCTTGTCCGACGACGGGCGCGATGTGACGCTGTACCGCGTGTTCCCCGGCGAGGTGGAGGTCCTGACGGCGACGTGCACCCTGAAGAATGTGACCTACCAGGTCTTCGTCGAGGCCGACGAGGACACGGAGGTGCTCCTGACGGATTCGGCCACCTTCGGCCAGGTGACGGAGGCGAACATCTACGCCCGCTGCGCCGCCTACGAACGGGCTACGGCACGGCTGTCGGAGATGCTCTGGTCCCTGCAGCAGATTCTGTTTTTGAGCGCCGACAAGCGGCTGGCCCGCTTTTTGCTGGACGAAAGCGGCAAGCTGCAGTCGGACGAACTGAAGCTGACGCAGGAGCAGATCGCCCGCTACATGGGCAGCGCCCGCGAGGTCGTGAGCCGCCTGCTGAAGTATTTCTCCGAGGCGGGCATGGTCCGTTCGGGCCGCGGCACCGTGACCATCACGGACCGGGAAAAACTGCAGCGGCTGGCCCGCTGAATCAAGACATAAAAAAGGAACCGCAGCGGCTGCGCTGCGGTTCCTTTCGTTTGTTTTGTCACTTGAACATGGCCAGGACATCTTCCGCCGGCTGGTAGCCGATGGTCGTGCCGATGAGCTTGCCGCCTTTGAAGGCCAGCAGGGTGGGGATGCTCATGATGCCGAACTTTTCCGCCAGTTCCTGGCTGTCGTCGGTGTTGACTTTGCAGACGTGCAGTTCCGGATGGGTTTCGGCGATTTCTTCCACGATGGGGGCCATCATGCGGCAGGGGCCGCACCAGGAGGCCCAAAAGTCCACCAGGACGGGTTTGTCGGATTTCAGTACTTCCTGTTCAAAATTGGCAGCGGTTACTTCTACGGGTTTCATAGGGATTCCTCCTTCTATCGTCATTGATTCATTGTTTGGTTGTGCAGGGCTTTCCTGCATCTTCAGTATAGCGGAAAAGCGCGGCGCGTTCCGTAACCGGGTCACAGAAGGCGGATTTTTTTCAGACGAGGGAGAGCAGGCGTTCCAGGTCGTCCCGCGTGCGCAGGCCCGTGGAGCGCCGCACGGACTTGCCGTTGCGGAAGGCCACCGTCGTGGGCGGCATGAGGATGTTGTATTTCACCATCAGGTCGGGATGCTCCTCGCAATCCACTTTGCAGATTTTCAGGTCTTCGTGCTTGTCGAGCAGGTATTGGAGCTCCGGCATCTGCATTTTGGAGACCCGGTCGCCGCCGGCGTAGAAGAGGACCAGGACGGGGCCCGCTGCCTGCAGCACCTCGGCGTCGAAGGTGTCTTCCGCCACTTCGAGGAGGGTGTGCAGCTTGTCTTCCTGGAAATCGGCGGGCAGCATCTTTTCCAGGACTTCGCTCGTGCGCAAGCCCGTGGCGCGGCACAGGGACTGGCCCTGGTAGTAGCAGATGGTGGTGGGCATCATAAGGACGCGGCACTGCGCCATGAGTTCCGGGTAGTCGCCGCCGTCCACCTTGCACAGTTTGACGCCCGGATGGCGGTCCTGCACGTATTCGAGCTCCGTGATGGCCATTTTCGACGGTTTGTGCCAGCTCGTGCAGAAGAGCAGCAGGACCGGCGACTTGGCTTCCAGGACTTCGGCCCGGAAATTTTCCGGCGTGATGGGCATCAGGCGGTCATGAAATATTCCCATGATTAACGAATCTCCTTTTCCTTATTGACGTAGGCGGCGATGCGGCGCAGCCGTTCCTGCGTGTCCGGGTGGTCCGAGTGGATGCGCTGCCACCAGCTGAGGCGCCCTTCCGACTGGGTGATGACGGCCAGGCCGTTGTAGAGGCCGCGGCCCAGGCCGATTTCGCAGGCGTAGCGGTCGGCGTCGTATTCCTGCTGGCGGTTGCCCATGAGGTTGATGAGATGCAGCGGCCCGTCGAGGATGATGAGGATCAGATAGTTGATGCCGTTCAGGAAGAAGAACAGCCGGTTCAGGATGGGCCCGACGAACGGAATGAGCAACGATAGGTACTGAAGCGCCGAGAGGACGAAGCCGTAGATGTTGAGCACCGTGTGCCCCAGGATGGACAGAGTCGTGAGGACCAGGGACTGCGATGTGTCGCCGTGTTCCAGGTGGCCCATTTCGTGGGCGATGATGCCGGCGACCTGTTCCGGCCCGAGCTGCAGCAGGGGCAGCGTCACGAGGATGGAATGGCGGCCGATGGACATGGCGTTCAGCTGGTCCATTTTGAGAACGTACAGGCGGTAGTCCTTGCGCCGTTTGCCGGCCATGCGGCACACGGCGTCCATGAGCTGGTCCAGGTAGGCGCGGACCTGCGGGGCGGGACGCCGGCCGCCGAGGGTCCAGCAGCAGTAGCGTTCCATGATGCCCGTGTGCGAGAACAGGCAGGGGATGACGACGACGAGGAAGCCCAGCACGAGGATCCGGGTCTGCACCGTGTACGGCAGTCCCAGCCGCAAAATCAGCTCCTGCAGCCAGGGCAGTTCGGGCCGGACGATGTCCAGGACGAAACTGACCAACGTACAGACGATGGCATAGTTGATGACGAAGTTCAGCGCCAGGATGAACAAGTAAGCGATTTTTTTAAAGAGGAACAAGACAGAACCTCCTTTAACGGGACATGCGGCGGTACCAGAGGATGCGGCCCGGCACCTGGGCGGTCAGGACGCCGGCGAACATGATGGCGGCACCCGTGAGTTCCCGCGCCGTCATGGTTTCGCCCAGGAACAGGGCTCCCGAAAGGGCGCCGAAAATCATTTCCATGGACAGGAGCATGGACGCTTCCGTCGGCGGCACGCCTTCCTGTCCGATGATCTGCAGGGCGTAGGCGACGCCGCTGGACATGATGCCGGCGTACAGCAGGGGAATGGCCGTGGCGGACACGGCCTGCCAGGTCAGGTCTTCCCCGGTCAGGAACACGGCGGCCAGGCCCAGGACGCAGTCCACGGCCAGCTGCCCGTCGGCCAGGTAAATGCCGGGATGCCACTCGACGAACCGGTCGACGGCGATGATATGGAGGGCCCAGAAGAGGACGCCTGCAAAGGCCAGCAGGTCGCCGAAATTGAAGGCTTCGCCGCCGCCTTGGTACGTGAGCAGGTAGAGGCCCGCGCTGCCCAGGGCGCAGCCGAGCACGTGGGTGAGGCGCAGCGGGCGGTACAGGACGAGGCCCAGGATGGGCACAAGGACGATGTAGAGGGCCGTGATGAAGGCAGCTTTGCCGGCCGTCGTGTAGATGAGGGCCGCCTGCTGCAGGGCCGACCCGGCGAAGAGGATGCAGCCGATGATGACGCAGCAGACCCAGAGCGGCCAGCCTTTGCGGCCTGGCGGCGGGACATCGTTCCCGGAACGGGCCCGCAGGGCCTTTTTATGCCGGTAGAACAAGAGGATGGGCAGCACGGCCAGGGCGCCCAGCAGCGACCGGATGGTGATGAAGGAAAAGGTGCCGATGGTTCCCGTGCTGACGCGCTGGAAGAGGAAGGTCGTCCCCCAGATGAGGGCGGCCGTCAGCAGGCAGATACGGTTTTTCATAAAACAAGGCTCCTTTTCCGCGGGATATCGCAGGATAGCGTCTGAAACATGGAAATATTATACTATATAGCAAATAAATATTCAAACGGCGGCCCTGCGGGGCGCGCGGGCCTTTCCGCGCAACCTGCGGATTGACAGTGTTTTCCTATAATGGTACACTTTCCCTATATCGAAAGTACAAGCATACAGAGCGTGTGACTCTGTGGATTATGTGGGAAAGCAGGCGTTTTTATGGAACAATGGAAAGAGATGGCGGCACCGGGCGCGCCCGTGCCGCACGAAGAGACGGTCCCGCCCCTGACGCGGGTGGAGGCCGGCCAGCAGGGGTACCGGTGGGTGGCCATCACGGCCATGCTGTACGCCATCGGCATCATCCTGCACACGGTCAGTCCCAATGTGGGCGGTGTCACCATCAACTGGACCATCGCCATGTACTGCATCGTCATCAATTTGACCAAACCGGGCCTGAAACGGGCCATCGGCATGGGCTTCATCGCGGGAATCACCCTGATTCCGTCGTCGAAATCGGCCTTCCCCCTGGGCAACCTGGCCAGCGAAATCTGCGGCGCTTCCACGTGCTGCCTGCTGCTCAAGGCCATGGCCCTGGTGCGGCTCCAGGATTCGCGCCTCGCGCCGCTTGTGACGGGCTTCTGCTCGACCTTCGTGTCCGGCGGCGTGTTCACCTTCATTTTGAAGCTGATCCTCGGCCTGCCGCTCGCCGTCTGGACCCATGTCATGCTGCCCGTCGTGGCCGTCGTCGGCATCCTCAACGGCGTCGTCACCTTCGGCCTCTTCGGGCCTGTCAAGAAGCTGTTCTTTGCCCAGGAAGGGGGTAAGGAACAATGAATCCCGTCATCGAATTTGACCACTACTATTTCCAATACATCAACGGGAAGGAGCCGGTCCTGCGGAACATCAACCTGCAGATTGAAAAAGGTTCCTTCACGGTCCTCATCGGGCCCAGCGGCGCCGGCAAAACGACGCTGTGCAAGTCCATGACGGGCATCCTGCCGTACTACATGGGCGGCAGCTATGCCGGCGAGGTGCGCGTCCTCGGCGCGTCGACGAAGGGCAAGAAGGTTTCGGACCTGGCCATGCAGGTCGGGTTCATGATGGAAGACTACGAAAGCCAGCTCGTCTCCCTGACGGCGGCGGAAGAAGTGGCCTTCGCCCTGGTCAACCACGGCTTCCCGCCGGAAGAGACGGGGGCACGCGTGAGCCGCGCCCTGGCCGAAGTCGGCCTGCCGGGCCGCGAAAACTACCAGCTCGACGAGCTGTCGGGCGGGCAGCGGCAGCGCCTGGCCCTGGCCTCCCTGCTGGCGGTCCATCCGGACATCATCGTCCTCGACGAACCGGTCAGCGCCATGGACCCCGACGGCGGCGAAAGCCTCTACGCCCTCATCCATAAAATCCACGAAACCCACGGCACGACCTTCATCGTCGTCGAACACCGCGTGGAATTCGTGCTGCCTTATATGACGGACCTCGTCGCCGTGCAGGATGGCCGCATCGCGGCCGCCGGCAAGTGCGAAGATGTCGTGCCCGCCCTGTACGCAAATCCCGTCCTGCGGCCCCTGCTGCCCGACCTGTGGCAGATCAAGGGCGGCCTCGAAGCCCGCACGGGCCGCCATTTCGGCTTGTGGCGCAACGTGGCCGAAGCCGTGGACGAACTGCACGCCCAGAACATCCGGAAGGAGGGGAGACCATGATTGAAGCGAAAAACATCAACTTCGCCTACCGGCGCGGCATCCCTGTCCTGACGGACATTGACTGCACTATCGGCGACGGCGAGTTCGTGGCCCTTCTGGGGCACAACGGCAGCGGCAAGACGACGCTGACGCGCCTCTTCATGGCCCTGGACCATCCCCGCAGCGGCCAGATTCTGGTCGACGGCGAGGACATCGTCCACTACGAACCGGCCGATCTGGCCGACAAGATCGGCTACGTGTTCCAGAACCCGGACCTGCAGCTTCTGGCGGACACGGTCTATGAAGAAGTCGCCTACGGTCCCCGCGTCAAGAAACTGCCCGAGGAAAACATCCGCACCAACGTGGACGAGGCCCTGCGCGTCATGGGCCTGACGCAGCTGAAAGACCAGTATCCCCGCCTCCTGTCCTTCGGACAGAAGCGCCGTCTCGGCGTGGCGGCGGCCCTGGCCCTGAACCCGCGCACGCTGATCCTCGACGAAATCACGAACGGCCAGGACGCAACCGAGCAGGCCGCCATGATGGAGTACCTGAAAGCCCTGAACGAGAAGAAGGGAACGACCATCATCCTCATTACGCACGATATGGACATTGTGCGCCGTTACGCGAAACGGACCATCGTCCTCTGCGACGGCCGCATCGTTTTCGAAGGGACGCCGTCGGCCCTCTTCAGCAGCGGCGAAGACCTGAAGGAATGGGGCCTGCGCCGGCCCGTCGTCTCCACCCTGTCCCTGGAGTTCGGCGTGCCCGATGTGGCGGGCTGCGCGGAATTCTGCGATGAACTGGCGGGACCGCTGGCAGCGGACGCCCCGAAGGGAGGCGCCGCTTTATGAAACTGAATGCCACCACGTGGATCATCGTCACCCTGGCCGTCACGGCCTGGGTCTTCATTCTGCCGGTCAAGACCGTCGCCTGCATCCTGGTCATGCAGCTCATCCTGCTGCTCTACATTAAGCGGAGCAAGACCATGCTCGCCGCCATCGGCGGCCTGTGCGTGTTCACGGGCATGATGATCGCCCTGCAGCTGCTCTTCGGCTCGCCCCTCGACGTGTCCCTCTTCGGCGGCCTGCGCATGCTCGTCATGACCCTGGCCTTTTTGTGCATGCTGGCCACGACGAAGATCCAGAGCATCGCCAAGGCCCTCGTGGACCGCTTCCACATGCCTGTGGAATACGCCTTCATGCTGACCACGGCCCTGCGCTTCGTGCCCAACTTCCTCGAGGACAGCACGGTCACCCTGGACGCCCAGTCCTGCCGCGGCTATTCGAACCGGGGCAATGTGTTCAAGCGCCTCTGGTCGTATCTGGTCGTCATCCGGCCCCTCGTCATGCGCGCCGTCGCGAAATCGGAAACCCTGGCCCTGTCCATGGAGCTGCGCGGTTTCGGCGCCAATACCTACAAGAATATGCCGAAGGACCCCTTCCATGCAGCGGACATCGTCGTCCTGGCCATCGTCGTCATCCTGAGCACCTATCCCTTCTGGATCAAGCGCGTCCCGGCCCTGCTGCCGTTCTTCTGAGCACGTTCCGGACCTTTCTGCCGGCCCCTGCGGGCCGGCTTTTTTATTGCCGGCGGAGCGGTTATCCACATCTTATCCACAAGATTTCCACAAGATATTGATGAAATTCCAAATTTTGCAAAGAAAAACAACTAGATATAGTTGCCAAAACGGGACGGGTGTGCTAGAATAAGCTCAGACGCATTTGTTAATAGGAATATTGCTTATTAGGAAAATGTACAAATAACGGAAGAAAGGGCGGCATCATCATGAGCGTAACGAAAGTCATCAAACGGGACGGCACCATCGTCGATTTCGACCTGCAGAAGATCATCATCGCCATCGGCAAGGCCAACGCGGCTGTGGAGGAGGCGGAACGCCTGGACGAGGACCGGGTGCGCGCCATCGCGGCGTACGTGCAGCGGCGCGACAAGAACCGCCTGCTCGTGGAAGATATCCAGGACATGGTGGAACGGCAGCTCCAGGAGGCGGGCAAGTTCGAACTGGCGAAGGCCTACATCATCTACCGCTACCGCCGGGCCCTGGTGCGCAAGTCCAACACGACGGACGAATCCATTCTCTCCCTCATCCGCAACAGCAACAAGGATGTCATGGAGGAGAACAGCAACAAGAACGCCGTCATGGCTTCGACGCAGCGCGACCTGATCGCCGGCGAGGTCTCCAAGGACCTGACGCGGCGCGTGATCCTGCCGGAAAAGATTTCCAAGGCCCATGACGAGGGCGTCCTGCATTTCCACGACATGGATTATTTCATCCAGCCCATTTTCAACTGCTGCCTCATCGATATCGGCGACATGCTGGACAACGGCACGGTCATGAATGGCAAGCTCATCGAGTCGCCGAAGAGCTTCCAGGTGGCGTGCAACGTGATGACCCAGATCATCGCGTCCGTCGCGTCGAGCCAGTACGGCGGCCAGTCCGTCGATGTGTCCCATCTGGGCAAGTACCTGCGCCGCAGCAAGGAGAAATTCACGAAGCGGGCGTATGAGGCCCTTGGCGCCGGCGCGGATCCGGAGATCGTGCGGAAAGTCGTGGACGAGCGCCTGCGCGAGGAGCTCAAGGCGGGCGTGCAGACCATCCAGTACCAGATCAACACCCTCATGACGACGAACGGCCAGTCGCCCTTCGTGACCCTTTTCCTGTACCTGCGGGACGGCGACCCCTATATCGAAGAGAACGCCATGATCATCGAGGAAATCATCCGCCAGCGTTACCAGGGCATCAAGAATGAAGTCGGCGTGTACGTGACGCCGGCCTTTCCGAAGCTGGTCTACGTGCTCGACGAAAACAACAACCTGACGGGCGGCAAGTACGATTACCTGACCCGCCTGGCCGTCAAGTGCAGCGCCAAGCGGATGTACCCGGATTACATCAGCGCCAGGAAGATGCGCGAGAACTATGCGGGCAATGTCTTCAGCCCCATGGGCTGCCGCAGTTTCCTGTCCCCCTGGAAGGACAAGGACGGTAACTATAAGTTCGAAGGCCGCTTCAACCAGGGCGTCGTGTCCATCAACCTGCCGCAGATCGGCCTCATCGCCCACGGCGACGAGGACAAGTTCTGGAAACTCTTCGACGAGCGGCTGCAGCTGTGCTTCGAAGCCCTCATGATCCGCCACAACGCCCTGCTGGGCGTGCGCAGCGACGTGAGCCCCATCCACTGGCAGTACGGCGCCATCGCCCGCCTGCCCAAGGGAGCGAAGATCGACAAGTACCTGATGGACGGCTATTCGACCCTGTCCCTGGGCTATATCGGCCTCTACGAAGTGACCGTGGCCATGAAGGGGAAGAGCCATACGACGCCCGAAGGCAAGGAATTCGCCCTGCGCGTCATGCAGCACATGCGCGACGCCTGCGACCGCTGGAAACGGGAAACGGGCCTGGGCTTCGCCCTCTACGGCACGCCGGCGGAATCGCTGTGCTACCGCTTCGCCCGCGTCGACAAGGAACGTTTCGGCACCATCAAGGACATTACGGACAAGGGCTACTACACCAACTCCTACCACGTCGATGTACGCGAACCGATCGACGCCTTCTCGAAGTTCGAATTTGAAAGCGCCTTCCAGAAAATCTCGTCCGGCGGGGCCATCAGCTATGTCGAAGTCCCGAATATGGAAAAAAATCTCCAGGCGCTCGAATCTGTGGTAAAATTTATATATGACAACATTCAGTATGCCGAATTCAATACGAAGTCGGACTACTGCATGGTCTGCGGTTACGACGGCGAAATCGTCATCAACGATGACAATGAGTGGGAGTGCCCGCAGTGCCATAATAAGGATCATGCGAAGATGAACGTGACGCGCCGTACCTGCGGCTACCTGGGAGAAAACTTCTGGAACGTGGGGAAGACAAAAGAAATCAAGGCGCGCGTACTGCACTTATAACCGGCACGTCCAACCGGGGCAGCATCGCGCGGTGGTATCGAAGGGAGTGTTATTTTGAACTATGCAACTTTGAAACGCCATGATATCGCGAACGGACCCGGTGTACGCGTCTCCCTGTTTGTGAGCGGCTGCGAGCATCACTGCAAGGGCTGCTTCAACCCCGAAACCTGGGACTTTAATTACGGAAAGCCCTTCACGGGCGACATGATGGACAAGATCGTCCGGGCCTGCAACCACGATTTCATAGCCGGCCTGAGCCTTCTGGGCGGCGAACCCATGCATCCCGCCAACCAGGCCACGGTGCTGCGTGTCATGAAGACCTTCCGGAACGTGTTTCCCCACAAGACCATCTGGTGTTACACCGGATACCTGTTCGAGGACCTGCGGGACGGCAAAGTCGGCGACCCTGCCGTCGTAAAGGAAATGCTCTCCCTCATCGACGTGCTCGTCGACGGCGAGTTCCACGAAGCCGAAAAGGACCTGAACCTGCGCTTCCGGGGCAGCCGGAACCAGCGCCTCATCCGCGCGGCCGATTCCCTCAAGGCAGGCACCATCCTTTTGTGGGAAGACGAAGAAACAGAAAAGAAGGATTGAACCATCATGACGGAAAAATTGTATGAACAGGATTCCTTTCTGAAGGAATGCGAAGCGACGGTCGAAGAATGTGAAATCGCGCCGGAAGGGTATGCCATCGTGCTGGACCGTTCCGTGCTGTTCCCCGAAGGCGGCGGACAGCTGAGCGACACGGGCGCCATCAACGGAGCCCCCGTGACGGCCGTCAAGGAATGGAAAGGCAAGATCATCAACTACTGCAAGCAGGCCTTCCCGGTCGGCAGCAAAGTCAAGGTGACGCTGGACTGGAAGACGCGCCTGGACCACATGCAGCAGCACTGCGGCGAACACATGCTGTCCTACGCGTTCTGGAAACTCTTCGGGGCCAACAACATCGGGTTCCATATGAGTGAAAACCTCGTCACCATCGACCTGGACAAGGAAGTCACCCTGGAAGAGGCCATGAAGGCCGAGGACTTCGCCAACCAGCAGGTCTGGGACAACCGTCCCATCACGGTCTGCTACAAACCGCATACAGAAGTAGCGAAGATCCCCATGCGCAAAAAGAATGAGAAGATCACGGGCATGCTGCGCCTCGTCTCCATCGAAGGCAGCGACATCTGCACGTGCTGCGGCACTCATCCGGCCGCCACGGGCACCGTGGGCCTCATCAAGATCACCCGCATCGAAAAGCACAAGACCGGCACGCGCGTCGAATTCCTGTGCGGCCGCTGGGCCCTGGAAGACGCCCGCCGCAAGATGCTCTGGATCCAGGAGGCCAGCAACCACCTGAGCACCAGCGAAGACAAAGTCATGGCGGCCATCGAGAAGATGGAAGGCGAAATCGCCTCCCTGAAAGAGCAGCTCCGCGCCAAGATCGGCCAGCTGCAGGAAGGGGAAGTGCAGGCCCTCGCCGCCAACGCCCCGGTCAACCAGGCCGGCAGCAAAGTCCTCGTCGCCGTGGAAGACGGCTATGACCCGAAATCGGCCAAGACCCTGCTGAACAAGCTGACGGCCATCCCCGGCAGCGTCGCCGGCGTCGTGTACCATAACGGCGACCGCGTGAACTACCTGTTCGGCCTCGGCGAAGGTACCCAAGGCGACTGCAAAGCCGCCGTGCAGAAGGCCAACGAGCTCTTCAGCGGCAAAGGCGGCGGCAAATCCGCATCCGCCCAGGGCGGCGGCACCTACAGCAAAGACTGGAAGCAGAAGGCCGAAGCGCTCATTGAAGCCTTGAAGGCTATGTAACCTGTTCGAACCATTCTTCCCAATAAAAATGCCGTTACCGGTTCAGGCCGGTAACGGCGTTTTCGCTTTCTTTATTATTTTCCTTCCTTGCGGGACCGCAGCACTTCCACCACGAGGGGCAGGACGGACACGATGATGATGCCCAGGGCCACGTGGCCGAAGTTGTTCTTGACGAAGGGGATGTTCCCGAAGAAATATCCCGCGCCGGAGAAGAGGGCGACCCAGGCCAGGCCTCCCAGGAAATTGTAGTGCAGGAACGTGCGGTAGTGCATGGTGCCGATGCCGGCCACGAACGGCGCGAAGGTGCGCACGATGGGCACGAAGCGGCACAGGAAGATGGCTTTGTGACCGTGTTTTTCGTAGAAATGCTGTGCCTTTTCCACGTGTTCCGGCTTGATGAGCCGGTTCTTGCTCTTCAAAATCCGCAGCCCGAACTTTTCCCCGATCCAGTAGTTGCACGTGTCCCCCAGCACGGCGGCTGCGAGACAGATGGCGAAGAAGTACCCGAAATGCAGGCTGTTGGCCGTCGCCGACAAGGCGCCGCACGCGAAAAGCAGGGAATCGCCCGGCAGGAACGGGGTGACGACGAGGCCTGTTTCGCAGAACAGAATCAGGAACAGCAGAAAATAGATCAAGGAACCGTAGGCAGCCATAATGGCCGGAATGTAGCGGTCAAAATGCATCACGTATTCGCTGAAGAAATAGATGAGCTGGCTGAGTACATCCATAAATGATAAAACCTCCAATTGTATTTGCGGATGTATTTTAACACAAATCGCCAAAGAATGATATAATAAATTATTGTGTGAGAAAAAATGTTCACACAACGTTTGAAGTTTACCGGTTAGCGGCTGCTTATAATATAAGGGTAAAGTCCGTTATCAGAGTAAGGTTAGTTTGGAAGAAGGAGTTCTATATGGCGGAGCAAAAAAAGAAGTTGGAAGTTACGGAAGACGGGTTGTGCTGGTGTGGCAGCGGCAAGCCCTATGAAGCATGCCACAAGGCCATTGACGACGAAATCAAGCTGCATCAGCTGGCCGGCGAAGAGGTCCCGACGCGCGACATGATCAAGTCGGCGGCCCAGATTGAAGGAATCCGCAAGGCCTGCGCCCTGAACACGGCCGTGCTGGACGAAGTGGCAAAGTATATCCGCAAGGGCATGACGACGGAAGAAATCGACCAGATCGTCTACCAGTTCACGACGAAGCACGGCGGCATCCCGGCACCCCTCCATTTCTGCGGGTTCCCGAAGAGCGTCTGCACGTCCGTCAACGACCAGGTCTGCCACGGCATTCCGGACAAGCAGGTCGTGCTGCGCAGCGGGGACATCGTCAACGTCGACGTGTCCACCATTGTGGACGGCTACTATGCCGATGCTTCGCGCATGTTCGAAATCGGTCACGTGGACAAGCGGGCCAAGGACCTGGTGGCCATCACCAAGGAATGCCTGAACCGCGGCGTGGCGGCAGCGCAGCCCTGGGCCCATCTGGGCGACGTGGGGGCGGCCTGCGAGCAGTTGGCCCACAAGCACCATTACTCCGTCGTCGAGGAATTCGGCGGCCACGGTGTCGGCGTGGAATTCCACGAAGATCCCTTCGTGGCCCATGTCGGCAAAAAGGGCAAGGGCATGCTCCTGGTGCCCGGCATGATCTTCACCATCGAGCCCATGATCAACGAGGGCCGCAAGGATGTGTTCATCGATTCGGCCAACGACTGGACGGTCTATACGGAAGACGGCAGCCTGTCGGCCCAGTGGGAACACACGATCCTGATCACGGAAAAGGGACCGGAAATCCTCACGTACTGATTGCCCTTGGAATGACACAAATTTCCGGTACGATGCAGGGCAGAAAGGGGTTGCAAACATAATGAAGAAACTATTCCTTGTGCTTACGATGCTCCTGACCGTCCTTGGCAGTACGGCGGTGCAGGCTGCGGAAACGACAGCGGCGGCAGCGGCTGCGGCAGCTGTTGCGACAGTGGATTCCTTGCCGCGGGTTGCCGTGATGATTGTGAACAACGGCAAGACGACCTACGACCAGAACATTACGGACCACGAAGAGGAATTCTTCCGGGAGGCCCTGCCGGCCGGCCGGTACCAATACATCGACGGGGCGCCGTACATTAAAAAGCTGGAAGAGATGGGAATGAGCGACCTGACCTCGGCGGAACGGTCCGACCTGATCGATGCCTTTGACGAAGGTACGGTGGACTACATCGTATTTATGGAGATTGAGCCCTTCGAGCGGAAAGAGCGGAAGCATTTCATGACCCATTCGATTGAAATGACGACCCAGATTCCTTTCCGCATCATCGATGTGGCACGGAACAAGTACCTGTATAAGGGAAAGTTCACGGAAAAGGGCACGAACAGCACCATGCTCGGCGGCATCGGCAGCAAAGACGCGGCCCTGCAGGCCATGAACCAGGCGAACAAGAAGATCCGCACCGTGCTGGCGGAGCGGCTGCCGCAGTAACCGGAGCAGAAATAACTGTAATATATGTAACAAAATATTTGAAAAATACATATGTATTTTTGAGAAAAACGAGCCAGGAACCCGGACTGTAAAAAGTCCGGGTTTTCGCTTTCCATGCGGGATTCCGGGGAGTCGTAAACGCTGAACCGGAAGTTGTATACAATATTTTTTCGTGTATCCATGTATACATGCTAAAAACGTATTGTCATCTCCTTTACAGACATTTAAAATAAAGACTGTAATTTATTTTTATTTGTCACATGGCAGGGCGGGAACCAACAAGGCGCCTGCCACCGTCATGGCTTTTGGAGGGTACATACGATGTTCACGGAAATCCTGAATCAGATTGACAGTTATGTCTGGGGCCTGCCCCTGATCGTCCTGTTGCTGGGGACGGGCATTATGCTCACGTTCCGCCTGCGCCTGCTGCAGGTGTGGAAACTGCCTAAGGCCCTGGCCCTGATTTTTACGGCCCGCAATGGCGGGGGCGGTGACGTGAACAGCTTCAAGGCCCTTTGCACGGCCCTGGCCGCCACGGTCGGCACGGGCAACATCGTCGGTGTGGCGACGGCTGTCAAGGCCGGCGGCCCCGGCGCCCTGTTCTGGATGTGGATTGCGGCCTTCTTCGGCATGGCGACCAAGTACGCCGAATGCCTGCTGGCCGTCCGCTACCGCACGACGGACGCCAACGGCGAAATTTCCGGCGGCCCCATGCACTACATCGAAGCCGGCCTGGGACCGAAGTTCAAACCCCTGGCCGTGATGTTCGCCGCGTTCGGCGTGGCCACGGCCTGCCTGGGCAGCGGCACCTTCACGCAGGTGAACGCCATTTCTGAAATCACGAACCTGACCTTCGGTATCGATCCGCTGTACACGTCCCTCTTCCTGGCAGTCCTGACGGGTGCCATCGTCTGGGGCGGCCTCAAGAGCATCGCCAGCGTGTCCAGCAAGGTCGTGCCGTTCATGGCCGTCGTCTATATCTGCATTACGGCGGGCGTGCTCATCGCCTTCCGCGACCAGCTGCCCGCGGCCATCGCCTTGGTCCTCCATGATGCCTTCAATCCGACGGCTGCGGCCGGCGGTTTCCTCGGCGCCACCGTGGCTGTGGCTATGCGCTCCGGCATCGCCCGCGGCATCTTCTCCAACGAAGCCGGCCTGGGCTCCGCCCCGATTGTGGCGGCAGCCGCCAAGACGAAATGGGCGGCGGAACAGGGCCTGGTCTCCATGACGGGCACCTTCATCGATACCATCATCATCTGCACCATGACGGGCCTGTGCCTCGTCGTGACCGGGGTCTACACGGGCCCGACCAACGGTGCCGTCATGACGGCGGGCGCCCTGGGCATGGTCTTCCCGAACACGGCCAAATACCTGCTGTTCGTCGGCCTGACCCTCTTCGCTTTCTCCACCATCCTGGGCTGGAACTATTACGGCGAACGCTGCATCGAATACCTGCTGGGCACGAAGGCCATCCGTCCGTACCGCATCGTCTTCACGCTCATCATCGCATCGGCCAGCTTCCTGAAGCTGGAATCCATCTGGGCACTGGCCGATATTTCCAACGGCCTCATGGCCTTCCCGAACCTGATCGCCCTGGTGCTGCTGTCCCCGGTCGTCGTCAAGGAAACGAAGATGTACTTCGCCCACCTCGACGCCGTGGAAGAACGGCGCAGGGGCATCGCCTCCGTCCGCGCTGCTGAAAACGCCGGCTCCGGGGACTGAGCCTGGTGCCGGAGCCGCCCGGGGCGGGCCTTCCGGCACATACAGAAAAACTGAAGAACGACATCCATCAGGGACTGCTGCGGCAGTCCCTTTTGTCTACCTGTAAAACAAAAACGTTTACGATAAAAGTATACATGTATACATTGACTAAATGAATTGATTTATGATTTACAAAAGAATATAATACAACCATAAAGTTATTGTGAGTTGTAACTTACAATAATCTACAATTCTGTTTTATTAAGAGGGGTGAAAATGATGGACATCAACCAAATCGTAAATGACATTGACAGTTTCGTTTGGGGTCCCGTAATGTTGGTACTGCTGGTAGGCACCGGCGTATTCCTGACATTCAAACTGCGGTTCCTGACGTGGCGCAACCTGCCGTATGCCCTGAAGAAGGTGCTTGGCCGCGAAGCCCGTTCGAAATCGCTCGGCGAAGGGGACGTGTCCCCGTTTTCCGCCCTGATGACGGCCCTGGCGGCCACCATCGGCACGGGCAACATCGTCGGCGTGGCGACGGCCATGTTCTCCGGCGGTCCCGGCGCCCTGGTCTGGATGTGGATTTCCGCCTGCTTCGGCCTGACGAGCAAGTTCAGCGAATGCATGCTCGCCATCAAGTACCGGGAAGTCAACGTCGACGGCGAAATGACCGGCGGTCCCATGTACACCATGAAGAACGGCTTCAAGAACAAGAACGCCGGCAAGATACTGGGTTTCCTGTTCGCCCTCTTCACCGTACTGGCTTCCTTCGGTATCGGCAACCTGACCCAGGCCAACTCCATTTCTTCCGCCCTGGATCAGACCTTTGAAATTCCCATCATGGTCACCGGCGTGGGCCTGGCTGTCCTGTCCCTGATCATCATTTTAGGCGGCATCAAGTCCATTTCCCGCGTATCGTCCGTCCTGGTCCCCGGCATGGCCGTCCTCTACGTGGTATGCGGCCTGGCCGGCATCCTCGGCAACGCGTCTGCCATTCCCCATGGCCTGTACCAGATTTTCGTCATGGCCTTTGATCCCGAAGCGGTCGGCGGCGGTGTCCTGGGTACCATCACCGTCAGCGTCATGAATTCCATCCGCTACGGCGTCGCCCGCGGCTGCTTCTCCAACGAAGCCGGCATGGGTTCCGCGGCCATCACGGCTGCTGCGGCCCACACCGATGACCCTGTCCGTCAGGGCTACATCAACATGACCGGTACCTTTTTCGATACCATCATCGTCTGCTCCATTACGGGCCTGGTCATCGCCTCGTCCGGCGTCCTGGGCGTCACCGATGCCAACGGCGTGCCCCTGAAAGGCATCGCCCTGACCATCGCGGCGTTTGAACGCTTCATCGGCCCCATGGGCGGCTATGTGGTCACCATCGGCATCATGCTGTTCGCCTATTCCACCATTCTCGGCTGGGAATATCACGGCGAAAAGGCCTTTGAATACCTGTTTGATTCTCCGAAATACAACATCATCTACCGCGTCGTGTTCTCCCTGATCGCGTACGTCGGCGCGACGCAGACCCTGGAACTGGTCTGGAACATCGCCGATATCTTCAACGCCCTGATGGCGATCCCGAACCTGATCAGCCTGATTGTCCTGTCCGGTGTCGTCAAGAGCGAAGTCCTGCGCTTCGAAGAACACCGCAAAAAGGAAAAGGCGGCCGGCCATACCATCCTTTCCGATGTCTACACCGCCGTTTCCCCGACCCACGGTGACTGATTCGCCGTAATCCTGTGCCCGCCGGTATGCCGGCGGGCATTTTTATGTTTTCCGGCACAGGGACGGTGTTAAAAAGTGTGAAATCGGCATGAAAAATGGTGTTAAAAAATGTGCCTTTGCGCTGCAAAACGGTGTTAACGCAAATTTCATACCTCCTGGCCCGTTGATATGATAAAATAGTACGTATGTAAACAGGAGGTTTCCCATGGATAGTTTTGCAAGTCTGAACCCGCAGCAAAAAGAAGCGGTAAACCATACAGAAGGCGCCATGCTCATTTTGGCCGGCGCCGGCAGCGGCAAGACCAAGGTGCTTACGTGCCGCATCGCCCATCTGCTCGACCTGGGCGTCGCGCCCTGGAAGATCCTGGCCATCACCTTTACGAACAAGGCGGCCCGGGAGATGCGTACCCGCGTCGATGACATGGCCGGAGCGGCCGCCAAGGACGTGTGGCTTTCGACGTTCCATTCCTTCTGCGCGCGCATCCTGCGCCGCGAGGTGGAAGTGACAGGCCTGTACCGCCGCAATTTCGCCATTTACGACGCGTCGGACCAGAAGGCGCTCCTCAAGCGTATCCTCAAGGACATGAACCTGGACGAGAAGCGCTATCCCGTGCCCTACGTGCAGAATGCCATTTCCAATGCCAAGGATGCGCTCCAGGATGCCGCCGCTTTCGGTAAGATGGTGACGGACCTGCACGGCCAGAAAATATACGAAATTTACAAGGAATACGAGAAGCGCCTCCGGGCCAACAACGCCATGGACTTCGACGACCTGCTCATGGTCGCCGTGGAAATGCTGCAGCAGTTCCCGGATGTGCGCAAAAAGTACCAGGACCAGTTCTCGTACATCATGATTGACGAATACCAGGACACGAACCGTACGCAGTACCTGCTCACGCGGCTGCTGGCGGGGGAGCGGGGCAACCTGTGCGTCGTCGGCGACGCCGACCAGAGCATTTACGGCTGGCGCGGCGCCGATATCCGCAACATCCTCGATTTCGAGAAGGATTACCCCGACGCGATGGTGCTGAAACTGGAACAGAACTACCGTTCCACGGGCACGATCCTGGCGGCGGCCAACGCGGTCATCGTCAACAACACGGAGCGTAAGCCCAATAACCTGTGGACGCAGAATCCCGCAGGGAAGCAGATCGTCTATTACCAGGCGCAGGACGAACGCGACGAGGCGCGCTTCGTCGTGGAACAGGCCCAGGGCCTGCTGCGGCAGGGGCTGCACTACGGCGACATGGCCGTGCTGTACCGCCTCAACACCCAGTCCCGCGTCTTCGAAGAAATCCTGAACAAGAGCGGCATCGCCTACACCATGGTCGGCGGCGTCAAATTCTACGACCGCCGCGAAATCCGCGATGCCATGGCCTACCTGAAGGTGCTCTACAACCCGTACGACACGATGAGCCTGCAGCGCGTCATCAACGTGCCGAAACGGGGCATCGGCGCCACCACCCTGGCCAAGCTGAATGATTACGCGGCGGCGCAGAACGCCAGCCTTTTCGAAATCGTGACGAACGCGGCCCAGGTGCCGGGTATTTCGGCCCGGACGGCGGCGAAACTGGAACAGTTCAGCACGCTGCTCTTTGAGCTGATGGGCGAAGTGGACCAGGTGCCCATCGAGGACCTGATCTTCGACGTCATCCACAAGACGGGCTATATCGACGAGCTGCTGGCCGAGCGCACGCCGGAGGCGGAAAGCCGGGCGGCGAACCTGGAAGAGCTCCAGTCCGTGGCCAAGGACTTCGTGTACGAAGAAGGCGAGGAAAAGACCCTGGCCTCCTTCCTGGAACACGTCGCCCTCGTGTCGGACATCGACGACGCGGACATCGACGAGAACCGCATCACCCTCATGACGCTCCATTCGGCCAAGGGCCTCGAATTCCCCGTCGTGTTCCTCGTGGGCATGGAAGAGGGCCTGTTCCCCCATTCCCGCAGCCTGGCGGACGAACACGAGCTGGAAGAGGAACGGCGCCTGTGCTACGTGGGCATCACGCGGGCGAAAAAATACCTGTTCCTGAGCAGCGCCGCCCAGCGCACGCTCTACGGGAACACGCAGGAGAACCTGGAATCCCGGTTCCTGGCGGAAATCCCGGCCCGTCTGGTCCATACGTACGAGCGGCCGGACGGCGATTCCTACGGGTACGGCGACAATTACCGGAACATGTACGGACTGCGCAGCCGCGGCGGGGCGGGCCGGGAAGACCGGGTGTCCCGTTCCTTCAGCGACCGCTTCCGGGAAGAAAGCAAAAAGACGCAGGGCCTGTTCAGCAAAATCCATACGGATTATGTGCCGCCCCGTGCCGACGGGACCGGCGATACGTTCAAGGCCGGCGACCGGGTCCTGCATAAGAAATTCGGCGAAGGCACCGTGGTCAGCGTCAAGCAGACCGCCGACGGGCAGGAAGTCAAAGTGGCTTTTGCGGGCGGCGGTATCCGGAGCCTTCTTACGAAATATGCCGTTTTGAAGAAGCTTTGAGACAGGAGAAAGAACATGGCGACGAATGATACAGTGCAATACAGGGCGGCAGAACTGCAGCCGGGCGAGACGAAGGAAGGCCTGCTGGCGGAAGCGGCGGACCTGCGCCGCCAGATCCGGCACCACGAATACCAGTATTATGTGCTCGACGACCCGGAAGTGAGCGACGCCGAATACGACGCCCTGACGAACCGGCTGCGCGCCATCGAGGCCCTGTTCCCCGACGACGTGCCGGACGATTCGCCCACGCGGCGTCCCGGCGGGTATGTGGCACCGGGCTTCACGCAGGTGCGGCACAAGATTCCCATGCTGAGCCTGGGCAATGTGTACAGCGCGCAGGAAATGCGGGATTTCGACAAGCGCATCCGGGCTTCGCTGCCCCGGGACGCGGACGTGGAATATGTCATGGAACCGAAGATCGACGGCCTGGCCTGCTCCCTGATTTATGAAAAGGGGCGCCTCGTCATGGCGTCGACCCGCGGCGACGGGCAGGTGGGCGAAAACGTGACGGCCAATGTGCGGACCATCAAATCCATTCCGAAGCGCATCACCGTGCCGGACGGGGAGACCGTGCCGGACCGCCTCGATGTGCGCGGCGAGGTCTACATGTCCCGCGAGGCCTTTTTGAAGCTGAACGAGGAGCGGACCGATGCCGGCGAGGCGGAATTCGCCAATCCCCGCAATGCCGCGGCAGGCAGCCTGCGGCAGCTCGATCCGGCCGTGACGGCCCGGCGCGACCTGAGCTTCTTCGCCTATTACCTGGTGGGACCGGCGGAGCCGCCGACCCAGGCGGAATGCCTGCGGACCTTGGAAAAATACGGCTTTACGACGCCGGAACACTGGTGCGTGGCCAACAATGCCGATGAGATTTTGAAGTTCATCAACGCCCACGAACAGCGGCGCCGCACCCTGGCCTACGATACGGACGGCGCGGTGGCCAAGCTGAACGCCGTGTGGGAGCAGAAACTGCTGGGCGCCACGGGGAAGGATCCCCGCTGGGCCATTGCCTATAAATACCCGCCCGAACAGGCGCGGACCAAGCTGGAGGATATCGTCATCCAGGTCGGCCGCACGGGCGTGCTGACTCCGGCGGCCGTGCTGACGCCGGTCAAACTGTCGGGCAGCACCGTGAGCCGTGCCACGCTGCACAACGAGGATTTCATCCGCGAAAAGGACATCCGCATCGGCGATACGGTGGTCATCAACAAGGCGGCGGAAATCATTCCCGAAGTCCTGTCCGTCGTGAAGGAACTGCGCCCGGCCGACGCCGTGCCGTTCTCCATGCCGGCGGAATGCCCCGAGTGCGGCTGGCCTGTCGTGCGCAAGGAAGGGGAGGCGGCGTACCGCTGCACCAATCCCCATTGCCCGGCCCTGGGCCGCGAGGGACTGATCCATTTCACGTCGCGCGACGCCATGGATATCGAGGGCTGCGGCCCGTCCATCATCAACCAGCTGCTGGCGGCGGACCTGGTGAAGACACCGGCCGATTTGTACAGCCTGACGAAGGAACAGCTGGTGAAACTGGACCGCATGGGCGACAAATCGGCGGAAAACCTGCTCCAGGCCATCGCCAAAAG
Organism: uncultured Selenomonadales bacterium; assembly: GCA_900315805.1. GTDB lineage: Bacteria > Bacillota > Negativicutes > Acidaminococcales > Acidaminococcaceae > Succiniclasticum. Next base: position 79,594 of record ONAN01000004.1, read on the forward strand.
CAAGGAAGCCGGCCTGGACAAGCTGCTCTTCGCCCTGGGCATCCGCCACGTGGGCGCCAAGGGCGGCCGCATCCTGGCGGAACGGTTCGGGTCCATGGACGCCCTCATGGCGGCCGGCAAGGAGACCCTGGCCAACATCAAAGATATCGGCGATGTCATCGCCGAGAGCATTGTGACGTGGTTTGCGAACCCCGTCAATCAGGAACTCATCAGCCGGCTCAAGGCGGCCGGCGTGAATATGACCATGGAGCGGCACCAGGTGAACGAAAACCATGTGTTCTTCCACAAGACCATGGTCTTCACGGGCACCCTGCCGACCCTGGACCGCGCCACGGCCCAGGCCATGGCCCGTGCTGTCGGGGCCAATGTGACGGGCAGCGTCAGCAAAAAGACGGATTACGTGGTCGCCGGCGAAGCGGCAGGCAGCAAGCTGGACAAGGCCCGCGCCCTGGGCGTGACGGTCCTCGACGAAGCCCGGTTCCGGGAGCTGCTCGGCGGACAGGGCGGGACGGACGCGCCTGCCCCGGCAGGCAGTGCGGATGCCGGCACACAAGCAGCGCCCGGCACGCCGCCGGACGGGGGCATGGATTCCCTGTTCTGAAGGTACTAAGGAAGGAGCAGATCATGAAATTACGCCGTTGGCCCGTTCTGCTGGCCGTCTTCTTCGTGTTGGCGGTCCTGACGGGCTGTTCCCTCTTACAGGCCGTGCAGGATCCCTTCGCGGGAAAATGGATCGGCATCGTGAAGGTGCCCCTCATGGGACGGTCCGTCGTGCAGGCGGATATCCGGCCCGTGGAAGGGGAGAAGGGACGCTACCATGTGGACATGGCGGCGGAACAGTATGTCCCGTCGGAAGCGGACCCGAACGTGTACCTGTGGCAGCGCGGCGCCGCGCTCAAGTTCACGGGAAATCTGGATGGCGACGAGCTGAACCTGAATTCCATGGTGAAGGTCACCTTCGTGGCCGGCAAAGTGACGGGCACAATCCGTCTGAAGGACGGGACGGTGCTGCACCAGGATACGGGCAAAGAAAAGGAAGGCCTGAAACAGGAAATGGCGGAGGACATCCGCAAGGAACATCCCGGCGCGGTTTTCCGGGACGCTCCGCCAGCACCGTAAGGGCGTCGGGACAATGTTTGGTAGTCCTTGCCTTTTGTGTTATAATATAGGGTGTTATTTTGGGCGCTGTGCCCGCCAATGATTTTACAGGGGTGAAAACATGAAAGTAACGGAAAAAGATGTACGCTACATTGCCGAACTCTCCCGCCTGGAAATTTCCGAAGAGGAAATGCCCATGTTCACGGAACAGTTCAACCAGATCCTGGAATATGCGGATATTCTGGAAAAGGTCGATACGACCGGTATCGAACCCACCTTCAGTATCCTTCCGCTTTACAATGTGATGCGCGAAGACGAAGTGAAACCGGGTGTCAGCCACGAAGAGGCCATGAAGAATGCGCCGGCCGTGCATAACGACGGATTCAAAGTTCCGCGCGTAATTGAATAAGAAGGGAGATACGACGGTGAATTTATATGATAAGACCGTTCATGAACTCCATGAACAGCTGAAAAAGAAGGAAATCAGCTCCGTTGAGCTGACCAACGCGTTATATGACCGCATCGGCGCCGTGGAAGACAAGGTTGCCGCGTATGTGACGCTCGATAAGGAAAACGCCCTGAAACAGGCCGCCAAGGTCGACGAAATGATCGCCGCCGGCCAGGACATCAAGCCGCTGGCAGGCATTCCGGGCGCCATCAAGGACAACATCAGCACGAAGGGACTGCGCACGACCTGCTCGTCCCATATCCTGGACAACTTCATTCCCGTGTACGATGCCCATGTCATTGAAAACCTGCGCAAGGATGAGACGATCTTCCTGGGCAAGACGAACATGGACGAATTCGCCATGGGTTCCACGACGAAGACTTCCTATTTCAAAATGACCCACAACGCCTGGAACCTGAACCGCGTACCGGGCGGTTCCTCCGGCGGCAGTGCCGCTGCCGTGTCGGCCGGTGAAGCCATCTGGGCCCTGGGCTCCGATACGGGCGGATCCATCCGCCAGCCGGCATCCTTCAACGGCATCGTCGGCATCAAGCCGACCTACGGCCGCGTTTCCCGTTACGGCTGCGTCGCCTTCGCGTCCTCCCTGGACCAGATCGGACCGCTGACGCGCGACGTGACCGACGCCGCCCTCGTCCTGAACACCATCTGCGGCGTCGACGCCCACGATTCCACGTCCCTGCCGGTGGATGTGCCTGATTTCACGAAGGCCCTGCGCCAGGACGTGAAAGGCCTGCGCATCGGCCTGCCGAAGGAATTCTTCGGCAAAGGCACGGATCCGAAGGTCAAGGAACAGATCATGCTGGCCGCGGAAAAATACAAGGAACTGGGTGCGGAAGTCATGGAAGTCTCCCTGCCCCATACGGAATACGCCGTCATCACGTACTACATCATCGCCCCGGCCGAAGCATCGGCCAACCTGGCCCGCTTCGACGGCGTGCGTTACGGCTACCGCAACAAGCTCGCCACGAGCGCTCCGGAAATGACGAAGAAGAGCCGCAGCGAAGGCTTCGGCGCCGAAGTCAAACGTCGTATCATGCTGGGCACGTACGTACTGAGCTCCGGTTATTACGATGCCTACTACAAGAAGGCCATGCAGGTCCGCACGCTGATCAAGCGCGACTTTGACGAAGTGTTCAAGAAATGCGACGTCCTGCTGACCCCGACTTCCCCTGTCGTGGCTTATTCCCTGGACGAGAAGATGGATCCCCTGACGATCTACATGCTCGATGTCACGACCATTCCCGTCAACATGGCCGGCCTGCCCGGTATCTCCATCCCCTGCGGCTTCGCGGACGGCATGCCTGTGGGCATGCAGCTCATCGGCAAAGCCCTGGACGAAGAGACCATTCTGCGCGCCGCCTACACCTTTGAACAGGCGACGGAATTCCACAAGGCATATGCACCGCTGGGAGGGGACAAATAATGAAGAACTATATCACTGTTGTCGGCCTGGAAGTCCATGCCGAATTGAAGACGAAGACGAAGGCCTTCTGCTCCTGCTCCACGGAGTTCGGTGCAGAACCGAACACGCACGTCTGCCCGGTCTGCCTCGGCATGCCCGGCGCCCTGCCCGTGCTGAACAAGAAGGTCGTGGAATATGCGGTCCTGGCCGGCCTGGCCCTGAACTGCGAAATCCAGAAATTCAACAAGTTCGACCGTAAGAACTATTTCTATCCCGACCTGGCGAAAAACTACCAGATTTCCCAGTGGGATCAGCCAATCTGCCTGAACGGCCACATCGACATCAACGTCAACGGCGAAAAGAAACGCATCGGCATCACCCGTATCCACATGGAAGAAGACGCCGGCAAGCTGGTTCATTCCGGCCTGACCATCAGCACGTCCGATTTCTCCGCTGTCGACTACAACCGTGCCGGCGTGCCCCTGATTGAAATCGTGTCCGAACCGGATATGCGCAGCGCCCAGGAAGCCCGCGCCTACATGGAACAGCTGAAGGCCATCCTGGAATACACCGATGTCAGCGACTGCAAGATGCAGGAAGGCAGCCTCCGCTGCGACGCCAACATTTCCGTCATGCCCGAAGGGGCCACGGAATTCGGCACCCGTGCGGAAATCAAGAACCTGAACTCCTTCCGCGCCCTGGAGCGCGCCATCGAATACGAAACGGAACGCCAGATCGAACTGATCGAAGACGGCGGCCACGTAGTGCAGGAAACGCGCACCTGGGACGACATCAACGGCGTCACCCTGTCCATGCGTTCCAAGGAAGAAGCCCACGATTACCGCTACTTCCCGGAACCGGACCTGGTGCCCATCAACCTGGACGACGCCTGGATCGACAAGATCCGCGAAGAACTGCCGGAGCTGCCGGCCCAGCGCAAGGAACGCCTCCTGAAGGAAGACGTGCCGGAAGAAAGCGCCGACCTGATCGTGTCCAACAAGAAGATGGCCGATTACTTTGACGAAGGCGCCAAGGGAACGAAGAACCTGAAAGCCCTGGCCAACTGGCTGCTGGGCGATGTGAGCGCCTTCCTGAATGCCGAAGGCGTCGAAATCGACGACCCGGCCTTCAAGATCACGCCGGACCATGTGGCCGGCCTGGTCAACCTGATTGACAAGGGCGTCCTTTCCAGCAAGCTGGCGAAGAAGGTCTTCGCGGAAATGCTGAAGGACAACGAGGCGCCGGAAGTGCTCGTCAAGAAGCTGGGCCTGGAACAGGTCAGCGACGCCGGCGAGCTGGGCAAGATGGTCGACGAAGTCATTGCCGCCAACCCGCAGTCCGTTGCGGACTTCAAGGCCGGCAAGAAGAAGGCCATCGGCTTCCTCGTAGGCCAGATCATGAAACAGACGCATGGCAAAGCCAACCCGGGCATGGTCAACAAGATGCTGACGGAGAAGCTGAGCCAGTAATGAATTTTGCAATGTGACAGAGGGGGTCACCAGTTATGGAAGTGGAACGCGGTGCCTGGGCGGAAATCAATTTGGACGCTGTGGCGAATAATGTGCGGGAGGCGAAACGCCTCCTGAAGCCGACGACGAAGCTCTGTGCCGTCGTCAAGGCGGATGCCTACGGCCATGGTGCCGTACCTGTCGCCACCGAGGCCGTGCGCAACGGGGCGGACTTTTTCGCCGTCGCCCTGTCGCAGGAAGGCATCGAGCTGCGCAACGCGGGCATTGACAAACCCATCCTGATTCTGGGGCCCATGCCGATTATGCCCGGCGTGGCGGACAACATCGTCCGCTATGAGCTGAGCCAGGCCGTGTTCGATGTGCGGCGCCTGGAGATCCTGAACCAGGCGGCGGAGACAGCGGGCAAGAAGGCCCGGGTCCACATCGCCGTCGATACGGGTATGAGCCGCATCGGCGTCCAGGTGGACGAAGCGGCGGACTTTGCCAAAAAGGTCGTGGCCTATCCCGGCATCGAGCTGGAAGGGATTTTTTCCCACTTCTGCTCGGCCGACGAGCAGGACAAGGACTTTACGGAACTGCAGTACGAGCGCTTCGAGAAGGCGGTCCGTTCCATTGAGAACGAAGGCATCCACATCCCTGTCAAGCATATCGCCAACAGCGCGGGCCTGTCCGAGCTGACGCAGTACCAGTGGGACATGAGCCGCCAGGGCATCACGCTCTACGGCATGCGTCCTTCCAGTGCCGTCGAAGGGTACGATGAATGTTACGATTCCTTCCGGCCGGTCATGACCGTCAAGACCCAGATCGGCTTCGTGAAGGACCTGCCGGCGGGCCGCACCGTCGGGTACGGACGGACCTGGACGGCGAAGCGGCCGACGCGGCTGGCCACGGTGCTGATCGGCTATGCCGACGGCCTCAACCGCCTGCTTTCCAACCGGGGGTACATGATCGTCCACGGCAGACAGGCGCCCATCGTGGGCCGCATCTGTATGGACCAGGCCATGCTCGATGTCACGGATATTCCCGATGTCAAAGTCGGCGACGAAGTCATCGTTTTCGGCGGCAAGGAACTGCCTTTCGAAAAGGCGGCGCAGTGGGCCGAAACAATCTGTTACGAACTGACCTGCAATATCAGCAAGCGGGTCCCCCGTATCTATGTGCGGGACAAGAAATGACGACGAAGGCCGGCGAACTGTTCGCCGGCCTTTTTTGCGTACAGCCTGCCTTCCGGGTGGTTTTGCGGAAGGCCGGGCAGTACATCGTATGGTGAATCGGAACTGAGGTGATTCGATTGATGAAGGATATTGAAGATAAGGAATGGCAGGGCTACGTGGTCAAGTGCACCACCGGCGAGTGGCCTGTGCCGGCCGGTTTCGTGAGTGACAAGAACAACTGGGTGTGCCGCGCCATCGTGGGCCGCGTGCTCTATTTCATCAAGGACCTGGAAGGGGCCCTGACGGTGCTGAGCACCATTGTGAACGATGTGACGCCCGACCCGGACGACCATCCTGCCGAGGGTATGTGCGAGTCGGAACATTTCGTCCTGAGCCTGCGCGACATTTCGGAAATCATCTGGAACCTGACGAAGAACGGCGACGCGACGCTCCAGTACCTGGACAAGGCGTTCAAGATCTGCCGCGCTTTCCCGTACCGGTTCCACACGGAAGCCCGCGGGGATATCTGGTACCGCCGGCTGAACGTGCTGGCGGAAAGCGGCCGCCGCGACGAGGCCATTGCGGACGCGAAGCGCATGGTGGAGGAAGAGAAGAAGGAAAGCCACGCGCCGGAACCGATCATTCCGGATCCCCTGTATGACAAGGTCAATCCCTATATTTTCTACAGCCTGCGTTTTCTGGCGGAACAGGCTTACAAGGACGGCAAGGTGGCGGACGCCTGCGCCCTCCTGGACGATGCCTACGCCTATTTCCCCCTGTCCCAGGCCGGTATCCGCGATGTGAAGAAGGCCCGGGCCACGACGGACCCGGAAGAGCGCTGGAAGGCCTGGCAGTTCTGCCTGTCCAACCAGTACCTGCCCTGGGAGAAGCAGCCCATCGTCAAGCTGCGCGACTGAGCAGGCGGCCGGGCGCGCAGCGTATTGCGCGGCTGGCTGTGCAGGGGCGGACGGCGTGACGGAGGGCGCCGTTCGTGTTATAATGTCAAAAACAGGGAGGGTGATTCCATGGCACGCATATTCTATTTCAGCGGCACGGGCAACAGCCTGGCCATCGCGAAACGGCTGGCAGAAGGACTGGAAGCCCGTCTGTGCAGCATTCCCGCCTATCTGGAGCACCCTTATCTGGTCAACGATGCCGTCGTCGGCTTCGTGAGCCCCGTCCACTGCACGGAGCTGCCGCCCCTGGTGGAGCAGTTCCTGAAGACGGTCCGCTTCGGCACGGGCACGGAATACCTGTTCGGCGTCGTCGATGCCGGTTCCATTACGGGTGATGCCCTGGGCGAAGCGGGCAACATCATCGCCAAGCGGCGCCTGCCGCAGCTGGTGATGAGCGCCGGCTTTCAGATCCTGCTGCCCGACGGGAGCATTTTGTTCACGACGCCGGGCAAGCGGCAGCAGCAGATGCTCGACGCCCTGGACGGACAGATTGCGGACATCGTGGCCACGGTGCAGCGCCGCGGGCTGAACGACAAGCACTGGGAACGCAATCCTGTCTGGATGCTGGGGAAGAAGCTCGGCTGGCCCGTCCTGTACGACTTTTTCCACGTCAAGGAACGGCACGTCGACGCGTCCCGCTGCGTGGGCTGCGGCACCTGCGTCCAGATCTGCCCTGTCCATTGTATTTCCCTGGAAAACCGCCTGCCCGTTTTCGGCGCGGGCTGTGTCAGCTGCTTCGGCTGCGCCCAGTGGTGCCCTAAACAGGCCATCGGCCTGGGACGCCTGCGTCCGTCGGCGGACAAGCAGTACCATAATCCCCTGGTCACGGCCTCGGAAATGGAAGAGGCCGCGCGCAGAGGGTGACTTTCCATTATAGTTCAGAACCCCAATCCCAATACATCTTTAGCAAAAATCTTTAGAGGAAGGAAGCCAATCAACATGAGCAAGTACAATCCCGTAACTCCGGAAGTGCTGGAAGAGTTGAAGAAGATCGTCGGGGAAAAGAATGTCAAGACCGACGAGGAAACGCTGGAACATTACAAGACCGACGAGGAAACGGACCCGAAGCTGATGCATCGTCCGGAAGTCGTCGTCTGGGCGGAATCGACGGAACAGGTGGCCGCCGTCATGAAGCTGGCCAACAAGTACGTGATTCCGGTGACGCCGCGCAGCGCCGGCACCAGCGTGTCCGACGGTGCCATTCCCACTCTGGGCGGCATTGTGCTGAGCCTGGAAAAGATGGATAAGATCCTCGAAATCAATGCCGATGCCATGTACGCCGTCGTCGAAGCCGGCGCCCGCACCATCGACATCCAGCAGGCGGCCCACGACAAGGGCATGCTCTATGCCGGCGACCCCTGCAGCGCCGAAAGCTGCCTGATCGGCGGCAACATCGCCACCAACGCCGGCGGCAACAAGGCCGTCCGCTACGGCACGACGCGCGACCAGATCTACGCCGTCGAAGTCGTCACCCCGACGGGCGATATCACGAACCTGGGCGCCCGCCTGAAGAAGAAGACCACGGGTTACTGCCTGGAACAGCTCATCATGGGCTCCGAAGGAACCCTGGGCATCATCACGAAAGCGACGCTGAAGCTGCTGCCCCTGGCTCCCTACAAAGTCGACGTGGCCGCGGTGTACGATGACCTGGACAAGGCCGTCACCCTGGTACCGAGCCTGCTGAAGGCCGGCCTGGAACCGACGAGCGTCGAATTCATGGACCACAACTTCCTGAAGAGCTCCTGCGATTATTCCGAAATCAAGCTGCCCCATTACGAAAACGAGAACGCCTGCTACCTGATCGTCAGCATGGAGACGTTCAGCGAAGACGACGCGGACAACAAGATGGAAAAACTGGCCGAAATCTGCGAAAACTCCGGCGCCATCGATGTCCTCGAAGCCGATGACCGCGTCTGGACGGTCCGCAAGAACTGCCTGGAATCGACCCGCTCCCTGAGCAAGGTGGCCCAGTCCGACGACCTGGTCGTGCCGGTGGACAAACTGGCCCAGTGCATCGAGCACCTCATGGAAGAAGCCAAAAAGTTCGACTTCACCATGTTCTGCCTGGCCCATGCCGGCGACGGCAACCTGCATTTCCTGCACATGAAGGGCGACATGTCCGATGAAGAGTGGGTGAAGCAGGAAGCGGCCTTCCACGCCATCGCCTATCCGTACGTGTACAGCCTGGGCGGCCGTATTTCCGGCGAACACGGCATCGGCGCCAAGAAGGTCGACGCCCTGGAAACCTACACCGACCCGGTGGAACTGAAGATGATGAAGGACATCAAGAAGGCCCTGGATCCTCTGGATATCCTGAACCCGGGCAAAGTCCTCAAAACGTACTGAGCAACCTGCAGAGGAGTCGCGTATGTTTAACAAAGTGCTGCTGGTCATGAGCCTGACGGATAAGACGGACCGCATGCTGGACGCGTTGTACAGCATCTGCTCCAATCCGGCGACCGAAGTGTGGCTCCTCCATGTCATGGAGGACGCGGCCCAGGCCAATCCGAACGGGGCGTACTACAAGCGCGTGAAACACCGCCTGGAAGACTACGCCAGGGAAATCCGGAATGCCGGCTACGACCATGTGCAGGTCCTGCTGCACCGCCACCTGAATGTGACGAACGATGTGCAGGACACGGTGGACGAACTCGATATCGATTTCGTCATCATGGGCTCCCACGACCGGGGCTTCCTGGAAGGCACCTTCCGCGGCAGCAACGTCTTCAACGCCGTCCGCAACGTCGATGTGCCGACGCTCATCGTGAAGGGGGACTACGACTGCAAGGATTTCCTGCGCCGCGTCCTTTTGCCGACGGATTTCTCCCGCGCCTCCCTGAACGCGCTCCGGATTTTGCGCAACCTGCGGGAGCAGGTGGGCGAGGTCATTTTCGTCCATGTCATTGAGGACCCCCGCGACCGCGACATCCGCGAGGACCGCGAAGTGGCCGAGGATATGCTGGAAGAGCTGCAGACGGAAATGCAGGACTTCGGCATCCGGGCGCGCTACGAGATCGTGCGGGGCCACGCCGCCTCCCACGAGGTCTGCCGCATCGCCGAAGAGGAAGACTGCAGTTTGATCTTTACGGGCGAAACGGGCCTGAGCCCCGTGCGCGGCATGCTGCGGCACAGCACGGCCCAGAACATCGTCCTGCACGCCACGCGGGCCCTGTGGATCATTCCCGACGAGGACAGCGACGACTGAGGGCTGCCCCGGACGGCCTGGCAGCATCTTTGTCCGCATGGTGCTGACAGAACGGCCCTTTTAGTTGATTTTTCGTACAATTGTATATATAATGTTATTAGTGTATGGTGAAAGGTGTTACACCGGTTTTGCATGTTACCGTGCATTGATAACAGGGTAGCAAACAAAATCTCCTCCTGCCGCAAGGCGGGGGAGATTTTTTGCTTGTATGGGCAATATAGAGAAGATATTACAAATAATGCCTAGATAAAAAGTGTGGCAGATTATGAAAGTGACCTGGACCAGGCCATTACAGACACCATCGACAATTTCGACAAAACAATGACCCATGAGCAGATGTTCAACGAGCTCATGCAGGCCCTGAGTGAAAACATCGGCGGCATCCTACCTGACCGGCGTCAACGCGGCCATCCAGGCCAAAGGCTGTATTTCCATCGGACAGACCAAGAACATCGTCCTGTCCCGGTTGAAAGACGCCATTTGCAAAAAACCGGCGGCTTTTGCCAAGTTTTTCCTTGACATCGCCGCCGGAAATCCTTATAATAATTTACGTGACTGAAACAAGTCGCGCTAAAACTTCAAATTCCTTTAATTCCTACAACCGGAGAGATGACCGAGCGGTTGAAGGTGCACGCCTGGAAAGCGTGTGTACGGGAAACCGTACCGAGGGTTCGAATCCCTCTCTCTCCGTTGTAAAACTGCAGGGGCAGGTCCTGCGCAATGGCGGCCTGTGAACCGTGTCAGGACCGGAAGGTAGCAGCACTAAGCGGATACCGTCATGTGCCGCGGGGGTGCCTGCTTCTGCAGCTTTACAAGGAAATCGGCGGCAGCCCGGATTGCTCCGGGCTGCTTTTTTATTGCGGCGGACCCGCGGCAGCGGCGGCGTCTGCCTTTATTGCGGCGGGACTGGAATTCCTGTATAATAGTAAGGTAATGTAACATAGGGCAGGTATGCATTATGGAAGAAAACGCAAAAGAATACAAAACATTATATCTGCGGTGGCGCCCGGACACGTTCGAGAAGATCGTCGGGCAGGAACCGGTCAAGAAGGCCCTGGTGAACGCCCTGACGACGGGGCGCATCGGCCACGCCTACCTGTTTTCCGGCCCCCGCGGCACGGGCAAGACGACGACGGCCCGCATCTTCGCGAAGGCCCTGAACTGTGAGCACGGGCCGACGGGACACCCCTGCGGCGTCTGCGAAAACTGCCGGGCCATTGCCGAGGGCCGTTCCCTCGACGTCCTGGAGATGGACGCGGCGTCGAACCGCAGCGTGGAAGACATCAAGAACCTGAACAAGAGCGTCGACTTTGCCCCGGCCAGCTGCCGCTACAAAGTCTACATCATCGACGAAGCCCACATGCTCTCGACCGATGCCTGGAACGCTTTGCTGAAGACCCTGGAAGAGCCGCCGGAACACGTCGTGTTCATCCTGGCGACGACGGAACCGGAAAAGGTGCTGCCCACGATTCATTCGCGGTGCCAGCGCTTTGACTTCCATCCCATCACGCTGGACGAAATCGCGGCCCATCTGCGCATGGTCGCCGACCAGAGCGGCATCAAGGCCGACGACGAGGCCCTGCGCCTGATTGCGGCGGCTTCCGAAGGCGGCATGCGCGACGCCCTGAGCCTGCTGGAACAGTGCAGCGTCATGGCCGACACGGTGACGGCCGACGTGGTGCGCTTCGCCCGCGGCGCCATCGGGCAGGAGGACATGCGCACCCTGGTCCGGGCCGTCGGCACGCGGGACATCACCTCCGCCCTGGAGACCCTGGACCGCCTCATCGGCAACGGCAAGGATGTGCGGCAGATCCTGCGGGAACTGTCCGTCTATTACCGGGCCCTGCTGCTTTACAAGGCGGACCCGGAGTACAAGGCCATCTACGTGACGGACACGGCGGAAGCCCTGGAAGCGGCGAGCCCTCTGTACACAGGCGGGCGGATCCTGGAAATCCAGGATATCCTGCGCCGCGCCCTGATTGAACTCACGGCGCCGACCCGCAGCCGCGTGACGGCGGAAATGTGCCTGTACCAGATGTGCGACACGGCACCGGCCAACCTGCGGGCCCTGGCGGAACGCGTCGTGGCCCTGGAGCAGACCGTGGCAACCCTGCAGCAGGCCTTGCAGAACGGGACCCCTGTCCCGGCCCGTCCGGCCGTGCAGGCCCCCAAGCCCGCGCCGGCACCGAAACAGGCTCTGCAGCCCGTCACACCGCCGCCTGTCACGCAACCGGCGGCACCGGTTCCCAAACCCGCCCCGGCACCGGCCGCGGCAGCACCTGGACCGGCGGCTCCCGCCCCCGCGCGGGCACCGAAACCGGCCGCACCGGCTCCGCAGGCAGCCCCGGCACCCAAACCGGCAGCTCCCGCACCGGCACCCGCCCCGGACGCCTGCGCGACCATCGAACCGTACAGCGGCGACTGGGCTGAAGGGGACGAACTGTGGGGCAAGGCCCTGCAGCTCCTCAAAGACGAAAAGAAGCTGGCCATCGAATCCTGCGCCCGCAACGGCCAGGTCCTGGCCATGGAAGGCGGCGTTCTCACGGTCTCGTATAAGAGCAAATTCCTGCGGGACCGCGTCATGCGCGACGATTACCGCACCGTGCTGGAAGAAGCGCTGCTGCGCCTGGCCAAACGGTCCATCAGACTGAACGGCATCGTCGGCACCGGCCGTCCGGCGGCGCCCCGCAAGGAACGGGCCGCCAAACCGGCGGACGACGCCCTGTCCCCGGACAGCGTGCCCGAAAACGTGCGCAAAGCGGCCCAGGCCTTCGGCGGCACCATCCACAAGGCCTGAACGCAGACAGCGGCACAGCGCGAAAAGTTCGCAAAATCTTAACAAACCGCGGTTGACAACAGCCGCGCGATATACTATTTTGTAGCAGGAAATAAGAAAAAGACCGGCCATGCCGGTCACAGGAGGTATAGATATGAGCAAAGGTATGAGAGGCGGTTTCCCCGGTATGGGCGGTTTAGGCAACATGCAGGGCATGCTGCAGAAAGTCCAGAAGATGCAGGCCCAGATGCAGAAGGCCCAGGAGGAACTGCAGGCCCGCACGTTTGAAACGACGGCCGGCGGCGGTGCCGTCAAAGTCGTCGTGACCGGCAAAAAGGAAATGCAGTCCATCACCATCGACCCCCAGGTCGTGGACCCGGACGATGTGGAAATGCTGCAGGACCTGATTGTGGCCGCCGTCAACGAAGCCATGAAGGAAGTGGACCGCGTCAGTGAAGAAGAAATGGGCAAGATCACGGGCGGCGTAAAACTTCCGGGCATGTGAAATGGCCGGCCTCATCAAGCCGCTCAACAATGTCTATGACCAGCTGCGCCGCCTGCCGGGCGTGGGCAATAAATCCGCCCTGCGGCTGGCGTACCATATCATCGATATGAAAGAGGAAGACGTCCGTCGTCTGGCCGAAACATTGGTGGCGGCAAAACAGAACGTCCGCCTGTGCAAGACCTGTTTCAACCTGACGGACGGGGAGACCTGCAGCGTGTGCGCCGATGAGAAACGGGACCACGGCACCATCTGCGTCGTCGAACAGCCCCAGGATGTCATGGCCATGGAACGCAGCCACGGCTACCAGGGCGTCTACCACGTGCTGCACGGGTGCCTGTCGCCCCTGGACGGCATCGGTCCCGAAAACCTGAAAGTGAAGGAACTGATCCGCCGCGTCGAGACGGGCCGCGTGCAGGAAGTCATCCTGGCGACGAACAGCGACGTGGAAGGTGAAACCACGGCCGCCTATCTCGCCCAGCTCCTGCGTCCCCTCAACGTCCGCGTCAGCCGCATCGCCCAGGGCCTGCCCATGGGCGGCGATTTGGAATACGCCGACGAGGTCACCCTCGCCAAAGCACTGGAAAACCGCACGGAACTGTAAGATGTCCCGTCCGCTATATCCGGCAATTCGTCCGGGAAAGGAGGCTCCGCTATGGAAGTCCTGTTATATCTGATTTGTGCCGTCGTCATTTTGTTCATCATCGTGAAACTGCTCACGCTGCCCTTCAAACTGGTTTGGAACGGCATTCTCGGGGCCATCATCCTGTGGCTCTTCAACCTGGTGGGCGGCCTCTTCCACGTGGCCGTGCACATTACGGTCCTCAAAGCGCTGATTGCCGGCTTCTTCGGCATTCCCGGCGCGGTGGTCGTCATCCTGTGGGAATTGTTCGCCAAGTGACAAAGGACTATACCAAATATGGCATATACTGATTTAGATGCAATGGCCCAATGGCTGAAGCAGGAAATGGGAACCCGCAAACCACGGCTGGACAATGTCGGCGTGGTCTCGCGGGTTGCTTCCGTTTTGCTCCTTTTTCTGCCGGGACCCGAAGGACCGGAGCTTGTATTCGAAGTGCGGTCCAGCAAATTGAACTGGCAGCCCGGGGACATCAGCTTCCCCGGCGGCAGCCGCGAGAACGGCGACCGCAACTTCGCCGAAGCGGCCGTCCGCGAAGCCATGGAGGAGCTGGGCGTGCGCCCCGCGGATATCCGCCTCTGCGGCACCCTGGACTTTTTCGCCGCCCACAACACTTTCATGATCTACCCCTTCGTCGGCGTGTGGCAGCCCGGCCAGAAAGGCTGCCGCCTGGACCTGGCGGAAGGCCGGGACTTCCCCCGGGGGGACCATCCCGACTTCCAGCACTGGCACTACAACCGCGACGAAGTGGCGGAACTCTTTACGGTGCCCCTGCGTCATCTGCTGAACCAGCAGCCGCGGGTGGCCACCTCCGTCGTGACCATGACCCATACGGACGATTTCCCCTACGACCTGCTGCCGGGGACAAAACCCGACTGGTCGCGCGTGCGGAAATATCCGATTTACTTTTACACATACCAGGACCACGTCATCTGGGGCATCACCGCCGCCATCCTGCATGGCTTCCTGGAACGTTTCCGGAAGGGACTGGTGAAGTTTGCATAAAATCATCGCACTGCTGATCGTGGTGCTCGCCGTGTTGGGCTGGGGGCTGCGGTCGTTCTTCAACGACACGCCCGACGGCCTGATCTCGGGCAAAAAGAACATCGTCGTCATGGGCTGCGACTCCCGCAAAGGGGATACCGGCCGCAGCGACACCCTGTTCGTGGTCATGATGGACCCGGACAACAAAGGGGCGGCCCTGCTCTCCATTCCCCGTGACACGCGCGTCAAAATCAAAGGCCACGGCTGGGACAAAATCAACTCCGCCTACGCCTACGGCGGCCACGAACTGACGCAGAAGACCGTCCGCGACCTGCTGGGTATCAAGATCGACAACTACGTCGTCATCGACTTCCAGGGCTTCAAAGACCTGGTCGACGTCATCGGCGGCATCGACATCAACGTGGAAAAGCGGATGTATTATTACGATCCGTACGACAACTTCAAGATCGACCTGCATCCCGGCATGCAGCACATGGACGGCAAAACGGCCATCCAGTATGTGCGTTACCGCGATGCCGAAGGGGATATAGGCCGTATCCGCCGCCAGCAGAAATTCATCCTGGCGATGTATAAGAAAATCACGTCCGCCAACATGCTGGTCCGCATTCCGAGCCTGGCCAAACAGATCATGTCCATGATCAAGACGGACATGAGCATGAAGGACATGCTGGAAATGGGCAAGGCCCTCCATGACATGATGGAAGCCGGCGGCCTCAAGATGGCCATGGTGCCAGGCACGCCGAAATACATCGGCGGCATCAGCTACTGGCTGCCGGATATCCCGAAAATGCGCCGGCTCATGGCCCAGATGCAGGATGTCAAGATGAATGATAAGTTCCGTGCCAACACGGAAGCGCTGGAACGCGTCTACAACGAGCCGGAGGCTGTCACCGACAAGGACGCCGAAGCCGAAAAGGCCAAAGCCGACAAGGAAAAGGCGGAAAAGGAAGCCAAAGAGAAGAAGGCCAAAGAAGAAGCTGCCAAAAAGCAGAAGGCCGCCGGCGAAATGCAGGCGACCCGCATCGTCCACCTCGTCAACTGCACGGGGAAGGACGCCCTGGGCGATAAAGCCAAGCGCCAGCTCGAACGGGCCGGCTTCCGCGTCATCATGCAGGGTACCGGCAGCACCCGGTCCCGCACGATGGTCGAAGGCAACAGCACCGGCAACGCCGTAGCGGACTCCCTGCGCCGCATTCCCTTCGACCACGTGACCCATTCCCGCGATGTGAAAGGCGCTGGCTTCGACGGCACCATTTTCCTCGGGAAAGACTTCCATTAATGGTCTTTCCGGGACCTCTGAAAACGCCGCTGAATTGTCTTGATTTGCACGCATTCCGGGACAATTCAGCCCCTATTGAAAAGAACACCGGAATCCGCTCCCAGAGCCGAATCCGGTGTTCACAAATCCTTCATAATTTACCCTTGTTTCGGGATTGCATTTTGTATACAGTCATGTTATAGTAAGAGTGTAATAAATCAGCCCCTCATTTGGCCCTTTTCGAAGGGCTTTTTTTTTGCCCTTTTTACCGGGCCTCAGCCCTTCTTCGGCACCCGCTTCAGCGACAGGCCGATGCGGTTGCGGGCTTCGTCGATGCTGATGATCATGACGTCGACGATATCCCCTGTGCTGACGACATCGAGGGGGTGTTTGATGCGGCGGTCCGTCAGTTCCGAGCGGTGGACCAGGCCGTTGACTTTCAGGCCGATGTCCACGAAGCAGCCGAAGTCCACGACGTTGCGGACCGTGCCTTTGACGATGGAGCCGATCTGCAGGTCGCTCAGTTTGGCGACGTGGCGGCGGCTCATGGGGGCCGGGGAGTCCTCGCGGGGATCGCGGCCCGGCCGGGACAGGGCCTGGAGGATGTCCGTGACGGTGGGCACGCCGGCGCCGAGGCGGGCGGCAATGCGTTCGGGATCCGCTTTGGCGGCAGCCAGCTGGACGGCCGCGCTGTCGGAGTTCCCTTTCGGGCAGCCCAGCTCCTGGAGGATCTGCTCCGTCAGGGCGTAGCTTTCGGGATGGACGGGTGTGTTGTCCAACGGTTCCGTGCCGCCCTTGATGCGCAGGAACCCGGCGGACTGCGTGAAAGCCGCCGGTCCCAGGCGGGGCACCTTCAACAGCTCTTTCCGGTTCCGGAAGGGGCCGTTTTCATTGCGGTACGCGATGATGTTCCGGGCGATGGTGCCGTTGATGCCGGACACATAGCCCAGGAGGGCCGGCGAGGCCGTGTTGAGTTCGACGCCGACGTGGTTGACGCACGATTCGACGACATCCGTCAGGGCTTTGCCGAGCTCCTTCTGGTCTACATCGTGCTGGTATTGGCCGACGCCGATGGCCTTCGGCTCGATTTTGACGAGTTCCGCCAGGGGGTCTTCGATGCGGCGGGCGATGGAGACGGCGCCGCGGAGGGAGACGTTCAGGTCCGGCAGTTCGTCCCGGGCCAGTTCCGAGGCGGAGTAGACCGAGGCGCCGGCTTCGCTGGTAATGACATATTTCAGGTCCAGTTTGTATTTGGCGATGAGGCGGGACGTGAATTCCTCCGTCTCATAGGAAGCCGTGCCGTTGCCGATGGACACGAGGGTTGCGCCATAGCGGCGGACCAGGTCCATGAAATGCGCTTCCGCTTCCTCCTGCTGGTGCCGGCTGCCCGTCAGGTAGAGCGTGTCCGTGGCGAGCACCTTGCCCCGGGCGTCGATGACGGCGGTCTTGCAGCCCGTGCGGTAGCCCGGGTCGAGGCCGATGATGGTGTGCCCGGCGATGGGCTGCTGCAGGAGCAGCTGGCGCAGGTTGGCGCTGAACACGGAAATGGCCTGCTTGTCCGCCTTTTCCGTCAGTTCGTTGCGGATTTCCCGTTCCAGGGACGGAAAGATCAGGCGCTTGTAGGCGTCGGCTGCGGCCAGACGGTACCACAGGGCGTACAGGTCATGCGGCGCGAGGCCGGCCAGGGCGGGGGCGTCCAGCCGCACTTTGGCGGCCGCCGCGCGGGCTTCGTCCGTGGCCGCGGCGGGGGACAGGTGATGCACGTGCAGGGCCTGGCAGAGGCGGCGGACCATGGCCTCTTCGTCGTACACGAGGGACACTTTCAGGTATTTCAGCCGTTCCCCGCGGTTCAGGGCCAGGATGCGGTGGGGCGGAATCTGGCGCACGGCCTCGCTGTACTCCTTGTACATGAGGAAATCCTTGCCCGTTTCCTCGTCCGTCACCAGTTCCGCCGTGAGCCGGGCCCCGTCCCACAGCGCTTTGCGGGCCAGGGCGCGCAGGGACGCCTCGTCGGCGATATCTTCCGCCACAATCCAGAGCGCTCCCTGCCAGGCGGCCGCCGCGTCGGGGACATCCTTTTCGGGGTTCACGTAAGACGCGGCCAGGGCGGCCGGCGTCTCCTTCGTATCCTGTTGGAATACGATGTAGTTGGCCAGCGGTTCCAACCCTCTCTGGCGGGCCAGCTGGGCCTTGGTCTGCTTTTTGGGCCGGTAGGGCAGGTACAGGTCTTCCAGTTCCTGCATCTTTGTGGCCTGCTGCAGCTGCTGTTCCAGTTCGGGCGTCAGTTTTTCCTGGCCGGCAATGGACGCGAGGATTTCGGCGCGCCGTTCTTCCAGTTTGCGTAAATACTGCGCCCGCGCTTCGACCTGGCGGATCTGTTCCTCGTCGAGGGACCCGGTCATCTCTTTGCGGTACCGCGCGATGAACGGCACCGTGTTGCCGCCGTCGAGCAGTTCCAGGGTGACTTCGGCCTGCCGGGGCCGTATGTGGAGCTCCTTCGCGAGGAGCGAAACAATGGTATCCATAGTATAGTGCGCCGCAGGGTGCGGCTCCTCCTTTCGCCAGTCAGACTGTCCTCATTATACCACATCGGGCTGGTTTGCTGACGGGATTGGAAAATATATCTTATTTTGACGAACTATATACATAATAAATATTTTCCAAAAAAATTCGTTTAAAATTAAAAACGCTATTTACTTTTAGTACTAAAAGAAATATAATAGGTGTGGCAGATTAAAACCGTAGGGGGTTTTATGGGACGATGTATTTACTGGAAGTCGCGTTCCAAGGTTCTGCCGGAAAAGGAGGCAGGTATGTTTAGTGGTATGGAAGTAGCCAAGATATTAAGAGATAACGGCTACAAAGTGACGCCTCAGCGCCTCGCGGTTTATGATTGTCTTGCTCACACCAAGAGCCATCCCAATGCCGAGATGCTGTACCGGGCTTTACAGCCCCAGTTCCCGAGCATGAGCTTTGCAACGGTGTACAAGAGCATTGAAATCCTGAACCGCTTGAACCTGGTCAAAGTATTGAATACGGGTGAAGAAAGCTTCCGTTATGATGCGGATATCAGCAATCACCAGCATATTCAATGCGTACGCTGCGGTCGTGTGGATGATCTTCGTATGGACGCTTCGGCTTTTGTCGACGAAGCCGAAAAGGAAAGCGGCTACGAAGTCAAGGGTGAAGAAGCCTACTTCTTTGGCATTTGCCCTGAGTGCCGTAAAAAATCGGCGAATTGATCCGCATTGACGCAGGTCCGGCCTGTCCAGGCAATGAAAAAGCGCCTTTCGCAAAGAGGGGCGCTTTTTTCGCGCCCAAAACGGCCTGCGGCCGCCCGGCGGCGTGAAATTTGCGTGAAATATGGCGGCCGGCCCTGTTAAAACAATGGGACTTTGATATAATGTCCTTATACGGAAAAACCTGTTAGGAGGCATTGTCCATGGCATTGCGTGAACATATCGAGCATACGCTGCTCAAACCGGAGGCACAGGTCCGGGATATCGAAAAACTCTGTGCGGAAGCGAAAGAACATCATCTGCTGGGCGTCTGCGTCAACCCCTGCTACGTGTCGATGGCGTCGCGGCTGCTGACCGGTACGGACGTAAAAGTGGTGACGGTGATCGGGTTCCCCCTGGGGCAGAACGAAAGCTTCGTGAAGGGCCTGGAAGCCCGCCGCGCCGTGGAAAACGGGGCGGACGAGGTGGACATGGTCCTCAATGTGGGGGCCCTGAAAGACCACAACGACGCCTATGTGGTGGAAGATATCCGCGAAGTCGTCATGGCGGCGACGCCGGCCGACGTGAAGGTCATCCTCGAGACGTGCCTGCTGACGGACGAGGAAAAGGTGCGTGCCTGCCATCTGGCCGCCAAGGCGGGAGCGAAGTTCGTCAAGACGAGCACGGGCTTCAGCAAGGGCGGCGCCACGGTGGACGATGTGGCCCTGATGGCGAAGGAGGCCGGTCCGCTGGGCCTGCAGGTGAAGGCCTCCGGCGGCATCCGCACGCTGGAAGCGGCCCGGGCCATGCTGGCTGCGGGCGCCGCGCGCATCGGCTGCAGCGCCGGTGCGAAACTGGCTGCGGAAGACGAAGCCGACGCCAAGGCAGGCAAGGCATGACGCCCAGCGTGTTCCAGGTAGCGGTGCTGGCCAGCGGCAGCAAAGGCAATGCCACGCTGGTGCGCTGCGCGTCGGGCTCGTTCCTCATCG
This sequence comes from uncultured Selenomonadales bacterium, assembly GCA_900315805.1. GTDB lineage: Bacteria > Bacillota > Negativicutes > Acidaminococcales > Acidaminococcaceae > Succiniclasticum. Next base: position 99,735 of record ONAN01000004.1, read on the forward strand.
ATATGGGGATTTCCTGCACGCGGGTGAAACAGGCCCTGCAGAGCCTGCACCTGCGCATGGAGGAGCTGACGGCCGTCTTCCTGACCCATGAACACATCGACCATGTGCGGGGGCTGCCGACCTTCTGCAAACATTACGACATCCCGGTTTTCGCGAGCCGGGGCACCTGGCAGGGGACCGGTTCGACGTGCCGCATGGACATTTCCCGCGTGGCGGCGGAGATCCTCAACCCCGGCGAGAGCGCCGTCTTTCACGGTTTGCGCGTCGAAAGTTTCCCTACATCGCACGATGCGCTGCAGCCGTCCGGCTATGTGTTCCACCTGGGGGACCACCGCTTCGGCTACCTGACGGACACGGGCTATGTGAGCGACCAGGCGCGGCGCTCCCTCGACGGGGCCGAAGTCCTGGTGCTGGAGAGCAATCACGACACGGTGATGCTGAAGAACGGCCCGTATCCGCTGCCTTTGAAGAAACGGATTTTGAGCGCCCGGGGTCATTTAGCCAATGACGCCGCGGCGAATTTCCTCGCTTCGCTCGACCAGATGCCGCGCGAAGTGTTCCTGGCCCATCTGAGTCAGGAGAATAATACGCCGCAAGTGGCCCTTGCCACGGTGCAGGGCCTGGTGAAGCAGCAGCGGCCTGCTTCGGATGTGCAGTTCTTCGTCACTTCGCAGGATGCGGTGACGGAGAATGAGGAATGGAGGGTAACCTATGAACCATCCTTGTTTTGAGAAGAATAAGGGCCGGAACCTGCCGAAAAAGGCGGCCGGCCTGTTGATGACGTTCGTGTTCCTGTTCTCCCTGGCCCTGACGGGCTGCGGCTCGGCTCAGAACAAGCAGCCGTCCCAGCCTGCCCAGTCCCAGATGACGGAACAGCAGCAGCAGGCCAAGACGGCCCAGGAAAATGAAAAGAACATGTCCGGCGCGCGCAACACGCCCATCGTGAAGGCGGCGCGCATGGTCGGCCCGGCCGTGGTCGGCATTACGAACAAGGCCTATGTGCGCGATTTCTTCAACCGCGTGCAGCTGGCCGAACGGGGCACGGGCTCCGGCGTCATTTATGACAAGTCCGGCCTCATTGTGACGAACAACCACGTCGTCGAAGGCGCGTCGGAAATCGTCGTGAGCCTGTCCGACGGCACGAGCGTGCCCGGCAAGATCCTCGGCACGGACCCGGCCACGGACCTGGCCGTCGTCAAGATTGACGCGCAGAACCTGCCCGTGGCGGAATTCGGGGATTCGTCCGACATCCAGGTCGGCGAACCGGCCATCGCCATCGGTAACCCGCTGGGCCTGGAATTCCGCGGGAGCGTGACCGTGGGCGTCATTTCCGCCCTGAACCGCTCCGTCCAGGTCGGCGAACGGAATTTCAACCTGATCCAGACCGACGCGGCCATCAACCCCGGCAACTCCGGCGGCGCCCTGGTCAATGCCGACGGCAAGGTCATCGGCATCAACAGCGCCAAGATCGCCGTTTCCAGCGTTGAAGGCATCGGCTTCGCCATCCCCATCAATTCCGTGAAACCCATCATCAAGGAACTGGCGGAAAAGGGCAAGGTGGCCCATCCGTACGTCGGCGCGTCCCTCATTGACAAGACCATTGCCGAACATTACGGCTTTGACGCGGACCTGAAGGGCGGCCTGCTCATCATGAAGCTGGCCAAGAACGGACCGCTGGCATTGGCGGGCGCCCATACGGGCGACATCATCCTTGCCTTTGACGGCAAGAAGACGTCCAGCGTGGCGGACCTGCGCGACGAGATCAACAAGCACAAGGCAGGGGACAACGTGACCGTGACGATCCTGCGCAACGAGCGCGAAATCACCTTGTCCGTCACCCTGCAGGAATACCCCGGCTGATAGAAGACCGGGAAAGGAGGCGCGCGTATGCGGATCACCATCGCCTGCGTGGGCAAGCTGAAGGAAAAGTACCTGACGGCCGGCGTGGAGGAGTACGCCAAGCGGCTCCAGCCCTTCTGCAAATTCGAAATCGTCTCCATCAATGAGGAAAAGATGCCCCAGGATCCGTCGGACGCGGAAAAGGAACAGGTGCTGGAAAAGGAGACGGAGCGGCTGCTCAAGATCATTCCGGACAATTCCTACGTCATCCTGCTCGACCTGCAGGGCCGGCAGCTGACGTCGCCGGAACTGGCCGGCGTCTTCGACAACCTGGCCCTCCACGGCGTGAGCCACATCACCTTCGTCATCGGCGGGGCCTTCGGCTACACGGACGCCCTGCGCGAGCGGGCCGATTTCCGCTGGTCCTTCTCGAAGCTGACCTTTACGCACCAGATGATCCGCCTTATGCTGACGGAGCAGATTTACCGGGCCTTTAAGATCAGCCGGGGCGAAAAGTACCACTGGTGAAACAGGGGCTGGGGGCCGGTTCGGCAGCTTCCTCGAAAAAATTCACAAATTGGGTCTGTACAGATTCAACTTTTTCTGATAATATAATGCCGTAAATTGAATAAACGTGCTGCGGGACCTGACGGATCAGTGGAATCAACCACGTGGACCGGAGCATAATGAATCAGCCGACCGTCTGGGCATAAGTGATTGCCCGGACGGTCGTTTTTTTCGTCCGCCCGGTGCAAAGGAGGACTCACTATGAAGAACAAGTGGCTCATCGCGTTGTCTGCCGTCGGTATCCATATCTGCATCGGCAGCGTCTATGCCTGGAGCGTCCTCACGCGCCCCATTATGGCGTCCATGGGTTTTTCCCAGAAAGAGGTGACGTGGATCTTCTCCATCGCCATCCTGTTCCTGGGCCTGTCCGCCGGTTTCCTCGGAGACTACGTGGAAAAGTACGGACCCCGTAAAAGCGGCCTGGCGGCAGCGTGCTTCTTCGGCACGGGCATGCTCGGCAGCGCCCTGGCCTTGCACCTGCACAGCCTCGTTTTACTCTACCTGTTCTATGGCGTCATCGGCGGCATCGGCCTCGGCATCGGCTATATCACGCCCGTTTCCACGCTCGTGAAATGGTTCCCGAAACACCGCGGCTTCGCCACGGGCCTCGCCATCATGGGCTTCGGCTTCGCCGCCCTCATCGCCGGTCCGCTCATGCAGCGCATTGTGGCGACCCTGGGCCTGATTCCGAACTTTCTGATCCTGGGCTGCGCCTACATCGTCATCATTTCCGCGTCGGCCCTCTACCTGGCACCCCCGCCGGACGAATTCCTGAAGGCCAACGGCCTGCCGGTCGCGTCCCACGGGAACGATGTACAGGACCGCAAGGCCGGCAAACTGGACAAGCTGAAGACCGTAGCCGTCAAGCTGGCGGACCACCCGAAAATGGGGAAGATGCTTCCCTGCGTGGACGCCTTCAGCGCCAAGGAAGCCCTGCAGACCTGGCATTTCTACGCCCTGTGGTGGATCTTCTTCATCAACATTTCCTGCGGCATCGCCCTGCTGGCCGTGGCTTCGCCCATGGGCCAGGAAGTGGTCGGCATGACACCCGCCCAGGCAGCGTCCATGGTCGGCATCATCGGCCTCGTCAACGGCGGCGGCCGCATCATCTGGTCCACCGTGTCCGATTATCTCGGCCGGCGCAACGTCTATGTACTCTTCTTCCTGATTGAGATCGGCGCGTTCTACGCGCTGGCTTCCACGACGGACAGCTTCCTGTTCCAGGCGCTGGTCCTGCTCATCATCTCCTGCTACGGCGGCGGCTTCTCCTGCATGCCCGCCTACCTGTCGGACCTGTTCAGCACGAAGGAACTGAGCGCCATCCACGGCAAAATCCTCACGGCGTGGGGCATTGCCGGCATCATGGGCCCCCTGGCCCTGTCCGTCATTTACGAAAACACGCACAGCTATTCGCTGACGCTGTACTTTTTCTCCGGGTGCTTCGTCCTGAACCTCGTCATCGCCCTGGTTCTCAAGTGGCGTACTTCGCACCATGTCATCCTGCAGATGATGCGCGAACAAAGTAACGCATGATCTATATAATATCCATACCACACTCACATACTTTGTCTTGCTTTGCGGTCTTCCAGCAGACCGCTATTTTTTTGCACTTTTGCGCCGTTATAGTATAATAAGACGTATCGTGTCCGGACGGCGCCGCGCGGCACCGTCCCGGACGAAACCTGAATTTCCGGAGGCACAGACATGCTGCTTCTTACTATTGAAGGGCTGGCGCACAGCTACGGCGTGCGCACCCTGTTCAAAGATGTCAATTTCAATATCAGTACCGGTGACAAGATCGGCGTCATCGGCGTGAACGGCACGGGCAAATCCACCCTGCTGCGCCATATCGCCACCCTGGACGGCGGACGCGACGGGGACACGGGCGTGCCGGGGAAGATCACGCCGAACGGGCGGTGCGTCATCGAGTACCTGCCCCAGTATCCGCCCTACGACCCGCAGGCGACGGTCATGGAACAGATCTTCCGGGGCAATTCGCCCATGATGGTGCTCCTGCGCCGCTACAAGAAGGTCCTGCAGGAGACGGCGGACCACCCCGAGGACAAGGGCGTCCAGCGGCGCCTCCTCGAAGTGCAGCAGGAAATGGACCGCAACTTCGCCTGGCAGCTGGAAAGCGAGGCCCGGGCCGTGCTGACGCGCCTGGGCATCACGGACATGGACCAGCCCGTCGGGGAACTGTCCGTGGGGCAGCGCAAGCGCGTCGCCCTGGCGGGGGTGCTGGTGCGTCCGTCGGACCTGCTGATCCTCGACGAACCGACGAACCACATGGACAGCGCCACCGTGGCTTGGCTGGAGGGCGAGCTGGCGAAGCGCAAGGGAGCCCTGCTCATGGTCACCCACGACCGCTACTTTTTCGACCGCGTCGTGAACCGCACGCTGGAACTGGACAACGGCCGCGCGTACCTGTATAAGGCGAATTACACGGGCTTTCTGGAAAAGCGGGCCGAACGGCGCCAGCAGGAGTCGGCGGCGTACCGCAAACTGCAGAACATCTACCGCCGCGAACTGGCCTGGATCCAGCGCGGGGCCGAAGCGCGCCGCACGAAGAAGAAGGACCGCGTGGAACGCTTCCAGGATATCGAGGCCGCGGCCAAAGAGAAGGTCGTGAACCGCGAGCTGGAAATTTCTTCCGCCGCGTCTCGCCTGGGCAGGACGGTCATCGAACTGGACCGGGTCAGCGCGCAGTACGACGGCCATTATTATATCCGCGATTTCAGCTATATCCTGCTGCGCAACGACCGCGTGGGCATCGTGGGCCCCAACGGGGCGGGGAAGACGACCCTCATGGACATGATCGCCGGCCGGCGGGAACCGGACGGCGGCACCATCAAACGGGGCCAGACCGTCAAAATCGGCTATTTCTCCCAGACGAGCGAATTTCCCGACCCGAAGGAAAAAGTGCTGGAGTACATCCGCGACGCCGGGGACTACGTGCTGACGGCCGACGGGGAGCGGATCAGCGCCGCCATGATGCTGGAACGCTTCCTGTTCCCGCCGGAACTGCAGTGGGTGCCCGTGGGCAGCATCAGCGGCGGCGAGCAGCGGCGCCTCTTCCTGCTGCGCATCCTCATGGAGGCGCCGAACGTGCTGCTGCTGGACGAACCGACGAACGACCTCGACATTCCCACCCTGTCCGTCTTGGAAGAGTATCTGGACAGCTTCCCCGGCGCCGTCATCGCCGTGTCCCACGACCGCTATTTCCTGGACCGCTTTGCCCGGAAGATTTTCGCCGTCGGGGCGGACGGGCGCCTGACCCAGTATCCCGGCGGCTACAGCGACTACGAGGCCGCGGTCCGCGGCACGGAGCCCGAACCGGACCTGCACGGCCAGGTCCTGTGGCAGGCCGCGGACGAGGCACCGGCCCGGGACGGGGCGTCCCGCCGGGAGACCCCGCGGGAAACTGCCCGGGAAGAAAATCCGGACGAGGCCGCCCGGAGCGGCGGAACGGAAGCCGCGGCGGCCGAAGGCCCGCGGAAGATCACCTTCAGCGAAAAGGTGGAACGGGACAATCTGGAAGAGAAAATCGCGGAGCAGGACGCCATCCTGAAGATGCTGAACCTGCAGATCGAGCAGGCCGGCGGCGATTTTGAGAAACTGGCCGGCCTGACGAAACAACTGGAAGAGGCGCAGCGCAAGGAAGACGCCATGATGGAACGCTGGGCGTACCTGAGTGAACTGGCGGAGTCCTGACCCCTGCGTGCCTGCTTCCCTGACATTTGTATGAGTTTGCCATGAACCTGAAAGAAAGACTTTTCGGAACGGACGTGCGCGCCAAGTACCGGCGCTTCTTCAGCGTCATGATTCCGATCTTCATTACGCAGACCGCCATCATCGGCATGAACTTCTGCGACACCGTCATGAGCGGCCACGCCGGCGCATCCCAGCTGGCGGGCACGTCCATCGGCGGCAATATCTGGATGCCCGTCTTCACGACCCTGAACGGCATCCTGACGGCGGCCATGCCCATTACGGCGCAGCTGCTGGGCGCCGGGCGGCGCGACGGCATCGGGCGCGTCATCCGCCACGGCCTGTGGCTGGCCCTGGCCCTGGCGGCGCTCTGCTATGCCGCCGGCTGGCTCTTCCTGACGCCCATCGTGCAGCACTTGGGCGTCGAGGCCGAAGTGGCCCGCGTGGCCGTGTGGTACCTGGCCGGCATCGGCATCGGCCTCGTGCCCTTCTTCCTCAACAACGTGCTGCGTTCCCTCATCGATACCCTGGGTGGCACGCATCTCACGATGATGGTCTTCCTGACGACGCTGCCCGTCAACGTGTGCCTGAACTACGTGCTCATTTACGGCAAGCTGGGCCTGCCGGCCCTGGGCGGCGTCGGCGCCGGCATCGCCACGGGCCTGACGAACTGGTTCGTCTTCGCCTTCTTCTGCCTGATTTTGCGAAAGGACGCGCGCTACAGGGACATCCGCATCCTGGAGCGGCCGCTGCTGCCGGATCTGTCCCTTATTGCGGAATTTTTGCGCATCGGCGTGCCCATCGGCCTCTCCATTTTCGTGGAGACGAGCATTTTCGGCGCCATCGCCTTCCTCGTCGCCAAATTCGGCACGGAGACCATTGCGGCGTCCCAGGCGGCCATGAGCTTCACGAGCCTCGTCTACATGATCCCCCTGAGCGTGTCCCTGAGCATGACCATCCTCGTCGGCATCGAAGCAGGGGCCCGGCGCTGGCTCGGCGCAGAGCACTACGGCAACGTGGGCCTGTCCTTCAACTGGACCTGCGCCCTCATCATCCCGAGCCTCATCTACCTGGGCCGCGACGGCATTGCGGCCCTCTACCTGGACGAACCGGAGGCGCGGGCCATCTGTGCCGCGTTTATGGCCTACGGCAGCCTCTTCGTCATGGGCGACGCCGTGGCAGCCCCCATCCAGGGCATCCTGCGCGGGTACAAGGAAGTCCGCTTTCCCTTTTACTCGGCCGTCGTCGCCTACTGGGTCATCTGCGCCCCCGTGGGCCTCTTTTTTGACTACTGCCTGGGCCACGGCGCCGCGTCCTACTGGCAGAGCCTCGACTTCGGCCTGGCCGCGTCGGCGCTGCTCCTGCTGGGACGGCTGATCCTGGTGCGCCGCCGGTACCGTACGATGTCCCGTCCGTGAGGCCGCAAAGGGGCCCCGCAGGGCAGGGCGGGGGACGGCCGGGAAAAAAGATGAAAATTTTTCTATTTACACCTTTACAAGTTTAGCATGATAAAGTATAATAAGGACAAGCTCACGAAAAGAGGACGCCCTTCCCCCGGGAAGACGGCCCCGAAGAGAAACTTACTTGGAGAGGTGCAATCATGAAAAAGTTACTGGTTCTCGTACTGTCCTTACTGACGATCCTGGCCCTGTCCGGCTGCGGCGGCAGCGGCCCCAAGAAAATGGTCATCGGCCTGGATGACAACTTTGCCCCCATGGGCTTCCGCGACAAAGACAACAAAATTGTCGGCTTCGACATCGACATGGCCCGCGAGGCCTGCAAGCGCGCCGGCATGGAAGTTGAATTCAAGCCCATCGACTGGAGCGCCAAGGAAGCCGAACTGAACGGCAAACGCATTGACGCCATCTGGAACTGCTTCACCATCAACCCGGAACGTGAAAAGGTCATCCACTTCTCCAAACCCTATATCAACAACGCCCAGGTTGTGGCCGTTCCGACCGCTTCCCCCATCAAGACCCTGGCGGACCTGAAAGGCAAGACCGTCGGCGTGCAGGACGACTCCACCGGCAGCTACCTGCTGGACGGCAAGTTCTCCGACCTGCGCAAAGGCCTGAAGGAATACAAAAAGTATCCTGACTTCGCAGCCGCTTTCCTCGACATCGACTCCGGCCGTCTGGACGCCCTCGTGGTCGACGAAATCCTGGCCCGTTACTACATGAAGAAGGCCCCCGGCAAATACAGACTGCTGGACGAAGGCCTGGGTAAAGAAGTCGTCGGCGTCGGCTTCCGCAAGAACGACAAGGAATTTGCGGACCGCATCGACAAGGCATTGGATGAAATGAAGAAGGACGGCACTGCCAAGAAGATTTCCCAGCAGTGGTTCGGTTCCGACATCATCCACTATTAATTCCAGCTTAAAAGGCCGGTGGCATTTACCATCGGCCTTTTCGGCGTGATTTGAGGTTATTCTATGGATTACGTTATTTCGATTCTCCCGCAGATGCTCCACGGCACCATGGACACCCTGCGCCTGTTCTTCATCACCATCGTGCTGTCCATTCCCCTGGGCATCGTGCTGGCCTTCGCCCGCGTCTCCGGGTTCGGCTGGCTCCGCAAGATCGTGGCGGCCTACGTGTACGTGCTGCGCGGCACCCCCCTGATGCTGCAGCTGCTCTTCGTGTACTTCGGCCTGCCGTTCCTGCCGTACATCGGCATGCGTCTCGACGACTTTCCCGCGGCGGTCCTGGCCTTCGTGCTGAACTACGCCGCCTATTTCTGCGAAATCTTCCGCGCCGGCATCCAGGCCATCCCCAAGGGCCAGTACGAAGCCGCCAAGACCCTCGGCATGAACTACATCCAGACCATGCGCCGCATCATCCTGCCGCAGGTCATCAAGATCATTCTGCCGCCTATCAGCAATGAAACCATCACCCTCGTCAAGGATACGTCGTTGATCTACATTCTGGCCATGAACGACCTGCTGCGCACGACCCGCAACCTCGTGCAGCGCGACTTCAACATCATGCCGTTCCTCGTGGCCGGCGTGTTCTACCTGATCATGACCCTCATCTTGACGGCCGGGTTCAACAGACTGGAAAAGCACTACGCGAAATGGGATTGACGCGTACCGATAAGATGTAGAGAGACAGAGGAAGCAAATGGAAAAGATTGTAGCGAAAAACATCAAGAAAAGCTTCGACGACCTGGACGTGCTCAAGGGCATCGACCTGGAGGTCGGCGAAGGCGAAGTGGTGGCCATCATCGGCCCTTCCGGCGGCGGCAAGAGCACGCTGCTGCGCTGCCTGAACAAATTGGAAACCATCGACGGCGGCAGCATCGTCATCGAAGGGGAGACCCTGGCGGAGACGACGCCCGACGGCGAAGTCAAATACAGTCCCGACGCCTCGCGCATTGCCTGCAAAATGGGCATGGTCTTCCAGCAGTTCAACCTGTTCCCCCACATGACGGTGCTCCAGAACCTGATGGAGGCGCCCGTGCGCGTCCAGCACCGGCCTGTCGAAGAAGTGCGCCAGGAGGCCCTGGCCCTGCTGCGCAAGGTCGGCCTGGAAGACAAGCAGGACCAGTATCCGCGCCGCCTGTCCGGCGGCCAGCAGCAGCGCGTGGCCATTGCCCGCGCCCTGTGCAACAAACCGAACATCATGCTCTTCGACGAACCCACGTCGTCCCTGGATCCGGAACTGACGGGCGAAGTGCTCAAGACCATGCGCAACCTGGCCGAAGACCACATGACCATGGTCGTCGTCACCCATGAAATGGGCTTTGCCCGCGAAGTGGCGACGAAAGTGCTCTTCATGTGCGACGGCATCGTGCAGGAACAGGGCACGCCGGAAGAGATTTTCGGCCATCCGAAGAACGAACGCCTGCGGAGTTTCCTGCAAAGCATCCTCAAGTAAGGGACGGTGATTTCCATGCCTACCATGCCAAGCGTGACAGCCAAACGCAAACTGAAATACGACGCCCTGCACAAGAAGGAACTGAAACTGCGGGAAATCCTCGGCGAAATGGGCAACGTGGCCGTCGCCCTGAGCGGCGGCGCCGATTCGGCCTTCCTGCTGGCCGAGGCGGCCCACGTGAACTCCATGAAGGTCATGGCCGTGACCGTCACGTCCATCAGCTATGCTGAAAAGGAAAAGCGGGACGCGGCCAAACTGGTCAGCCTCTTCGGGGTGCGCCACCGCTATCTGGAAGTGGACCAGATGGAGATTCCCGAATTCGTGGCCAACCAGCCCGACCGCTGCTATTACTGCAAAAAGGCCATCTTCAGCGCCATCCAGACCGTGGCGGCCCAGGATGGGTTTACGCATGTCGTGGACGGCGGCAACATGGACGACCTGAAGGAATACCGCCCGGGTGCCAAGGCCCTGGAGGAACTGGGCATCCGCAGCCCCATGCAGGAAGCGGGGCTGACGAAGGAAGATATCCGCGCCCTGTCCCGGGAAATCGGCCTCTTCACGGCTTCCAAACCGTCGTACGCCTGCCTGGCGAGCCGCATTCCCTACGGGGAACCCATTACGCCGGAAAAGCTGGCCCGCGTCGAGGCGGCGGAAACCTATTTGTCCGAACTGGGCTTTGACCTTATCCGCGTCCGGGCCCACGGCAACCTGGCCCGCATCGAAGTGGACCCGCACCAGATCACGCTCTTGACGCAGGAACGCACCCGGTCGCGCATCATCGACCGCTTTAAGGAACTGGGCTTCCAATACGTGGCGGCGGATCTGCAGGGATTCCGCAGCGGCAGCCTCGATGAAGGGCTGGACAAGCAGCAGTGACAGCTGCGGCAGCATAAAATAAACCCCCCGGAAACCGGGCCTCCTTCAGGAGACAGCCGGTTTTCGGGGGTTGTTCGTTTAATTGCGTTTTTTGCGGTGCTTTTTTGCGTCCCGGCCGGACAGGACATCGGTTGGGGATTCGGCAGGGTCCGTTTCCGTGTCGTCCTCGGAGACGATGACGGCGGCACCGGGCTGCATGATGGCTTCGGGATGGCGCCGGCCGTACCAGGCGGCGTAGAGGAAGAAGGCGGCGCAGACAATCATGAAGAAGAGGCTCGTGGACTGGGCGCTCGTCAGGCCGAAGAGCCACGGTTCCGCGTAGTCGCCGCGCAGAAATTCCAGGCAGAAGCGTTCCAGGGAGTACAGGAAGCCGTACAGGCAGAGCGTCTGGCCTTTCGTGTGGCGGAAGGAGCGGAAGAGGAGCAGGAGGGCGAAGATGACGACGTCGATCTGGCCTTCCCACACTTCGGCCGGCCACAGGGGCTGGCTGCCGTAAGTGGCGCGGGCGAGGGTGCCTTCGGGGTAGAGGATGCCGAAATTGCCGCCCGTCGGGGCACCGAAGGCATCGCCGTTCAGCAGGTTCGCCATGCGGCCGATGGCCTGCCCCAGGATCATGGCCGGGCAGGTGATGTCGGCCAGGGCGATCCAGTCGATGCGGTGCCGCTTGCAGTACCAGATGCCCGCGGCCAGGCCGGCGAGCATACCGCCCTGGACGGCCATGCCGCCCTGCCAGACGAAGGGGATTTCCAGCAGGTGGTCCTGGTAATAGGACCAGTCGAAGAAGAACACGTCCCACAGGCGGGCGCCGATGAGGCCGGCAAAGCCGCCGTAAATGCCCAGGTCCAGCACGTATCGGTGCCAGCGGCCGTCCTGGCGGGCCAGGAAATAGGCCGTCGCCGTCGCCATGAAGATGGCCAGGCAGAGCATGAGGCCGTACATGCGGATGGGAAAATCGCCGATGAAGGTCAGATATTGATGCATAGGATTCCTCTTTCCATAACGTTTTACAATGATGTACCCTCATTTTAGCACAAATTTTTCCGCCGTTGAAAGTTTTTTTGAAAAACCTCTTGACAGATTTACGCCGAGGGTTTACTATATACGAGTAACGTCACTCCGGGATGGTGTAATGGTAGCACAGGAGATTCTGGATCTTCTTGTCTGGGTTCGAGCCCTAGTCCCGGAGCCATTTTTTTTGCCCGTATGATTTCCCAAAGGGCAGAAAATGTAGTATAATGGTTACACAATTCCACATGGCGCCATGGTCAAGAGGCTAAGACGTCGCCCTCTCAAGGCGAAATCATGGGTTCGATCCCCATTGGCGCTGCCACGAAACAACGGCCTTCCGTGCAAGCGGAAGGCTTTTTTTGTGCCTGCGGCGGGGCGGATGGCGGCGCCGCAGTGTTCAAAAATTAGCAGAATGACTGTGTATACATTATATTTGCGACATTTTCGCCGTTTTCCGTGTTCGGACTGTTAACATTTATTTCCAAATGTACTATAATGAACAAAAATTATATGCAGTTTCCGTTGGATTTCTCCTGCCCGCCGTGGCAGGACTGCAGAGAGGGGTATTTTCATGAAAGAGTTGTTTGAGAGTGTCAACAGCATTTTGACATTCGTCGGCCCTTTGTCGGATTTCTTCTGGGATTTCCCGACAAACTTCGCGTTTTATAAGGCCATTCCGATCCTGGGGAATTTCTCCCTGGCGGTCATCGTGCTTTTCGGCGCCGGCATCTACTTCAGCCTGCGCCTGGGCTTCATCCAGGTGACGCACTTCAAGAGCGGCATCAAGATGATGGTCCACCGCCGCACGGCCAAAACGGGTATTTCCCCGCTGGCGGCCTTCTTCCTGTCCTCGGCCATGCGCGTCGGCCCCGGCAATATCCTGGGCGTCACCGGCGCCATTTCCGTCGGCGGCCCCGGCGCCCTCTTCTGGATGTGGGTTTCGGCCTTCTTCGGCATGGCCGTGGCCTACACCGAAGCCACCATGGCCCAGCTCTTCAAGGAAAAGAAGGATGACGAGTTCGTCGGCGGCCTGCCGTTCTACGGCCGCCGCCTCCTGGGCAACAAAGTCTGGGTGGGCGTCCTCCTCTCCTGCGTCTACATTTTCTACGCCCTCATGTGCCTGCCGGCCCAGGGCTTCAACGTCGTGTCCTCCGTGGGGGCCATGGCGGAAATCCTGACGGGCGGCAAAATCGCGACGACGTCCGCCCTGTACTGGATCGTGGCGGCCATCGTGGTCATCGGCACGGGCGTCATCGCCTTCGGCGGCATCAAGAAAGTCACGAAAGTCACGGACCGCATGGTTCCGGTCATGGCCGTCGTCTATTGCGCCACGGTCATCGTCCTGATCCTGGCCAACGTGGACAGCGTACCGTACTTCTTCCGTTCCGTCTTCTCCGGTGCCTTCACGCCGGAAGCCGTCTTCGGCGGCGCCTTCGGCACGGCGCTGGTACAGGGCGTGAAACGCGGCCTCATGAGTAACGAAGCCGGCCAGGGCACCATCACCATGGCCGCTGCCGCAGCCGATGCCAAGCATCCCTGCGAACAGGGCATCGTCGCCGCTCTGGGCGTCTTCCTGGATACGCACATCATCTGCACCATGACGGGCTTCATCGTCGTCATGGCCCATGCCTGGACCACGAACTTCGCCGCCTGGGACAAGGCGGGCAAACTGCCGAAGTTCCTCATGAGCGTCCAGCAGATGACGCCGGCACCGAGCTTCCACACGGTGGTGCTCTTCCTGCTGACCCTGTGCTTCTGCCTGTTCGCCTACACCTGCCTGCTGGGTATGATTTCCTATTCTGAAATCGCCGGCAACCGCATCAGCCGGAACGCCAGCTTCATCAACCTGATCCGCGTGGTCGGCCTCATCGTGGCCGCCTTCGGCATCCTCGTCAACATCGCCGGCTACGACCTGGGCAACCTGTGGGCCTTCTCCGACCTGGCGAACATCATCATCGTCTACTTCAACGTGCCGCTGCTCTTCATCGGCGCGCATTACGTCCTCAAAGCGACGGAACACTATAAACGGACCGGCGGCGAAAGCTTCACCGGCTCCGTCGTCGGCATCGAACGCGAGTACTGGGACGGCAAAGACAAGGACTGACTGCCTCCTGTGGAATGAGGTGACCGTATGGGGCTCCTGAACGGCCTCTATCAGGCGTTTTCCCCCTTGTGGGATAGTTTATACGGGAAACGGCGGAACGCTGCGGAGAAACGGATTCTGCCCTTTTCCGGGCTGTCCGGATACCGGTACTGCCTCGTGCGCTGCGTCCGGGAGGACGGGGGCCCCGGCCGGGAGCTGGAGCACCGCCTCGACCTGGTGATGCAGCTGGCCGCGGCCTGTCCGGACATGGTCTTCGTCCTTTCCGGCCGCCCTGCCGTCAAGCCGCGCGAAGGCTCGGAGCGCAAGCCCCGGCCCGCCGACCCGGATTTGGCGGCGCAGTACCTGGAACGACAGGGCCTGCCGGCCCGCCGCATCGTCCTGGACGACCAGGGCTGGAGCGTGTTCCGCAGCATCCTGTCGTGGCAGCACCTGAAACTGCCCGCCCGCTACGTGATCCTGGCGGAACCGTCCGAACTGGTGCGGGCCTTCCACTGCGCCCGCCACCTCGGCATGGATCCGTCCCTGTTGACGGACCCGGCGGGTACGATGTCCCTGCCGCCTGCGGACGCAAAAGAAAAGGCGGCCTTCGCGGCCGACGTGCTGCAGTGCCTCTTCAACATCTGAATCAAAGTAAAAAACAATGCCTGCCCCGGAACAATTTCCGGGACAGGCATTTTGTTGCATCGTATGGATTAGTTGTCTTTGTCGACGCCCCAGGCATGGATGCCGTCCATATCGGGCATGATGTGCGGGTCGAAGACGGGGTCCTTGCCTTCGCGGCGCTGTTTCATGTAGTCCGCGAGGGCTATCTTGGCGCGCGGGAAGAGGCGGGCGATGGCGTAGAGGTTCGTCGTGGCCAGGAAGGCCATGAACAGGTCGGCCATGTCCCAGACCAGCGGCAGGGATGCGATGGAACCGAACATGACCATGCCGACGGTGCAGGCGCGCAGGATATACAGGGCGATCTTCTTTTCGGAGATGACGTTGATGTTGATTTCGCCGTAGTAGTAATTGCCTACGAGGGAGCTGAAGGCGAAGAGGGTGATCATGAGGGCGATGAAGTAGACGGCCCAGCCGCCGACTTCGCTGGACAGGCATTTCTGTACCAGGGCGATGCCCGTGACCTTGCCGCCGATTTCATAGACGCCGGACAGCAGGACCAGGAAGGCCGATGCGGAGCAGATGATCAGCGTGTCCACATAGACGCCGAAAGCCTGGGTCAGGCCCTGTTTGACAGGATGGCTGACTTTGGCCGTGGCAGCGGCGTTCGGGACGGAGCCTTCACCGGCTTCGTTGGAGAACAGGCCGCGCTTGATGCCGTTCATGATGCAGGCGCCGAAGCCGCCGGCCACAGCGGCCTGCGGGGCAAAGGCGTTCGAGAAGATGAGGCCGATGACGGCCGGCAGTTTGTCCAGATTCAGGAAGATGACGACGACCGTGATCAGCAGGTAGATGCCGGCCATGACAGGCACGAGCATTTCCGCGACTTTGGCGACGACCTGGGCACCGCCGCAGATGATGATGGCCACCAGGATGGCGATGACGGCGCCGACGAGGGCACGGTCCCAGCCAAGGGAGGCTTCCAGGGACAGGGTGATGGTGTTGGCCTGCAGGGAGTTGTAAACCAGCGAGAAGGTAGCCATCAGCAGGATGGAGAACAGTTTCGCCAGTTTCGGCATATGCAGGACGTTTTCAATGTAGTAGGCAGGGCCGCCGTGGAAGGCGCCTTCGCCTTTCGGAATCTTGTAGATCTGGGCCAGCGTGCTTTCCACGAAACCCGTGGCGCTGCCGATGATGGCGACGACCCACATCCAGAAGATGGCACCGGGTCCGCCGAGGACGATGGCGATGGCCACGCCGGCGATGTTGCCGACGCCGACACGGGACGCCGTGCTGACGCAGAAGGCCTGGAAGGACGAAATTTCCTTGCCTTCCGATTTGACGCCGACGCCTTCGAGCAGGCAGCGCCACATTTCACGCAGGCAGCGGATCTGCACGAAGCCCGTGCGGAACGTGAAATAGAGGCCCAGGCCTAACAGGATGACGATCAGGAATTTGGACCATAGAAAACCATTGATTGTGTTGATGACAGCATCTACTGCATCCACTGAAATCCCCTCCTATGTACTCACAGATTGCAGGTCCCCATGGACCGGCACAAATTTGTGTTCATTATATCACAGAAATTTTACAATTGGAACGCAGGGTTACAAAAAAGGCGGTCCGCAGGGACCGCCTTTCCGTTTATTGTTTTGTTTGCTTTCGTCTGCTGCAGACCTTCGGGCCGCCGCGGGTCAGCCGCGGTAGTAATAGAAGAAGGTCATGGCGATGTTGACGACCATGGCGCCGCACATGGGGATGAACGTACGCTTGACCAGGTCAAAGGGCGATACGTTGCCCATGCCGCTCGATACGACGATGACGGCCGTGATCGGGGAGCACGTACGGGCGATGGAAGCTGCGAAATGCATGGGCAGCAGGAAGAGCACAGGGGCGATGCCGCTGGCCTGTGCCACGGCCGGCGTGAGCGCGGCGAACGCGAAGAAGGGGGCGTTGCCGGAACCCATGACGATGGCGGACACGGAAATGATGGCGACCATGACGATCATCATCAGCATGGGGCTGAAGCCCGCCTTCTGGCTGCTCTTGATCAGGGTGTCGATGACGCCCATGCTCATGAGGCCCTGGGCGAAGACCTGGCCGGCTACGATCAGGGTGACGACGTTGGCCATCTGCAGGCCCATGCCGTCAAAGAATGCCTGTACACCGGCGAAGACTTCCTTCAGGTTGCGGGAGCGGATGTATTCGGCGATCATGCCGACAGCCAGGCCGATCATCATGGCGTTGATGATGTTGACCTTGATCCACGTGATCCACAGGGGGCTGAAGCAGAGGATCAGCGCCAGGGGAACGACGGGGAGCAGGGCGTAGATGGCCGGCGCGTGGTCGCGCGGATCATCGGACGTTTCCTGGGAATCCACGTCGACGGGTTTCACCACGTGGCCCGCCTTTTTATCCATGTACTTCTGGGAGAAGTAGAACAGGGCGGACACGACGAAGAAAGCCACGATGACGATGGGGACCTGGTAATCCGTCCAGTAGATGACGGGGTCAATGCCGGCCGTTTCGGCCGACAGGATGGTGCCCGTGTCACTGGGGCTCCAGTCGAAGCACAGGGTCGAGGCGACGGCTGCGGTCGCGGCCAGACGGCTGACACCCAGGCCGACCAGGATCGGGAAGACCGTGACCATGAGCAGCATGGCCAGGCCCGAAGCGGAGTTGATGCACAGGCCGATGACGAGGCCCAGGATCCAGGACAGGGCCAGGACCAGATAGGGCGATTTGAGTTTTAGCAGCGGTTTGATGGTCATGCGGACCAGGGCGCGGGAAGCGCCGATGGCGTCCATGTATTTGGCGAAGGCGCCGACGCACATGATGTTCAGGCCCAGTTTCGCCGCGCGGCTCGACAGGGTCATGGACATGAACTGGAACGTATCGAAGAGGATGGTGCCCGTACTTGCTTTGGGCGCCACGATTTTACCGTAGCCCATGATGACGGCGATATACATGAGGATGAAACCGCCGACGACCAGGACCGGCTGGGGTTTGTATTTTTTATAGATCAGGTAACCTACCCACAAGGTTACGACCAGGGCAATTGTCAAAGCCATAAGCTATTCCTCCGAGGCTGGATTGTCGTTTATTTCGCGTTGTCGGCCACGATGGCCAGGGTCCACTCGCAGATGTCGTACAGGTCCTTTTCCAACAGGATCTCTTCCACGGTGTGGACGTTCGTCATGCCCGTACCCAGGACGGTGCAGGGCACGCCGAAAGCATTGAAGTGGCTGCTGTCGCTGCCGCCGCCGGTCGCCGCGATGTCGACCGTCAGGCCCAGCTCTTCGGCCGCTTTGGCCGCCAGCACGATGCACTTGCTGTCCTTCGGCAGTTCGTACGGTTTATAGGAAGGACGCACTTCCACGTCGACCTTGACGCCGGCCTTTTTGCCGCCTTCCTTGTAGGCGGTGACGATGCGCTCCGTCAGGGCCTCGAGTTTCTGCAGGTTGCGGCTGCGGCAGTCCATGGCGATTTCCACCAGGTCCGGCACGATGTTGGTGGCCGTGCCGCCGTTGATGATGCCGATGTTGCAGGTCGTTTCCTCGTCAATGCGGGCCGTGGGGACATCCATGAGGATTTCCGCCGCCTTCTTGATGGCGTTGATGCCCTTTTCCGGCGCGATGCCGCCGTGGGCCGTTTTGCCGTGGACTTTCGTGAAGATCTTGTTCTGGCCCGGTGCGGCGAAGATGATCTTGCCGGGGTGGCCGCTCGAATCGAGGCAGTAACCGAAGTCGGCGTGCAGCAGGGTCGGGTCCATGTTGCGCGAACCGGCGACGCCCTGTTCCTCGCAGACCGTGAAGACTACCTGCAGCGGGCCGTGGGGAATGTTCTGTTCCTTCAGGCAGCGCAGGGTTTCCATGATGGCCACGACGCCGCTCTTGTCATCGCCGCCCAGGATCGTGGTGCCGTCGGAACGGAACACGCCGTCCTTCAGGGTCGCCTTGATGCCCGTGCAGGGATTGACGCAGTCCAGATGGGACGACAGCAGGATGGTCGGCGCACCGCTTACAGTGCCGGGGAAGGACGCGACCAGATTGCCCGTCGTGCCGCCCAGCTTCTCGGCCGAAGCCTTGTCTTCAACGACCGTGCCGCCCAGTTCCTGCAACTCCTTGATCAGGACATCGGCCACCTGCCGTTCCTGCGTGGACGGACAGGGAATGCCGATCAGTTCATAGAACTGGTTCAAAACTCTTTCTTTATTGATTCTCAAAATACTCCTCCTTCTCTCCTCTCGCGGGAGCTTGATTTTCACATTGGTGCTTCCATTTTATCATATTTCCGCCATTAAAAAAACAGAAAATTTCAGTTAATAAAAATCACCCTGCCATTGCGACAGGGTGTAACAAACGGTTTGCCATACCTTATAAGATGTAGATAATTGTCCGCCCGCAAAGAACTTTCAGAAGCGGGCTCCCCGCAGGAACGCCGTGCCCCACTGGACATCCTTCAGCTTGGCGTTTTTCAGGTTCGTGCGGGTCAGGACGGCGTTCTCCATGACGGAACCCGTCAGGTCCGCGCCGGACAGGTCGGCGTTGCTCAGCGTGGCGCTCGTGAAATCCGCGCCGGACGCCTTCAGCCCGCGGCCGTCCGTGGCGTACAGGTTCACGCTGTTCAGCGTGGTGCCGGACAAATCGGCCTGGTACATCCACGTGTAGGAGAAGTTGGCGAAGGAGTAGGTGCCGCCGGACAGGTCGGCCTGGTCGAAGGAAGCCTCCTGGAAACGGGCACCGCGGCCCCAGACGCCCTGCAGCTTCGCGCCGCGGAAATCGGCGCGGTAGAAGTTGGCGCCGGACAGGTCGGCCTTATTTAAGGAAGCCTTGCCGAAAAAGGCATAGGGCCCGTCGGCATTGGCCAGTTTCGCGCCGTCCAGGACGGCTTCGGAAAAGACGGCCCGTTTCAGGTTCGTCCCCGACAGGTCCGCGCCGGACAAGTCGGCCTTTTCGAGGCGCGCGCCGAGCAGGCTGGCACCGGACAGGTCGGCCTGTTTCAAATTGAGGCCCGTCAGGTCGGCACCGGACAGATCCGCGCCGGACAGGTCCGCACCGGGTGCGTCGGACCCGGCCAGGACGGCATCCAGGTCGGCACCGCTGTAGGCAAAGGCCTGGCCGCCCAGGGCCAGGGCGGCTGTCAGGGCCAGGGCCGCCGTGCGCCGTAACAGAGATTTTTTCGCTTTCATGATTCCTTTCCTTTCGCAGGAACCGGTTCCGTCACGAGACGGTACAAGTCTTCCGGATCGTCGGGCAGCTTGTCCAGCAGGTGCCAGGGAGCGGCTTCGCCCGTGAAATCGTCCCGCTTGAATTCGCTGCCGTCGAGCACGATGATGCAGCGAGACCCGATGGCCGCGGCGCACTGCACGTCGCGCGGCGTGTCGCCGATGAGGATGATTTCGTCCGGCCCCTGGATGAGGCCGTCGTTGTAGAGCCGCGTGTAGAGGATGCGGGCCACGTCGCCCCGGTCTTCCGCCAGGTCGCCGTAGCCGCCGTGGCGGAAATCAAAATACGGCGCGATGCCGTATTCCACCACTTTGTCATGGGCTCCTTCCGTCGTGTTGCCCGTCATGAGGGTCAGGCCGATTTCCGGATGGTGTTCCTTAAAATAGCGCAGGGTCTGTTCCACATTGGTCATCAGATGGCCCTTGTGTTCCCGCAGCCGCTGCTTGAGCCGCATTTCGTAGGTCAGCATGAGGCCGGCCGCCCAGCCGCTCGTGCAGCGTCCCCGCACGTCCGTGATGATTTCCTTGATGATGCCCGAATCGGTACGTCCCGCCAGGGTCCCCTTGAACTGATAGGGTTCCTTGAGGCGCAGGTAGTCGCGGATGGCGTCGTCCAGCGCCGCGTACCCGGCATGGTTCGTCAAAAGCAGGGTACCGTCGATATCCCAGGCCAGATAAAGCATGTTGAAACCTCCAACTCATTCAGATTCCTCTTTTTCTTCCCCATTATACCATATCGGGCGGGCGGGGCGGACGGAAATCGGCCCTTCCGTTCCGCCGTCATAAAAAAATCCGCCTTCCTTCACTAAGAATCCGATTTCCATGTTATAATAAAGTCAGGAAAAGATGTCCTTCTCTTCGGCAGGCAACCTTTCCGCCCCGCGGCGGAACCTTGGCTGCGTTCTTCAGTGAAGACGGGGAAGGCCCCTTTCCTTCGGCCGGTACGCCGGCTGTCTTTCGCGCGAGGTGTTAACATGAAATTCGTCAAACTCTGGTCTTTGAAGATTTTTACCGCGGAGGATGTCGTATGCGGGGACAAGCCGTTTTACCGCTGCATCCTGGAGGAAGCGCGGGAACAAGACATCGCTGGCGGAACCCTGATCCGGGCTGAAGAAGGCTACGGCACGGAAATCCGCGGCCTCGACGACACGGTGCGCAGCATCGTGTTCAGCGGCTCCTACAACCTGCCCGTCATCGTGGAAATCGTCGATACCTACGAAAAACTGTCGCGTATCTTCCCCTTCCTGGAAGAACACGGCGACCTGCATTTCCTGGCCGTCATTGAAATGAAGCATGCGCTCTTCACCAAGTACATCCAGGAAAATGCCGCGCGTATGCACCGCGAGAACGAAGTCCATCTGCTGGACAAGCCGGAAGGCGCCTGACGGAACCGCGGCCTGCCGGCAGCATCTTTAAAAAATTCATTCAGGCCCCACGGGGCCGGGAAAGGAAGAAGACATGGACGAAGAAACGAAAGTGACTGTCATTGACGACCGGGCCCGCGAAGAAGAAGCCCTGTCCCTGTGCAAATGGGCGGCGGCCCGCGCCGGCGCCATCGTCGTAATCCCCGGCCTGGGCACCCTGTCCACCGTGGCAAACGACGTCTACATGATCATGAAGATTGGCAAAGTCTATGAGCAGGACATCACCGAAAAAGCAGCTGTCAGCCTGCTCGGCTCCATGGGTACGGTCTTCGTGGGCGGCAAGATCGCCACGCTGATTCCCTTTGCACCGCTGCAGATTCCGCTGGCCATCGGCATGACCTACGGCCTGGGCCGCGTCGTCATGGAATGGCTCAAAGCGGGGAAACCGAAGGACATGAGCGCCTTCAAGAAAGTCTACCAGGATGGCGTCAAATACGCCAAGGAAAACATCAACCTCTTCAAGAATGACCCGAAGAAGGACGAACCCCTGGGAGATGAGAAAAAGAAATTCGACGTATAACGCACTGATTTGGAGGACTGTTAAATTTGGAAGCATTTCTGTACTTGTTGTTCATGGTATTCGTATCCTTTGCCGTCGGCACCATCGTCTGGGTGCTGGTCTCGAAGTTCTTCGGCCGGGGCACGACGAATGCCAAAATCTTCAACTTCATCCTGATTCCCATCTGCGTCCTGGGCATGGATTTCCTCATCATCCTGTCCGGCCGCTGGGGCTATCTGGTCGGAGCCATTCCGCTGTTCCTGATTGCCGGCTACTGCCTGTACTACCGCTTCGGTCACAGCGGCGCCTATTTCGACGCGCCGGAACCCGGTGACTTCAAACGGGCGGAAAGCAAAAAATCGCGCCGCATCCGCGAAGCCCGCGAAAAACGGCATCAGCAGCACGAATACCATAAGGAAAAAGAAGGACAGAAATAAGTCCATCCTGCAATTTACCCATTCGATGTATAAAGCAGCCTGGCCCGCCAACCGGAATGCGGACCGGCGGGGAAAGTCTGAAAGGAGATGTCCTGTATGTTTAAGAAAATCCTGGTTCCTGTAGATGGTTCTGAAAGTGCATGGCGTGCCCTGGATCAGGGCCTGGTACTGGCGGACAAGTTCGGCGGTGAAATCACCGTGCTGACCGTCATCCAGCCGTACAACAACGCCGCTTTGCTGGCGGTGCCTCTGGACCACAACATCATCAGCCAGAGCAACAACGATTTGAAACAGGTCGGCGACGAAGTGCTGCACCGCGCGGAAGAGCGCGTCAAAGCCGCCAAGTATGACGGGAAGGTCAGCTACGAAATGGAAGTCGGCCATCCGTCCGAACGGATCCTGGCAGCCGCCAAGGAAAACGACGCCGACGCCATCGTCCTCGGCAGCCGCGGCCTGTCCGGCATTGCGGAATTCTTCCTGGGCAGTGTCAGCTCCAAGATCGCCCAGTACGCCACCATTCCGGTCCTGATCGTAAAGTAAGGCCGGCTCTGCGGCAATTCCTTCGCAACAAGGCTCAAGTAAAGGCTGTGCAATCATGGCAATCTTAAAGAAGATCCTGGTTCCCATTGACGGGACGGAATATTCCTGGCGCGCCCTGGAATACGCCGCCGACCTGGCTTCCCTGTCGGGAGGCGGCCTTTGCGTCGTGACCGTGGTGAACAACGAAGGCGGGTCCCCGTCCCACAGCGCTCCCCTGCGGACAGGGGAGGAACGGGACAACGATGCAGGCGACGAAACGACGGTCATGCAGATCGGCAACGATGTGCTCGACGCCGCCCGGGTCCTGCTGGATGCCCATCCCGAAGTAGTCTGCGACTACATCCTCATGCGGGACGAAGATGTGCCGACGGCCATCCTCGAGGCACTGGACGTCAACAACTGCGATGCCGTCGTGCTCGGCTGCCGCAGCAAGAGTTTCTTCAAGCAGCTCCTGCGGCGCAGTGTGAGCCAGTCCGTGCTGGAACTGTCCGATGTTCCCGTCATCGTCGTGAAATGACGGAAGGAACCGGAAAACCAAACAAACAAAAAACTGCCGCTTTCCCCGGCAGCCTGCACTGGCAGGGCGGGGAAGGCGGCAGTCTGTTTTTGGAACGGCTGTCAGAACATGTGCTTCTTCCACAGGGCCGACGCGGCGACGGCGCTGAAGACGATGGCGATGACGATGACCAGCCAGAAGCCGAAAGGATTCTCGGCGAACGGCACGGGCACGTTCATGCCCCAGAGGCTGAAGAACAACGTCGGGATGGCCAGGATGATCGTGATGCTGGCCAAAAACCGCATGACGATGTTCAGGTTGTTGCTGATGATGGAAGCGAACATCTCCATGGTGCTGTTGACGATGTGGCTGTACATTTCCACCATTTCAATGGCCTGCTTGTATTCGATGATGACATCTTCCAGCAGGTCCTCGTCCTCTTCGTACATTTTGACGAGCTTCTGGGCCGACGAAACGCTCCGCAGGCGCAGCAGCTTTTCCGTCACCATGTAGTTGCTCTTCAGGGACGTCGTGAAGTAGGTCAGGGATTTCTGCAGGTCCAGCATGCTGAACAGCTTGGAGTTTTCCATGGCCTGGCGCAGATGGTGTTCCAAATCGTCCGTACGGCGGATGATGTTGCGAATGTACTTCAAGTACAGCGTCGCGGACTTGTACAGGATCTGGAACAGGAAACGGGTCTTCTTATAGGTGCTGAAAGTCTTGTACGTGCCGGCGTTGAAAGCGGCCGTCACGGCGTTGGCTTCCAGGCAGACCGTCATAATGTAGTCCTGCGTCAGGATGATGCCCAGAGGCATGGTGTCGTAGTCCTTGTTGCTGCGCAGGAACGGAATGTCGATGACGACGAGGAGCTGGTCCTCGTCCACTTCCGTACGGGATTTTTCTTCGCTGTCCAGGGACGCCGTGAGGAAATCCCGCTGGATCTTCGTCGCCTTGACCAGCGTGTCGATTTCCGCGGGAGTGGGGGCCACCACGTCAATCCAGCAGCCGCGTTCCAGCTGGTCGATATCGTATTCATCCACGCCGGTGCCGGCGCTCATCAGGATCTTGTACATGGGACTCCCTCCTTTCCTCGGGCAACACTCTCCCTTTATAACGCATATATTATAGCTGATTCTTCCTGAAAATACTAGTAGTTTGCCACGAAAAACGCCGAAAAACGTAAAAAAATCGTAAAATGACATTGTCCGTCCGGAAAATCGGCGGTGGCAGACATATTTGGGGACCGTTGTGCCGAGAGGGACTTTTTGCAGGAAAAATGGGAAAAGACGATGGAAAAACAGGAATGGCACCGGACGGCATGGTATAATAAGCCGTATACAGTGAGATTTCAGAGGGGTTGCTATGAACTTATTCGACATCATCGGCCCGGTCATGATCGGGCCTTCGAGCTCCCATACGGCCGGCGCCTGCCGGCTGGGACTGCTGGCTGCGGCCATTCTGGGGCAGAAACCCGTGAAGGCGGACATCCTGCTCCACGGGTCCTTCGCCCATACCTACAAGGGGCACGGCACGGACCGCGCCCTGGCAGCGGGACTCATGGGCTGGGCGCCGGACGACGTGCGCATTCCCAAAGCCCTGTCCATTGCCAGAAAGGAAGGCTATGACTTCACGTTCCATCCGGGGGATTTGGGCGACATGGTCCATCCCAACACGGCCAGCTTCCACCTGACCGGCGCGGACGGCAGCACGTGCGATGTCATCGGCTCTTCCATCGGCGGCGGCCAGGTCAAGGTGACCTCCATCGACGGCTTCACGGTGGAACTGACAGGCGTCCTGCCGGCCCTGCTGATTCCCCACCGCGACCAGCCCGGCGTCATTGCCCTGGTCAGCAGCATCCTGGCCATGCACCAGGTGAACATCGCCTCCATGCGCGTCTTCCGCAATAACAAGGGCGGCCTGGCGACCATGGTCCTCGAATGCGACGAAATCGTGGCACCCGACGTGGTGCACCAGCTGGAACACCTGGATCCTGTCCGGGCGGTCCGTTTCGTGAACCGTGTGGCCTGAGCCGGGAGGAGGAAACCCATGAGACTGGATAAATTGGCCTGGGCGGAATTCGTCCGGGAAGCGGAAAAAGAGCACACCGGCTTGTTCGACTGCCTGCTGAACCACGAGGCGGCACAGCTGGAAATGGACAAGGCCGCCGTCCTGGCGCGCCTGTCGTCCCTGCTCGATATTATGGAAGAATCGGCCCGCTACGGCCTGACGGGAGTCCGCTCCAACAGCGGGCTGACCGGCGGCAGCGCCAAACAGATGGCCGAAGCCTTTGCGAAGGAAGAAAATAAAAAGTACACGGCCCTCCTCGGCCCCCTGGCCGGCGACGCCGTCCTGTACGCCACGGCCGTGGCCGAATGCAATGCCGCCATGGGCCGTATCGTGGCAGCTCCCACGGCCGGTGCCAGCGGCATCGTGCCCGGCGTCCTCCTGGCCCTGAAGAAGCATTATAACCTGGGCCGGGCGGCTTTGGCCGAAGGACTGCTGGTGGCCGGCGTCATCGGCGAAGTCATTGCCGACCGGGCGACCCTGGCTGGCGCGACGGGCGGCTGTCAGGCCGAATGCGGCAGCGGCGCCGCCATGGCTGCCGGTGCTGCCGTGTACCTGCTGGGCGGCGACGGCAGACAGATCGATACGGCCATCTCCATCGTCTTCAAGAACGTGCTGGGCCTCGTCTGCGATCCCGTGGCAGGCCTCGTCGAGGTACCCTGCATCAAGCGCAACGCCGGCTGCACCGTCCAGGCCCTGCTGGCGGCACAAATGGCCCTGCTCGGCATTACGAGCTTCATTCCGGCCGACGAAGCCATCGACGCCATGGAACGGGTCGGCCGCTCCCTGCCGCACGGCCTGCGCGAAACAGCCGAAGGCGGCATGGCCATGACGCCGACGGCGCAGGCCTGGGCCAAAAAATATTTTGGCAAATAACGAACGGAGGCCGCCGCAGGCACGTCTCCGGCACTGCCATAAAATCATTTGACAGAGCCAGAACGCTATGTTATAATGATTTTCGTCTTAAGCAGTGCTTGACATGGTGGGTGTGGTGAAGCGGTTAACACGGCGGATTGTGGCTCCGTTACGCGCAGGTTCAAATCCTGTCACCCACCCCAATCTTTATCTACAATTTGGGGTGTAGCCAAGTAGGTAAGGCACAGGACTTTGACTCCTGTATGCGTAGGTTCGAGCCCTGCCACCCCAGCCAATTTCTATCTGGTCCATTAGCTCAGTTGGCAGAGCACCTGACTTTTAATCAGGGTGTCCCCAGTTCGAGTCTGGGATGGATCACCATTTTGTACATCGCCGGAGAATCGGAAGATTCCCCGGTTTTTTTATGCCTGTTTACAACCCGCGGGGATTTGACGCTCCCGGGCAAATCCCGTATAATGGAAACGGTGCGGAACCCTTTGCGGGGTTCCCTTTTCGTGCGGGTGTGGCGGAATTGGCAGACGCACCAGACTTAGGATCTGGCGGTTTATCCATGCAGGTTCAAGTCCTGTCACCCGCACCAGACCGGTAATTGATACAATGTGTCGATTACCGGTCCGTTTCATTTTATCCTGAAAAGCCTTGCAAATAGGCCGTTTTCACAAAACAGCGGGTGCATTTGAGGTCTCGTACGAGGGTGAAAATAGGCCGTTTTTCTTCTTGATGGACCTGCCTTGGTGGTATCTGCCGGAGGCCCGTATCCTATCGTTTCAAAAATGACTACCGTTTCACACAAAGAATGCCCGTGATGAGGACCGCCTTGATCCCCGTCACGGGCTGTTTTGCTTTTCGGCATCAGAGCGTTTCCGTTACCTCCGCACCGTTCTTGAAGCGGAATACCATCCGGCCATCATGGTAGACCGTCACCCGGCCGATCAGGTTATTCCAGAAGCGATCCGTGAATTCCAGCGGCAGCGTGGTGTCGATGGCCTTTATCTCGAACATGAAGCATTCCAACACATCGGCCTGAAAGCTCCGTGTGATTCTCAGATTTTGCAGTTCATCCAGCCGGTCCTGCGCCGCATGATAACGCTCGACCAGCGCATCGTATTTCCTGTTGTACTCGTCCTGCGGAATGGCGGTGGTGGCGTTTTCGGCAATCAGCTTTTTCGTTAGGCCGGAAACAATCTCAATCTCATCATTGAGCGTGGCGTACTCTGCGTCAATAGCGTCCGTGTTCAGGTATTCATCATGGATCATCCGGCAGGTCTCAAGCAGTACCTCCCGGTCCTCGGTAAGGTCGGCAACGGCCCGGAGGAACAGCCGCTTGATGTCCTCCTCGTACAGATGCGGTGTGCCGCAGCGGTGTTCGCCCTTGAATTTGCCGTTGCACTGCCAGATCACTCGGCGGTACTTGTCCGTGCTGTGCCAGACCTTGCTGCCGTAGAATTCGCCGCAATCGCCGCAGACGATCTTTGCGGAGAACGGGCTGAGGCTGTTGTGGTGCTTGCCTCTGGATTTGCGGACCGCCATCTCATCCTGCACCTTCTGCCATTGGGCCGGATTGATAATGGCCGGATGGCTCTGGTCCACGATGTACTGCGGCACCTCGCCCTCGTTGACCTTCATTTTCTTTGACAGGAAATCCACCGTGAACTTCTTCTGCAAAACTGCAGAGCCCTTGTATTTTTCGTTTGTCAGGATGCTCTCGATGGTGCTTGTCTGCCATTTTTCCTTGCCACGAGGCGTGGGGATTCCCTTGGCGGTAAGGTGGGTAGCAATCCAGTTCACCGTTTTGCCCTGAATGAACAGCTTGTATATCTCCCGGACGACCTCTGCCTCCTCTGGCACGATTTCCGGTAAGCCGTCCGGCCCCTTGCGGTAGCCGAGGAAGGATTTATACGGCAGCGACACCTTTCCGTCCGCAAATCGTTTGCGCTGGCCCCATGTGACGTTTTCGGAAATGGAGCGGCTCTCCTCTTGGGCAAGGCTCGACATGATGGTGATCAGCAGTTCGCCCTTGCTGTCGAAGGTGTAAATGCCCTCCTTCTCGAAATAGACCTCAGTTCCGTGTTCCTTCAACTTACGAACGGCAGTAAGGCTGTCTACAGTGTTTCGGGCAAAGCGGCTGACGGATTTCGTGACGATCAGATCGATCTTCCCGGCCAGCGCATCAGCAATCATACGGTTGAAGCCGTCCCTGTGCCGTGTGTTCGTTGCGGAGATTCCTTCGTCCGTATACACGTTCACGAACTCCCAATCCGGATTTGAGCGGATGTATTTGGTGTAATAATCCACTTGCGCCTCATATGAGGTGAGCTGTTCCTCGCTGTCGGTGGAAACACGTGCGTACCCGGCCACCTTTCGTCTGCTCTGGGCATTGACCGGCATTTTGGAATGGAGCGTCTTTGAAGCCGGTATTACAGTGATGTTAGCCATTGTGCCTGTTCCTTTCTATCGCTTTTTGCCTTGCGGCCTCTTTCATCTCCGGAGTCCAGCTTTTGGCCCGTGAGCGGTCCTGCCATCGTTTAACGGCTTTTCTACCGTCTTTGAAGCGGAATACCAGCGTGTTCCTGTCCTCGGCTATGATTTCCGTTAAATCGCCAATATCCAAATCTGCGGTCATGGCCGTCAGCGTGGGCTCCGGTATCTGCTTGGAAAGCGGACAGGCGGCCTTGCCCTGATCATTGTAGGTACTGCAAATCCAGACCGGGCCGGTGGCCGTGACCTTTCGCCGGTAGTGCTTGCCGCAGTGAGCGCATACGATCAGGCTGGAAAACGGATACCGACCTGTAAAGCACCGATCTGGCGGCACATACTTTGCGGCCCTCCGTGCGATTTCGGCCTGTACCGCTTCGTATTCCTCCATGCTGATAATGGCCTCGTGCGTACCCTCTGCGTGGTACATCGGCAGCTGGCCTTCATTGACCGCGGTCTTTTTTGTCAGATGGTTTTCTCGGAAAGTCTTCTGAAGAAGCAGGTTTCCGGTGTAGGCGTAATTGTGCAGGATGCGTGAAACGCCTCCCTTGCTCCATGCGTTTTCGTACCGGGTCCTCACGCCGTCTGCATTTAGGTCGTTTGCGATAGAAACGATGCCTTTGCCGGAAAGGTACTCCCGGAAAATGCGCCGGACCGTTTCGGCCTCATCCGGCTCGATGACGTAGACGCCGTTTCGGTAGCGGTAACCGAGGAGCGTTCCATTCCAAGGCTTGCCTTCCTCGAAATTCTTCCGCACACGCCATTTCTGGTTTTCGCTGGCCGACAGGCTTTCCTCCTGTGCGTAGGACGCAAGGATCGAAAGCATCAGTTCTCCGTCAGCGGATAGGGTGTGTATGTTCTGCTCCTCGAAAAAGACATCAATGCCGAGGGCTTTCAGATCCCGGACCGTTTCCAGCAGTGTGACCGTGTTTCGGGCAAAGCGGGATATGGATTTGGTGATGACCATATCGACCTTCCCGGCCTTGCAATCGGATACGAGCCTGACGAAGCCCTCTCTGGTATCTTTGGTACCGGTCTTGGCCTCGTCCGCATACACGCCGACATATTGCCAGCCGGGATGCTGTTGGATCAGGCCGCTGTAATAACTGACCTGCGCTGACAGGGAGTGGTGCATCGCATCCTTTGCCGAGGACACCCGTGCGTATGCCGCCACTCTCGTCAGCTTTGGGATGGCCGCTTTCGTGAATGTGACCTGTTTTACTTCTCTTGCCATAATCTGCCTCCGTTGTATCAAAGTATGGGTACTGTATATATCACTCTAAACGGCCCGGATAGCAAGCCTCATGCGGCAAATATACTGTCCAATTCAATCCCGTATTTACGGGCGATCATTGTGTAGATTTCAGCCCGATCTGCAGGTCGCAGAAAGCTCTCGCTCACCAGCCGGTCCACAAAGGACAGGGCCGTATGATAGCGGATCAGGTTTTCCGGCCCGTACACATCATGCTTGCGGTCTTCCTTTTCCATCGGGATTACCTCCTTTGCGATACTTGTAGTTCCAATACGCACTGCGGCACCGGTCGCAGCAGAACTTCTTGACCTTGCAGCCTTTCGTCTGAGAAAAGGTTTTTCCGCAATACAGACAGTGCGTAGCGTTTTTCATGCTGGGGTGTCTGCGTATGTAGGATTTGATCGTGTTGATCGATACGCCCAATTCATCAGCGATGGCCGTGGGACCGTATCCGTCCCGATACATACGCTCCAGTTCCCAGCGTTCAAATTTATCCATCATAGTGGTTTCCTCGCTTTCGATAGTTTTCATAGCAGGACCGGCAGCAGAATTTCCGGTGTGCGTTTCCGTAGCAGCGGAAGGTCTGACCGCAGTTTTTACAGACGAGCGAATAATACGCTTTCCGGCTGACCCGCTCCTGATGGGAATTCCAATAGTCCATCCGGCAGCGGTCCGAGCAGAACTTCTTTTTGTGACCGGTCCGCTGTATAACGGTTTTACCGCACTGTGGGCAGATTGGAATACCGCTGTCCTGCGTTTCGTGTGTTGCCGATATAATAACGGCTTTCTGCGTAGTGTTCATACGTACCTCCGAAAAGGGCCCGGGAGAGCAAGGGACGCTCACCCTCCCGGACGGATGGGTTTAAGCGGTGATAGTCAGGACCTTGACGGCCTCCGGACGGATCAGCATACCGTCCAGATGCTCCACGCCGAGATAGCCGGTCTTCTGCTCCAGAGCGAACTTTTCATAAAGGGTACGCACGGAGAGAGGAATGCGGTCGATGATGGTGTAGTACGAGAAATCACCGAAGGCGATGGGCTTGCCGTCCGTGGGCATGAATTCGGAGATATGGACAGGCTTGCCGAGAACGGTATCGCTGTTCTGATTCCAGAGATACTGACCGTTCTGATCCTTGAGCGTTTTCAGCTTCAGGGCCGTCTCATCGTTCATGAGCCATGCGCCGCCGGAGCGGTACTGCTTGTCCACGGAGAAGTACAGCGCCAGCACATCGTCAAAGCCGATATTGCCGGATACCATCACGCCGGTCTCGGCATCGGTCAGAACACCGTGGGGCTGCTCCACGCCGTTGCCGTTGACGAAGGCGTTCTCCTCAGCCCTGCCGAAACGTTTCGAGAACTGGCCCACGAGATACTGCTCCAGATCAAAGCCGAGATCGCTGATGAAATCCGTTTCCAGAGCAGTGATGATCGCCAGCTTGTGTGCGACCATATCCTTCTTCGGGAAATGGCTGTCAGCGGTGGTGGGGATGGTCCCGTACTCCGGCACCCATTCGGGCTGAAATTCATTGTCGGAAATCCAGATGGTGGAGTCATTCTTGGTGGCGTTCATAACGGTGCCGATCCTGCGGAAAAGGTTGTGTTCCTTCAGGGCCGCAGAATACTTGCTGGCCGTGCTCTCCGGGAGCAGATACGTGTTGGTAAGATTATGTTTCGCACCGGCGAGATCGGTGTAGGCGGCATCATTGCCACGCATGGCTTTCCAGAAGGCCTCGCTGTAATGGGCTCTACCGGTCAGAAACAGCTTGTCGTTCATTTCGTTATTCATTTTCGTGTCCTCCTTACAGACAGTAGCGGCACAGATACATGGCCGCATTTGTGGGTGAATTGTAGTAGTGTTCCATCTGCTTGCCGCAGCAGGGACAGGCGATCTCCACCGTCTCCGTTTTGCCGTGCAGATGGTAGATGTGAGGCATGACCTCCTCCAGATAGGGCTTTCCGGAGCGGGTGAACTGGTCTGCTGACATTGACGGAAACAGGGCTACCTTCTGATGGCCCGAATCGTCAATAGTGATGACCGGAAAATATCTGGTCTCCGGTATGCCGGTTTCGTCCGTGATCCTCATGCCCGGCCTCCGTTCTGCGCTGTATCGCTCAGTTCAAAGAAGCGGTCACGGCAGAAGCGAAT
This sequence comes from uncultured Selenomonadales bacterium, assembly GCA_900315805.1. Classification (GTDB taxonomy): domain Bacteria; phylum Bacillota; class Negativicutes; order Acidaminococcales; family Acidaminococcaceae; genus Succiniclasticum. The sequence continues at coordinate 131,748 of ONAN01000004.1, forward strand.
GGCATCCGCATAAGACGGAAAGACAACAGTGGAGAAGCCGTACTGGACCCTCCAGTGCCAGTTCTTGGTATCATTGCTCTCAGAGATTGCCACAGGCTTTCCCTTTTTTGTGCGCATCAGCTTCACGCAGGTGTAATCCTTGGTGGAGAAATCTCTCGCATCAGCCTCCGTGAGAGCCGCCTTTTTCTGATAAATCAGCTTGTGAAACATCGATGTTTCCTCCATTTCTTGAGTTTTGGGGCAATACCCCGTTTGAATTATGGTTTTTGCGTTCGTGACCCCACGCCGCTGTCCGGCCCGGAAGGTCACAGAGATTCAGACCGCCCTACGGTCATCGGAACACAACCATACGCATCACCGCCTTTCATGTTCTTCACTTCCCACCGGACAAAAACTGCCCAAGTGGTCCGTTTTTTTGAATATTTTTTATTTCGTGCAGATCTATCATTTCACGGCTACCTGACGAAAACGCTTGTAGTATCAGGCTTTCCGGCATTTAGTGCAGGTCGTGTAGGGTATTTCCGTAATTTTTCCTATAGGCTTATTTTTTTGCTCCTATAGAAAAGTTATAGTAGAGACCTTCACGACCTGCACTTTTCCACATAAGCCTTTGTGCTATGCGGATCTATCGTTTCACGGTTACCTGACGAAAAACGCTTGTACCATCAGGCTTTTCGGCCGCTGGTGACACTCTTTGACGGGTAAATCCGTAACTTTTCTATAGGCTTGTTTTTTTGGCCCTATAGAATAGTTTTTGAAAAGAGTGTCATCGACTGTCACCCTTTGCCAAAAGACCACGTACCGTCAGGACTCTCGGACGGATGGCCTGATGCGTTTCCTCCCAATACCCACTGGAGGAAAACCTTCCAAGTGGTCCGCTTTTTCGGAGAAAAATCTCTTCTCACTTCCCACCGGTCATGAGAGGCCGTTTTGGTCTAAGTTTTTTGAAGAAAATTTCTGTCCCTCAACTGGTAGCCTCAGTAGAGGGTCAAAACTGACGGTTTCCGAAAATTTTTTCTCTCCACTACCCACTGGAGGGTTTCGCCGGTTTTGAACGAAAGATTTTGAAAATTTCTTCGTTCAGTACCCACTTGACAGAAACCGGTGAAGTGGTTCGCTTTTTCGGAAGCTTTTTTCTCCCACTACCCACTGGAGGGAAATGGGCTGTCTGGCCAAAAAGATCTGAAACCTTTTCTCTCCAGTGCCCCCTTGACAGTTCGGGCCTTTTTGAACGAAAGATTTTCATATTTTCTTTCCTCCAATACCCCCTTGACAAAAACCACCGTTTTGACCAAAAGGATTTGAAGTTTTTTCTTCCAGTACCCAACGGACACGAGGGACCGTTTTGAACGAAAGAAAAAGAAAAAAGCCCTCGGAAATTTTCCGAAGGCAGTAGAAAAATACACATAACCGTGCTATAATATTGCTATATTGCAGCGGATGATGTGCAAAGGAGATGCAATTATGAGCTTTCAAGCAGAGTTGAAACGGATACGGCAGCGTTGCTTTTTGTCACAGCAGGCGTTTGCCAAAGAAATAAACGTGGCATTTTCCACGGTTAATCGCTGGGAGAGCGGGAAGACAAAGCCCAATCTGGCTGCCATGAAAAGCATAAAAGAATTCTGTTCCAGAAACGATGTGGATTACGCTTCCCTCGAAGAACTCTGGTTGGATCTGGGATCGGAGGATAAACAGCATGATTAACTGGATGCACTTTCCGAAAAATAAACCGCTGGACGAAGTCTCCGATCAGATCGTTAAGGCTTTTGAGGCCGTTAATGCCAATATTGACTCGTATACGCATCAGCTAAAAAGCGACGAGGTGCTTACCGCTGTCCGTCCGCGACTGGAGGCTCTTGGCTTTGCAGTCGAGAAAAGCAAGAAAAGCGAAGACCTTGTTGCGGTCCCGGTGCTTTATGGTGTTAACGGAAGAATTGAAAAATCCTTTGAGGCAGACGGATACCTTGCAAACTCCGGTTATGTCATTGAAGTTGAAGCTGGACGAGCCGTTGTGAACTACCAGTTCCTTAAAGATTTCTTTGAGGCTTGCACGATGGTCGGTGTGGATAAGCTGTGTATTGCAGTTCGCAATCAATATCGCACTTTTAATGATTTCGACCGGGTATGCAAGTTTTTTGAGGCTATGTATGCAAGTAACCGCCTCGGCATCCCGCTTTCGGGATTGCTGATCATCGGCTATTGATGGAGGTGTCACACTAATGAGACTTGAAGATTTGATGGAGCGCGCCGCGCAATTCGATGAAAATCTCGCACGTGATATCAAAGACTATGTTCACGGGCGCAGGTATGGTTTGGTCTATGAGGCCTCCAAGCCTGAATTTGTCCGGATGTGGAAGAAGCCCGTGGTTCGTGGTGATATTGTAAATATCCTGCCTCCCCGCGGTGTAATGGAAGATACGAAAAACGAAGACGATTCCTCGGAGATTGTTTACAAGGTTATAAGCATATCAGAAGGCGTCGCTATGTTGCGCAATGAGCAGACAGGCGAAGCCGTTACTGCATCGGCTGATGATATTGTTGCTTTAGCACGTTTTGATAAGCCTATCTATGCCGGTTTGAGGGAAACCGGTCGTGTGGAGCGCGGGGGTGATAAACCATATCACGTCGTCATCAACGGAGAAAACTATCATGCGCTTCAGACTTTGGTATATGCTTATCAGGGTCAGGTGGATTGTATTTACATTGACCCTCCATATAACTCAGGAGCAAAGGATTGGAAATACAACAATAACTATGTTGGAAAAGACGACATTTATCGCCATTCAAAATGGCTAACTTTCATGGAAGATCGCTTAAAACTGGCAAAAAAGCTCCTTAAGCCAGATAATTCGGTCTTGTTAGTGACAGTCGATGAAAAAGAATATTTAAGGTTGGGCCTTCTTTTAGAGCAAATGTTTCCACCATCAGACAATGTACGCATTCAGATGATAAGTAGTGTCATTAACTCTGGCGGCGCAGCGAGAGATATGCAGTTTTTCAGAACAGATGAGTACATTTATGTTGTTGAATTCGGAAGTGCCGCCCCGATTCAAATGCCTCTAAGTCAAGATTGGGCAGTAAAAGCCGATGAAAGAACGAATAAAGTCTCTTGGCGAATGTCGTTGCTAAGGGGAGGTTCAAACGCAACTCGAGAGCACTCTCCGGGATGTTTTTATCCAATCTTTGTTGCGAATGACGGTTCGAAAGTAATTAGCGTAGGCAAAGCTTTGCCAATGGGTGATGATCGTTCCAAATGCGTTGTTCCTGAAGGGTGTAGAGCTATTTGGCCAATACATCCTGATGGGACCGAGGGATGCTGGCAGATGTCACCGGAAAAACTCATAGATGCAATAAACAATGGGTATGTGAGATTAGGACGCTTTACTGATTATGGAATGGCAATAAGCTATTTAAATCGAAAGGAAATTGAAAAAGTCAAATCGGATGGAGTAACAATCATAGGAAGAAGGCCAGATAACTCAATAATTACAGATGATTCGGGCTTCTCACGTATGTTTGTTCCCGGTACTCAGTGGAGAATTGATTCTCACAATGCAAGAATCGGTGGGACAAATCTCTTAAAGACAATTATTCCCGGTAGGTCATTCCCTTATCCTAAGTCACTTTATGCAGTTGAAGATTGCTTGCGCTTTTTTGTTAAAGATAAACCAACTGCAATTATTATCGATTTCTTTGCAGGGTCAGGCACTACGACACATGCTGTTATGAGACTTAATCATCAGGATGGCGGGAAACGCAGAAGTATATCTGTCACCAATAATGAAGTTTCTGAAGAAGAAGCAAGTCGCTTAACTTCTCGTTCGCTTAGACAAGGCGATTCTGAATGGGAGAAGTTGGGGATTTGTGAATTCATAACGAAGCCCAGAATCAAGTCCATAGTTACAGGAAAAACGCCAGATGGCAAAATGATCGAAGGAAACTATGGTGTTGAAACAGAGGAGTATAAAGAGATCGAAGGAGAGGTCACTAATCCTGAAACTGGAAAGAAAATAAGGGGAAAAGTATACAAAAAAACAAAGACACAATCCAAGTCAGTACTCGATCCTTTTCCTATATCTGATGGCTTCGAGGAAAATGCCATTTTCTTCGACCTTGAGTATTTGGAGCCTTCTGTAGTTAGCGCAGATCTGGCCTTCGACCGTATCGCGCCGATCCTGTGGCTTGCCGGAGGATGCAAAGGAGAAATTCTTCAACGCCAAAAGGGGTATGTGATCGGAGAAACCTATGCTGTGCTCTTTGACCCACGCTATAAGACGCGTTTTGTTGATGCCGTATTGAAAAACAAAGAGATAAAAACCGCGTTCATCGTGACGGATGCAGCAGAGCGTTATCGTAGCTTATGCGCAGAATTACCGGGGTGCAGAGTGATGCAGTTATATGAAAGCTATCTTCGCTCCTTTGAAATCAACGCCATAGGATAAGGAGAAATACATATGAAATTTGAATTAAAAGATTTTCAGGTAACTGCGACAAAGGCATTACTTGACAGAATGCTGAAGGCGCGTGACGCATATTACCGAGACGGCGATCCCGCCTCATGCTGCTTGGCGTCTCCTACCGGCTCCGGTAAAACCATTATGGTAGCGGCTGCTGTGGAAGCGATCTTTAACGGCAATCCCGAATGGGGTATTGAGCGTGATCCTTTTGCTACTGTGCTGTGGGTTTCTGACAGCCCGTCTTTGAATGAGCAGACGATTTATAAGTTTCGTGAGGCCACAGATCTGGACCCGACGCTGATCGAAACAATCGAGAACACTTTCACAGGTGATCACGACGAACTGGAACCGGGACATATCTATTTTCTGAATCGCCAGAAGTTGTCCAGCGCCGGCCTGCTCACAAAAGGCGGGGAAATTCCGACCTTCTGGCAGTTGCTGCGCCGCACGGTAAATGATAGCTCTGTCCACCTTTATATGCTCTATGACGAAGCGCATAAGGGCTTGGGTAGTGCGGACAAAAAGGATACTGCCGGTGAAACAATCACAAGCAGGATCATTGACGGCGATGACGGAAAGAGTCCGATACCTGTTGTCGTCGGTATATCAGCAACACCGAAGCGTTTTACCGCTGCAATGGAAGGGCGTTCGGAGCGTATCCCTTATCCTGTCGTAAAAGTTAGTCCTGCTGATGTTCAAGCCAGTGGCTTGTTAAAGGATAAAATAGTATTGCAAGCCCCGACCGAAGGTGCAGCCGTTTATAACATCTATCTTAATGATGCTTGTAAGACACTCGTGCAGTCGACGGCATTATGGCAAATGTATTGCGAGCAAAACGATGCACCGATGGTGAGACCGTTAATGGTTGTTCAGGTGCCCAATAAGATATCTCAGGATAAGATTCGGCAAATCTGCTCTGAGATCTATGAAAAGATCCCCTCATTAGACCGCTCTACAGCTTTTGCACATGTTATCAGCGGCGAGGGCGATATGCACCTTGCTCCGTATGAGGTTCCATGTGTTGAGCCGCAGGATGTGCAACGCAAAAGCGATATTCGTATTCTTTTCGCTAAGGAAGCTATCAGCACCGGTTGGGACTGTCCGCGTGCCGAGGTCATCTTCTCTATGCGCCCGCATCAGGATGATACCTATATTGCACAGCTTATTGGCCGTATGGTGCGTACTCCGCTTGCAGAGAGCGTGAATATTGAGCTCCTCAACTCGGTTAGTTGCTTCTTGCCATACTTTGATCCCGCTACGTTGGAAAAAGTCGTGAAATATCTGACCGAAGAAGGCAACGATGATTACAGCGGCGTTTCCAGAGAATCCGGACGCGAGATCGTGACAAAGCCAGTCAATGTCGAATGGGATTCCACCTTTGGAATTGACGATGTATTCACGGGCATTGCTTCGCGTGAAAGAGCACACTCCACATCGAATTACATCGATGGTGTCATTTCATATGCGGGTATGCTTGAGGAAAATGATATCGGCGCAGAATCTATTCCGCATGAAACCGAAGAAGAATCTGGAAATACGCAGGGCAATGCTGAAAACACAGGAGCTCCAATTGTTCCTGAAAAGGCTGGAGATGACTTCTCATCAAAAACAGGCAGTGAAGCCACAGGAGCAAAAGCCCCTGTCGCAGGCGTACCGGCTGTTGCTCCTGCAGCGCCGCATATACCGACTGCAGAAGCGGAACCGGATGCTCCCGGCGAACTTGAAAAAGCCATTGATGCCATGCTCCGGGCTTTGAATGAAAGCATAGTCACATTCAATGACAAATTTGAAGCTGCTCGGAACACGGTTCTCCATGCAAAATCAACGCAAGTTGAGCTGAAATACTTGGACGCGGCTTCTGCAAAAACGAAGGTCTATGAAGACGATGCGGATTCCTATGCTATTGCCAATGCGCGCAGACGCGGCGATGTTACTCTTTCCCCAAGTGTAACGAATGCATTTTTCCGTCAGCAGATCTTGCTTGGCATGGAACCGCTCGATATTAATGTGGAGATTGCAGCAGCCGCCGCCGTTCCGGAAATTGTTGAGGCCGTGAAGCAAAGCGCCAGAACCAAGTTGGAAAAGCTGACGGAAGAGTACGATCCGGTGATTGCAAAGTATCCCACCAGCGTGCGAAATCAATTCTCCTCCGGTATGAGTAAACATGGCATCCCACATACGGTATTCCTTGATAAGCCAGTTGCTGACACTCAGGATTCCGGTGGAAAAAAGTATCCCAAGCATGTAGTAAACGATCCGAAAACGCACATGGCGTGGTTCAATCTCTATGATTCCGAAGATGCCGTCGTTATGCATGAATTGAGAAAGCCGGAGGTTATCTGCTGGTACCGCAATCCGGTCGGCAAGACGACAGGACAATCATTACGTATTCCATATCGTCTTGGTGATGATCGGAAGGTGCTGCATCCCGATTTTATCTTCTTTGAAAAGGTGGGGGATCGAGAGATGCCGGCCATTGTTGATCCGCATGGGCTTCATTTGGCCGATACCATGCCGAAACTCAAAGGCATCGCTCGATATGTTGAGGATTTCGGAGAGTCTTTCTCTCGTTACTGGTTTGTTTCTGATTACAAGGGGCAAGCCACTTATCTCGACATGAAGGACGCAGAGACACGTTCCGTTATCAGCACCGCATCCGATGCGTATGAGTGTTTTGCCAAGTGCGGCAAAAAGTATATGGATGGCCCGCTTTCCAAATCAAAGGACGGGTATAGGAAGAAATAACCTGACAGAGTGGATATTTGAATTCATAGGAGGCAATAGATATGAGTGCCGGAATTTGTATCATGAACAGAAATGCAATAGCGATGGCTGCTGATAGTGCAGTCACCGTTGGTGACCATGCGGCAATTCATAATTCAGCAAATAAGCTGTTTTCGCTTTCACGGGTTGCCCCTGTTGGAGTGATTGTTTATGCAAATGCCGCGCTTATGACGGTCCCTATTGAAATAATTGTTAAACAGTATAAGAAACAGCTTGCTGATCGTGTGTTCCCCAAGTTAAATGATTATGTTAATGATTTCCTTGATTACCTTAGAGATAAGTCCCAGTTTTTTAGATTTGATATCAATGAGCAGACATATGTTTTACAAGTGTTTTCAGATCTAATGCGCGGATTGCTCGGGGACTACAGAATAATCATGAGTTCAGCGCAAAACAATTCCGGGAAGCCTCTGGATGAAAACGGAATGAAAAAAGTGGCAGAATCGGCAGTCAGCTCGACTATTACTTTCGTTAACGGGATCAAGAAACGAGCGGACTACCACTTCGGTGAATACATAGAGAATCATTATCTCAACACATTTGTCGATTTAGTCAAAAAAGACCAAAATCTGCAATGGCTTACAGATGAACAGATTCAAGAAGTGTGCAAAAAATCATGTGAGCTGTATGATACGGATTTTGATAGGGGCGGCTTTGTTGGCGTAGCAATTGCGGGTTATGGCGAAGAGGAAATATATCCACATTTGGTCCACTTGCATATTGGGGGTGTCATTGACACAAAATTGAAGTATAATATTATTGAGAATGTGGAGATATCAGAAAGCACTACAGCTTCCATCGCCCCGCTTGCTCAGACCGATGTAATGCAAACATTTCTGTTCGGTATTAATGACCAATTCATCAACGATTTGGCCCAAGAGATTCCTAAACAGATTAATGGGTGTTTAGATTCAATAGACGACACCTGTTTTGCTCAAGACAAGAAAGAAGATGTACGCACTCAACTTACGAATGTTACTGGAAGAATCATTCAACATATGACAGAGACGGCCGGGAACAATTATATGCGTCCGATTATTCAATCTGTGTCATCTCTCCCGATTGAGGAATTGGCTTTGCTTGCAGAATCTATGATTAATATTACATCTCTTAGAAGAAAGGTTGCTATTGATAGAAATATTGGAACTGTCGGCGGACCAATTGATGTCTCGATTATTTCTAAGGGAGACGGCTTTATCTGGTTAAAGAGAAAGCACTATTTTGAGAGAAAATATAATCCACAATACTTTTATTCTCATTTTGACAAGAAAGAAGAGGTGGATATTAATGAAGAATGACGCAGTAAAAATAAGTATTGAATCAGGAGAAGGAACGTTAGTATCAAATCAAGATGGAATTGAGTTTGTTCATTCTGAATTCATCAGAGATCAGATGGTAAAGCTAAATACTGACAGTGAAGTAGAACTAAATATCACTGAAAATGATCAATACAGCAATAGCAATACATTATCGCTTAGCTATATAAGAAAAAAGATGATATTTGGTTAGTTTCTGAATAATTACAGCGGCTCTCGCATTTTCAGATTGGTTGCACCCGCACCTGTGAAAATGCACCTTGTATCAATCATTCGGTCCAATGCCAATTGTAAGCTGTCCCTGCAGCGCTGCTGCAGGTTTTAAACATTACGTGATGACAAAAAGAGGTATTGTTATGACTACGCAAATGCAACTGGCACGCTTGCCGCCTATGAAGGCCTGGACGCGGAAACGATTCGCGAACGGGTGGCGCAGGGCGTGATCGCCATTCCCTGCAACATCAACCATAAGAATCTGCAGCCCCGCGGTGTGGGCCTGGGCCTGAAGGTCAAGGTCAATGCCAACCTGGGCACGTCGAGCGCCTTTCCCGATCCGGCGCCGGAACTGATTAAATTGAAGACCGCCATCGACGCCGGTGCGGACTCCGTCATGGACCTGTCCACGGGTGACAACATCGACGCTTCCCGCCGGGCCATCATCAACGCGTCCACCGTCATGGTCGGCACGGTGCCCATCTACCAGGCTGCCGTGGAAACCATCAAGAAACGCGGCGCCGTCGTCGAAATGACCCGCGAAGACATGCTCGACGCCGTACAGCGCCAGGCCGAAGACGGGGCCGATTTCCTGACCATCCATTGCGGCATCAACAAGATGGTCCTGAAACAGCTGACCGAGGAAGGCCGCGTCATGGACGTCGTCAGCCGCGGCGGCAGCTTCATCACGGGCTGGATGCTCCACAACGAAAAGGAAAATCCCTTCTATGAATATTTCGATGACATTCTGGACATTTGCGAAAAATACGATGTCACCATCTCCCTGGGGGACGGCCTGCGCCCCGGCTGCCTGGCCGACGCGACGGACCGCGCCCAGATTCAGGAGCTGATCAACATCGGCGAACTGACCCAGCGCGCCTGGGCCCGCGGTGTGCAGGTCATGTGCGAAGGCCCCGGCCACATGCCGTTCAACCAGATTGAAACGAACATGAAGCTCCAGAAGAGCCTTTGCCACGGTGCGCCGTTCTATGTGCTGGGACCCCTCGTCACCGACGTGGCGCCCGGCTACGACCATATCACGAGTGCCATCGGCGGCACCCTGGCGGCCGTCAGCGGCGCCGACTTCCTGTGCTACGTGACACCGGCGGAACATTTGGGCCTGCCCGATCTGAACGATGTCAAAGAAGGCGTCATCGCCGCCCGCATCGCCGCCCATGCAGCCGACCTGGCCAAAGGCAACAAGCAGGCCTGGGAATGGGATGTCAAAATGGCCCGCGCCCGCAAAGCCCTCGACTGGAAGGCCCAGCTTGACCTGGCCATCGACCCCGACAAGGCGAAGGAATTCCGCAAATCGAAGAACAAGGAAGATGAAGAAGCCTGCTCCATGTGCGGCGACTACTGTGCCGTCAAAATCGTCAACGAATACCTGACGGAACAGCGGAAGAAGACCTGGAAGGCATAAAAACGGGAAATGGATAAGTGGGCACTTCTTCCACTTATCCATTTTTATTAGAAACAGGGAAGCGGTACAGAACGGTTGCCTTTCTATCATGATTATGATAAAATTTTGATAAGATAATGAAAGGAGGCAGCCATTATGATCACTATCCGACCTGTTTCTGATTTGAGGAATCATTTTTCGGAAATTGAAAACTGCGTAAAGGAAAACGGGCCTGTTTATTTGACGAAGAACGGGTACGGCAGCATGGTAATCCTGAGCATGGAGCAATATGCCGCCCTGACGGACGACGTTGGAATAAAACTTGCGGAAGCGGATAAAGCAGCAGCAACAGATGCTGTCCGCTACACCGACGAAGAAGTGTTTGGCAGGGTGAGGGCCCGGATTCATGATTGACACAAAAACGTATCAATTGCGTTACCTGCCTCTCTTTGAAGAGGAACTGAATTCCATTGTCGATTATATAGTTTTACGTCTCCACAATAGAAAAGCGGCACTAAAACTGGTCAATGACGTTCAAACAGCCATCCATGAGCGTCTTTCCTGCGCCGAAGCCTTCGAACCGTATCATGCTTCGCGGACTTTGGACACAGTGTACTACCGTATTTACGTGCATAATTTCATTGTTTTTTATGTCGTTATCGAAAATGTGATGGAAGTCCGCCGCATCTTATATAACAGGCGTGACTACGTAAAACAGTTAAAGCCTTGACAGGCTTTTAAAGGGGAGAGTTCCGTGAAACTTGAACGAAAAGGCCTGGGCACCCTGATCCTGGACCTGAATCCGACGCTTACCGTGCTGCCCGCCCTGGTGCTGGGCCTGATTTTCAGCGCCTTTTCGGGCATCGGTTACCGCTTCGGCCTGCAGGGCGTCCTGCTGGGCGGGCTGATCCTGTCCCTGCTGGCGGTGTTCCCGACGGTCGCGGCGGGCCTGTTTTCCACCGGTGCGCGGCGCCGGCAGGTGCGCCAGGACGGACGCGTGCCCGCGAAGATGCTCCGTTTTCTCGACGGCCTGGCGTATGCCGCCGCCTTCCTGGGTGTCCTGCTGGGTTCGCTCCTGAACCTGTCGCCGGCGCGGAAATTCCTGCTCCACCGCGCCGCCGCGCCGTTCTCCTACGAAACGGTCTTCAACTTTGTTTCGTGGCCCATCCTGGGCTTGCTGTTTCTGGGCATCGTGCTCTATCTGGCTGGTTCGTCGGCCGTCCTGACGAAGGGGGAGGGAACCCCCGTGCGCACGTTCGGCCTCAGCCTCTGCCGCGTCATGCAGAACGTGACGGAACGCCTGATTCCGTGGCTGCTGCCCCTGGCGGCCTTCGTCGCCGCCTGGCTCTTCGGCACGCTGCTGTTCGGCCCCGACAGCCAGCGGGTGCCGGTTTCCTTCCGCTTTCACGGCGGCCTGACTTTCGTCAAAACCATTCTGCCCCTGGTACTGGTGCCCCTGCTGGGCGCCTTCGGCACGGCGTATTACCTGCTGCGCCGGTGCGGCCGGGACTGCCCGGACCATTTCGCCGGTTTCTTCAAACGCGTCCTGCTGCAGGCAGCCACCTGCTGTTCCCGCGGTCGCTGCGGCCAGGAGATCGTCCATAACCTGAGCCGTCTGGGCGTGCGCGACGAAGAAGCCCTCGTCCGGACCCGGGCCGGCCTGCTGTGGAGTTCTGCGGCGACGACTTTCTACATCGCCTTCGTCTGCACCCTGCTGCTGCCGAATTTTTCCCTTGCCGTGCGCGTGGTTCTCGCCGTCCTCGTGTTCTGCTTCAGCATCCTCGCCGGCCGCGCGGACCTGCCCGTTTCCTCGGCGGGACTGATGCTGGTGATTTTGTCGCCGGGACTGTTCCATCTGAATTTCAGCTCCTTCGGCGTGTTGGGGGGCCTGACCCTGCTCTTCATGCTGGAGCGGTATCTGGATATCGTCCGCACCGTGGCGAACGTCCTCCTGACGGGCGTCGCCGTCTACCTGTCGGACAAACTGGGCTGGTAAGATGTCCTGCCCGCCCTGCCGCAAACTAAAAAAATAAAGGAGACTTCTTGCAAGTCTCCTTTTTTCATGCCCTTTTCATTTTATTTTCTGCAAGGACGCGCCTTTCTGAACGAAGCGGAAATCCTTCGCCCGGTCCCAGAAGCGGACGTTCACGCAGCCCCCGGCGGCGAGCAGGTCCCGCAGGGCGTCGCCCGTCATAAGGCCTGTCTTCAGGCAGAGGGCGGCCAGACCGTCCAGATTGAGGCCGTCCAGGTCCGGCAGCGCCACGGCCCGGTCCTGCTTGCTTTCCTCGCCGGTCTGGTATGTGTAGTCCAGCGTCACCAGGCGCCCGGCGGCGTAATCGCCCAACACTTTTTCCAGCCGCTCCAGGCCGCCGCCGTCCTGCGGATAATACCGCGGCGTCTTGTTCAACACGACGCAGATATCCAGGCCGTCGCCGAAGCGGACCATTACGGCCGGCCCGCCTGTGGGGTTGGCGTACGTCACCGTCGTGCGGTGCGCCTCCTCCTGCACGGCTCCCTCGCTGTGCAGCAGGGCACCCAGTTTTTGTATGATCAGTTTTATTGCCAGATCCATATCGGTCGTCTCCTTCCGGACCGGAAGAGCCCTGCACCGGGCCTCCGGTTCCTTTTTTATTATAGCATGTTTGCGGCGGGACGGTGGATACATCTATTTAGTATACGCTGATTACGAACAGTGTATGACAATTTCGTGAAAATGCGTGGAATTTCTTGCACCGGCGCCCCTTGTTACGGTATAATAAACTTGTCAAATATGCCTTTTGGCCAGACCGGGCGGAGCTATCCGCCTGTTGAAACAGGAGTTGTCAACTAAGAAAGAAGGGTGAAACCATGACCGTAATGAAAACCATGGACGGCAACGAGGCTGCCGCCTATGCATCGTATGCATTCATCGATGTAGCCTGCATCTACCCGATCACGCCGTCGTCCCCGATGGCGGAGCATGTGGATGAATGGGCGTCCCAGGGCAAAAAGAATTTGTTCGGGCAGACGGTGAAACTGATGGAAATGCAGTCCGAAGCCGGCGCTTCCGGCGCTGTGCACGGCTCCCTCGAAGCCGGCGCGCTCACGTCGACCTACACGGCTTCCCAGGGCCTGCTGCTCATGATCCCCAATATGTATAAAATCGCCGGCGAACTGCTGCCGGGCGTCTTCAACGTATCGGCCCGCGCCCTGGCGACGAGCTCTTTGAACATTTTCGGCGACCATCAGGACGTCATGGCCTGCCGCCAGACCGGTTTCGCCATGCTGGCTTCCGGCAGCGTGCAGGAAGTCATGGACCTGACCGGCGTGGCACATCTGTCCGCCATCAAGGCCCGCGTGCCCTTCCTGAACTTCTTCGACGGGTTCCGTACATCCCACGAAATCCAGAAGATCGAAGTCTTTGATTATGCGGATTACGCGAAACTGCTCGACTGGGAAGCCGTCAAGGCCTTCCGTCAGCGCGCGCTGAATCCGGACAACCCCGTCATCCGCGGCACGGCGCAGAACCCGGATATCTATTTCCAGTCCCGCGAAGCCGTCAACAAATATTATGAAGCCGTACCAGACATCGTGGAAAACTACCTCGGCGAGGTCAGCAAGATCACGGGCCGCGAGTACCATCTGTTCAACTATTACGGACCGAAGGACGCCGACATGGTCATCGTCACCATGGGTTCGTCCCAGGAAACGGCCATCAAGACGGCGGAAGTTGTCAATGCCGCCGAAGGCACGAAGGTCGGCGTCGTGGCCGTCCACCTGTACCGTCCGTTCGATGTGAAGCGCTTCCTGGACGCTGTTCCGAAGACGGCGAAGAAGATCGCCGTCCTGGACCGCACCAAGGAACCGGGCAGCCTCGGCGAACCGCTCTACCTGGATGTGCGCAACGCCTTCTACAGCAGCGACCGTCATCCGGTCATCGTCGGCGGCCGTTACGGCATGGGCTCCAAGGAATTCACGCCGTCCGACTGCTACGCCATCATCGACAACCTGCGCAAGGATGCGCCGAAGAACAACTTCACCGTCGGCATCGTCGACGATGTGACGGACCTGTCCCTGCCGGTCACGAAGATCATCAACCCGACGCCGGAAGGCACCAAGGCCTGCAAGTTCTGGGGCCTGGGTTCCGACGGTACGGTCGGTGCCAACAAGAGCGCCATCAAGATTATCGGCGACCATACGGACATGTACGCCCAGGGCTATTTCGCCTATGACTCCAAGAAATCCGGCGGCATCACCGTGTCGCACCTGCGCTTCGGCAAGCAGCCGATCCAGGAACCGTACCTGGTCACGGATGCCGATTACGTGGCTGTCCACAACCAGTCCTACGTCCACAAGTACGATGTCCTGGCCGGCCTGAAGGAAGGGGGCAACTTCCTCCTGAACTGCAACTGGACGGTGGCAGAACTGGACAAGGAATTGCCGGCGGCCATGAAACGCTACATCGCCGCGAAGAAGATCAACTTCTATATCATCGACGCTGTCAAGATCGCACAGGAAATCGGCCTGGGCGGCCGCATCAACATGATTATGCAGTCCGCCTTCTTCAAACTGGCTGACATCATCCCTGTGGACGACGCCGTCAAATACCTGAAGGATGCCGTCGTGGAATCGTACGGCAAGAAGGGCCAGAACGTGGTCGACATGAACAATGCCGCCATCGACCGGGGCATCGACGCCATCGTCAAGGTCGACGTGCCCGCTGCCTGGGCGACGGCTGTTGACACGGAAGCCGCTAAGAAGACGGGCAACGCCTTCATCGACGAAATCCTGGTACCCATGAACCGCCAGGAAGGCGACAAGCTGCCGGTCAGCAAGATGATGGACCATGTGGACGGCACCTATCCGTCCGGTACGGCCGCTTACGAAAAACGCGGCATCGCCATCAACGTGCCGGAATGGAACGTGGCCAACTGCATCCAGTGCAACCAGTGCTCCTTCGTTTGCCCCCATGCCGCCATCCGTCCGGTCCTGCTGAATGAAAAAGAAGCGGAAGCCATCGGCTATCCGTCCAAACCGGCCGTCGGCGTCAAAGACGGCAGCAAGTTCGCCATGGTCATTTCGCCGTACGACTGCCAGGGCTGCGGCAACTGCGCCCAGATCTGC
The DNA here is from genome assembly GCA_900315805.1 of uncultured Selenomonadales bacterium. Lineage (GTDB taxonomy): Bacteria > Bacillota > Negativicutes > Acidaminococcales > Acidaminococcaceae > Succiniclasticum. The sequence goes on from ONAN01000004.1 coordinate 147,023, forward strand.
CCGGCGCCGAAGAAGGCCCTGACCATGAAACCGCTGGCCACCCAGCTGGACAAGGCACCGGCCTGGGACTATGCGGTCAACAAAGTTTCCGAAAAACCGAATCCCATGAAGAAGACCACCGTCAAGGGCTCCCAGTTCGAACAGCCCCTGTTCGAATTCTCCGGCGCCTGCGCGGGCTGCGGCGAAACGCCGTATGTCAAGCTGATCACCCAGCTCTTCGGCGACCGCATGATGATTGCCAATGCCACGGGCTGCTCCTCCATCTGGGGCGCCTCGACGCCGTCCATGCCGTACACCAAGAACCGCAAGGGCCATGGTCCGACCTGGGCCAACTCCCTGTTCGAAGACAACGCCGAATACGGCTTGGGCATGTTCCTCGGCGTGGAACAGGAACGGGACCGCGTGGAAGAGCTGATTGACGCGGCACTGGCTGCCGGAAAGGGCTCCGCGGACCTGCAGGCCGCCATGAAGGCCTGGAAGGAAAACAAGAACGTCAGCGAAGGGACGCGCGACCGTGCCGATGCCCTGACCGCCCTCCTGGAAAAGGAAGCGGGCGACAAGGACCTGCAGGCCATCCTCGACCTGAAGCAGTTCTTCATCAAACGCAGCCACTGGATCTTCGGCGGCGACGGCTGGAGCTACGATATCGGCTACGGCGGACTGGACCACGTGCTGGCCAGCGGCAAGAACGTGAACGTCCTCGTCCTTGATACGGAAGTCTATTCCAATACGGGCGGCCAGTCCTCGAAAGCCACCCCGACCGCTGCCATCGCGCAGTTCGCGGCCAGCGGCAAGCGCACGAAGAAGAAGGACCTGGGCATGATGGCCATGAGCTACGGCTACGTGTACGTGGCGCAGGTCGCCATGGGTGCCGACAAGAACCAGCTGGTCAAGGCACTCACGGAAGCCGAAGCCTACGACGGCCCGTCCCTCGTCATCGCCTACTGCCCGTGCATCAACCACGGCCTGAAAGCCGGCATGGGCTGCAGCCAGCTGGAAGAAAAACGCGCCGTGGAATGCGGTTACTGGGCGAACTACCGGTACAATCCGGACCTGAAGGCCGAAGGCAAGAACCCCTTCAGCCTCGACTCCAAGGAACCGACGGGCAATTTCCGCGATTTCCTGGTCGGCGAAGTCCGCTTTGCATCGCTCCAGAAAGTCCGTCCGCAGCTGGCGGAAGAACTCTATAAGAAGACCGAAGCCGATGCCATGGAACGCCTGGCCAACTACAAGCGCCTGGCAGGCAAGGCCTGACGCCGGGCCTTTGGCCTTGTGATATTCAATTCGCCGGAAGGACCCCTTTCGGCGAATTTTTTTCAAAAGTATTGTAAAAAGGAGCATTATGCTGATCCTTTTGTTTGGACTTTTGGGCGGCCTGGCGCTGTTCCTCTACGGCATGGAACTCATGGGCGACGGCCTGCGGCAGTCGGCAGGGGAGAAACTCCAGAAGATCCTCGAGTCCCTGACGAGCGTCCCCGCCGTCGGTGTCCTGACGGGCCTGGTCATCACGTCAATCCTGCAGTCGAGCAGCGCCACGACGGTCATGTCCGTGAGCCTCGTCAACGCCGGCCTCATGACGCTGAAGCAGGCCTTCAGCGTCGTCATGGGCGCCAATATCGGCACCACCGTGACGGCCCAGTTGATCGCCTTCAACCTGACGGACTACCTCATGGGCCTCATCTTCGTGGGCCTCATGCTGCACTATTTCGCAAAACACAAGAAAGGCAAGTTCGCCGGCATGGTCCTCTTCGGCTTCGGCCTGCTTATGCTGGGCATGAAGCTCATGGGCCAGTCCGTGGCGCCGCTGCGGGACAATCCGCTCTTCGTCGAGTTCATCGGCCGGTTTTCCGAAATCCCCCTGCTCGGCGTCGTCGTCGGTATCTGCATGACCCTGGTCATCCAGTCCAGCTCGGCCACCATCGGCATCCTCATGGCCATGGCGACGCAGGGCCTCATCCCCCTGGAAGGGGCGGTGCCGGTCCTGTTGGGCGATAACATCGGGACGTGCATCACGGCCGTGCTGGCAGCGGCCCGCGCCAGCCGGACGGCCAAGCAGGTGGCCCTGTCCCACGTGCTCTTCAACCTCTTTGGCTGCTGCATCTTCCTGATTTTCCTGCCCTGGTTCCTGGACTTCGTCCGGGCCATTTCACCGGCCCACGATATCGGGCGGCAGATCGCCAACGCCCACAGCGCCTTCAACGTCCTGAACACGTGCATCTTCCTGCCGCTCATCACGCCGTACGTGAAACTGATCCGCAAGATCTTGCCCGACAAGGCCGAAGGCGTCGTGACACGGCCCCTGTTCCTCGATGACAACATGCTCGACAACACGCCCATCGCCCTCATGCTGGCCGAAAAGGAGACGGACCGCATGGCCCGCCAGGCTGAAAAGAACCTGGCCGCCGCCCTGGACTCCTTGCGCAAGTACGACGAAAAGCGCGTGAACTACGTGCTCCAGAACGAAGATGTGGTGGACAGCCTGAACACGGCCATCACGGTCTACCTGACGAAAGTCAGCGAGACGGGTATGACGCGCGAACTGTCGGCCAAGCACACAGCCCTGCTGCACGCCTGCACCGATATCGAACGCATCGGCGACCACGCCCAGACCCTGGCCAAGCGCAGCCGCAAGATCTTCGAAGAGGACATCCGCATGTCCGACGAAGCGAAAGCCGAAATCCTGCGCCTCAGCATCGTGACCCTCGAAGCCTGCCACGTCTGCCTGCGCGCCTTCTCCATGAACAACGCCCGCCTGGCCCAGCAGGGCTGGACCTACTGCCGGCAGGTGAAGGCCCTGCAGAAGGAATGGCGCAAGAACCATATCCGCCGCCTGAGCGACGGGACCTGTTCCCCCGAAGTCGGCACGGTCTTTCTGGAACTGCTGATCAACATGAAGCGCGTGTCCGACCACTCCAAAAACGTGGCACAGCTGATTCTGGGAATTTTTTAAAATTTCCTTGACAAAAGGAAATCCCTTAGGTATAATCTGTATTGTTCTCAAACAACTGCGGAAATAGCTCAGTGGTAGAGCACCACCTTGCCAAGGTGGGGGTCGCGAGTTCGAGCCTCGTTTTCCGCTCCACGTCAATCCGGCCGGCTTATCCAAGCCGGCCTTTCGTATAACTGAAGACAAAAGGACGCGTCCGTCGCCGGATGGACGCCGGCACCTGAAACCCTGCCGTAGGCAGCACCATTGTGCAAAGCAGGGTAGCGGGTGCCTTTTTTATTGCAAAGGAGGAATATCATCATGAACAGTTGGATTACCCTGCTGCTGGCAGGCTTGTGCGAAGTGTGGTGGGCCGTCGGGATGAAATACACCCACGGATTTACGCGGCTTGTGCCGAGCGTCGTCACCATCATCGGCATGATCGCCAGCTTCTATTTCCTGGCCCACGCCGTCCACCGCCTGCCCCTGGGCGTGGCTTACGCCATCTGGACCGGCATCGGCAGCGTCGGCACCATCCTGCTGAGCGTCGTCCTGTTCCACGAAACCCTGTCCCTGCCCCAGGTGGGCTGCCTCGTCCTCATCATCGGGGGCATCATGGGCCTGCGCCTTCTGGCCTGAAGGGAAAAGATGTGAAGTATCTGTAACATACGCAAATCGCCCGCAGTCAGACTTGATAAATGGAAAAGCTTGTGATATTATATTGTAGCGTAATATGAAAATAGGCAAGTTGTGCAACCAGGCCAGCAAGCCGGAAAGATATATAAGGGAGGATTTTTTCCATGAATGTGACTGTTAACAGAGAAGGCAATGACGCAACTTTGAAGATCACGGTTCCTGCCGCTGATGTTGCGAAGGGATACAAATCCGCTGTACAGCGGATCGCCAGCCAGGTGAAGATCCCCGGTTTCCGTCCGGGCAAAGCACCCCGCAACGTGATTGAAATGCATTATGGCAAAGAAGCCGTCAAGGAAGAAGCTTTCAATGTTGTCGTAAACCGGGCGTACCAGACGGCACTGACCCAGGAAAAACTGATGCCGGTCTCCGACCCGTCCGTCAATGACGAAAAGGCTGCCTTCGATTCCTTCGAAGAAGGCAAGGACCTGAACCTGGAAATCAAAGTCACCCTGAAACCGGAACCGGAACTGGGCGAATACAAGGGCCTGCACGTGGACAAGAAGGATGCCGCCGTATCCGACGAAGACGTGGACAAGGCACTGGACGAACTGCGCAACCGCGGCGCCAAGATGGTGGATACCGCTGACGACACCATCATCGAAAAAGGCGATTTCGCCGTCATCGACTTTGCCGGCACGGTGGACGGGGAACCGTTCAGCGGCGGCGAAGGCAAAGGCTATCCTCTGGAAGTCGGCTCCGGCTCCTTCATCCCCGGCTTCGAAGATCAGCTGATCGGCCTGAAGAAGGGCGATGACACCAATGTCGACGTCACCTTCCCGGAAGAGTACTTCGTCAAGGAACTGGCCGGCAAGGAAGCTGTATTCAAAGTACACATCCAGGGCGTAAAGCATAAGGAACTGCCCGAACTGAACGATGAATTCATCGCCAAGTACACCAAATACAAGACGGTAGCGGAAGCCAAGGAAGACTATAAGAAGCGTATGCAGGAAGCCGCCGAAGCCGACGCACAGACCAAATACGAAAACGACCTGCTCGACCTGGCCGTCAAGAACGCCAAGCTCGATGTGCCCGCCGTCATGGTGGAAGACCGCATCAGCCAGATGATCGAACAGATCCGCCTGAACCTGGAAGCCCGCAAGATGAACCTGCAGCAGTACCTGCAGTACACCGGCATGGACATGGCCAAGCTGCGCGAAGCACAGCGTGCCGACGCGGAACGCAACGTCCGCATGGACCTCGTCCTCGACCAGATTGCCAAGGCTGAAAACCTGCAGGTCGACATGAAGGACGTGGACGCGGAACTGCAGGCCATTGCAGACCAGAACGGCGCCCGTCTGGAAGATGTCAAGACCATCATCCGCAAAAACAACAACATGGGCCTGCTCCTGGCCAACATCCTGCGCCGCAAGGCAGCACATGTGGTTCTGGACAACGCAAAATAAGCCCTGTGCCTAACTGAACAAAGTAGAGAAGGAGCTGCCTGTACGCTGTCCGTGTGCCGGCAGCCCTTTTAGTCAAAGGAGTGACAACTATGAACTACGTACCTATCGTCGTGGAACAGAATGCCCGCGGGGAACGATCCTACGACATCTATTCCCGCCTGCTGAAGGACCGCATCGTGTTCCTGACCGGTGCCATCGATGACAACGTGGCCAACGTGGTCATCGCCCAGCTGCTGTTCCTGGAGTCCGAAAACCCGGACAAGGATATCCACCTGTACATCAACAGCCCCGGCGGCAGCGTGTCCGCCGGCATGGCGATTTACGACACCATGCAGTATATCAAGCCCGACGTATCCACCATCTGCGTCGGCCTGGCGGCCAGCATGGCCTCCATCCTGCTGATGGCGGGCGCCAAGGGCAAGCGGTACGCCCTGCCCCATTCCGAAGTCATGATCCATCAGCCCCTGGGCGGATTCGAAGGCCAGGCCTCGGACATCGCCATTCATGCAAAAAACATCCTCCGTGTCCGCGATGAGATGTATAATGTAATTGTAAAGCATACGGGCCAGCCGAAGGATAAGGTGGCCGCCGACACGGACCGCGACAACTTCATGACGAGCGAAGAAGCCAAGGCTTACGGCATCATCGACGCGGTCGTCGAAGCCAAACCGGAAACGGTATGATCCCGTCCCGGCAGTCCGTAAGGCTGCCGCAGACCGGAAGGAGAGTACACTATGAAGTTTTCTGATGATAACAACAGCAGCCAGATCGTCTGCTCTTTCTGCGGGAAACGCGGAGACCAGGTGAAACGCATGCTGGCCGGCCGCAACGGCTATATCTGTGACGAATGCATCGAGCTGTGCAACGAAGTGCTGCGCGAGGAATTCGGCCACGAAGACCGCCCGGCCGCCGAAGAAAAGACGGAACTCCCGAAACCGAAGGAGATCAAGGCCGTCCTGGACGAGTACGTCATCGGCCAGGAAGAAGCGAAAAAGACCTTGTCCGTCGCTGTCTACAACCATTACAAACGCATCAACTACGAGATGCTCAATCCCGAAGAACGGGATGTGGAACTGCAAAAATCCAATATCCTCATGCTGGGCCCCACGGGCAGCGGCAAGACGCTCCTGGCCCAGACCCTGGCGAAGATCCTGAACGTACCCTTCGCCATCGCCGACGCGACGACCCTGACGGAAGCCGGCTATGTCGGGGAAGACGTGGAGAACATCCTCCTGCGCCTCATCCAGAATGCCGACTACGATATCGAACGGGCCCAGCGCGGCATCATCTACATCGACGAAATCGATAAAATCGCCCGCAAGTCCGAAAACGTCTCCATTACGCGCGACGTTTCCGGCGAAGGCGTGCAGCAGGCCCTGCTGAAGATCCTCGAAGGCACGGTTGCCAACGTTCCGCCCCAGGGCGGCCGCAAGCATCCGCACCAGGAATTCCTGCAGATCGACACGACGAACATCCTCTTCATCTGCGGCGGTGCCTTTGCCGGCCTGGATTCCATCATCAAGGCCCGCACCGACGAAAAGACCCTGGGCTTCGGCGCCGACATCAAGCGCAAATCCGAAGCCAACCAGGGCGAAGTCCTGAAGAAGGTCATGCCGGAAGACCTCATGAAGTTCGGCCTGATTCCGGAATTCGCCGGCCGCCTGCCGGTCGTCGTGACCTTGGAATCGCTCACGAAGGAAGCCCTCGTCAGCATCCTGACGGAGCCGAAGAACGCTCTGGTGAAACAGTACCAGCATTTTCTGCATATGGACAACGTGGACCTGGAATTCGAGGACGGAGCCCTCGAAGCCATCGCCGACGAAGCCCTGGCCCGGGAAACCGGTGCCCGCGGCCTGCGCGCCATCATTGAAGGCATCATGCGCAACGTCATGTACGAAGTCCCGTCCCGTTCGGACGTGGCCAAGTGCATCGTCACGGCCGAGACGGTCCGCGACCACAAGGAACCGAAACTGGTTTTTGCGGGCCCTGCGGCCTGATACATCGGGCCGGGTCACAAGCGCCGGGACGGACGCGGAAAGGCGAACTGATTTAAAAGATTTTGTGAAACCTGCCAAAAGGGAAAAGGTACGCCGCCTTTTCCCTTTTTTCTGCGTAACGGATATGTTACAATAAACTTGGACCGCTGTGACCGTAACTACCTATTGTGGTCGGCCATTTCCGATACAGCCGGTTTTTCTATATATTGGAGGGATTTCCTTGATCCGTATGGAAGAAGTGGAAGATAAATTACCGTTGCTCCCGCTGCGGGGCATGCTGGTCTTTCCCGGCATGATCATCAACCTCGACGTCGGCCGGGACCGCTCCCTGAGGGCGGTGAACGCCGCCATGCGCACGGGCCGGAAGATCCTGCTCGTGACGCAGCGCCGGGCCGAAGAACCCAATCCGGGGGAGAAGGACCTGTACTCGTTCGGCGTCGTGGCCGAAATCAAACAGCTGCTGAAGCTGCCGGACGGCACGCTGCGCCTCATGGTGGAAGGCCTGGAACGGGCGGACATTGCCCGCGTGCAGGACCTGCCCGACGGATTCTGGCTGGGCGTGTTCAATGTGGTGGAAGACCGCCCCGGCGCGGAAGAACGCAAGACCTTGGAAGCGCTGCGCCGCATGGTGATCGAGGCGTTCGAGAAGTGGGTCATGGCCGCGAAGAAGGTCAACCCCGAAGTGCTCCTGACCTTTAAGGACAATCCGGACGCGGGTTTCGTGGCCGATATGATTTCCGGTTACATGGAGATTCCCATTGCGGACCGGGAGGAACTGCTGGAGACGGTGCCCATCCGGGAACGCCTGGAAAAGCTCTACGCGAAACTGTCGAAGGAGCTGGACATCGCCGAACTGGAAAAGACCATTTCCCAGCAGGTGCACAAGAGCATCGAAAAGAACCAGAAGGAATACTACCTGCGGGAACAGCTGAAGGTCATCAACAAGGAGCTGGGCGACGAAGAAGACAACCATGCCGAAGCGGAATCGTACCGCGAGCGCATCAAGAAGCTGCCCCTGCCGGACGATGTGGCGAAACTGCTCCTGAAGGAGACGGAGCGGTTGGAAAAAATGCCGCCGGCCATGGCCGAAAGCGCCGTCATCCGCAATTACCTGGATACGTGCCTCGACCTGCCCTGGGGCAAATACACGAAGGATAACTTCGACATCGGCCGGGCTGCCAAAATCCTGGATAAGCACCACTACGGCCTGAAGAAGGTCAAGGAGCGCATTCTGGAACAGCTGGCCGTGCGGCAGCTGACCCACAGCAACAAGGCGCCCATCATCTGCCTCGTCGGCCCGCCCGGCGTCGGCAAAACGTCCCTGGCCCAGTCCATCGCCGAAGCGGTGAACCGCAAGTTCACGCGCGTGTCCCTGGGCGGCATCCGGGATGAAGCGGAAATCCGCGGGCACCGCCGCACCTACATCGGCGCCATGCCGGGACGCATCATCCACGGCATGCAGAAGGTGGGCTGCATGAACCCCCTGTTCCTGCTCGACGAAGTGGACAAGATGGCCGCCGATTTCCGCGGCGATCCTTCGTCGGCTCTGCTGGAAGCGCTGGATCCGGAACAGAACAACGCCTTCAGCGACCATTACATTGAATTTCCCTTTGACCTGTCGTCCGTGTTCTGGATCGTGACGGCCAACACGGTGGAAACCATTCCGCCGGCCCTGCTGGACCGCCTCGAAGTCATCCAGCTTTCGAGCTACACGGAAGACGAAAAGTTCAATATCGCCAAGCTGCACCTGCTCCCCAAGGAGATGAAGGCCAACGGCCTCACGGCGGACAACTTCAGCATCACGGACGGCGCCATCCGGCGCATCATCCGCGACTACACCCGCGAAGCCGGCGTGCGCAGCCTGGAACGCAAACTGGCGGCCCTGTGCCGCAAAACGGCATTCCGCCTGGTGACCAAGAAGGAAACGGCGTCCCACGTGACGGTCCGCAACCTGTCCGATTACCTGGGACCGGTCATCTTCCTCGAAGGCGACATGCGCCCCCGTTCCGAAGTGGGTATCGTCACGGGCCTGGCCTGGACGAGCGTCGGCGGCGAACTGCTGCGCGTCGAAGTGCTCACGACGGTCGGCAAGGGCAACCTCATCCTGACGGGCCAGCTGGGTTCCGTCATGAAGGAATCGGCCCAGGCAGGCTACACCTACATCCGCTCCCGTTACAAGGAACTGGACCTGGCGAAAGACTTCAACGAAAAAACGGACATCCACATCCACGTGCCCGAAGGCGCCATCCCCAAGGACGGCCCCTCGGCGGGCATCACCATGGTCACGGCCATGGTCTCGGCCCTGACGGGACGCAAAGTGAAGGCGGATCTGGCCATGACGGGCGAAATCACCCTGTCGGGCCGCGTGCTGCCCGTGGGCGGCATCAAGGAAAAAGTGCTGGCCGCGCACCGCTACGGTGTCAAAACCATCCTGCTGCCGGAACGGAATCTGCAGGATCTGGAAGAGCTGCCGGCCAACGTACAGAAAGACATCCGCTTCATCCCTGTGACGCACATGGATGAAGTGCTGAAACTCGCCCTGGAACCGGCTCCGAAGAAAGCGAAACAGGAGACGGCGGCGGACGAAGTAAAATGACGAACGACGCAAACGATAAGTGAAAAGAAAGGTGAAAGTTGTGAAGAAATACGATGTTGCCATCATCGGCGGCGGTCCGGCCGCCATTTACGCCGGCTGGGAATTCATGGTCAAGTATCCCGACGTGTCCGTCCTCATCGTCGAGGAAGGCCACCCGGTGGACAAGCGCTTCTGCCCCCTGGCGGCGGGCAAGACGGACCACTGCCTGCGCTGCGTGCCCTGCGCCATCATGCGCGGGTTCGGCGGTGCCGGTGCCTTTTCCGATGGCAAGTACAACTTCACGACGGAATTCGGCGGCTGGCTGCCTGACTATCTGCCGAAGAAGACCGTCATGGACCTTATCGATTACGTGGACTCCATCAACTGCAGCAATGGCGCGCCGGGCGAAACCTACACGACCAAGAACAGCTCCATCCGGCGCCTGGCCCTGGGTTACGACCTGCACCTGCTGAACGGCAAGGTGCGCCACCTGGGCACGGAAAACAACCTGCAGATCATGGAGAACATCTACCATAAATTGATGGAAAAAGTGGACATCCTCTGCGATACGAAGGTCGAAAGCTTCCGCAAGGAAGGGGACCTGTTCTGCCTGGAAACGACGGCCGGCCAGTTCCAGTCCGATTACCTGATTGCGGCACCGGGCCGCGCGGGGGCGGAATGGTTCACCGAGCAGGGCCGCAAATTGGGCCTGTCCTTCACGAACAACGCCGTCGACGTCGGCGTGCGTGTCGAAGTGCCGGCCCTCGTCTTCAAGCACATTACGGACGAAGTGTACGAAGCGAAGCTCCAGTATCGCACGAAACAGTACAACGACCTGGTCCGCACGTTCTGCATGAACCCGAACGGCTACGTGGTGGCGGAAAACACGGACGGCATCGTCACGGTTAACGGCCACAGCTACGCCGACCCGAAACTGCAGAGCGAAAACACGAACTTCGCGCTCCTTGTGAGCAACAAGTTCACGGAACCGTTTAAAGAACCGCACCAGTACGGCAAACGCATTGCCTCGTTCTCGAACATGCTGGGCGGCGGCGTGCTGCTGCAGCGGTTCGGCGACCTCATCAAGGGCCGCCGCACCAACGAACGGCGCCTGGCCAAGAGCTTCACGCGGCCGACCTTGTCGGCCACGCCGGGCGATCTGAGCCTGGTTTTGCCGAAGCGGCAGCTCGACGACATCATCGAAATGATTTACGCACTGGATAAGATTGCACCGGGCATGGCGAACGACGACACGCTGCTCTACGGCGTCGAAGTCAAGTTCTACAGTGCCCGTATGGAACTGGATGACCATTTGGAAACGAAAATCCCGAACCTCTTTGCCGTAGGCGATGGCGCCGGCATCACCCGGGGCCTGTCCCAGGCGAGCGCCAGCGGCGTGTTTGTGGCACGGGAGATTGGGGAACGGATCCTGCAGCACCGTAACAAGTGAAAAAGGAGGTATTCACCCATGCCAAAAGGACAGTGGGATGTCATCAAGGCGGAATTCGTGACTTCCGCCGTGCAGGCTGATCAATATCCCAGACCGTCACTTCCGCAGGTCGCCTTCATCGGGCGCTCCAATGTCGGAAAATCGTCACTCATCAACTCCCTCTGCCGGCGGAACGGACTGGCCCGCGTCTCTTCGACCCCCGGCAAGACGCAGACCCTGAATTTCTACCGCCTCGACGCCAAACGCACCATCGACGACGTGGTGGACCGCACGCAGTTCTTCCTGGTCGACCTGCCCGGCTATGGATTCGCCCGTACGAACAAGCACAACAAGGAAAACTGGTCCGGCTTCATTCGCAATTACCTGACCGACGCCCCGGACCTGTCCCTGGTGTGCCAGCTCATCGATATCCGCCACAAGCTCATGGACAGCGATATCGAGGCTTATCACTGGATGGTCTCCTGCGGCCTGCAGGTGCAGATCGTCCTGACGAAGATGGACAAGGTCAGCAAATCCGCGGCCATGGCACAGGTGGCAGCCGCCAAAAAGGAACTCTTCCTGTCCGATGACCAGGTCATGGCCTATTCCGTACAGCAGCCCCTCATGCGGGCGGAACTCATCAACCGCATCCTCGGCGTCCTCGAGGGCTCGGCCGAAGTCGTGCCGGAGCTGCAGCAGGTGGGACGCTGACGATGTCCTGCTAAATTGGTTTACAAAAAGCTTGACATGCTTATTAGGAACTGATACAATTAAGTTGTCAAAAGAAGATTTCGTACAACTGAGGTAAAGCGGTGCAACCCCGCTGCGATCCCGTCGCCGTACAGCCGGCACTCCTCATTGTATAAGCATCTATGCTTGACCTGCGGGTGACAGGGAGGATGGAGCTCAAAAAGCTTTTCTTTGGTGAGAGGGGAAAAGTGGATTGGCGCAAAATCCGGACCATTCCTGTTTCGGCAGGAATGGTCCTCTTGTTTTCCGCAGGCCGAAATCCTTGACGCCGTGTGATTCGGAAATTAACACTTTGCTATTCTGAAATCTTTCAGAGACACACTCCCTCCTCATTATCTCCATCCATCTTTTCTATTCTCGTCAAAGCCGCGAGGCATAAAAAAACCGCACCCGGACAGTGCGGTTTTTTTATGCTTTTTTTGTTGTCAGAAATCGTGCTTCCATTCACTGATGGGATTCATATGGACCATGCAGTGTTTGACATCGGGGAAGTTCATCTCGATCTGATGGTGGATGCGTTCCGCGATATGGTGCGATTCCAGCAGGGTGAGGTCATCGTCGGCGGAAATCTCCACGTCCACGTAGATGCGGCTGCCGAAGAGGCGGGTGCGCAGCAGGTCGATGTGGTCCACGCCGTCCACCTGCTCGATGACGGCGCGCATCTTGTCCTCGATTTCGTCGGGGCAGGAGCGGTCCACCATCTTATCGACGGCGCCCTTGAAGATTTCATAGGCGGCCTGCAGGATCATGAGGCAGATGACGATACTGGCCAGGGGATCGAGAATCGGATAGCCCATGCGCGCGCCGGCGATACCGACGAGGGACCCGATGGACGACAGGGCGTCGGACCGGTGGTGCCAGGCGTCGGCCATGAGGGCGTCCGATTTTAAATTGATGGCGTAATGGCGCGTGTACCAGTACATGCCTTCTTTTAAGACGATGGAAATGATGGCCGCGGCCAGGGGCAGCAGGGTCGGGATCTGCAGGGGCGCCGTGTCCCGGTGCAGGATCTGCTCGGCGCCGTTGGCACCGATGGCCAGGCCCGTCAGGGCCAGCAGGGTGGCCAGGATGATGGAGGCGACGCACTCCAGCCGTTCGTGGCCGTATTCGTGTTCGTCATCGGATTTGCGCGACGAAACGCGGATGCCGATGATGACGATGAACGTGGCGAACACGTCGGACGCGGAATGGATGGCGTCGGACACCATGGCGGCCGAATGGCCCAGGAGGCCGGCGGCCAGCTTGCCGACGGAAAGGACCACGTTCACGATGATGCTGTACAGGGAGACGCGCGTGGCGATGCGCTTGCGCTCCAGGATGAATTCTTTATTGTCCATGGGAGACACTCCTTCTGTCAGGGGATAACCGCTGCCGATTGACGGAGCGGCGGCCCCGTGATAGACTGATTGCATTAATAAGATGGAAGCAGGTTCCATCTACTATAGTAGGACTAAATATGTATTAGGAATAATTGTAAGGCCTGCGCGCGGGAATGTCAAGCCGTGCCGGGCAGGGGGTGATGGTATGGCTGCAGGAAACGGGACCCGGTGGCGGCTGCTTTTTTACGCCGTCCCGGCGGCTCTGGCGGGAACGTTGCTGTTCCTGGCCCGCCTGCCCATCCCCTTCATGCTGGGCGGCATCCTGACGGCGGCAGCCCTGCGCTTCACGCGGCAGCCTGATTTCCAGTGGCCCAAGCCGTGGCGCGAACTCTGCCTGAGTATCGTCGGCTACGGCATCGGCCTGCATTTTACGCGCGACACCGTGCATGCCCTCGCGGCCCAGACCGTGGGCGTGCTGGGCGCGTCCGTCATCTGCATCGCCCTGGCCATCGTCATCGCCTACATCACGTACCGGCACACCTTCGCCAACCTGCTCAGCTGCGTCCTGGGCCAGCTGCCCGGCGGCCTGAACCTCATGATGCTCCTGGCCGAGGAAGACCCGCGCGCCGATGCGAACGTCGTCGTCGTGGAGCAGACCACGCGCCTGTTCCTGGTCGTCTTTTTCGTGCCGATCCTCGCTTCGTTCCTGCCGGGCACGGTCGTGAACCGCGCCGGCCTCTTCGACAGCCCGGCGGCCGAAGGCGCCCTCCCGTGGCTCATCCTGGTCCCCATCTGCGCCGCCGGCGTGTTCGCGGCCCGGCGCCTGCACGTACCCACGCCGACCCTCATGGGTCCCATCCTGGCCACGTCGGCCTTCTCCGTATGGTACGGCGCGCCCCTCCAGCAGGTGCCGTCCCTGGTCATGTACCTGGCCCAGATCAGCGTCGGCCTCTACATGGGCTGCATGCTCGACAAGGAGCGCCTCCTGCGCGCGCGGGCGACGGTCTCCTTCTGCGTCCTCGGCACGCTGGCCCTCATCGCCGTCAGCATGGTTGTCGCCTTCGGCCTATCCCATGTCTACGGCTTCGACCTGGTCACGGCCTTCCTGGCCATGGCCCCCGGCGGCATCGCGGAAATGTGCCTGGCCGGCATGTCCATGGGCGCCGACGTCTCCATCATCGTCACCTACCAGATCGTCCGGGTCCTGATGATGAACATATCCATGCCCTTCCTGATCCACTGGTACTTCGACGAGAATTACAAGGGCTAGGGACGATGTCCCGGACAGCCCGGCCCGCCAATGACTCCGGGGCTCGGATCCCTTTGCGGCCGGCGCGGGCTTGACATCGTGCCCGTGCATTGATAAAATTGTAGGGTACAATTTCATAAGAACGGCAAGGAACGGAAGGAGTACGGATTTTTCAGCCCCAAGAGAGGATGCGGACGGTGCGAGCATCCGGGTGAAGGTCCCGAAGGTAGTCCGGGAGCCGGAAGGCCGAAGGCGCGGCGCGCTGTGTAAGTCTTCCCGTGCGATGCGTTAAATCGTCGAGTGCCTTCCCGCGGGAAGGAATTCAGGTGGTACCACGGTTCAATCGTCCTGTTGCAGCAATGCGGCAGGATTTTTTATTTTCAACATTCAGGAGGAAAATCAAATGGCAGAAGAACACAACATCCCCAAAACTTATGACCCCGCTGCCGTCGAGAAGAAATGGTATAAGTTCTGGGAAGACAATAAGTTATTCCACGCGGAACCGAAACCGGGCGCCAAGCCCTTTTCCATCGTCATTCCGCCTCCGAACATCACGGGCCAGCTGCACATGGGCCACGCCCTGGACAACACCCTGCAGGATATCCTGATCCGCTGGCACCGCATGATGGGCGACAACACGTGCTGGTTCCCCGGCTATGACCATGCCGGCCTGGCCACGCAGATCAAGGTGGAAGAGGAAATCAAGAAGAACGAAGGCCTGACCCGGTACGACCTGGGCCGCGACGAATTCGTGAAACGCGTCTGGGCCTGGAAGGAACAGTACAGCCACCGCATCATCGACCAGCTGAAGGCCCTGGGTGTTTCCTGCGACTGGGACCGCACCCGCTTCACCCTGGACGAAGGCTGCTCCAAGGCCGTCCGCGAAGTCTTCGTATCCCTTTATGAAAAAGGCCTTATCTACCGCGGCACGCGCATCACGAACTGGTGCGTCCACTGCAACACGGCCCTGAGCGATATCGAAGTCGAACATCAGGATGACGCCGGTCATCTGTGGTACATCAATTATCCCATCGTGGGCGAACCGGGCCGCTATATCCAGATTGCCACGACCCGTCCCGAAACGATCCCCGGCGATACGGCCGTCGCTGTCAACCCGAAGGATAAGCGCTTCGGCGACCTGGTAGGCAAAAAGTGCCTCCTGCCGATCATGAACCGCGAAATGCCGATCATCGCCGATGATTACGTTGACACGGAATTCGGCACGGGCGCCGTCAAGATCACGCCGGCCCACGACCCCAACGACTATGAGATGGGCATCCGCCAGCACCTCGACACGATCGTCGTCATCGGCAAAGATGGCAAGATGACCGCCGAAGCCGGCAAATACGCCGGCATGGACCGCGATGAATGCCGCGAAGCCATCATCAAGGATCTGAAGGATATGGGCCTCCTCGTGAAGATCGAGGAATGCCCGCACTCCGTCGGCCATTGCCAGCGTTGCGGCCATCCTATCGAGGCCCTCGTTTCCACGCAGTGGTTCGTCAAGATGCAGCCCCTGCTCCAGGCCGCCATGGACTGCGTGAAGGACGGCCGGACACAGTTCGTGCCGGAACGTTTCACGAAGAACTACCTGGGCTGGATGGAAAACATGCACGACTGGTGCATCAGCCGCCAGATCTGGTGGGGCCACCGCATCCCCGTCTGGTACTGCGACGACTGCGGCGCCGAAATCGCGTCCCGCACGGACATCGACACGTGCCCCAAGTGCGGCAGCAAACACGTCCACCAGGACGAAGACGCCCTCGACACGTGGTTCAGTTCCGCCCTGTGGCCGTTCTCCATCATGGGCTGGCCCGATGTCAAGGATAACGAAGTCCTCAAACAGTTCTACCCGACGAGCGTGCTCGTCACGGGCTACGACATCATCTTCTTCTGGGTGGCCCGCATGATCATCATGGGCATGGAATTCATGAAGGACATTCCTTTCGAGAAAGTCTTCATCCACGGCCTGGTCCGCGACGACCAGGGCCGCAAGATGTCCAAGTCCCTGGGCAACGGCATCGATCCGCTGCAGGTCATCGACGAATACGGCTGCGACACGCTGCGGTTCATGCTGATCACGGGCAACACGCCGGGCAACGACATGCGCTTCTACTGGAGCCGCGTCGAATCGACCCGCAACTTCGCCAACAAGATCTGGAACGCTTCCCGGTTCGCCCTCATGAACCTGGAAGGCTACGACGCAACGGCACCGCGCGCACCGTTCACCCTGGCAGACAAGTGGATCCTGTCCCGCCTGCAGGATGTGGCCGCCGATGTGACGAGCCTTTTGGGACGGTTCGAACTGGGCGAAGCCGGCCGCGCGATTTACGACTTCATCTGGGGCGAAATCTGCGACTGGTACATTGAAATCGCGAAACCGCGCCTGTACGGCAAGGAGACGCCGGAAGCCCGCGCCACGGCCCAGTACGTGCTGGTTACCGTCCTGACGGGCGCCATGAAGCTGCTCCATCCGTACATGCCGTTCATTACGGAAGAAATCTACCAGGCCCTGCCGCACGACTGCAAGAGCATCATGATCAGCCCCTGGCCGGTGGCCGATCCCGCCCTGGTCGACAAGGACGCCGAAAAGGCGATGGAAGCCATTATGGCCGCCATCAAGTCCATCCGCGAAATGCGGGCCCAGGTTAATGCCGCGCCGGGTAAAAAGGCGCCGGCCATCCTGCTCGCCGACGCCGGCCTGATGGACGTCATCAAGGCCAACGAAGGCTACTTCCAGCTGCTGGCCACGGTCGACAACCTGACCGTCCTGCCCCTGGACGCACCGAAACCGGAAAACGCCATGGCTGCCGTCAACAGCGGCGTCGAAGTCTACCTGCCGCTCAAAGGCCTGATCGACGTGGAACTCGAAACGGCCCGCCTGAACAAGGAAAAGACCGGCCTGGAAAAGGAAATGAAGCGCGTTTCGGGCAAACTGTCCAACCAGAACTTCCTCGCCAAGGCCCCGGCCGAAGTCGTCGCCAAGGAAAAGGCGAAGGCCGAGGAATACACGGCGAAGATGAAGACCATCGAAGAACGCCTGGCTTACCTGAAGACGCTCTGAGGAAGGCATCATGAATTATGAAGAAAGCATAGCATACCTCGACAGTCTGGGCCGTTTCGGAATCCGCCTGGGCATGGACCGCATCAAACAGCTGCTGTTCGTGCTGGGGCACCCGGAAAACCAGATCCGTACCATCCATGTGGCCGGTACGAACGGCAAAGGCAGCGTGTCCACCATGATTGCGGACATCCTGCGCCACGCCGGCCTGCATGTGGGCAAGTTCACGTCGCCCCACCTGGTCAAGTACAACGAGCGCATCCAGCTCGACGGCCGGGATATCGGCGACGCGGAATTCGCCGAAGTGCTGACCCGCGTGCGGGAGTTCGCCGACGACCTGGTGAAGAACAAGGCCTGCGAACAGCCGACGCAGTTTGAAATCCTCACGGCGGCGGCCTTCCACTATTTTGCCCTGCAGCACGTGGATTACGCCGTCATCGAAGTCGGCCTCGGCGGCCTCTGGGATTCGACGAACCTCATCAAGCCCGTCGTGTCGGTCATCACCAACGTGGCCCTGGACCACACGAAGGTCCTCGGCAAGACGCTGGAGGAAATCGCCCTGCAGAAGGCGGGCATCATCAAGGAGAAAGTCCCCGTCGTGACCGGCGCCGCCGGCAACGCCCTGGGCCCCATCCAGGTCATGAGTGCCTTCAAGCAGGCGCCGCTCTACGTGTACGGCCAGTCGTTCCACGGGGAAGAAGTCACGAGCTCCATGGACGGGCAAACTTTCCGCCTGTGCGCGGGCACGAACTACGTGTCGGAATATTCCATCCGCCTGCCCGGCGCCCACCAGATCCGCAATGCCTGCGTGGCCATCGTGGCGGCGAAGATCGTCTCGAAGGGCGATCCGCGCATCACGGAAGAGGACCTGCACGCCGGCGTGGCGGAAACGGTCTGGCCCGGCCGCCTGGAACGCATCCTGGTACGGCCCGATGTCATCCTCGACGGGGCGCACAACCCGGACGGGGCACAGGCCCTGCGGGCCGCCCTCGATAAATTCTATCCGGGCCGGCCGGTCCATTTCGTGTTCGGCATGATGGGCGACAAGGCCGTGTCCGAAGTCGTCCGCATCCTCATCCGGCCGGACGACAAGGTCTACACTGTACGGGCCGATGACGGTCCCCGCGCGGCGGAAGCGGCGGAACTGGCGAACCTGATCGGTCCGCAGGCGCGGCCTTTCAGCGACGTGGGCGCAGCCTACGACCAGGCCCTGGCCGATGCCGGCAGCGACGGAATCGTGGTCGTCGGCGGTTCCCTCTATCTGGTGGGGACCTTCAAGGGCATGCTGCTCCGGCGCCAGGCCAATTAAAATTCAATATTATAATGTAAGAAGTTGAAAGTGCGAAGCCCGGTCCGGCCGGGACGGCACCAGGGAGAAGGAAATGAACCGATCCGTGATGGCACAGGAAACAAAAGAATACAGACGGATGCAGAATCTGCTGTTGATTCTGGCTGCCTGCATCGCCATCGACCAGACCCTCCTGAGCGTGCTCGTCCTGGCGGCCCTGCTGCACGGCCTCTATCTTGCGTGGCAGGAACGGAAAGGGAAACGCCGCATCCGGACCTGGCCGAAAGCGCTGAAGTACATTCTGCTGCTGCTTTTGGCCGACGGGTACGCGTCCCTCCACAACCCGCTTGTCACGCACGAGGCCGTCGTCACCTTCAACTTTTTTTATGTCGTCGGCCAGTACACGGCCGTCGTGTGGCTCTTCACCCGCTTCGGCAATCTCTTCGCCGGCCGCTCCGACCCGTTTTCCGGAACCCTTTCCGGACCGCCGGCAGGGCAGGGGAGCAGCGGCGGCGCCGGCCGGTCTTTTTGGGACATCTTCCGGGGACAGCCGTTTCCCCTGCGGGTGCTGCGCGTCCTCGGCTGGGTGGCCCTCGTCGTGCTGGCGGGCGGCGTGCTCCAGCACTTTTTCGGCGGCGCCACGGACGCCATCTGGGTGGACAAGGCAGCCAATCCGCTGCTGAAGAACCGCATCTTTTCCACCTGGGAAAACCCGAACATCCTGGCGGGTTATCTGTGCGTCGTGGCGGCCTACGTCATGAGTTACATCAGCGTCGTGAAGGAAAGCCGGCGGCGCTGGATCCTTTTCGGCATCCTGCTGGTGACGCTGCTCTGCCAGGTCTACACGTTCTCGCGCGGGTTCTGGGCCGCCATGGCTGTCGAAGTCGTGGCCTTCGTCTTCCTGTTCTACCGGAAGGGCATCCTCTACCTGCTCGGCGTCGGTGCCATCGGGGGCGCCCTGGCCGGGCCCGTCGTGTGGCAGCGCCTGGCGACGCTGAAGGACATTACGGCCGACTCGTCCGCCGCCATGCGCCTGGCCTACATCGAGATTGCCGAGGCCATCGTCGAGGACCATCCCCTGGGCATCGGCTGGTACAATTACCGCTACGTGTTCCCGGAGTACGACTACTACTTCAAGAATCCCGACGTCATCATGTACCATTGCCACAACCTGCTCCTGAATTTCGCCGCCGAACTGGGCGTGCAGGGGGCGGTGCTCTTCGTGGCGGCGTGGATCTTCTTCCTCGTGCTGGCCTGGAAGCTGCATAAATCGGGCCGGTTCCTCTGGATGAAGGCCATGGGGCGGGGGTACCTGCTCATGTCCCTGGGCATCTTTGTGGGGGGACTGGGGGACCACGTCTTCTTCAACGTGCGCATGGGCGTCCTGTTCTGGCTGCTCAGCACGCTCCTGGTGTTGACCCGGCAGTACGGTCTGTATGACCCGGGACCGGCGGAGGCGGAAAAACAGGAAAAATGAGGAAAATTAAGGAAAAATAGACCGGAAAAATCAATATTTACATAAAATTTACCGTGAAGAAGGAAGGTTTTGACAAAAAAACCGCCTTCTTCACAATTTTTTTGAAAAATCTAGCAGGAAAGAATGATATGGATGTCGTATCTTAACCATAAGAATGTGTTTGGGATTGGTATGCCCTCAACCTGGCAGGATGTTTTTTTCCGGGGGCGTCCCGGTCCGCGCAAAAAGGCCCGCGGTTTCACGGATTTTTTCGTGATTCTGTTAGCTTTTTATCACTTTCTGTGCTATAATGGACATGGGCTTGAATGCGATTGCAATGCGCCTTGAGGTGGTCTCGGGGAATGTTACAGTCTCACCTGTTTGTTCGTAAAATTAACGAAAAAATGTCAAGCCTGGCACCATCTGCAATTACCTGGTGCGCAATCAGGATACGGGTTGCGTTTCAGGTTTGTGTTTTACCCGCATGTCCATGCGGAAAAATTCCTATCAAATTTTAAGGAGGAAGGTAAAATTATGGATGTGAATGACATTAAAGATCGTATCGAGTGTGCTGCCGCTTTAGCAAAAGTCACGACTGCCGAAGCTGCTGCCGAGTACATTAAGGACGACATGAACGTCGGTGTCTCCGGCTTCACCCCGTCCGGCTATCCGAAAGCCGTACCCCTGGCTCTGGCAGCCAAGGTAAAGGCTGGCGCAAAGATCAAGATCAACCTCTATACCGGTGCTTCCGTTGGTCCGGAACTGGATGGCGAACTGGCCAAAGCCGGCGCTATCAATCGCCGTGCCCCTTACCAGACCAACAAAGATATGCGTAACGCTATCAACAACGACGAAATCAAATATACCGAAATGCATCTGTCCATGTCCGCCCAGAACATCCGCTACGGCTTCCTGCCGAACCGCCGCGGCATCGATCTGGCCATCATGGAAGTCTGCAAGATCAAGGACCTGGGCAATGGCCAGGTAGGCCTGGTTCCGACGACCGCCGTCGGCAACAGCCCGTCTTATGTACAGACCGCCAAACAGGTCATCGTCGAAGTCAACACGACCCAGCCGGTGGAACTGGAAGGCATGCATGACCTGTTCGTTCCGCTGGATCCGCCGAACCGCAAACCCATCATGATCGAACATCCCTGGGACCGCATCGGCACCGATTACGTTGCTTGCCCGCTGGACAAGATCGTAGCCATCGTTCCCTGCGACATCACCGATAAGACCCGTCCTCTGGGCGCTATCGACGATGACGCGAAGCATATGGGCCAGAACCTGGTCGCCTTCTTCAAGAAGGAAGTGGCGGAAGGCCGTCTGCCGAAGAACCTGCTGCCGCTGCAGTCCGGCGTAGGCTCCGTAGCCAACGCCGTCATCAACGGCCTGGTGAACTCCGAATTCGAACACCTGACGGTTTACACCGAAGTCATCCAGGACGGCATGTTCGACCTGATCGACGCCGGCAAACTGGATATCGCTTCCGGCACGTCCCTGAGCCCGTCTCCGGAATGCCTGAAGAAGTTCTATGCGAACCTGGACAAATACAAACCGCATCTGCTGCTCCGGCCGCAGGAAATTTCCAACAATCCCGAAGTTTCCCGCCGCATCGGTGTCATTGCCATGAACACGGCCATCGAAGTCGATATCTACGGCAACGTCAACAGCACGCACATCTGCGGCAGCAGACTGATGAACGGTGTCGGTGGTTCCGGTGACTTCGCACGTTCCGGCTTCCTGACCGTATTCTTCACGAACTCCCTGGCCAAGGACGGCAAGATCAGTTCCGTGGTTCCGTTCTGCTCCCATATCGACCATCCGTCCAACGACGTCGACGTCATCGTTTCCGAACGCGGCGTGGCGGACCTGCGTGGCCTGAGCCCGAAGGAAAGGGCAGTCGAAATCATCGACAAGATCGCCAACCCGAAATACCAGCCGCTGCTGAAGGACTACTTCGACCGCGCCTGCGCGGCTTCCAAGGTTGCCAAGACCATGGATTGCCCGCATCTGCTGGATGAAGCGTTCAGCTTCCATACCAGATTCCTGAAGACCGGCACGATGGAAAAATAATCCGTCCGCAAAGCCGATTTGATGCGGATTTAACTTGAATTAATTTGTAAAAAGGTTTACAATTGTAACCGGTGAGGCCGCGGTTTCCGCGGCTCTCCCGGGTACATGTGACCTTCCTTTCGTTGACATGATCCGTCCGGATCTTGCCATAAACCGTCCACGACGGGCACTCTCACCATAGCGTGGAAATGTCCACTCCATGCTGTGAAAACACTTTATATTTTTAAGGAGGATTTGAGAATGGCAAATGAAACTCTGAAAGCGGGATTTGACAAGTACATGGCTGAAGCCGATGCTAAATGTGCCAAATTCCCGGAACGCGCTAACCTGGAACCCAACCGTCTGTACACCCCGTTGGATCTGGAAGGCTTCGATTACGAACGTGATCTGGGCTTCCCCGGCGAATATCCTTACACCCGTGGCGTACAGCCCACGATGTATCGCGGCCGTTTCTGGACCATGCGTATGTACGCTGGCTTCTCCACTGCCGAAGAATCCAACAAGCGTTATCGTTACCTGCTGGCTAACGGTGGCAGCGGCCTGTCCTGCGCATTCGACCTGCCGACCCAGATCGGTTATGATTCCACCGATCCGATGGCTGAAGGCGAAGTTGGCGGCTTCCGTACTGCTGTGCATGTACATCGCCGTAGCCAAGAAGCAGGGCGTTCCCCAGGAAGCACTGCGCGGCACCATTCAGAACGATATCCTGAAGGAATACGCTGCCCGCGGCACCTACATCTTCCCGCCGAAACCGTCCATGCGTCTGATCACCAACATCTTTGAATATTGCTCCAAGTACGTTCCGAAATGGAACACCATCTCCATTTCCGGCTACCATATCCGTGAAGCAGGCTCCACCGCTGCTCAGGAAATCGCCTTCTGTAGAAGCTGCCCTGAAAGCCGGCATGGACGTCGACGCTTTCGCTGGCCGTCTGTCCTTCTTCTGGAATGCCCACAACAACGTATTGGAAGAAGTTGCCAAGTTCCGTGCTTCCCGCCGCGTATGGGCGAAAGTCATGAAGGAACGCTTCCATGCAAAGAAAGCGAAATCCATGATGCTGCGCTTCCATACCCAGACCGCTGGTTCCATGCTGACCGCTCAGCAGCCGAACAACAACATCGTCCGTGTTGCTCTGCAGACCGCTGCCGCTGTTATGGGTGGCACCCAGTCCCTGCACACGAACTCCAAAGACGAAGCACTGGCTCTGCCGACGACTGAATCCGTTACCATCGCTCTGCGCACGCAGCAGATCGTTGCTTACGAATCCGGCCTGGCTGACACCATTGACCCGCTGGGCGGCTCCTACTATGTAGAAGCTCTGACCAACAAACTGGAAAAAGAATGCTGGGAATACATCAACAAGATTGATGAAATCGGTGGCGCTCCGGAAGCTATCGCCAAGGGCTACATCCAGAAAGAGATCCAGGATTCCGCTTACAAATGGCAGATGGACGTTGAAGCCGGCCGTCGCGTAATCGTCGGCGTCAACAAGTTCACTCAGGAAGAAGAACCTCCGAAGAACCTGCTCCGCGTTGACGGCTCCGTTGGCAAACTGCAGGCTGAAAAGATCGCCAAAGTTAAAGCTACCCGTGACAACGCCAAGGTTAAAGAAACCCTGGATGCTCTGGAAAAGGCTTGCCATGAAGACGAATCCACCAACCTGGTTCCGTTCATCCTGGCTGCTGTTGAAGCTTACGCAACCGAAGGCGAAATCTGCGGCGTAATGCGTAAAGTATTCGGCGAATTCAAAGCTCACACTGCTCTTTAATTTGACGAAAAATAACTTTTGACGGAGGTAATATACAAATGGCTAACATTAAAGTATTAGTTGCAAAACCGGGTCTGGACGGCCATGACCGTGGCGCTAAGGTAGTTGCCCGCGCTCTGCGTGACGCTGGTTTCGAAGTTATCTACACCGGCATCCGCCTGACTCCCGAACAGATTGCTGAAGCTGCTCTGCAGGACGACGTCAACGTCGTTGCCCTGAGCCTGCTCTCCGGCGCTCACAACACCCTGTTCCCGAAAGTTGTTGAACTGCTGAAGGAAAAGGGCATGAACGACGTTCTGGTTATCGGCGGCGGCGTTATCCCCGAAGCTGATATCCCCGGCCTGAAGGCTGCCGGCATTGCCGAAGTATTCACTCCTGGCACCCCGACCACCAAGGTTGTTGACTTCATTAAAGCAAACGTTAAGTAATTCCTTTTCTTAAAATCAAAGATGCAGGGCGGGGTAACCCGCCTTGCACCTTTCCTTATTTTGGACGACAAGGTAAACTACAAGGCGGTGTGACACAAAGTTATGGATATTGTTAGTGAAATCTTGAAACATAATCGTCTTGCACTGGCTAAAGGCATTACTGCCGTAGAAAATGAGTATGACAATGCGGTCGACATTATGACCAGGATTTACGCTCACACGGGTCATGCTTATGTAATTGGCATTACGGGTCCTCCCGGTGCAGGTAAATCTACCCTTACTGATAAGATTGCGAAGGAATTCCGCAAACGCGGAAAAACCGTAGGTATCGTTGCAATCGATCCCACCAGTCCCTATTCCGGCGGCGCCATCCTGGGCGACCGTATCCGCATGATGGACTTGATGATGGATTCCGGTATCTTCATTCGGTCCATGGCTACCCGCGGCAGCCTGGGCGGCTTGTCCCAGAAGGCGGGCGATGCCGTAAAGCTGATGGATGCCTTTGGTATGGACGTCATCCTCGTGGAAACCGTAGGTGTCGGCCAGTCCGAAGTTGATATTGTCAAGACTGCAGATACGACGATGGTCGTCGTCATCCCCGGCATGGGCGATGATATCCAGGCCATCAAGGCAGGCATACTTGAAATCGGCGACTTGATCACGATCAACAAAGCGGACCGTGAAGGCGCTGACAAATTAAATATCGAAATGGAAATGATGCTCGAACTGAACAACGAAAAGATCGCCGGCTGGCGTCCGCCCATCAATCGCACGATTGCCAGCAAGGACATCGGCACGGTGGAAGTCGTGGACTCCATCGTCGCGCACCGCAAGTTCCTGATGGATACGGGCAAGCTGGCCGATATCCGTCGTGAACGTATCAAATCCGAAGTGACGGATATGATCAATGTTCGGGTCAATCGTTATATAGATAAGAACGTGGTTCGCACGCAGGAGTTCGAAGACACCATCGGAAAGCTCCAGAACCGCGAAATGGAACCGTATTCGGTAGTTGACAACATTGTTTCTAAAGTACTAAAATAATTTTAGTGCTTCAGGATAGACTTCACTTTATCATTTTAGAGGAGGAGATTTCTATGTTTAAAGTAATCGCTGTTGACCATGTTGGTATCGCTTGCAAAGACTTAGACCTGTCCAAGAAGTTCTATACTGACATCCTGGGCCTGGAATGCACTGGTGAAGAACCGGTTCCTGACCAGGGCGTTAAGACCGTATTCATCAAGTGCGGTGAAACGCTGATCGAACTGCTGGTAGATATCACCGAAAACAATGATGGCCCTATCGGCAAATACATCGCCAAGAACGGCCAGGGCATTCAGCATATGGCTCTGCGCGTTGACGACCTGGAAGCTGCTATTGCCGACGTACAGGCTGCTGGCGCCCGCATGATCGACAAGGCTCCGCGCGGCGGCGCTGGCGGAATGGACATCGCCTTCGTTCATCCGAAATCCGTCGGCATCCTGCTGGAACTCTGCACTCCGCATAAGGGCTGATTCCTTAATGGAAGTGTGAACGGCGACGTTCACAACATCTGATTACAATCCCGCCCGTCGAAAATACGGGCGGGTTGTAATATAAAACAATTTTAGTTCTCCCAATAATTTATGGAGGTGTCAGAACTTGACTACTCAGGCAAAAATTGAGAAAATGCTCAAAAAGTCCGAAGTAATTCTCGGCGCTGGCGGTCCCAAGGCTATTGAAAAACAGCATGCCAAGGGCAAAATGACTGCCCGCGAAAGAATTGCGGCTCTGCTGGATGAAGGTTCTTTCGTTGAACTGGACCGTTTCGTTCATCATCGTTGCTACAACTTCGGCCAGGAAAAGAAGGATCTGCCCGGTGAAGGCGTAACCGTTGGTTACGGCACCGTGGACGGCCGTCTGGTCTATGTGTTCGCCCAGGACTTCACCGTTGAAGGTGGCTCCCTTGGTGAAATGCATGCCAACAAGATTGCCAAGGTCCAGCAGCTCGCCCTGAAGATGGGTGCTCCTATCGTCGGTCTGAACGATTCCGGCGGCGCCCGTATCCAGGAAGCCATCGACGCACTGGGCGGCTATGGCAAGCTGTTCTTCAACAACACCATTTCCTCCGGCGTCATCCCCCAGATTTCCGCAATCATGGGACCGTCCGCTGGCGGTGCTGTTTACAGCCCTGCACTGACCGACTTCATCTACATGGTAAAGAACACTTCCAAGATGTTCATTACCGGTCCTGCGGTTGTTAAGTCCGTTACCGGTGAAGATGTGACCCAGGAACAGTTGGGCGGCGCTATGACCCACAACTCCCGTTCCGGTGTTGCCAACTTTGCTGCGGAAGACGACGCTGACTGCATCCAGCAGATCCGTTATCTGCTGAGCTTCCTGCCTTCCAACAACATGGACGGCGCTCCGATTGTTGATACCGGCGACGATCCGATGCGTACCGACGATGCACTGAATACGTTGATGCCCGATAACAGCAACGCTGCGTATGACATGTACGATGTCATCAAATCCATCGTAGATAATGGTGAATTCTATGAAAACCAGAAATACTGGGCTACGAACATCATTACCTGCTTCGCGCGCCTGGACGGCGAAACCGTTGGTATCATCGCGAACCAGCCGAAAGTAATGGCCGGCTGCCTGGACATCAACGCTTCCGACAAGTCCTCCCGTTTCATCCGCTTCTGCGATGCATTCGGTATTCCTATCCTGAACCTCGTAGACGTTCCGGGCTTCCTGCCTGGCACCGTTCAGGAATACGGCGGCATCATCCGTCATGGCGCCAAGATGCTGTATGCTTACTCCGAAGCTACGGTACCCAAGATCACCCTGATCACCCGTAAAGCTTACGGCGGTTCTTATCTGGCTATGTGCTCCCAGGAACTGGGCGCTGACCAGGTTATCGCATGGCCGACCGCTGAAATCGCCGTTATGGGACCTGCCGGTGCTGCCAACATCATCTTCAAGAAGGAAGATCCTGAACAGAAGAAGAAGAGCACCGAAGAATATGTTGAGAAGTTCGCTACGCCGTACATCGCGGCTGAACGCGGCATGGTTGATATCATCATCGAACCGAAGAACTCCCGTCCGACGGTCATCAACGCTCTGCATATGCTGGAAACCAAGCGCGAAGCTCGTCCGGCGAAACGCCATGGTAATATTCCGTTGTAATTCCCTGCTTCGGAAAGTTGCTTGACGTAAATTAGAAAATGAGGTGAATTGAATGGGTCCTGTAACTACTAACCCGTTTCTGGTCGCAATCATCAACATGGTCGTCGTATTCGGCGTTCTGATCGTCCTCGGCCTCCTGATGCACGTACTGGAAATGGTAGATCCTACCAAAAAAAAACAGCCTAAATCCGCAGCAGCGGTAAAGGCTGCTCCGGCTGCTGCACCGGTTGCCGCTCCGGCCGTCAAGGACAACACCGAAGAAATCGTTGCTGTCATTGCCGCCGCTGTCGCTGCCGCTGGCGGTTCCGAAAATGTTGCATGCATCCGCATTGCAAACAAGGCTGCTGCATGGACCATCAACGCTCATGCAGAAGCAATCCAGGCTTGCAAACCGTTCTGATATCAGCCAAGGCTGGTTCATACTGCAACCTGCGCAGTCTTCGATCGTAATGATCAACTAAAATTTTGATAAGGCAAATGCCTTAATTTTAAGGAGGATTTATTCTCATGGCTAAAGCATACACTATTACCGTTAACGGCACTGCATATGATGTAGAAGTTGAAGAAAAGGGCGGCGCTGTTGCTGCCGCTCCGAAAGCTGCTCCGAAGGCTGCCCCGGCTCCGGCCGCTGCTCCGAAGGCTGCTCCTGCACCGGCTCCGGCTCCGGCTGCTGCACCGGTTGCTGCTGGTGCTACCACCGTGAGCGCTCCTATGCCTGGCAAGGTTCTGGAAGTTAAATGCAAAGCTGGCGACGCTGTCAAGTCCGGCGATGTCCTGCTGATCCTGGAAGCTATGAAGATGCAGAACGAAATCATGGCTCCGGCTGACGGCACCGTTTCCGACGTCCGCGTTTCCGCTGGTTCCACCGTTAACACTGGCGACGTAATGGTAGTTATGTAATTACGGCTTCCGTAATTCTGCCCGGTCCGCCGGGGATTCCGTACGGACCGGGTTCCAGGGTACATGGTACCCGTAAAAATTAACATTGAGTGGAGGACTTTAAATGGATGCATTAATTGTTTCCTTAGTGTCTGTTTGGAACGACTCCGGGTTCCAGGCACTGACTGGCGGCAACGTCATCATGATCCTTGTCGGCCTGATCCTGCTGTACCTGGCAATCGGCAAGGGCTTCGAACCGCTGCTGCTGGGCAACATCGCCTTCGGCTGCATTCTGGGCAACGTTCCTAAGACCGGATTCTTCGAAGATCCCGGCGTAATGCAGGTCATCCTGTATGGTATCAACAACGAAATCTTCCCGCCGCTGATTTTCATGGGCGTAGGTGCAATGACCGACTTTGGTCCGCTGATTGCCAACCCCAAGACGTTGCTGCTGGGCGCTGCTGCCCAGGGCGGCGTATTCATCGCGCTGGTCGGCGCCATGCTGCTGGGCTTCAACCTGCGTGAAGCTGCCGCTATCGGCATCATCGGCGGCGCTGACGGCCCGACCGCCATTTACCTGACCATGAAGATGGCTCCGAACCTGCTGGGCGCTATCGCTGTAGCTGCTTATTCCTACATGTCCCTGGTACCGCTGATTCAGCCGCCTGTCATGAACCTGCTGACCACCAAGGAACAGCGTTCCATCAAGATGGACCAGCTGCGTACCGTAACCCGCTTCGAACGGGTCGTATTCCCGGTCTTCTCGACGATCTTCATTTCCCTGCTGTTACCGCCTGTATGCTCTCTGATCGGCATGCTGATGCTTGGTAACCTGTACAAGGAAGCCGGCTGCTTCGACCGTCTGTCCGATACCGCACAGAACGCTATGATGAACATCGTAACGATTTTCCTGTCCGTTGGTACCGGCCTGACCATGCAGGCTGACAAGTTCCTGAACTACCAGACCCTGCTGATCATCTGCTTAGGTCTGGTTGCCTTCATCGCCGGTACTGCTCTGGGCGTAATCTTCGGTCAGTTGATGCGTATTGCTTCCGGCAATAAGGTCAACCCGCTGATTGGTTCGGCCGGTGTATCCGCCGTTCCTATGGCTGCCCGTGTTGCTCAGGTTGTAGGCCAGAAAGCCAACCCTGCAAACTTCCTGCTGATGCATGCCATGGGCCCGAACGTAGCAGGCGTTATCGGTACTGCAGTTGCTGCAGGCACCATGCTGGCTATGATCGGACCTGCCGGCAAATAATTGATTTGCGGCAGTCCTGTTTAGCGTAATCTGAACCGGCCGCATTTGGTGAAAACCAAGTGCGGCCGGTTTCTTTTTGCCGCATAGGCAGATTTCCCGGGAAATGGGGAAGCAGGACTTAGAAAAAAGGATTGAGGTAGTAATACTAAAGTCGTAAAATATTAAAAACCTATTGACAATCCAACAGGCGGCTGATATTATAAAGGTAACTCCTCTGTTTATATTGAGAATGTCGCAGCGGGCAGACAAGATTAAAAGAGGAAGAGACGGCAAGCGCCTTTCCGTGTCTATACGGAATAGGGCGTATTGCCGTCTTTTTACGTTTAAACCGAAGAAATCAGGGAAATTTGACCAAAATGAGGATTTTTAACGCAAAAAGTGGAAAAACCAATGGAAAACCGTTGAACTGTAATAAAAATGCGCAACGAATCAAATTCGCGTACCAGGCGTGCCCAAATGTCGTCAACCCGTGGATTTTGGAGGAGATTTGTGAAATAACATTGAAAAGTATTGCGCCAAAAGGCTTTTCATTTTTTAGTATTAGTGCTATAATCAAGGAGTAGTCCGAAGGGACTATCAATTACGCTCTTCCATGCTTTTTTCCAGAGGGTGTGAAGAAGGGACGTAAAATTTTTCGAGGAGGAGATAGAATGTCTCAATCGACAAAGTGTCTTATTTTGTTGGCTGTGGTGGCGATTTTCTTTATTACCGAAATCATTCCCCTGGCTGTAACTTCCACCGCGGCATCCATCGCCTGTGGCGTTCTGGGCTTCGTCCCGACGAAACAGGTATTCAGTGGTCTGTCCAACTCCACCGTCGTTCTGTTCGCCGGCATGTTCATCGTAGGTGCAGCAATGTTCTACACCGGCCTGGCACAGAAGATCGGCGAAACCGTCGTCAAGATCACCGGTACCGGTGAAAACAGCTTGATGTTCGGTATCATGATTGTTGGTGCAGCTCTTTCGTCCGTCCTGTCCAACACCGGTACGGCTGCCTGCCTGCTGCCTGTTGTTCTGGGTGTCTGCGCTGCAGCAAAGATCCCTGCTTCCCGCGAATTGATGCCTCTGGCATTCGCCTGCGGCATCGGCGGTATCATCACCATGGTTGGTACGCCTCCTAACATCATTGCGACCGGCGCCCTGGCACAGGCCGGCTACCGTCCTTTCGGATTCTTCGAATTCGCAAAGATCGGTATTCCTCTGACCATCGCCGCCATGCTCTACATGATGCTGATCGGCAAACACCTTATCCCGAAACGCGAACTGGATGCCGACCAGGATGTGGAACAGGAAATCGAAGCGAACGCTCAGTCCACCACGAAGATGGTCATTTCCGGCGTCATCCTGCTGGTTGTCGTTCTGGTCATGGCTCTGGGTATCAAAGGTATTTCCCTGGAAATGGCTGCCGTTACGGGCGCACTGGTCTGCGTACTGACCGGCTGCCTGACTGAAAAACAGGCTTATGCTTCCATCGACTGGGTTACCATCTTCCTGTTCGCAGGCATGATGCCTGTATCGAAGGCTCTGGATAAGACCGGTGCCGGCAAGGTTATCGCCAATGCCGCTGTAAGCGCCATGGGTGGTTCTCCTTCCCCGATCGTCGTAACGATCGTACTGTTCATCCTGTCCTGCGGCCTGACGCAGTTCATGTCCAACACCGCATCCGCAGCTCTGCTGTGCCCGATCGGTATCGCTATTTCCAAACAGCTGGGTGCTTCCCCGCACGCAGTACTGATGGCAATTGCAGTTGCAGCATCCTGCGCATTCGCAACGCCTGTAGGTACGCCTCCTAACACCCTGGTACTTGGCCCTGGCGGATACAAGTTCATGGACTATGTAAAGGCTGGTCTGGGTCTGGTTATCGTTTCCTTCATCGTTTCGGTAATCCTGATTCCTATCTTCTGGCCTTTCTTCCCGGGCAAATAAGGCTCGCCAAATCTTCAACATCTGGAAAAACTGCAAGCCGGCGCATGGCGCGCCGGCTTCTTTTTATGCCCGCGGCAGGGCAGGGGAGGAACGGCGTTCCGGCGTAACAAAAAAGTGTAACGAAATCGTGAAACTGAAATGAAATTTTGCGAATTAATGTGTATGGACGAGTTATTTATCCGAAAAATCCAGTGTATAAAGACATAAGTATGCTTGTTGCTGACATCCAGTTGCACAAATCATTGTAGAAATGGCGCCGCCCCACTTTCAAATCCGCGGGGAAGGTGGTATAATGAACATGTAACTAAGGACCGGCGCTGGCCGGAACCAACCTGGTTATATTCTGTGCATGCTCTGTCTGCCCGCTGCTCTCATTGCTGTGCACTCAATATAAAATTTAATAAGGAGGAGATAAAATGTCTCAAGCAACAAAGTGTCTTATTTTGTTGGCTGTGGTGGCGATTTTCTTCATTACCGAAATCATTCCCCTGGCTGTAACTTCCACCGCAGCATCCATTGCCTGTGGTCTGCTGGGCTTCGTCCCGACGAAACAGGTATTCAGTGGTTTGTCTAACTCCACCGTCGTTCTGTTCGCCGGCATGTTCATTGTAGGTGCAGCAATGTTCTACACTGGACTGGCACAGAAGATCGGCGAAACCGTCGTCAAGATCACCGGTACCGGTGAAAACAGCTTGATGTTCGGTATCATGATCGTTGGTGCAGCTCTTTCGTCCGTCCTGTCCAACACCGGTACGGCTGCCTGCCTGCTGCCTGTTGTTCTGGGTGTCTGCGCTGCAGCAAAGATTCCTGCTTCCCGCGAATTGATGCCTCTGGCATTCGCCTGCGGCATCGGCGGTATCATCACGCTGGTTGGTACGCCTCCTAACATCATCGCTGCTGGCGCTCTGGGCCAGGCTGGCTATCGTCCTTTCGGATTCTTCGAATTCGCAAAGATCGGTATTCCTCTGACCATCGCCGCTATGGCTTACATGATGCTGATCGGCAAACATCTGATCCCGAAACGCGAATTGGATGCTGACCAGGAAATCGAACAGGAAATCGAAGCTAACAACCAGTCCACCACGAAGATGGCTATTTCCGGCATCATCCTGCTGGTCGTAGTCGTTGTCATGGCTCTGGGTATCAAAGGTATCTCCCTGGAAATGGCTGCAGTTACCGGCGCACTGGTTTGCGTACTGACCGGCTGCCTGACTGAAAAACAGGCTTATGCTTCCATCGACTGGGTTACCATCTT
>ONAN01000011.1 GCA_900315805.1 uncultured Selenomonadales bacterium
CTCCTTGTTATTTTTTGGTTTTGGGTTAAACCTATTGTAACAAATGCTCTCTCTTTTTTCTTTTTATTTCTGTAACATATGTTTTATCACATTACACGGCAAGGGAATTCCGGGCGGAACCACGCGGAAATGCGGCCTTGCCGGGACGCGGGTCAGGGCCTGCCGCCCGGTTCCACGGCCACCACCGTGAGGCGGCCGCCGGCGACGCGGAATTTCACTTCGAGGCCGGCGAACCCGAAGCCGTACACGCGGTCCGGGTTATCCTGGTAATGGGGCCGCGGGTCTTCCCGCAGCACGCCCAGCAGGGCGTCCCGTTCCGCCTCCGGCACCAGCGCCAGCAGGTCGGGCGGGAACACCACGTCCACTTCCCGGAAGGGCGTCGTGTCCGTAAACCCGCCCGTTGCCCCGCTGTGGCAGTCCACGGCCGGCAGGTAGGGCTTGATGTCCAGGATCGGCGTGCCGTCCATCAGGTCGATACCGGACACATAGAGAACGGGCCCTTCGGGCGTATCCAGCTCGACCCGTTCCAGGCGCACGGACGAAAGGCCGATGTTGTTCGGCCGGAAGGGCGAACGCGTGGCGAAGACGCCCATGCGCACGTTGCCGCCCAGCCGGGGCGGACGCACCGTGGCTGACCAGTGGGAGCGTTTCGCTTCCGAAAACTGCCAGATGAGCCACAGATGGCTGTATCCTTCGATGCCGCGCAGCGCTTCCGCCTGCGCGTATTCCTTCGTGAAGACGATGCGCCCCGTCAGCGCCGGCACGACGCCGCTCTGCCGCGGGATGCCGAACTTCGTCGGAAACGCCGTCCGGATATGGGCGATGGGATGCATGACGATGGCGTCCCCGTCCTGTCGTTTGAAATCCATAGGGTCCTCCTGCCTTTCTTTCGGTTCTCACAGGTTTATTATAGACTGTCCGCCTGGGGAATGCCAAAAGATATTAATTAAACGGAAATTGTGAAAAATTTGCCGTATGTAAATACATTTCATAAAAATTTCACAAATATTACCCTTTTCGGACACAATTAAAATCACGAATCGGTTATAATAAAGCTGTCAGACGAAGTTATATCCCCAATAACCGTTTGACGTATCCCCCAGGTAATTTTGTGGCGGCGATGTTCCCCTACGTCGCAGCCGGACAAACAAAATTACCGATTGTTCTTCAATCATCTCCCTTATCCTTATGCTTCCCCGGCATAAGGACCCCTAAACCGAGATCCCCGAAAAGGGCAAAAAACTCCGTGCTTCCCCGCACGGAGTTTTTTGTGTTTCCTGATATTTTTATGCACAAAAATATATATGCAGACTACAAACGGATACATTTTGTATCTACAGTTTGATGTTCCCTGCAAGGCGCCGGCCGGCGCCTTCTTTTTTTGCCCGCGGCCCGGTTCAGCGTGCGCCCAGGTAGATGTTGCTGCGGGCCACGCTCAGGTGCAGCTGATGTTCCGCAATGTCCGTGATGCGTTCCGGCGTGCGCAGTTTCTCGACCTGCAGCTTGAGCTGCGCGTTGGCGTTCACGAGCTGGCTTTCCTGCGTCTGCAGGGTCACGAGCTGATTGCCCGTACGGACCAGGGCGGCGCTGCGGGCGATGGCGCCGACATAGAGGATGCCGAGGACGGCCGCCAGGACGATCAGGCGGCGGCGCAGCACCTTGTAGCTGCGTCCCTGCTTGCGGTACGGGACGAAGACGCCCGCTTCCTTGTCCCACATGACCATCTGGCCGCGCTGCAGGACCTGCCTGCGCGGTGCCAGGGCCGTGCTGCCGTCTGTTTCCGGATATTCCTGATACGATGCTGCTTTACGTACGTCCGCCATTTTCACGCCTCTTCCTTCTGATCCCGATGCAGGCTCTGTACATACAGTTCCAGCCATTTCTGCACAAAGGCCAGCTCCGCCGGCTGCAGTTCCTTCAAGTCCGCGACCACGCGGAGCATGTCCGGGTTATCTCCCAGCATGTCCCGGGCCGCCTCGCCACGGGTCCGTCCGCACACGAGCCACTCCAGGTCGTACCCCATGTTGCCGATGGCTTCGATCACATCGACGGGGACGCCACTGTCGCCGTGTTCGATAGAGGAAATCTGCGACTGGGTCCGCGCTTCCGTCCGGGGCCTGCCCAGGGCTTTCGCCAGGGCCAGCGCGAATCCGCCCTGGCTCAGGCCTTCGCTGAGCCGGACCTGCCGGATGCGGTCGTGGATGGTCTCCCGCCGCGCGGGACCGGCCTTCCGCTTCCGTGCGGCGGAAGGGGCCTGTCTTTTCCTCGTAACCATAGCTGCAGCCCTCCTTATTTACATCTATAATTATAATACATTATATCGGTAATTTCAATACTTTTTCCAATAAATAATATGAAATTTCCATTATTTTTATCTGTATTTCCAATGTTTATTCTTATTTCTAATTTATTTATATCTAATTTTATTATATATTCTGCAGGGCAAAAAAATACGGCTGCCGGACAACTCGTCCGACAGCCGCTCCGGCTTCCGCAGGGCATAAAAAAACAGGACCGCCCGTCCGGCGGTCCCGCGTATTTTTTTCTGGTGCGCCTGAGAGGAATCGGACCTCCGCACCCGGTTCCGGAGACCGGTGCTCTATCCACTGAGCTACAGGCGCATGTGGGATTACCATGACATTATAGCACAGAACGGGCAGTGTCGCAAATATTTTACACACGGGCCGCCGGCATTTGTTATAATGATAGGGATATCGAAAGGAGATTGCCATGGAATACAGCGAAACGGAAGCCCATTTTCTGTCCTGCCCTCATTGCAAGCACCGCTTTTTACAGAAACTGAAGGTGAATTTCAATACAGCGGATCATCCGGAAGACAAAGCCGCCGTGCGCGACGGTTCGGCCTTCGTCGTCCATTGCCCCCAGTGCGGCCACGAGTGGCACCTGCACTATTCCTTCTTCTATGACCAGCCCGAAGACCTGCTGGCCGTGTACTGCCTCACGGAAAGCAAAGATGCCGCGTCCGTCGCCGACGCCATCCGCCGCAACACGCTGCCGCCCCAGGCACAGCCCTCCGTGGTGCCCCGCTGGCAGAAATACACGTGGCGCATCGTGCGCACGGAAGAGGAATGCCGGGAAAAGCTCGTCATTTTCGATGCCGGCCTGGACGACCGCTACATCGAGCTCTTCAAAGTCTTCATGCTGAACCAGCTGCAGGCCCAGGCGCCGGATTTCCATGCCGACGAGGTCTGGTTCGCCCGCAATCCGGACAAACCGGCCGGGGACCCCGCGCCGTACGTGTTCACCATCGTGGACCTGAAGACCAACCAGGTGGCGCAGACGCCCTTCGACGACGCCATCCGCCCGCTCTATGACCAGATGGCCGTCAATTTCGGCGACGACATGGAGCGTCTCTTCTCCCGGGAGCCGGTCATCGACCTGACCTGGGCGCGGAATTATCTGGACGCCATCCAGAGCAAAAACTGAATCGGACATAAAACAGGCGCCTGCCGGAAGATTGCTCCGGCAGGCGCCTTTTGTATTTGTGTGCCGTTTCCAGACGCCGCGCCTCAGGCCTTGTCGGCAGCGAAAAAGTCGCGCAGTTCGGTCAGGGAGCCGACGATCTGCAGGGGATGGGCCGCTTCCAGTTCCGCCGGCGTGCCGTACCCGTAGGTGACGCCGATGGCCGGCAGTCCCTGCTGGCGGGCCCCCACAATGTCGTGGGACTTGTCCCCCACCATGATGGTGCCGGCGCGGTGGTCCGTCAGGCCCAGGCGGCGCAGGGCTTCGCCGATGATCTCATCCTTGTGCGAACCCGTTTCGTCCATGTGGGCGCCGACCATTTCGGCAAAATAGCCGTCCAGGCCGAAGTGCTGCAGAATGATGCGCACGAACTTTTCCGGTTTGGACGAGGCGACGCAGAGCGTGCGTCCCGAATCCCGCAGTCCCTGCAGGAGCCGGTCCACGCCGGGAAAGGGTTTGTTCTCGAACAGGCCGACCGTTTCGTAGCGTTCCCGGAAATAGCCCGTGGCCCGCTTCGCCGTGGCGTAATCGTAGCCGGCGTATTGCATGAACTGTTCCGTCAGCGGCGGGCCGATGAAGAGCTCCAGCTTCTTCAGGTCCGGTTCGGGCCGGCCCATTCTGGCCAGGGCGTACTGGACGGATTTGGTGATGCCCTCGCCCGACGCGGTCAGCGTGCCGTCGAGGTCAAACAAGATTGTATGATACATGGGATTGGTTCCGTTCCTTGTCTTGGGATTGCCGTTCCGGTGAATCACTCTTCTGCCTGCACGACCGGTTTCTTGAAGGGTTCCTTGTCCACGAGGCGCACGACGAAGAGCGTGATGAGGCAGATGACCCATTCAAAATAGATGACGTGCGGGAAGATGCGGATGGACGGGATGAAGGTCCAGGCCACGAGGCCGGCGATGCCCACCAGGGTCGTCCAGAAGGCCGTGTTCTTGCGGCACAGGCCGGGCGCGTAAATGGTGCACAGGAAGACCAGCGTGAAGGCCGTCGTCAGGGACAGGCCGATCATCATCATCTTCACGATGCCGACCATGTTGAAGGCCATCCACAGCGTGGCGATACCGATTAAAAGGACGATGACGCGGTTCGCCCGCAGGTATTTTTCACGGGAGATGTTCGGGTTGATGAAGCGCTTGTAGATATCCTGCGAGACGAGCGTGCTGGCATTCATGAGGATGGTGCACGCCGTCGATACGTCGGCCGCCCACAGGGCTGCCAGCGTCAGGCCCGAGGAGAAGGGATCCAGGCTCATGACGATCTGAGGCAGGGCCTTCGTCGGGTTGATGTCCGGGAATTCCGCAATGGCCGCCATGCCCAGGATAGCGGACAGGAAGCCGATCGGGAAAATGAGCAGGCCCGCCAGGAAGAAGCCTTTGCGGGCGGAGGAAACGTCCTTCGCGCTGCAAGCGATCTGCACGGGGCCGGCGGAAATGGCCTGCGTCGTCATGACCAGGATCCAGCCGAAGAGCATGATGCCCGTCAGGCCGCCGACGGGGCTCATCCAGTCCAGTCCGGCCACGACAGGCAGCTTGGCCTCGATGCCGGCGAGACCGCCGTCACGGGTCAGGATGCGGAACAGGGAATACAGGATGCCGAGATAGATGATGGCCACGCTCAGCAGGTTCGAAAGGCCCGACGACCAGAGGCCGCCGATGGCCGTGATGCCGATGAAGACGATGGCGCTCGTGATCATGCCGGCGCGCATGGTGAATACATCGGGCATGAGGGACGACAGGATGGCGCCGCCTGCGACGTACTGCAGCGACGTGATGCAGATCAGGATGACCGACAGGCCGATGACGCTGATGATGCGCGCCTTTTTGTCGTAGCAGCGCTCGAACAGTTCGGGAATGGTCGTGCAGTTGAGGGCGCGGTACTTGCCCGCTGCCACCAGGCCCATGATGATGGCGCCGATGGCCCAGGCGCCGTTATACCAGCCGGCGGACAGGCCGAGCTTCGTGGCGCTTTCGGCCACGCCGACCGTCGAGGCGGCGCCGACGGCCATGCCCGTGGTGCTGACAGCGACCAGCCAGGGGCCGAATTTACGCCCTGCGAACAGATACTCCATAGGGTTCTTTTCCGCCCGGCGCTTGACATAGAACGAAACGCCGAAAAGCAGGACGATGTACAAGATGACGATGGCAAACTGAATGGACATGATGTCTCCTAACTCCTCCATCCGGCCGCGGCACTCCCGCGCCGGAAAATATTGTTGCTTCTATTATATGGGCTGCATTATAATTAGTAAAATAGATAATTTGATTTTAAGTTATTCAATTTTTCGATTGAGGTGATATACATGGAGATTCGCAGCCTGAAGACCTTCATCCTGGTGGCGGAACTGCGGAGCTTTTCCCAGGCCGCCCAGCGGCTCGGCTATTCCCAGTCCACCGTGTCCTTCCAGATTAAGCAGCTGGAAAAGGAACTGGGCGTGCACCTGTTCGAGCGCATCCATCACGACGTCCTGCTCACGGAGGAAGGCCGCAAGGTGCTCCGCTACGCCCACCGCGTCGACCTGCTCCGCCAGGACCTGGACGCCGCCCTCTCCGAAAAGGAACGGATTACGGGGCACATCACCCTGACCATGGCCTCGTCCCTGGAACCGCTCTTCTTCGGTCCCCTGTTCCCCCGCTTCCGCCGGGACTACCCGGGCATCTCCCTCAAGGTGAACACGGCGGACGTGCAAGGCATGCTGCAGCAGCTCAACCGGAATACGACGGACCTCATCTTCGCATTGGAGCAGCCCATTTACAATACATCGTACGTGCACCTGCAGGAAGTCCGGGTTCCCGTGTGCTTCATCGCCGGCGCCGGCCATCCCCTGGCCGGCCGCAAAGAGCTGGTCATGGAGGACCTGGTCCGCTACCCCTTCCTGCTGACGGAAAAGGGCATGAGCTACCGCCGCTACATGGAGGAGCAGATGGCGGCCCGGTCGCTCGAAATCGAGCCGGTCCTGGAAACGGGCGAAACGCGGCATATCGTGCGCCTCGTCGCCCAGGGCCTGGGACTGTCCTGCCTGCCGGACTACGCGTTCCGGGAACACGAAAAGGCGGGAGAAATCGTCCGTCTGCCCGTGTCGGATTTCCATCTGGATGTCTGGCTCCAGCTGCTCCGTCACCGGGACAAATGGCTTTCTCCCGCTTTGGAATGCGTCATTGCGTACTGCAAGGAAGTGACCGGTCTGGTCTGACCGTCAATGGTGCAGGACCGGTTTCTGTGTGTAGTTCGGATTCGTGAAGGGCACGTTCACGGCCTTGGCCACGGCCTCCTTCAGGCCGTAGCTGCTGTAGGTGGCACCGGACACCACGGCGGCGCCGGCCACGTCCTGGGACGCGATGATGGCCGGAATGAGGCCCGCCGAGGCCTGGTCGAAATAGCGTTTCGAATCCTGGTGGGACACGATGGTGATGTCCGTGATGTTCCCGCCCCGGACGGTGACCTGTACCTGCGTCGTGCCGCTGAACCCTTTGCCGCTGCCCGTGTAGATGCCGTCCCGGTACTGTCCCTGGCGTTCCACCGCGACGGAACGGCCGGACCGGGGCAGCGCCTGCTCCACGGCGATGTTGCCGGCAAAATACAATCCTGCCATACCGAGGGCCGCTGCCGTCCCCGCCACAGCCGGGGCCGGGGCGGTCTTCATGTTGTCTTTGGGGCAGTGGGACACGCACTGGAAGCAGTCGATGCAGTTACCGGAACGGATGGCGTCGGTCTGCGTCAGGTCCAGGCCCATGCTGCACTCCCACGTGCACAGGCGGCAGGGGCCGCAGTTTTTGCGCGGTTTGCGGATGGTGAAGAGCCGTTTCCGCGAAACCAGGCTGAACAGCGCTCCCAGCGGGCAGAACCAGCGGCAGAAGCACCGTTCGAAGACGAGGGAGGCGATGACGATCATGACGAGGTACGCACCGCCGACGGTGGCGAACAGGGACAGGTCCTGCCAGCCCCGGGGCGTCGTATAGACGCCGAAGACATACCAGGGGCTCCAGTTGTCCGGCAAGGGCATCTGCAGGGACCAGAAGCAGACGAAAATGGCCACGAGGAAGATGTATTTCACTTTCTGCAGGAGCGCCTCCGTCCGGGGCTGCAGGATGATCTTCTTTTTCGTAAAACGCCGGGACAGGGCCCAGAGCAGGTCACCCATGGCCCCGAAGGAGCACAGGAAGCCGCAGAAGAAGCGGCCCCACAGAATCGTAATGGGAAAAACGGCCACAAGCAGGGCCACGTCGTAGGCCATGCGGTTCCAGTCCCACGTACCCGCCGCCAGGGCCCGGTACACGCTGCCCACGGCCGAAAAGGTCAACGTAAAGAGTCCCGGCATAACCAGGAAGGCCGCCAGCTGGATTCCATGGCGGAGAAGTTGTATTTTGCGTTTCATGGCAACCATCCTTTAACTATCTTCTTCTAACAACTGCAGGTTGTCCCGGAGGCCCGGCGTCGCCAGGACATCGTACCCGTCCGTGACGAAGACCGCTTCCCAGCCCTCGCGCTGCAGCACCGGCAGGGCGGCCGCGGCACCCGTCACAAGGAAAGCCGTGGCCAGGGCGTCCAGGCGGACGGCCGGCGCACCGGCGAGGGTGACGCTGCACAGGCCGGACCGGGCCGGCTGCCCCGTACGGCAGTCGATGACATGGTGGTAAAGCCGGTCCCCGCGCCGCACAAACCGTTCATACGTTCCGGACGTCACGACGGCTTTGTCCTGCACCCTGAGCCGCCCCATGACGCGGTCCGTGCCGGGCTGGGGATGGCGGATGCCGACAGGGACGGGCCCGCCCAGGACCCACACGGTGCCGCCCAGGTCAATCAGGGCTTCCGTGACGCCCCCTGCCAGCAGGATGTCCCGCACCCGGTCGGCGGCAAAGCCCTTGGCGATGCCGCCCAGGTCGACCTGCTGGCCCGGCCGCCGCAGCATGGCCTCCCCCGTTTCCGGACGGAGCAGAAGGTCCGCGTCATCCACCAGGTCCCGCGCCGTTTGGACGGCATCTTCCGCAGGAATGGTTCCCGCCGCCAGGGCCCGGCGCCAGAGGGCCGTCAACGGGCCCGCTGTCACCGCATAGGCGCCGCCTGTCGCGGCGGCGCATTCCTTCGCTTCGCGCAGCAGGGCCAGCGTGTCCGGCTTCAGGGCGGTCCAGGCCCGGCCGGCCGCCCGGTTCAGGCGGCAGATTTCGCTGCCGCTTTTGAAGAGGGACCAGTCGTCGTCCCGCTCCCGGATCCATTGACGGACGGAACGGAGCAGGACATCGTCCCCGACAGGAGCGGCGACACGGCACACCGTGCCCAGGGCATTGAAGGTGATGCCACGCCAGCCGTCCATTCCGATTCCTCCCTGCACCTTTTGTATTACTTATATTTATACCGTATTTTGCGTCCTTATGCCATAGGGTTCCCGTTGATTTTTCAAAAATCCGCTTATAAAATAAGGATACGGGCAGGCCGCGGGCCTGCTCCGATTCGAATTATGACGCAGCTCATGAACACGCCGCCGGAGGCCTATGCCGAGGCGCTGGCCTATGCGCGGGTCAGCCTGGCAGGTATCGTCTTCATCGACATGTATAACGCCGTCAGCGCCGTTCTACGCGGCATGGGCGACGCCAAGCATCCTTTTTACTTCATCGGCTTTGCGGCCCTCCTGAACATCGTCCTGGACCTGCTCTTCGTGCCCCTGCTGGGCATGGGCGCCGGCGGTGCGGCCCTCGCCACGGTGCTCAGCCAGGGACTGAGCTGCGTCCTCGGCTTCACCTTCCTGCTGCGCCACCGCGGGGAATACCACCTCACCCTGTCGCCGCGCCTCTTCTTCACGTGGGACCGGCAGCTCATGGGCCTGCTCGTGTCCCTGGGCTTCCCCATGGCCCTCAAGAACGCCTCCGTCCAGCTGACCAAAATGTTCGTCAATGCCTGGATCAACGCGTTCGGCGTCGCCGTTTCCGCCTTCGCCGGCATCGGCCATAAACTGAACAGCGCCCTCAACATGCTGTCCAACTCCGTCAACACGGCCGGCGCCTCCATGATCGGCCAGAACATCGGCGCCCGCAAATACGAACGGGTGCGGCGCATCATGGCGGAGACCTTCAAATTCATGAGCGTCCTCGCCTGCCTCTTCGCCACCACGGTATACTTTTTCCCGGACCAGATCTTCGGCCTCTTCACGGCCGACCCGGAAGTCCTGCGCATCGGCCGGGAATACGTGCCCATCGCCATCCTGCTCGCCCTCGGCTGCGACGCCCGTTCGGGCAGCAACGCCCTCCTGAACGGCTCGGGCAACCCGCACATCAACCTGGCCGTCGCCCTGCTGGACGGCATCGTGCTGCGGCTGGGCTTCAGCATCTTTTTCGGTTTTTACTGCCACATGGGCTACTTCGGCCTGTGGCTCGGCGACGCCGTGGCCGGCTTCACGCCCTTCGTCATCTGTCTCTTCTTCTACCGCTCGGGCGCGTGGAAGAAGGCCGCCGTGCACCGCTGAAGGCGGGCCGGCGGGACCGGGCCCCCGCCGCGCTTTAATTGTTAGAATTTTCACAACCGGCCCGGCCGGTTTATAGTATAATCTAAGTAAGATGTAACGTGCCCGGAATCCGGTAAGGAAACGGGGCACGTGCGGATCAGAAAGGAGTGGAGTATTTTGGCAGAAAAGAAAGTCTATACGGAAGAAGAAATCGAAGCCTTGGCGGAAAAGGCCTCCCAGAACGCCATGGAACATTTCAAACACGGCCTGAACTGCGGTGAATGCGTGCTGCAGGGCTTCCTGGACCTGGGCATTTCCGATTATCCGAAGGATATCGTCGCCCTCGTTTCCGGCATGGGCGGCGGCATGGGTTTCACGCATCATACGTGCGGTGCCGTCAATGCCGGCCTCGTCGTCATCGGCAGTGAAAAGGGCCGCAAGGACCCCTATGCGAAGCCGACCTTTGAGGAGCGCGTCGACGAACTCCATCATCCCGGCACGGGCATCTACCCCCGCCACGGCGCCTATGTGAAGGACTGCATCCGGGAATACGGCACCATCGAATGCCGCGACCTGTGCTTCCCCTTTGACGAATCGACGCCCGAAGGCAAAAAGGAACGGGCCCGCAACTGCAAGAAGATCATCGGGTTCTGCACCAAGGCCGCCGTCCGGGCTGCCCTGAAACCCTGATGCCCCGTGAACCGGAAAGCAGGTGACCCCATGGCCAACAAATACGTCATCATCGGCGGCGTCGCGGGCGGAGCGTCCGCGGCCGCCCGCCTGCGCCGTCTGGACGAGGCGGCGCACATCGTTATGTTCGAAAAAGGGCCCTATGTGTCCTTTTCCAACTGCAGCCTGCCCTATTACCTGAACCGTCTCGTGCCCGAAAGCGGCAATCTGGTACTCATGAACCCCGAGCGGTTCCGGAAACAGTACAACATCGACGCCCGTACGGAGCAGGAAGTGACCGCCATCAACCGGCAGCGCCGGACCGTGTCGGTACGGAACGCCCGCACGGGGGAAACCTACGAGGAAGCCTATGACAAACTGGTGCTGGCACCGGGCGGCACGCCGGTCCTGCCCCGCTCCATCGGCGGGCTGGACGGCCCCAATGTGTTCACCCTCCACACCGTGCCCGATGTCGTGAAACTGGATGCCTGGCTGCGCGGCCGCAAAGTCCGGCACGTGGCCATCGCCGGCGGCGGCTTCATCGGCTGCGAGGCGGCGGAATGCCTGCGCGAAGCCGGCTTCGACGTGACCATCATCGAAGCGGCGGATCAGATCCTGGCGCCTTATGATTTCGACCTGGTGCAGCTGCTCCACAAGGAACTGCTGGACCACGGCGTGCAGCTGATCCTGCAGGACGGCGTCCAGGCCATCACGGAAACGGAAGTCCTGCTGCAGAGCGGCCGCAAAGTACCCGCCGAAGCAGTCATCATGGC
Organism: uncultured Selenomonadales bacterium; assembly: GCA_900315805.1. Lineage (GTDB taxonomy): Bacteria > Bacillota > Negativicutes > Acidaminococcales > Acidaminococcaceae > Succiniclasticum. The sequence goes on from ONAN01000011.1 coordinate 11,365, forward strand.
CATCGGCGTCAAACCGGACACGCGCCTGGCCCAGGCTGCCGGCCTCACCATCGGCACGACCGGCGGCATCCGGGTCGACGGGAATTTCCGCACGAGCGACCCGGACATCTTTGCCGTAGGCGACGCCATCGAGGTCCTGAACCGGATGAATCACCGGCCCATGCGCCTCGCCCTCGCCTGGCCGGCCCAGATGGAGGCCCGCAGCGCGGCGGACGCCATCTGCGGCATCAGCCACGAACGGAAGGGCTTCCTGGGCTCTTCCGTCGTGAAGGTCTTCGACCTTTTTGCGGCCCGCACGGGCCTGAACGAGAAGGAAGCCACGGCCGCCGGATTCGACTGGGACTACGCCTACGTGATCCCCATGGATAAAGTCGGCGTCCTGCCGGGCGCGCGGCCCATCCACCTGAAAGTCCTCTTTGAAAAAGGCACGGGCCGCCTGCTGGGAGCCCAGTCCATCGGGGCCGAAGGCGCGGTGCGCCGTATCCACGTGCTGGCCGCCCTGATCGGCATGAACGGCACCCTGTCGGATCTGCGCGACGCCGAACTGTGCTACGCCCCTGTGACGGCCACGGCGAAGGACGCCGTCAATATGGCGGGCCTCGTGGGCCTGAACCTGCTCTACGGCCGCTTCCGCCAGGTCCATCTGACCGAAGTGCGGCGCCTCGTGGAAGAAAAGGCGTGCATCATTGACGTGCGCGAAGAAGGGGAATACGGCGCCGGCCACCTGCTCGGCGCCGTCAATCTGCCCCTGAGCCAGCTGCGGCAGCGCCTGGACGAAGTGCCCAAAGACCGCCCGGTCTACCTGCACTGCCGTTCCAGCCAGCGCAGCTACAACGCCGTCATGGCCCTCCAGAACAGCGGCTGGACCAATGTGTACAACATCGCCGGCTCCTACCTGGCCATTTCGCTCTACGAAGCCATGCAGGAAAAACTCTACGGCAAACCGAAGATTGTGACAGCCTACAACTTCAAATGACCTTCCCTTGGCAGGGCACGATGTACCCTGGCCGAAGGAACGCAGAACACCCCGGTTACGGCGGCGGAGGACGCTTCCGCTGCAGCAGCCGGGGTGTGTTTTTTACGCTTTTGTTTATGCTTTTATTTCTGGGCCGCAAAGTCCGGCGAAAAGCGCAGGTACCCTTCGAGGGTCGCGGCGCTGGGAACGTAATAGGGTCTGCCCTGCTCCGCCAGACGCGCGATGCGGGCCATGTCGCTCCGGGTCAGTCTGAAATCGAAAATGTCGCGGTTGGCCCGGATATGGTCCGGGTTCTTCGAGCCCGGAATGACGATGTGGCCGCTCTGCACGTGCCAGCGCAGAATGATCTGGGCGTTGGATTTTCCGTATTTGGCGGCCAGTTCCGTGAAGACCGGTTCCTGGACCAGACGGGCGTCGCCGTGGCCCAGGGGATACCAGGCCATCAGCACGGCGTCGTACTTCGCCATGTGCCGTTTCAGGTCCTGTTCGGGATAGTAGGGATGGGCTTCGGCCTGCAGCACCGCCGGCGGCACTGCGGCCTGCGCCAGGATTTCGTCGATTTTTTCGACGGGGAAGTTCGACAGTCCCAGGGACCGGACCTTGCCGGCTTTGACGGCGCGTTCCATGGCCTGGTAGGCGCCCATGTAATCGCCAACGGGCTGGTGCAGGAACAGCAGGTCGATGTAGTCCGTGCCCAGGCGCTCCAGCGTCTCGTCGATGGCCTTGTCCGCTGCACCGTACACGCTGGGCCACAGCTTGGTGGACAAAAAGATGTCCCCGCGGTCTCTGCCGGAGGTCCGGATGGCCCGGCCCACGGCCTTCTCGTTCAGGTAGGCGTTGGCCGTGTCGACGAGCCGGTACCCGCTCTGCAGGGCCGTCCGGACGGCCGCTTCCGCCTCGTCCGGCTGCATGAGGAACGTGCCGATGCCGACGGCCGGCATGGACGTGCCGTTATTTAAGTTGATATTCATGACTTCCTGGGTCTGTTCTCCGTGTTTCATGTGTAAATCCTCCTTGTTATCACTATGCTTTCGGCAGATGTTTCCGTATTTCATCTGAATACATCTTACCCTGTAACAGGCGGATTCGCCATATTACTATTGCATATTGCCATACGTTTCATGTATACTAGAAGAAACAAATCGTCTGAACGCAAGGAGGACTCATCATGATCGAACTATACCTGTTGGAACAGCTGGACGCCTTTCACCGGTGCGGCACCTTGTCGGCCGCGGCGGAGGAGCTGCACCTTTCGCAGCCTTCCCTGTCCCGCTCCATGCAGAAACTGGAAGACACGCTGGGCGTGCCCCTGTTCGAGCGGCAGAAAAACCGCCTCGCCCTGAACTCCACGGGCATCCTGGCAGCCGAGGACGCCGGCCGCATCCTGTCATCCGTGGCCGCCATGGAAGAGCGCATCCGCCTCCACGACAAGAGCCTGCACACCCTGACCGTGGGCAGCTGCGCCCCCGGCCCGCTGATGCGCCTGCTGCCCCTCGTCACGGGCGCGTTCTCCGACCTGTCCGTCTCTTCCGGCCAGGATACGGCGGACCATTTGCTGCAGGGCCTGCGCGACGGTGCCTACCAGCTCATCGTCCTCCCCCGCCCTGTGGAAGAGGAAGGCCTCGTCTGCCGGCCCTACCTCACGGAACATCTCTATATGTCCATCACGCCCTTCCATCCCGCGGCGCCGTACAAGACCATTTCCTTCGCCCAGGCCGACGGCCAGAACTTCATCATGTACGCCAAAGTCGGTATCTGGGAGGATATCGTGCGGGAAAAGATGCCCCATGCGCACTTTTTCAAACAGGAAGACCAGGCCGCCGTGGAGCAGCTCGGCCAGCAGTCCGACCTGCCCCTGTTCTCCACGAACATCACCATCGAGACCATTCCGGCCCGGCGCAAGAACCGTCTCAACATCCCCTTCAGCGACCCCGAAGCCAAAATCGCGTTCCACCTGGTGTACCGCAAGGCGGACGAAAAACGGTTCCGCCGCTTCCTCTCCCTGCTGTGACCAAAACCACGAAGCCCCCGACAGGAAAACCCTGCCGGGGGCTTTTTTGCGCGATGGCGCTGCGCTGCATCGTGCCGTTCCATCCTTATTTTACGAAGTCGCCGTTCATGTCGACCAGTTTGCCGGGGTTCATGATGTTGTTCGGGTCCAGGGCCTTCTTGATGGCCTTGATGACCTTCAGTTCCGCCGCCGGCGTGTTCTTGGCGAACTCTTCCAGCTTCTTGAAGCCGATGCCGTGTTCGCCGCTCATTTTGCCGCCCAGGGCGTACACGCGCGGGAACAGGTCCGCATGGAAGGCCTTGATCTTTTCAAACCATTCGTCCGGCGTCAGGCCTTCGCGGTTCAGGGGCAGCACATGGATGTTGCCGTCGCCGATGTGGGCGCAGGTGACGCAGTACAGGCCGTATTTCTTCGTCAGGCCCGGAATCTGGGCCGTCATTTCGGGAATCTTGTCCAGGGGCACGACGAAGTCTTCCGTCTGGAACATTTTGTCGATGGCGCGGGCCGCTTCGGCGAACTGCTTGCGCAGCTTCCAGATGCGGGCGTCGGCTTCGAATTCGTCCACGGAGCCGTTGGCTTCGGCCAGTTCGACGAGTTTCTCCATCTTGCGGTCGATGTCGTCCTCGTAGAAGGATTCCACCGTCACGATGACGTAGCAGCCGCCGTCTTCCACATGGGGGAAGGTCATGTCCAGGAACTTGCTGGTCATGGCGATGGCTTCGTTGTCCATGTATTCCAGGCTCGTCGGGTCGATGCCGGCCTTGAGGATCTTGTTCGGCAGGGCCAGGGCCTTGGCGTCGTCCTTGAAGACGCAGACCATGTTGAAGTTATACGGCGGCAGGGGGCGCAGTTTCACCGTCACTTCGGTGATGATGCCCAGGGCGCCTTCGGAACCGGCGAAGAGCTGTTCCAGGGCCAGGCCCGTGGAGCATTTCTGCAGGCGCGCGCCGGCCGTCAGGACATCGCCCGTCGGGGTGACGACTTTGACGGAATAAATCTGGTTGCGCGTGGTGCCGTACTTGACGGCCTTGTTGCCGCCGGCGTTATTGGCCACGTTGCCGCCGATGGCGCAGTTCTCGGAGCTGGACGGATCGCCGGCGTACAGCAGCCCCTTGGCGCGGGCCGCCGCCTGCAGGTCGTTCGTCGAAACGCCGCACTGGGCCGTGCAGTACAGGGCCTCTTCGTTCAGGTCCAGGATCTTGTTCATCTTTTCCATCTCCAGCACGATGCCGTGGTAGATGGGGATGGCGCCGCAGGCCACGTTCGTGCCCGCCGCGCGCGGGGTGATGGGAACCAGGAATTCATTGGCCAGTTTCACGATGGCCGCTACCTGTTCCGTCGTTTCCGGGAACACGACCACTTCCGGTTTGCGGAAGTAATGCGGGTTGCCTTCTTCGTCCGTCTGGTACTGGGTCAGGGTCTCTTCGTCGTAACGGACGTTCTTGTCCCCTGCGACGGCCTTCAGTTTCGCGATCAGTTCCGGCGTAACCGGATTATAATGGGATGCCATGCCGCTTCCTCCTTGTTCATTGCAAAAAATCGTCCCGCCGCGTGGGCGGGACTTATTATGTCCTACATCATAGCACATTTTTTATGTATTGAAAAGATGTCAGGGCCGTCCTTTCCGGAACATCTGCTGACGGTCCGAATCGCGGATGACGCATTGCAGGCCTTCTTCCTGCGTATTCAGGACCAGTTCCTCCGGGAAAGCGCAGGCCGCCAGGAGCTGTTCGGCCCGGGCAAAATCGCCGACCTCCGTGTACATGTGGGCGTCGCTGTTGACGATGACCGGCACGCGGTGCAAGGCGCAGAGGGACAGGTATTTGCGCATGTTGGCCTCGGCGTTCCGGCGGGCCGAGCGGGGCGCCAGGGAGCTGCTGTTCACTTCGAGGGCCACGTGGAACCGGGCCGCCGCTTCCACGACCGGTTCGTACAGCAGCGGATAGCGGTCGTCGTCGGGATGCCCCAGGATGGTCACGCAGGGATTGGCCATGGCCCGCACCACGGCCCGCGTGTTCTCTTCCGGCGTGCCCGCCTGGATGCACGGCGGGTGCAGGCTGGCGATGACGTAGTCCATGCGCTCCAAGATGTCCGCCGGCAGGTCGAGTTCGCCGTCAAAGTTCAGGATGTCCGCTTCCACCCCCGTGAAGATGCGGATGCCGAGCAGCGTCTCCGGAATGGCCCTGTAGGTCGTGAAAAAGACCGGTGCCGGCCCGCCGGGCATGGCGCTGGCATGGTCCGACGTTCCCAGGGCGATGAGGCCCCGTTCCTTTGCCGCTTCGGCGTTTTCCTTCAGCGTACTGTAGGCGTGGCCGCTTGCCACGGTATGCGTATGCAGGTCAAAGAGTAATTTCAATGGTATGCCTCCTGTATCGAACAGGCCGGCGGTCCCCCGCCGGCCGATGGTTCCATTATATCCCTTTTTCACGCCATGTAAACCAGTTTCACCTTGTCGCCCGGGGTGAAGCGTTCCCGGTTCGAAGCGTAGACCGTCACATTGCGCTCCCCGCAGAGGAGGGAGTACTGGATTTCGCGGCCGTTGTACTGGCGGTTCGTCACGACGGCGTCGAGGCCGCTGCCGCCGGGGGCGATGCGGAACTGTTCCGGCCGCACGGGGAACACGCCCGCGCGGCGGAAGACCACCGGGATCTGCGTGCCGTCATAGACGACGCCTTCCCTTCCGGCCCGGAAGGTGTTCCCCTGCCAGGTTCCCCGGATGAGGTTGCACTTGCTGACGAAGGTCGCCACGAATTCCGTCCGGGGATGGCTGTAGAGTTCTTCCGGCGTGTCCAGCTGTTCCACGCTGCCGCTGCGCATGACCAGGATGCGGTCCGCCATGGCCATGGCTTCGCTCTGGTCGTGGGTCACGTAGACAATGGTCGCGCCCGTGCGGCGGTGCAGGTCCTGGATTTCCTTGCGCATGCTGATCTTCAGCTCCGCGTCGAGGGCGCTCAGCGGTTCGTCCATCAAAAGCAGGGACGGACGGCGCACAATGGCGCGGGCCATGGATACGCGCTGCCGCTGGCCGCCGGACAGTTCGTGAGGAAAGCGGTCCGCCAGCGGGGCCAGACCCATGGCCTCCAGCGTCCTGTCGACCCGCTCCTTCTTTTCCGTGTCCTTCATGGCCCGGTACTTCGCGCTCCGCAGGGGGAAGGCCACGTGCTCCCGCACGGTCATATGGGGCCACAGGGCGAAAGACTGGAAGACCATGCCCAGGTCGCGGTCTTCCACGGGCACCATGGTGCCGTTGCCCGAATACACGGCGTCATTCATGCGGATGACGCCCGCCGTCGGTTCCTGGAAACCGGCGATGGCGCGGAGCAGCGTCGTCTTGCCGCAGCCGGACGGGCCCAGGATGGCGAGGAATTCCCCGTCGCGGATAGAAAGGTTGATATCGTCAAGCGCCGTAGTCGTTCCGAACTGCTGCCGGATGTGTTCCAGATAAAGCATGGAAAGCCTCCTTCTTCCTCTGTTGTGATGAGGACTGCTGATGGACCAGGGCGTACCCTGCCAGGATGAGCACGACGACGAGGGTCGACATGGCCGCCGACAGATTGTATTCGCCGCCCTGCTGGAAATTGAAGATGGTCAGGCCGATGGTTTTCGTGTCCGCGCTGGCCAGCATGGATGACAGGGTCAGCTCTGTCAGGGACGACACGAAGATCAGAAAGGCGCTGGCCAGGACGTTGCGGGACAACAGGGGCACCAGAACGCGGCGCCACATCATGAACCAGCTGCAGCCCGAAGAGCGCACGGCTTCTTCCAATTCCTCGTTGACCGCCAGCAGGGCCGTCGTGCTGCCTTTAATCTGCAGAATCAGGTAGCGCGTCAGGTAGGCGATGAGGAGGATGTTGATGGTGCCGTAAATGCCGGGCCGGAATCCTGGCAGCGGTTCCGTCCAGTGGAAAATCATGGCCAGGGACAGGACGATGCCCGGGATGGCATAGGTCAGGGAGGCGCACTTTTCGGCGACCCGGACGGCGCGGTTCCGGCGCCGCACTTTCAGATAGGCCATGGCCGTGCCAATAAAAATGCAGAGGATGCAGGTCACGACGGCCAGGGTGAGGCTGGTCCGGACGGAAGTCAGGACGGAATCGTTCGTGCAGACGAAGGTGAAGTTTTCCAGGGACAGGTTGTCCCGCGACAAGTTCAGGCCGTAAGTCCGCAAAAAGGCGTTGGAAACCATCACGCACAGGGGCACGAAATCGATGAGGCCCCAGGCCAGGAGCAGGCCCCGTTCCAGCATAAGTCTGCGGTGCCGGGCCATCTGGATGCGGGGACTCATGTCTTCCTTGATGCTTTCCATGATCTTCCCCTTGCGGACGAGCAGCTCCAGCAGCGTCCCTGCCAGGGCGATGACGCAGAGCATCACTGACAGGGCCGCCGCCAGGGGGAACGAGTCGGGTCCGAAGCTGATGGCCTTTTCGTAAATATAGGTGCTCAGGACCGGGATTCCTGCGGGAATGCCCAGGAAAGCCGGCACGGAAAAGTTGTCGATGGCGGCCAGGAACGATAAGATGGTACCGCTCACGATGGCCGGCATGGCTTCCGGAATGTCGATTTTCACGAAGGTAGCCCACAGGCCGTAGCCGCTGCAGCGGGCGGCCCATTCCAGGTCGCGGGGAATCTTCCGCAGCGTGTGGGTGACGCTCAGGTAGACGATGGGGATGTTGCAGAAGCCGATGACGGCGAGGATGCCGGCCAGGCTGTAGAGGTCGAGGCCGCCCACCCCCAGGGACGCGGCCGCCGTGTTGATCAGGCCGTGTTTCGTGAACAGGCCCGCCCAGGACAGGGTCGTGATATAGGCCGGGACGATGAAGGGCATCAGGACCAGCATCTCCAGCAGGCGCTTGTGTCCGATGTCCGTGTACGCGATGACGAAGGCCATCAGGGTACCCGTCACGGTCGCGATGACCGACGAGCCGACGGCGATCACCAGCGTGTTTACGATGGCGCGCACCGTGCGCGGTTCCGCCAGCAGGACGGTGAAATTCCGGAGGCTGTACCCGTCCGGCCCCTGGCAGCTCATGACGAGGAGCCGCAGGACCGGGGCCGCAAAGACCAGAAAGATGACGAAATAAAAGAGTGCTGTGCCGCAGCGGCGGCACAGCATATTGCCTTTATCCATAAAGAAACCACCTGTATTGAAAGTTAAAGAAAGGTTTCCTGCGCTTTTGCTGTCGTTACAGGGCGAAGAGGGCGCTGAATTCCTTTTTGTCTTTGTCGCGGTTCTGGAACAGGGCCATGGGATCTGCCGCGATGGGCTTGATGTCCTTGACAGTCCTGAGTCCTTCCGGTGCTTTTACATCGTCGCGGACCGGCGTGTAGCCGATATTGGCGGCCAGTTCCTGCCCTTCCTTGGAAAGGATGAAGTCAATGAACGCCTTGGCGGCAGCCTTGTTCTTCGACGTTTTCAGCAGGCCGACCGGTTCCGTCACGTACGGAGACCCTTCGGCAGGATAGACGAAGGCGACAGGGGCGCCTTTCTTCTTCGTGCGGATCACCATGTAGTCCACGATGATGCCGGCAGCCTTATCGCCGGAAACGATGGCTTTCTGGATGGAGCCGTTGCCTTTGTCGACTTTGACGCCGTTCGCCTTCAGGCCCTTGTAAAATTCCCAGCCGATGCCCTGCGTGCGGGTCAGGACACCCAGGTTGTAGGCTGCCGCGCCGGAATACAGGGGGCTCGGCATGGTGACTTCGTCTTTCAGGGCCGGTTTCAGCAGGTCCTTGAACGACGTGATTTTTTCTTTCGTACGGTCCGTGTTCACGCCGATGCCCGTCGTGATGACCTTGGTGCCGGCATACATGTGGTCCTTGTCGACGAACTGGGCCGGAATGTTCTTCATTTCCGGCGATTCGTACGCTTCCAGCAGGTCCTTCGACTTCAGGGTCTCGAAGGTCACATTGTCCGCCACGAGCAGCACGTCGGCCTGGACCTGGCCCGCTTTCTTTTCCGCCAGGACCTTGCTCACGACTTCTTCCGTACCGGAGCGGAAGACTTTGACCTTGATGTCGGGATATTTTTTATTGAACCCGGCGATCAGTTTCTGGGCGTCGGCATTCGGCTGCGAGGTGTAAAGCGTGATTTCGCCGGACGGCTTGCCGCCTGCCGCCCCCTTGTCTTTCGCCGGGCTGCCGCCGCACCCCAGGATGCCCATGGCCAGAAGGCCGGTCAGGGCGAGAGCCGCCAGTTTTTTGCTGATGAATTTCATGTCCAACACTCCTTTTTCTATTTAAAATTGATAAACCTGTTTAAAACGAAACGGCTTCCTGCCCGATGGCACCGGCGCCGCGCATAGCCTCGGGCACCACCGCCCGCAGGTACGCACCGTTATGGTGGATCTTGCCAAAGCCGATGCTGTCGTCATACCCTTCCAGGACCAGAGGGATACCGTAGGACAACAGGTGCGGCAGGAGCGTCACAAACTCGAAATCCCCGTCATCCAGCGCCGTGTGGTACGTCGGGCCCTTGCGGTTGCTGATGTGGAATTTCGACACATTGGGCAGCGCCGCTTCCAGCTCGTCCACTTCGACCGTGCTGTCGCAGTGGGCCACATCGACGGTATAGCGGAAGAACGGGAACAGTTCCCGCGTCACGGACTGCATGGACGCTGCATCCGTCACGAACTCCTTCCGGGTCTTTTCCATGATTTCCAGCGAAACGGGCACGTCTTCCTGATTGGCGAATTCCGCCACCCGTTCCAGGGAATCTGTCAGAAGGCGCCGGCTCTGCTCCTTCCAGCAGGGCATGGTCATGTGGCCGGGGTGCACCGTGACCTCGCTGGCACCCAGAAAGGCCCCCAGGCGGATGGAGGCGGCCACCTGGTCCAGCGAGGCCTGCCGGACGGCGTCGTTGAGGGACGACAGATTCAGGTCCCAGCTCGTGGCGTGAATCTTCGTCGCCAGGTCGTACCGCTCCGCCAGGCGCCGGTACCGGCCCGCCTCATAGCCGCAGCACAAGAACTGCTGGGCCCACATCTCGATACCGGAAAAACCGCATTCATACGCGGTGCGCATCAGTTCGTCCAGCGGCGCGTGCCACATCATGGTCGATGAAACAAAAATTCCCTGATTCATAGCCATCCTCCTTATGATAGAAAAGTATAAGGAACGTCCGTAAGGTTTGAATCAAGGAATTGTAAAAACGCTATTAAATTGTCAGTACGTCTGTAAAGTTTATGTAATGTTTAACATTACTTGCCCTTTGCGGCCGGCTCGGCATAGACTTCTTTCGCCATATTAAAGACCGCCCAGCCCTTCGGCCAGCCCGTATAAAAGGCCAGCTGCGTGATTATCTGGACCATCTCTTCCTTGGTCACGCCGTTCTTTTTGGCGTTCTGGATATGGTACTTGAGGGAGCTGTCGATGACGCCCATGCCCATGAGGGCGGCCACGGTGATCATGCTGCGGTCGCGCAGGGACAGCTTGTCGTTGGCGGACCACACCTCGCCAAACAGGATGTCGTCGTTGTAGCGCGCAAAATCAGGTGCGAAGCTGCCCAAGTTGTCCCTTCCGGCAGTCTGCACTACTTTTACTTTCTTCATGATTTTTCCTCCTTGCCTCACTGTAACTTCACCGTTTCTGCATCTGGGAGCGCAGGCTGTCCAGGCGCTCGAGCCGTCCCTGGACGCGATGGAGGCAGCGCAGGTGACGGGCACGGAGCTGTTCCAAAAGCTCCAGGCAGCCTGCCTGATCGTGCTCCGCCGCCAGCGACAGGTACCGGGCGGTTTCCTCCTTGTTGAACCCGATATCGTACAGCGTCAGCATCAGGCTCAGGAAGGGTACATCGCTTTCCGAAAAGCCGTCCCGTTTCCCCTGCCCGCGCTTCCATTCCGCATATTCCTGCAGCACCCGGTCTGAAACGCGGTACCGTTCCTGCAGCTCTTTCCCGTCCATGAGGCACCTCCACTGTTTCTTAAATAAAAAAGTAAGTGTTCCGGGTTTTACTTCCCGGGACACTTACATTGTAACGGAGACAGGCAAAAATAGAAAATGCCTATATATTTTATTTTGCTATGCCTGAATTGTATTCCTTCGCCCGTTCCTGCAAAAATTCCGCAAACAAGCTGACGGGACGCGGCTGCTGCTGATTCTTCTTCCAGGCGATGACACTGCCGACAATCAGTTCCGGTTCCAGCGGGATGGCCCGCAGATCCGGTGGAAAATCGGCGTCAAGGGGCGTGATGCCCTTCCCGATGCCGGCCCGCACCATGGCAATCGTGTTGTACAGGGACAGGTTGATGGTGGCAGGCAGTTTGAGCGTTCCATACACCGGGCCGAACCAGTTTTCAAAGACATTGCGCACGGACAGGCGCTTGGGCAGGATGATGTCCACTCCCTCCAGGTCTTCCGGCGTCACGAACTTTTTGTCCGCCATGGGGTCGTCCTTGCGCACCAGGAGCCGGTACTGTTCCTTGTGGGGCATGCGGACGAAATTGTATTTGCTGATGTCGACCGGTTCCAGAAGGAGCCCGAAATCGAGCAGGCCCCGGTCCATGCGGGCCGAAACGTCGTCGGCAATGGCCGAGTAGATTTCAAAGGACACGCGGGGATATTTTTTCTGGAAATCCTTCATTGTTTCAGCCAGGCAGCTGATACTCTTCGTTTCGCCGCAGCCGATGGCGATGGTCCCCGTCACGACCTGGTCCATGTGGGTCAGCTCCTCTTCCGCCTTGTCCGTCAGTTCCAGGATTTCGCGGGCCCGGCGACGCAGCAGCTGCCCTTCCTCGGTCAGCGTGATGCGGTGGTTTCCCCGGCGGAACAACGTCACGCCCAGTTCATCTTCCAGCTGTGCCAGCTGGCGGGACAGCGTGGGCTGCGTGACATGCAGGATTTCCGCGGCATGGGTGATGTTCTCTTCCATGGCGACGGTCAGAAAATAACGCAATACCCTTAATTCCATGATCTGCCAATCCTTTCCGAAAGACGCGTCCGGCCCTTCTTCCCGCTTCCTGACACCGGTAAGAAGTCCGTGCGGACAGGGCCGGAAAAAAATACGTTTTTTCCGGTTTTCCGTTACGTTAATCATAACAGAAAATCAGTTATGCCGCCAGAGCATTATAAAAATTTATGTCAGTACGCAAAAAGGCCGTACCCATCGGGGTACGGCCTTGCTCATTACCAACTTAAAACTGGCGGAGCGGGTGGGATTCGAACCCACGTGCCGCAGAACGGCTAACGGATTTCGAGTCCGCCTCGTTATGACCACTTCGATACCGCTCCGTGTGTGTACGGTGACCATACACAACAAGCATTATACCACAGGGGCCGCGATTTGGCTATCTTTTTTTATCCGCTCCCGGCGGCTCATTTGGTTTCCGCGCTGGCGGCGATATTCATCACGTCGGCCGCGCTGGCACCGCCCTGTTTCTTTTCGATGACCTGCATCAGGTCGTCGTCATGGTGGTATCCCATATGGCTCTTGTTGTCAAAAATCATGGTCGCGCCGTTTGCCCGCGTGAACGGTTCCCAGTGCGGCACGCCCTTGCCGTTCGGATTGCCGGTCTTCGCGAAATTTGTCCAGGCACGGGCCATGACATCCGCCAGGGCATGGGCTTCTTTGCCGCCGCCCGTCACGGTTTCTTCGGCTTCGATGTTATGGAACACGAAGGGGATTTCCGCCGTGTGGTAGGACATGGCGAACCCGCCCATGACCGGCGTGTCCCAGGCGAACACGTAATTGTAGACCGGCGCGCCATTCTGATCCGCCTTCAAGCGGGCGGTCTTCAGGGCCGGTTTGCGCAGGAAGGTGTCCGTATACACCGCATCGGCCGGATTCCGGTCCGGATAGGCTTTCCGGAAGGCCGCCACCACCGCGTCTTTCTTGTCGCCGAAGCGTTTCTGCAGTTCCGCATCCCGCTCCGCCGCGCTCCACGTGCGCTGGTTGTGCGCCGCGTAGTGGACGGGGTCTGTCATTTCCGGTACGGTCTCCCATTCCGTGAGGTTGGAGCCGATGAGCAGCGGAATGTCCTTGGCCATAGCAGGGTATGTTTCCCCGACGGGCTCCTGCGGAATGTAGCTGCCGTCCGTCGTCGGGGCCCAGGACAGGCCGTAGCGGCCGGAGCCCATGACTTCGGGGATTTTCAGTTCGTCCGCCACCTGCTGCAGAGCTTTGTCGCTGGCTGTGCGCAGCTGTTCGTAGGGCACTTTCTGCAGGGCCGCCACGTCGCCGTCCCGAAGGCCCAGGTTGGCGAAGGTGTGCCGGGCGATACGGTGTCCCACCTCGGGTTTGAACAAGGTCATGCCCATGCCTTCGACGGCACCGCTCTGGACGATGCCTTTCTGGAACAGGCCCTTGGCGGCCGGAGCCGCCATCACGGTCAGCACCTTGGCACCGCCGCCGGACTGGCCGAAAATCGTCACATTAGACGGGTCGCCGCCGAACTGCCCGATGTTGTCATGCACCCACTGCAGTGCGGCGACAAGGTCCATGACGCCAACGTTGGCAGAGTCCTTGTACTGCGGTCCGTAAGCCGACAGGTCCAGATGGCCGAGCACGTTCAGGCGGTGGTTGACGCTCACGACGACGACATCGCCAAACTCCGCCAGGCGCCGGCCGTCGTAGGCGGCCAGGTCAACGGAGGAACCCATCGAGAAACCGCCGCCGTGGAACCAGACCATGACGGCTTTCCGGTTGGACGCCGAAGCATCCTTCGGGCTCCAGACATTCAGGTTCAGGCTGCCGTTTTCTCTGGAAACAGCAGGCAGGCGGGGCCAGAAGAAGGTCGAAGGCGCCGGGAAATTGCCCTGCGGCACGACCGGCCCGTAATCGACAGCCAGCCGTGTTCCCTGCCAGGCCGGCACGGCGCGGGGCGGCATAAACCGTTCCGCCGTGGCGTACGGAATGCCCTTGTAGACCCGCACGCCGCGGTCCACGTACCCCTGCACACTGCCGCCTGCCGTTTCGGTCACGGCCACGCCCGGTCCCGCCTGGATCGGGTCAGCGGCCGCATGGGCAGCCGGCATTGCGTGAAACAGGCCGGCAGAACCCAGCAGGGCTGCCAGTACCCACGATGCCACATATTTCTTATAACGCATGCTGTTTCCTCCTCTGCAAACCAACCGCTTCCGGCAACCTCAAAGGCTTTTGGCCAGGGCCGCCGCTTCCTGCCTGTTCGTCGCCATGCCGGCAAATTCCATGCCGTACATGGAGGCAAACCGGTTCATGGTATATTTTCCGTCATCGAGCATCCACTGTTCCGGTGCCGCGCCCTGATAGATGAAATACATCTTTTTGCCGCGCAGCTCACCGGCGTGCACCTGCCCGTAGAAATGGTCCAGCAGGTTCCGCATGAGGCCGCTCATGTTGTGCCAGTAGACCGGCGATCCCATGACGACCACATCGGCCTGGCGCATTTTGTCGATGACGCTGCCGAACTGGTCGTCGTCGAAATGCTGGCCGTATCCGTAGACCTTCGTCGTGCCCAGTTCCACCGTTTCATAAGGATGGCCCTGCAGCAGAACTTTCGCCAGGGCTGCCGTCGTGCCGTTCGGGTTGGGGCTTCCGTTGATAAATACGATGTTCATGATTGTTCCTCCCGTCTATTTCCTTATTCCGTTTTGCGTACCGGCGAACCGCCGAAGACGGCGGACATGGGCAGCGCGTCCAGCGCCTTGTCGATGCCGGCCACTTCTTCCGGTGTCAGCAGCACATCGGCAGCCCCGCCGTTTTCCAGGACCCGCGCCAGTTTCGTGCTGCCCGGAATCGGCACAATGTACGGTTTCTTGCAGATCATCCAGGCCAGGGACAGCTGGGCGTCCGTAATGCCTTTGGCAGCCGCCGTGTCCTGCAGGTACTGCAGCAGACGGCGGTTTTCCGCTTCGCTCTCCGCCGTGAACTGCGGCATATAGGCCCGGTAATCCCCCGGTCCGAACTGATGGACCTTGGCGTATTTGCCGGTCAGGAACCCGTTAGCCATGGGCGAGAACGGAACCAGCCCGATGTGCAGTTCTTCCAGGACCGGAAAGAGTTTTTCCGTGTCGCGGTACATCATGGAGTAGCGGTTCTGGACCGCCGTCACGTGGCATACCTTGTCGGCGCGGCGGATGATGTCTTCGCCGACGGCGGACAGGCCCCAGTGCCGGATCTTGCCCTCGCGGATCAGGTCCGCCATGACGCCGGCCACTTCTTCCACGGGGACATCGGGGTCCTGCCGGTGCTGGTAATACAGGTCGATATAGTCCGTGCCGAGCCGTTCCAGGGAGCCGTCCACGGCGCGGCGGATGGTTTCGGGCCGCGAATCGGGAATCACCGTATGGGGTGCCGATGCACCGGCCTTGCCGAAGGAAATGCCGAACTTGGTCGCAATCACCACCTGATGGCGGTACGGTTTCAGGGCCCGGCCGACCAGTCTTTCATTGGCATGGGGGTCCTGGTCCGTGCCATAGGACTCCGCCGTGTCGAACAACGTGTAGCCCGCATCCACGGCCTTGGCAATCAGGTCAGTCATCTCCCCTTCGTCGGCGGGAGCGCCGTAGGCGTGGCTCATACCCATGCAGCCGAGGCCGACGGCGGAAACTTTCAGGTCTTCTCCTAACATTCTGTAACGCATGATTTCGCTCCTTTGCTATTCCTTATCCCGTGCTGCTGTGTCTTCCTTTGCATTTTCAGTATAGCAGCCGGTCGCTGTTTACATTCTTATCATACAATCCAGAGCGTGATTTGTACAATATCAGTCCCGAATATCACTATACGTTAAATGAATAGCAATTCTCCTGCGCTCCCCATATACAAAAAGCGCCGGCCCGCACCTTTCCGAAGAAAGGGCCGGGGCCGGCGCCAGAGCGCTGTGTTTTGTTTTTTAGTCTTCCCTGCGCTGGGCGAAAAAGTCCTGCATCAGGGCACGGCACTGTTCTTCACAGATGCCGCCGATGACGACGGGCCGATGGTTCAGGGAAGGATGCGAGAGCACGTTGAAGAGGGATTCCACGGCGCCGGCCCGGTTATCCCGGCAGCCGAAGACGACCGTGTCGATGCGGCTGTTCCAGATGGCGCCGGCGCACATGGGGCACGGTTCCACCGTCACGTAGAGCGTGCAGCCCGACAGGCGCCAGTTGTGCAGTTTCCGGCAGGCTTCCCGGATGGCGATCACCTCGGCGTGGGCCGTGGCGTCCAGCCAGTGTTCCCGCATATTGTGGCCACGGGCAATCACTTCGCCGCCGCGCACGATGACGGCACCCACGGGGACTTCCCCCGCCCGGGCCGCCTGCGCCGCCTCGTCCAGGGCCATTGCCATGAATTCGGGCCGTACTTCGTCCTGCATGATCCGTCCCTCCCGGCGGCTTGTCCGCTCATTCCTCTTCCTGTTCGTCCTGCTCTTCCAGCAGTTCTTCCCACTGCTGCATATACTTGTCCAGTTTCTGCGACGTCTCTTCCCGTTCCGCCGCCAGGGACCGGCTCAAATCCAGGTCCATCTGGTTTTCGGGAATGGAGATCTGCTTGTCGATGTAGCTCAGCATGGCATCCTGCTCGCGGATGTGCATTTCCACCTCGTCCAGGCGCTTCTGCAGTTCCGCCGGGCTCAGATGGCGCTTCTTCTTTTTCGCTTCCGCTGCCGCCGCTTCCCGCTTCGCCGCTCCCTCGGCCCACTCCAGGGCCTTCTGCGCTTTGGCGTCCGCTTCGGCGCGGGCCTTCTCCGCCTTCGCTTCCCGGGCTGCCTCCCGTTTGGCCTCTTCGGCCCGTTCGGCCTCTGTCAGCTGCCTGCGGCGCGCCTTCTCCGCCAGGTAATACTCGTAGTTGCCCTTGTAATCCTGGATTTCGCAATCCTCGATTTCCCAGATGCGGTCCACGATTTCGTTGATGAAATAGCGGTCATGGCTGACGACGAGCACCGTGCCGTCGAAAACCTCCAGGGCCGCTTCCACCGTCTCCTGGGCCAGAATGTCCAGATGGTTCGTCGGTTCGTCGAGAATCAGGAAATTGGCGCCGTCCATGACGAGCTTGAGCAGCACAAGGCGCGCCTTCTGCCCGCCCGACAGCGTGCCGATCTCTTTGTAGACATCGTCGCCGTGGAACATCATGCCCCCTAAGAGGGACCGTGTCTGTTCGTCCGTCAACCCGTACTCGGTCAGGAAATTATCGAAGATGGTCTGGTTGGGGTCCAGCCGTTCGTAACTCTGGGAGAAATAGCCGATCTGGACGCGGTTGCCAATCTTCGCTTCCCCGCCCAGGGCCTTCACTTCGCCCAGGATGGTGCGCAGCAGCGTCGTCTTGCCGCTGCCGTTGGGCCCGATGAGGCCGACCTTCTGGCCCCGGCGCAGCACCAGGCTCGTGTCCTTGATGAGCACCTTGTCCCCGTAGCCCGCGCGCAGGCGGTCCAGGACGAGGACGCGTTCGGCGCACTCCGTGGCCTTCGGCAGCCGCAGGGTGAAGGTTTCATTTTCCACCGGTTTTTCCAGGCGTTCCAGCCGGTCCAGGCGCGACTGGCGGCCGCGGGCCATCTTACTCTTGATGCCCGCCTTGAAGCGGCGGATATAGGCTTCCTGCTCGGCGATATAGTCCTGCTGGGCCTCATAGGCCGCCTTTTCGGTCTTGACCTGGATTTCCTTTTCCACCAGGTACTTGGAATAGTTGCCCGGGAAGGACTGCAGGCGGCCGCCCTCCATTTCGAGGATGCGCGTCGCCACATGGTCCAGGAAGGCGCGGTCGTGGCTGACCACGAGCAGGCCGCCGCGGAAATCGTGCAGGTACTGCTCCAGCCATTCCATCATGCGGATGTCCAGATGGTTCGTCGGTTCGTCGAGGATGAAGAAGTCCGGCGAGCTCACGAGGGCCGCTGCCAGCATGAGGCGCGTCTTCTGCCCGCCGGACAGGCTTTCCGACGGCTGCCGCCACATGGATTCCGGAAAGGCCAGGCCGAAAAGGACCTTTTTCAGGTTCGTCTCGTAGTTGTAGCCGTCCAGGTATTCGTAGCGCTGTGTGGCCCGGGCGTAAGCGTCGAGTACCTCCTGGTCCCCCGACGCGGAGGCCTTTTCCAGTTCCGCCAGCCTGGCCCGCAGCTGCAGGATCTCCGGGTTGGCCTGGAACATGAAGTCCCACACGGACTCCGGCCCGAAGCGGTCGAAGCCCTGTTCCACGTACCCGGCCTGCAGCCCCGCCTCAAAGGCGATGGTGCCGCTGTCGGCGTAATCCGGGTCCAGCAGGCATTTGAGCAGCGTCGTCTTGCCGCTGCCATTGACGCCCACCAGGCCGATATGTTCGCCTTTGGCCACGGTGAAACTGACATCTTTGAAGATTTCGTGCGTGCCGAAGGCTTTTGCTAAGTTCGTTACCGTTAATTGCATGAATCCGAGTTCCTAACACTGAGAATCAGGGTACCGCGTACCCCTTGTTTATTTGGCGTATCCGTAGGGATGGCCCTGGTGCCATTTCCAGGCGCTGGCGATGATCTCTTCCGTCGAGCTGTGCTCCGGCTTCCAGCCCAGCACCTTGCGGATCTTTTCCGACGAGGCGATGAGGACGGCCGGGTCGCCCGCGCGCCGTGCCTCTTCCGTCACGGTGAAGTCCGTGCCCGTCACCTTTTTGGCCATACCGATGATCTCCCGCACGGAGAACCCCTTCTCGCTGCCCAGGTTGAAGGCGCCGCTCTCTCCGCCCTTCAGCAGGTGCCGCATGGCCAGAATATGGGCCTGGGCCAGGTCCAGCACATGGATGTAGTCGCGCAGGCACGTGCCGTCCGGCGTCGGATAGTCCGTCCCGAAAATGGAGATGTGGTCGCGCACGCCCTGGGCGGTCTTCAAAATCAGGGGAATCAGGTGCGATTCCGGGTTGTGGTCTTCGCCGATGGTACCGTCCAGCGCCGCGCCCGCCGCGTTAAAGTACCGCAGGGCCACGTACTTCATGTCGTACGCCATGGTGAAGTCCTTCATCATGGTCTCGATCATCAGCTTCGTGCGGCCGTACACATTCGTCGGCACCGTCGGGAAATCTTCCTCAATCGGCGTCTTGGCCGGTTCGCCGTATACCGCCGCCGTGGACGAGAACACGATATTGTCCACGCCCGCCTCGTGCATGGCGATAAGCAGGTGCAGCGTGCCTTCCACGTTGTTGTAATAGTATTTCGCCGGATCCTGCATGGATTCGCCTACCAGGCTCGACGCGGCGAAATGGATGACGCCGTCGATTTCGTAATCCGCAAGGATATGCTTCAGGAACGGCACATCGTGGATGTCGCCCGTAATGAGCTGCACGCTGTCCGGCACCGCTTCCTCGTGGCCCGTCGACAGGTTGTCGAACACAATCGGCTTCAGATCCTTCGTCTGCTGCAGGGCCCGCACCGTATGGGACCCGATGTAGCCCGCACCGCCGGTTACCAAAATATTCATAAGATGGATTCCTCCCTTTGTTCCGCAAAATTTCCCCCGCAGCGGCAAAAAAAGACCGGCTGCAGGTATAACTCTACTTATTATACCAATTACAGCCGGTTTCGCAAATTATTCCATCACAATCCCGCTGCGGACCCGGAGCCGGTCACGCTCCGGGCCACGCGGGAAAGGGGATACCTGGGGTTCGTCGAATTACTGTGCAACCGTTACAACGTCCTGCTTGTCGTGCTTCGCCAGGCGGACACGTTCGATGGTCGGGTTGCCGTTCTTGTCCTTGGCTACCGTATCGACCGTGAAGCGTTCCAGTTCCGGACTGAATTCCGCCAGCATCTTATCCGACAGTACGCCGCCCTTCAGCATAGCCCGGTACAGCAGGGTTGCGAATTCGTAACGCGTCATCGGACGGTCGCCGCCGAAATTGCCGTCGGGGTAACCCACGATGAGGCCGTTGCCGGCCATGACGGCCACTTCCTGGTAGGCCCAGTGGTTCTGCGGCACATCCGGGAAGAGCTGCAGTTTCGACTTGTCGATGTTCTTATGGAATGCCGTGTCGGCCAGGGCCGATTTGAGGGATTCCAGTTCACGGCGCAGGTCCTTGATTTCCTTCGCCATGGCCACTTTCGTCGTGGATACGTGGTTATGGCCGTCCAGCTTGAAGGTGACGCCGGCATTGACCATGTTTTCGCCGCCGCCCATGCTGCCGCCGATGCTGAACAGGGTGTCCTCGTTCGGACGGTAGAAGGCGCCGACAGCCACGGCGTCCGCGCCGCGGTACGTGCCGTAACCGGCCGAGAAGTCCAGCTTGCTGTCCGGGTCGAAGTCCAGCGGATGCAGGGCTGCCAACGCGGCTGCGCCGGCGCCGACGTGGTCGACGCGGTCGCCCAGACGGGTCACGGCATTACCGATGTTATTGACCGCCTGGTTGGTCTGGTACAGCTGGCTGCCGTTGACGGCATCCGTCGAAGTCGGACTGATATCGCCCTTATGGACGTTCACGATCTTGTTGCCGCCGACATCGACCTTGTCCCCGCTGATGGTTACATGCTTGCTGTTATCGACGGTGCTGTTAAAGGTGATGCTGTTCACGCCGGTGATATCCTTCGACAGCTTAATGGCCATGCCGTTTTCGCCGTCCTTGACGACGCCGATATTGTTATCGGAAAGTTTCGTGGCATCGGCACCGCCCTTCAGGTTCAGGGTCTCACCGAGGCCGACGCTGACATCCTGACCATCGTCGCCTTGGAACTTACGGCCGCCGGAAATTCTGTCATCAACATCTTTCAGTTGATCTTCCGTAGCCGCTCTGCCGCTGACAATGTGATTCTTGTCCCAGCTCTTGTTTTCCAGGCCGGTCAGGTACTTGCCGGTTGCGGCGTTCGGTTCTGCAGAATCACGGTTCGTGATTTCCTGACGTCCCAGCTTGACATTGCCGCCAATCTCCACGAGGCCATTGCCGTTATCGCCGATTTCCAGCTTGCCGCTCTTACCGTCGACAGCGACCTTGTTGTCACCGCTGCCGGCACGGATGGAAGCATCATTGCCGCTGATTTCGACCTGCTTGGAGGCATCGCCGTTACCCGGCGTACCATTGCCATCGCCCATGATGATATGGTCATTCAGGTTGACCTTATTATCCGTATCGACGGTGATGTTCTTACCGCTCTTGGCTTTGACGCCCTCGGCCGCGCTGTTGGCAATCGCCTTGACGTCGCCGATGTTGGCACCGTTGGTGTCCACATCGTAGACCGGCTTGCCGTCCGTAGTATAGCTGCTGGCACCGCTGGCCATGTTGGTAATCTGATGGTTTGTCGTACCATCGCCGAGGCTCAGGCCATCGCCGCCGAGCTTGATGCCCGTGTTTTCGCCGATGGTCACGGAATCTACGTTGATATCCCGTTTCAGGGCCACTTCGATGGCGCCGCCGTCAACCTTCGTTTCGATGTTCGTGCCATCGCCCTTCACCGTAACGGTCTGGCCAAGGTCTTTCATGACCGTGTTGTTGTCTTCTGCCTTGAGGCCGAAGCCGCCGCCCTGGTCGACGTTGGTAATGGAATCCTGGACGATCTTCAGCTGATCTTCCGTAGCGCCGCGGCCGCTGACGATGCCGTTTTCTGCCGGGTTCCAGGTCTTGTTGTCAAGGCCCGTGATATAGTTTCCGGCTTCGCTGCCGCCCTTGGTGTTCTGTACGGTCTGGTTGGCAATATAGATGCCGCCCGTCCAGCTGCCATCGGTGCTCTTCGAACCGCCAATGCGGACGGAGTCAAGGCCCTTGAGGTCTTTTGCCAGACGGATTTTCAGCGTATCCGTACCGTCGGCAACCACGCCGATGTTGTCGGCTTCACTCAGTTCCGACTCATCGGAAACGCCGCCCTTGATGTTGACCTTTTCATTCAGGTAGCGTTTCACGTCCGTACCGGCATCGCCGCCGTAGACCTGGCCGTCATCCATGGTGGCCACTTCGTGATGCTTGCCGTCCTGATCCGTATAGTGCAGGCGGGTGGCGGCTTCCGTTCCATTCGTCAGGGTTACGTTCTTGTCCGGATTCAGCGTGACTGGTCCGTAATGGGTGGTGATGTCACTGTAGGCATCCAGACCATCCGTCCCGTTTTCGCCGTCTTTGCCCTTCAGGCCGATATGGCCTTCATTGCCATCCTTGCCATCGATAGCGACCGCATCCTTGCCAGGCTGGCCGTCCTTACCGGCTACGCCGATATGGCCGTCCTTCCCGTCCTTGCCGCCGATGGTGATGGAATCACTGAGCTTCAGGTCGTAGGTGTTGGCACCGGTCGTGCTGTCCGTCGTCACTTTGAGCTGCAGGTTGCTGCCCGTATACTCTGTCGTGCCGGCTTCCGTGCCGCCTTCGACGGTCACTTTCGTATGGGCGCCTGCCGCGGTATCGGCAACGGCTTTCAGCTGGTCTTCCGTGGCGGCCCGTCCCGATACATAGCCATTGGTTTCCGGATTCCAGGTCTTGTTGTCAAGGCCGGTCAGGTAATGGCCCGTTTCGGATTCATCTTTCGAGTTCTTGATTTCCTGTTTGGACAGGTTGATGGTGCCAATCGTCACGGACCCGTTTTCCGTCAGGTCGATATCCTGGGCGAGCTGGACTTTCAGCTTGCCGTCCACATTGTTGACGCCGATGTTGTTATCCGTCAGGTTGTCCGCGTTCGCTCCGCCGATGATGTCGAGCTGCTCGTTCAGGTACTTCTTGATGACCTTATCCGTGCTGGTCTGACCGTCGTCGCCAGCATACTTCTGGCCGTCGTCCATGGTGGCCACTTCGTGTTCGAAGCCGTTCTGGTCCACATAGTGGATACGCGTCATGGCCGGGTTGCCGTTATACGTTACGTTCTTGGCGTCGTTCAGGCTGGCCGGTCCGAAGTGCGTAATGATGTCGGCCGTCGCATTCTTGCCGTCCGCACCCTTTTCGCCGTCCTTGCCGTTCAGGCCGATATGGCCTTCGTTGCCGTCCTTGCCGTCGATGGCGACGGCATCCTTGCCAGGCTGTCCGTCCTTACCGGCTACGCCGATATGGCCGTCCTTGCCGTCCTTGCCGCCGATGGTGATGGAATCACCGAGCTTCAGGTCGTATACATTGGCACCCGCTGTATCGGTCGTCACCTTGAGTTTCAGGTTGTCCCCTGTGTAATCGGTCGTGCCGGCTTCCGTACCGCCTTCGACAGTGACTTTCGTATGGGCGCCGGAAACGCTTTTGGCGACTGCCTGCAGCTGATCTTCCGTGGCGGCCCGTCCGGAGGCGATGCTGTCCTTGTTCCAGGCCTTGTTATCCAGGCCGTTCAGGTAGTGCCCTGCATCGGGGTTCGCGCCGCCGCCGGCCTGCTTGGCCAGCTTGATGCTGCCAATGGTCAGCGAACCGGTACCCGTCAGGTCCACATCCTTGTTCAGCTGGATCTTCAGCTTGCCGTCCGTCGTGCTGTTGACGCCGATGTTGCCATCGGTCAGGGTGCCCGTAGCGCCGCCGATGATATCGAGCTGTTCATTCAGCTTCTTGCTGATGACCGTGGCATCGTCGCCCTTGAACTTCAGACCGTCATCGGTCGTAGCGATGTTATCCGCCAGCTTCAGGTCGTAAATGGTCTCGCCGTCCGTGCCGGTCGTCTGCTTGGCCTGCAGTTTCGTTCCGGCATAATCCGTCGTACCGGCTGCCGTACCGCCTTCCACCGTCACTTTCGTGTGCTTGGCGTCGACGGCATTAAGCTGGGATACGTTGACGACGTCGGTCAATTCCGTACCGGCCGTCACGTTGTGGATCTGCTGGTTATGGATGTCGACATTGGTCTTCGTGATGGTCGGGCCATTGTTGATGGTCAGGCCATTGTTATTGATGACCGTATCGCCCGTCGTCACGCTGTTCAAACCGCCGATATCCTTGTTGAGGCGCAGGGTCAGCGTATCCGTCCCGTTGGCAATGACACCGATGTTGTCGGCATCACTGAGTTTCGACTGATCGGTCACGCCGCCTTTGATATTGACTTTTTCATTCAGGTAGCGCTTGACGTCCGTACCCGTATCGCCGCCGTAAATCTGGCCGTCGTCCATGGTGGCCACTTCGTGTTCGTAGCCATTCTGATCGACGTAATGGATACGCGTCATGGCCGGGCTGCCGTTATACGTTACGTTCTTGGCGTCGTTCAGGCTGGCCGGTCCGAAGTGCGTAATGATGTCGGCCGTAGCATTCTTGCCGTCCGCGCCCTTTTCGCCGTCCTTGCCGTTCAGGCCGATATGACCTTCGTTGCCGTCCTTGCCGTCAATGGCAACGGCATTCTTGCCATCCTGGCCATCCTTGCCGGCTACGCCGATATGGCCGTCCTTACCGTCCTTGCCGCCGACATTGATATTTTCTTTCAGGTCAAAGGTCACTTCGGCGCCCGTGCCGTCGTCCTTAGCCTTCACGGTGGCCTTCAGATTATCGCTGTCCTTGAAGTCGACGACCTTGCCGTCGGTAATATTCACTTGGTGCGTAGCATCGCTGTTTTCCTGGACCTTGAAACCATCCATGCCGCCCAGGCCGGTCAGGTCCGCATTCACCGTATAGGTGGTGGCACCGGTTTCGGTATTCGTGGTGTGGCTGACCGTTACGTGTTCACCTGCTGCCACGATGGTGCGGCTGTCTTTCAGCTGCTTCACATTGACGGCATCCGTATCGGCCGTGCCGGCCACGACGTTGTGGATCTGCTGGCCGCCCGCGCTGATGTTCGTCGTCGTGAAGACCGGCCCGCCGCTGATGGTGAGACCCGTGTTGTTGATGGTGTTGTTCCCCATCTTTACGGAACCTGCATCGGTCAGGTCCACATCCTTGTTCAGCTGGACCTTCAGCTTGCCGTCCACATTGTTGACGCCGATGTTGTTATCCGTCAGCGTACCCGTAGCACCGCCGACGATGTCGAGCTGCTCGTTCAGGTACTTCTTGATGACTTTCGACGTATCGGACTGTCCGTCGTCGCCGGCATATTTCTGGCCGTCGTCCATGGTCGCTACCTGATGTTCTCCCTTTTCATCTTCGTAGATGATGCGGGTCAGTTTTTCCACGGACTGGCCGCTCTGGGTTACGGTCAGGTTCTTTTCCGGATTCAGGCTCGGGTCGCCGATGCCCGGACGCAGGGTCAGTTCAGCACTCTTGCCGTCGATACCGTCTTTGCCGGCAGGTCCCGTCATGCCGATGCTGCCGTCCTTGCCGTGGATGACGACGGCGGAGCCATCTTTACCATTGACGCCGATAGTGCCGTCCTTGCCCGGTACGCCCGGTTCCCCTTTTTCACCCACCGTGACGCTGTCCCCGGTAATATCCTTATCCATGAGGACGTTGATGGTGGTATTGCCGTCCGTATCCTGGGAGATGACCGTCTTCAGGTTCTTGCCGCTGTACTGGTCATCGTCCTTGGTGCCGCCGCCCAGTACGTTCACCGTAGTGTTCAGCAGGTTCGAAGCCGGATTCGGCGTACCGCTGTTGGCGCCGAATTTGAGGCCGTCGTCCATGGTGGCGACTTCGTGTTCCTTGTTGTCCTGATCCACATAGTGGATACGGGTTGCAGCCACCGTACCGTTGTTCAGGGTCACGTTCTTATTCGGATTCAGCGTAGCCGGGCCGTAATGGGTGGTGATGTCACTATAGGCATCCTTCCCGTCGGCACCGTTCTCGCCGTCCTTGCCATGGATCCCGATATGGCCTTCATGGCCGTCCTTACCGTCGATGGCGACCGCATCCTTGCCGTCCTGGCCATCCTTGCCATCCGACCCGTTGACGCCGATATGGCCGTCCTGGCCATCCTTGCCGTTGATGGTGATGTTGTCCTTCAGGTTATACTGGACTTCTACGCCCGTGTTGTCCGTCTTCTTCTTGATGGTCGCGGTCAGGTTGCTGCTGTCCTTGAAGTCCACGATCTTGCCATCGGAAATTTCAACTTCGCTGGAAGCATTGCTGTTCCCCTGGACCTTGAAGGAATTCATCCCGCCCAGGCCGGTCAGGTCTGCACTGACCGTATAGGTAGCCGCTCCGTCCGCATCCGTGCCCGGCGTTACCGTTACATGGTTACCTGCCAATACTTTCGTATGATGCGAATCCACGGCTTTCAGCTGGTCTTCCGTTGCTGCCCGGCCGGAAGCAATGCTGTCCTTGTTCCAGGCCGTGTTATCCAGGCCCGTCAGGTAATGGCCGTCCGCCGTATTGGCGCCGCCGCCGGCCTGCTTGGCCAGCTTGATATTGCCAATGGTCAGCGAACCCGTACCTGTCAGATCCACGTCCTTGTTCAGCTGGATCTTCAGCTTGCCGTCCACATTGTTGACGCCGATATTGCCGTCCGTCAGGGTACCCGTCGCACCGCCGATGATTTCGAGCTGTTCGCCCAATTTCTTGGAAATCACGGTGCTGTCGTCCCCTTTGAACTTCAGACCGTCATTCTTCGTGGCAATGCCGGAAAGCGTTACCGTTTCCGTACTGCCGGCCTTGTTGGAGACCGTCAGGTCAATCGTGCCGTCGTCGCTGACCGTATATTTCCCGTCCGTCGTATTCGGATTCTTCACCAAACGGTAATCCTGGTTCAGGACATTGGTCAGATCCACAGAGAATGTCTGGGAATCATTGCGCGTCATGGTGATCGTCTTGCCGTCATTGCTTACGGAAGCGCTCGTCACATAGTAATCGTGCAGTCCCGTTACGGAAGCAGCCGTACCGTTTGCAACCGTCAGGGAAGCAGATCCGGTCCCGTTGTCCTGGTACGTGGCCGTACCGCCGGTCACGTATTTGTCGCTGTCGGCCACTGCCTTCAGCTGATCTTCCGTCGCCGCCCGGCCGGATGCAATGCTGTCCTTGTTCCAGGCCGTGTTGTCGAGGCCGGTCAGATAATGGCCGTCCGCCGTATTGGCGCCGCCGCCGGCCTGCTTGGCCAGCTTCATCGTGCCGATGGTGACAGAACCAGCGTCCGTCAAATTCACGTCCTTGTTCAGCTGGACTTTCAGCTTGCCGTCCACATTGTTGACGCCGATATTGCCGTCCGTCAGGGTACCCGTAGCGCCACCCACGATGTCGAGCTGTTCGTTCAGGTACTTCTTGATGACCTTCGTCGAATCGGTCTGGCCATCATCACCGGCATAAACCTGGCCGTCGTCCATGGTGGCGACTTCATGGCCCTTGCCGTCCTGGTCGGTGTAATACAGACGGGTTGCCATGACATTGCCGTTACTGAATGTCACGTTCTTGTCAGGGTTCAGGGTCTTCGGGCCGAAGTGCGTGATGATATCGGCCGTGGCATCCTTGCCGTCCTGACCGTCCACGCCGTCCTTGCCATGGAGACCGATGTGGCCTTCATGACCATCCTTGCCGTCGATGGCGACCGCGTCCTTGCCGTCCTGGCCATCCTTGCCATCCTGGCCGTTGACGCCGATATGGCCGTCGGCACCATCCTTGCCGTTGATGGTGATGTTGTTCTTCAGGTCATACGTTACGTTGGCACCCGTGCCGTCTGGTTTAGCGACTACGGTAGCTTCCAGGTTTTCGCTGTCCTTGAAATCAACGACTTTGCCGTCGGAAATCGTCACTTCGTGCGCGGCGTCGCCGTTCTCCTGGACCTTGAAACCGCTCATGCCGCCGAGGCCCGTCAGGTCCGCATTGACCGTATAGGTAGGTGCACCCGTAGTTGCATCGGTGCCCGGAGTCACTGTTACATGGCTTCCTGCCAATACTTTCGTATGATGCGAATCTACTTCTTTCAACTGGTCTTCCGTAGCGGCCCGGCCGGAAGCAATATTATCCTTGTTCCAGAGTTTATTGTCCAGGCCCGTCAGGTAATGGCCGTCCGCCGTATTGGCACCGCCGCCGGCCTGCTTGGCCAGTTTGATATTGCCAATGGTCAGCGAACCGGTACCTGTCAGGTCCACGTCCTTGTTCAGCTGGATCTTCAGCGCGCCGTCATGGCTGTTGACGCCGATATTGCCGTCCGTCAGGGTACCCGTGGCACCGCCCGTGATTTCCAGCGTTTCTCCGAGTTTCTTGGAAATGACCGTGGTATCGTCGCCCTTGAACTTCAGGCCGTCATTCTTCGTGGCAATACCGGAAAGCGTTACCTGTTCGCTCTGTCCGGCCGCATTGGCAACAGTCAGGTTCATCGTGCCGTCATCGCTCACCGTATAGACGCCGTTTGACCCGGCAGCCGGATTCTTCACCAGACGGTAGTCCTTGTTCAGGACGTTCTGCAGGTTGACCGTAAAGGTCTGCGCATCGTTGCGGGTCATCGTGAGGGTCTTGCCGTCATCGCTGACCGTGGCGCTCGTCACGTAATAATCGTGCAGCCCCGTCACGGAAGCGGCCGTGCCGTTTTCTACCGTCAGGGAACCCGTACCGGTACCATTGTCCGCATACGTAACCGTACCGCCGGTCACATATTTATCGCTGTCGGCCACTGCCTTCAGCTGGTCTTCCGTAGCGGCCCGGCCGGATGCGATATTGCTGCTGTCCCAGTTCTTGTTATCGAGGCCCGTCAAGTAATGCCCTTCGGAATTATTCGCCCCGCCGCCGGCCTGCTTAGCCAGTTTGATATTGCCAATGGTCAGCGAACCGGCACCCGTCAGGTCCACGTCCTTGTTCAGCTGGATCTTCAGTTTGCCGTCCGTCGTCTTGTTGACGCCGATATTGCCGTCCGTCAGCGTACCCGTGGCACCGCCGATGATTTCGAGGGTTTCACCGAGCTTCTTGCTGATGACCTGATTATCGTCACCGGCAAACTTCAGGCCATCATTCTTCGTGGCAATGCCGGACAGAGTTACAGTCTCACTGCTGCCGGCCTTGTTGGAAACCGTCAGGTCAATGGTGCCGTCATCACTGACCGTATATTTACCATCCGTCGTATTCGGATTCTTCACCAGACGATAATCCTGGTTCAGGACGTTCTGCAGGTTCACCGTAAAGGTCTGCGCATCGTTGCGGGTCATCGTGAGGGTCTTGCCGTCATCGCTGACCGTGGCGCTCGTCACATAATAATCGTGCAGCCCCGTCACGGAAGCGGCCGTGCCGTTTGCAACCGTCAGGGAACCCGTACCGGTCCCGTTGTCCGCATACGTAACCGTACCGCCGGTCACAAATTTATCGCTGTCGGCCACTGCCTTCAGCTGATCTTCCGTAGCCGCCCGGCCGGATGCAATGTTGGTGCTATCCCAGTCCTTGTTGTCCAGGCCCGTCAGGTAATGGCCTGTGCCCGTGTTGGCCCCGCCGCCGGCCTGCTTGGCCAGTTTCATTTCACCAATCGTGACAGAACCGTCATCGGTCAGGTTGACATCCTTGTTCAGCTGGATCTTCAGCTTGCCGTCCGACGTGCTGTTGACGCCGATGTTGCCATCCGTCAATGTACCCGTCGCCCCGCCGACGATATCGAGCTGTTCATTCAGTTTCTTATTGATGACCGTCGCATCATCGCCCTTGAACTTCAGGCCGTCGTCCTTGGTAGCCACCTTGTCGGATAATTGCAGGTCATAAATATCCTGTCCGTTGGTGCCAACACTCTTTTTCACCTGCAGTTTATCGCCGGTGTAAGAAGACGTATTTGCCGTTTTGCCACCTTCTACCGTGACTTCTGTATGCTTCAGGTCAACTGATTTCAACTGGGCGACGTTGACAGCATCCGTATCATTCGTACCAGCTGCCACTCCGACGATTTGACGGGAATCATTGCTGCCACTGCTTACGGAAACAGCACCACGGGTTGATTTCCAAGCTGCGCTGCTGCTGGTGGAAGCCGCACCTGTCGTCGGATCATAGCCGGCTACGTCCTTGGCAACGGATGCAATGGAATTATTACCCAGCGCGACACCGCCGTCCGCAGTGATTTTGGACTTGTAACCAACAGCCGTTGCTGCGTCAATAGAACGGGAATCTGAGCCGATTGTCACTTCATCACCGATGGCGATATTTTGACTGCCGTATACTATACCACCATGGGAATCAACGGTGTTGGAATTGCCGACTACCGTATTGCTTGATCCACGGACATGGTTGATGCTGCCCGTAATCGTATTGTTATTGCCCTGGATGATACTGCTTGTCGAACCGCTTGTGGAAGCCGAATCCGAAATCGTATTTCCGGAACCCTGCACAATGTTCTGCTTGCCCGTAATATTCGCATTGTTGCCCTGAATAATGTTATCCGAGCCGGTTACCTTGACGCCGTTACCCTGCGTCACATTGCGATCTCCGGTAATTGCCGTATCGACACCCATAGCAATGGATTTAGCGCCATCCACGCTGGAATAGTTACCGATGGCAAACGAATCTTCCGAATCAGACGTTGTACGCGCCTTCGTCCCCATGGCAATGGAACGTTTGCCCAAACTTTCCGTATTGTCTTCACCATCATAATTGGTGACGGCAGTCGAATACCCGCCAGAATTATTTGTACTGGTTCCGCCGCCAGTCGTACCGATAGCAATGGACTGATCACCCTTGGCATGGGAGGAACGGCCGATGGCTACAGCACCGGCGCCCTGGGCAGATGCCGTAACGCCTACGGCTACAGAAGCTGTATTCGTAGCTGCAGTCTGCCTCCCGATAGCGACAGCCCCAATTCCAGTAGAACCGGCCGCAGCGCCCAGCGATACACTGCCGGTACCTAACGCAGCCGCTGCAGGTCCCAACGCGACAGAATACGTACCCTTGGCGCGAGTATAGTCACCAATGGCAATACCCGTAGCACCATAATAAGATCCAGCATTCGTCTGTATGGGACTTGAAATAATATCTGCATAGTTTCCGATAGCGATTCCGACCAGAGGATGTCTTTCATCACCGGCATAAATGACGCTGTCTCCAGTCTGTCCCGTCGTATTACCGGGCGTACCGAAATCTGCCAGTTTGCGCCCTAAAAACGTCGTACGATTGTTAGGATCTTTCATACTTGAGATAATCCAATTGCCGCTCGAATCGATACCGATTACCTGATACAGATTATACATGTATCCCGCAGTGCCACCGTGATAGCTAGTCACACCTTGACCCTGAGAAATAGCCTGCCACCCGCCTGTACCAGTCATATGCGTCGGCACCGTGACAGGTGTTTCATCCGCCCAGGCCGCAGGCATACCAATAGGCAGCAGAAGCCCGGTTGCCAGGGCGGCTGCTGCTAACTTTTTGATTCTGGCTGCGGCTCCAAGGCCGACTACAGATTTCGCCTTGTTTTTCCCATTGTTCTTTGCTATTTCAGACACAACGACGTAGCAATGGCGCACTTTGCTCCAGATAATCTTGTAAATCCTATTCATTTGTGTACCCCCTTGAGTCAAATCATCTCTCTTTTTGATTTTGAAGAACTTTCTTCCTCGTTCCTCGCGAACACATCGATGGTTCGGCAGGAGCATAAAACAAAAGCATATCCCCGTAACCTGTACCAGTCATTTCCCCTACTTCCACGCCGTTCTATACTTTTTTGGTATGGCGTGGATTCCTGGTATGGTTGAATCGTAAAATGTCAATACGTCCTTTCTGAAAACATTATACCATGAAAATAACAAATAATGTAAATCTTTTAATTTGTATACTTTATGAGAAATTTTAGCGCAGGAAAATGTAACTTTTTTAACAGAAAAAGTCCTATCAACATACTAGCTTATAATGCATGTTGATAGGACTTATGGAAATTTTTTATTTAATTCTTATTTTTACACTACTTTTTCAAAATTTCATTTACAAACGTCTTGTAGTAAGGGACGTGCAAAACCCTCGTGGGGCGTTTTTTGTCCCTACATTCCCTTCGTTGCAAGCCCTTCCAGATAGGCCTTGAACTTATCCCGCAGGTCCGGCCGGCGCAGGGCGTATTCCACGGTGGCTTCAAGGAAGCCTTCCTTGTCCCCCACGTCATAGCGGCGGCCTTCGAAGTTGTAGGCATAAATGGGCTGGATCTTGCCCAGGGCGCGCAGGGCGTCGGTCAGCTGGATTTCGCCGCCCTTGCCGGGTTTCGTGTGTTCCAGGATCTCGAAGATTTCCGGCGTGATGATATAGCGTCCCAGCACGGCCATGTCGGACGGTGCTTCGTCCACAGGCGGCTTTTCCACCATGTCGGCCACGGCGAAGGTCCGTGGGTCACTGGTGGCACGCGCCGCCACGACGCCGTACGACGACACTTTGTCGTGCGGTACGGTCTGGACCCCCAGGACGGACGCGCCGGTCTTGTCGTACACGTCCATGAGCTGGCTCAGGGCCGGCCGCTTCGGGTTATAGACCACGTCGTCGCCCAGGAGCACGGCAAACGGCTCGTGGCCGATGAACTGCTTGGCGCAGTAAATGGCGTGGCCCAGGCCCAGGGGCGCTTTCTGGCGGATGTAATGGATCCGGATGTCGGAAATGTCCCGGACCATCTTCAAAAGCTCCGTCTTGCCTTTTTCTTCCAGGTTCAGTTCCAGTTCGACGCTGCGGTCGAAATGGTCCTCGATGGCGCGCTTGCTGCGGCCCGTGATGATGAGGATGTCCTCAATGCCGGAGTCCAGCGCCTCTTCCACAATGTACTGGATGGTCGGTTTATCGACGATAGGGAGCATCTCTTTCGGCGTGGCCTTCGTGGCGGGCAGGAAACGGGTTCCCAGGCCTGCCGCGGGAATGACGGCACGCGTGATAGGTTGAAACTTAGCAGTCAAGCCGGTTCTCCTCCGATCTGTTTCAATAATTCTTCGGTCTTTTCCTTCAGCAGGGCCTTGTCACCGCGGGTCTCCACATTGAGGCGGATGACCGGCTCCGTGTTGGAAGCGCGCAGGTTGAAGCGCCAGTTGTCGAAGGCCACGGACAGGCCGTCGATCTTTTCGATGGCGCCGTTGCCGTATTTCTTTTCCAGGGCTGCGAAAATGGCTTTGGCATCGGCCACCTTGCGGTTGATTTCGCCGCTGCAGGGGAACTTCTCTTCCATGTCCCCGACGAGTTCCTTCAGGGTCTTGCCGCTCTCGCAGACAATCTGCAGGACCAGGAGGGCCGTAATCATGCCGCTGTCGCAGAAGGTGAATTCGCGGAAGTAATGGTGGGAGGACATCTCGCCGCCGTAGATGACGTTGTTTTCGCGCATGCACTGTTTCATGAAGGCATGGCCGCTCTTGCTCTTGACGGGCACGCCGCCGTACTGCTTGATGATGGCTTCCGTGTTCCACACGAGGCGCGGATCGTACATGATCTTGCTGCCCGGGCAGCGTTTCAGGAACGATTCCGCCAGGAGGCCGACCAGATAGTAGCCTTCGACGAAACTGCCTTCGGCGTCGCAGAAGAAGCAGCGGTCGAAGTCGCCGTCCCAGGCGATGCCCAGGTCGGCGTGATGAGCCAGCACGGCGTCACTCGTCTGTTTCCGGGACGCGTCGAGCATGGGGTTCGGCACGCCGTTCGGGAAGGTGCCGTCCGGCTCGTAATTCACTTTGATCATCTGGAAGGGCAGCCGTTTCTCCAGTTCGGTCAGGACCGCGCCGGCCCCGCCGTTACCGGGATTGACGACGACCTTCAGGGGTTTCATCTTCCGGACGTCCACATAGGTCATCAGGTGGTCCACATAGGGCTTCATGATGTCCTGTTTCGTCAGTTTGCCCCGTTCTTTGCCGGCCACCAGGTGATGCGGGAATTCTTCCACGCCGACCATCTGGCGGATTTCCTCGAGGCCCGTGTCGGCGCTGACCGGCCGCGCGTTGCGGCGGACGAGCTTCATGCCGTTGTATTCCGCCGGGTTGTGGCTGGCCGTGACCATGATGCCGCCGTCGGTCTTCAGATAGGCCGTGGCGAAATAGATCATTTCCGTGCCGCACTGGCCGATGTCGATGACGTTGGCGCCGCCATCGCGCAGGCCGTCGCTCAGGGCCTTCACCAGGGACGGGCCCGACAGGCGGATGTCGTGGCCCACGACCACGTTCTCCGCGCCGAAGAGGGCACAGAACACTTTACCGACCCGGTAGGCCAGTTCTTCGTTTACTTCACCGGGGACCTTGCCGCGGATGTCATATGCTTTGAAAGCTGCCGTATTCAACATGTCATACCCCTTTTCCTTGCACATACCGTACCGTTTCCCTGTACGGCCCGTAATGTCCGGGACAGACGGCGGCGCCCCGCCGCCGGCATGGTACCGGCAGAGGGGTGGCCGTAATTCGATATTGATAATATTCTACCCGGGAGCGGAAAAGTCCTGCCTGCCCGGGGGAATTCCCTTTCATTTTACGGAGTAATTACAGGAAAGGCGCAGGCTGTGCAAGGGGCGGCGTCCGGATCAGATCCGGTACTGCCGTTCCCGGAGAAAGGCCTCCGCGGCATCTCCCAGGAACCAGCGGATGCACGTGAAGAAGGCGGCGTACCGGTGATTGGCGCCGGGGTCGAGCATTTGGCGGGCCAGGATGCCCATGGCATCTTCCACGGCCATGCCCTCCCCCACCATGGCGTCGACCTGTTCCTCGAGCACTTCGATGGCGGCTTTACGGAGCCGTTTCAGGCGGTTGCAGTTGAGGTTCAGCTCGTCGATGGTGCGGCGCGCTTTGCGCTGCAGGCGCTGGGGGCACGTTTCCTCGTCGACCTCCATGGCGCCCGTGAAGGAATCGTATTTGAAGAGCCGCGTTTCCGCCGGAATCTCCAGGGGATTCAGGATGGCCCCGCTGATGTGCTTGCCGCTTTTCGGCACATCGCAGCTGCGCTCGGCGGGGTTGCGGGTGTAGCGGTAGCGCGCTTCGACGACATAGGGCTGACTGCCGCCGTGGCAGACGCCGAGCATGTTGTGCCAGTCGAGGTGGTAATTGTGCCGGCTGCGTTCCGTGCCGCTCTTCGGATGGAAATGCTCCACCCGGAAATCGTCCACCTCTTCTTCGTTGTCGCTCAGGCGGATGGAGATTTCGCAATAGGCGCACAGGCCGTACTGGTCTTCGATGATCCGCTCCTTGACCTGCCGGTAGCCCAGGCGGTCGCGGTGGTGGAAGCGGTCCCACGTGTCCGTCGGATAGCGCTGTTCATACCGGGCGAGCCGCTCCGGGACCTCGTCGCTTTTGCGTACCCGTTTCATGACTTCTTCCTCCGGTAATTCCGCACGCGGATGTCCATGTCGGCCTTCAGCAAAGCCGGGTCACGTCCCTGGGACCAGTCGTCGAGCTCTTTGCGGAGTTTCAGGGCTTCCGGCGAATCCCACTGGTCGGCGTTGACCAGTTCCAGATAGCGTTTCAGGTCCTGCACAATGGGCAGGTTCATGGGCCGGCTGTCCACGTTCTGGATGTCCTTCAGGACCTGGCTGCTCTCGGCGCCGTACGAGAAGGACGGTGCTTCGATGCGCACCTGGTCGTCCTCCATCCAGTGCAGGATGCGGATGTCTTCGGCCGGTACGCTGGTCAGGACCTGCGGGCTGTGGGTCGTCATGATGAACTGCACGTTCGGGAAGGCCCGGGACAGGTCCTGGACGACGGTCTGCTGCCACGACGGATGCAGGTGCATGTCCACTTCGTCGATGAGCACGATGCCCGGCGTCTTAAGGGTCACGTCTTCGCCCAGGTCCGGGTTGAGGCGCGCCATGCGGTAGGCGATGTCCGCCGCCATGCTGATGACGCTGCGGGCGCCGTCACTCATGGTCTCCATGGGGAACAGGCCCTTCGTGGGGTGGTAGACGAGCAGGTTCTGGGCGGAGAAGCTGTACATGATGTCCGTCCAGCCCATGCTGCTGATGCAGGCGATGATGGCCTTTTTGACGGCCTTCAGGATTTCCCGGTAGGGGTTCTTCACCTTGAGGCCCCGCTCCTTGATCATGTGGTCGAATTCCAGGGCGCTTTCCGAGGCGTAGCGGAACCACTGGCCGAAGGTGTTGTACGAGCCCGACGGTTCCAGGCATTCAATGTAGCCGCTGGCCCGGGACATGTCGATGTCCCCGCCTTTGAGGAGAGAACTGTCGTTCCACATGCGCACCGTGCCGTAATAGCCCAGCACGGGCAGCACGATGGCTTCGTCGCCCTTCTTGTTCAGCAGGTTGTAGAGGTTCTTGGCGTAGCGCGCCACCAGCTTGGCGTTCTGCGAGGTCGTGCGGCCCTTCTGGGTCTTCATGGACCGGCTCCAGCTGATGACACCGGCCTTTTCGGCACTCGCGTCGATTTCGATTTCCAGGGAGACAGGCAGTTCGTACTTCATGCGGGGAATGCGGACGCCCTGGGCGTCCAGCCCCTGCTCCAGGATCATGCGCACGTCGCCGGACTGGAAATTGCGCGGCCGGCTGCCGTGAAAGGCGGCCAGATACGGCGTCATGGCGATGGCCAGCGCATCGAGGATGGCCGTCTTGCCTTTGCCGTTTTCCGCCACGATGACCGTCAGCTTCGGCGAGAATTCCAGCGTGAAATCCCGGTAGCAGCGGAAGTTTTGCAGATGAAGCTTCTTGATGAACATGATGGCACCTCTTTTTTAATTAAAAGGTTAATTAACGAACTCCCGGAAAAAAGGGGCCGGCCGGTGCCGGTCCCTTTCGGTTTGCAGTCCTGCGGGTTTCCTTACTTCTTCGCGTTCCCGTTGTTCGCGTTGTTCCCGTTGTTTCCGTTCTGGTTCCGGGTTTCCGGTTCCAGGACCATGACATCCATCATCGTGATTTTGCCGTTTTCGTTGCGGAAGGCGGCAATGATCTCCATGACGGGTACTTTTTCATATACGGCGCGGTACCGCAGCACGTCGCCGCCGTTCAGTTTCTGGTAAACGACCATCTTTTTCGACTTCATGTTCCCCAGGGCCTTGTCCATGGACGAGAACATGGTCTTGTACTGTTCCGGCGGGAACGATTTGGTCATTTCCGGATCCATGTACTTCAGGACTTCGTTGTAGTTCTTGCCCTGCATGAAGATGTCCACGACTTTCTGTTCGTAGTCCAGGTCGGAACCGTCGCTGGCGAAGCAGATTGCCGAAACACTCATCATGATGGCCGTCAGCAGCAACAGGATTTTCTTCTTCATAGTCTTTCCTCCTCTATAATCCTAAACCAGGCGTTGCCGGGTCATACCCGGGCAAAGCCTTCCTTCAGGCGCTTCATGCCTTCGACCGTGTCTTCCCGGCTGCCGAACCCGGTCAGGCGGAAATACCCTTCGCCCATGGTGCCGAAGCCGGAGCCAGGCGTGCCGACGATGGCGAATTTGGTCAGGAGCAGGTCGAAGAAATCCCAGGATTTCATGCCTTTGGGGCACTGCATCCAGATGTACGGCGAACGTTTGCCGCCGTAATATTTGATGCCCAGCGCATCCAGGGTTTCGCCCATGATGCGGCAGTTTTCCTTGTAGTACTGAATATTGGCACGGCACTGTTTCAGGCCTTCCGGCGACAGGGCCGCTTCGGCGCCGCGCTGTACAATGTAAGGCACGCCGTTGAATTTGGTGGTCTGGCGGCGCAGCCACATCTTGTTCAGGAACATTTCCTTGCCGTCTTCGGATTTGCGTTTCAGGCCCAGGGGCACCACGGTGTAGCCGCAGCGCGTGCCCGTAAAGCCCGCCGTCTTGGAGAAGGAGCACATTTCGATGGCGCAGTCCTTCGCGCCTTCGACGGTGAAGATGCTCCGCGGCGTTGCGTCGCCTTCATCGATAAAGGCTTCGTAGGCGGCGTCATACAGGATGATGGCGTCGTTCTTTTTGGCATAGGCGACCCACTTTTCGAGCTGTTCCTTGGAGTAGGCGGCACCCGTCGGGTTGTTCGGCGAGCACAGGTAGATGATGTCCGCCTTGACGGATTCGTCCGGCATAGGCAGGAAATCGTTTTCCGGGCTGCCCTTCATGAACAGGATCTTGCGGCCGCGCATGACGTTCGTATCGTTATAGACAGGATATACGGGGTCCGGCAGCAGGATGACGTTGGCATCGCTGAAGATATCCGTAATATTGCCGCAATCGCTCTTGGCGCCGTCGCTGATGAAGATTTCCTTCGTGTCCAGCGTCACGCCGAAGGAGGCGTAATACTTTACCACGGCGTCATGCAGGAAGCCGTAGCCCTGCTCCGGGCCGTAGCCGCGGAACGTTTCCTTCTTGCCCATTTCCGCCACGGCCTTGGCCATCGCGTCGACGACGACCGGTGCCAGCGGCAGGGTCACATCGCCGATGCCCATGCGGATGATCTTCTTTTCCGGATGGGCCTTCTGGAAGGCCGCCACCTTTTCCGCGATGTTGGCGAATAAATAACTTTCTTTCAGCTTACCATAGTTTCCGTTTACAAATGCCATTTCTTTCCCCCTGAAATCATAGTTGCAAATAGTATCCGTTGCATACGCTTAATTATACTCCAAAAAAGGCTTTTTGGATGTCATATTTGTGTGTTTTTTTTGAATTTTAACCGGGAATTTAACTTTTGTTTACTTTTTCAGTCCCGCCGCGATTTTGGCGATTTCCTCATCGGGAATCTCCATCTCGCCCGTGAAGGATTCCACCGCCGGCCCGGTCAGGTACAGATGGTTGTCCTCCGCATAGGTGACCTTCAGGAGGCCGCCCTTGCAGTACACGTTGAGGGGCTGGCCCATTTTGCCGGCCCTGTGCAGCTTCATGCAGGCATACGTGACGGCGCAGGCGCCCGTGCCGCAGGCCAGCGTTTCGCCGCTTCCCCGCTCCCAGACGCGGAATTTGACGGAATTGCCGTCCAGGATCTGGACGAACTCCGTGTTCACGCCTTCCGGGAACAGTTTATGATGTTCGAACTGCGGTCCCAGATCTTCCAGGTCCAGAGCGTCCACATCGGGCACGAAGGTCACGAAATGGGGATTGCCCATGGAAACGGCCGTGCCGTTGAAGAAGACCTTCTCATGGTAGGTTTCCTTGTCCGTGCCGACAATCGTCGTTTCCTTGATGACCAGGGACTGGTCCACGAAGATGTAGTGGTCCGTAATCATGGGAATTTTACGGGGCCGCGTCTCCGGCTCGCCCATGTCGACCGTGGCTTCGGCCACCTTGCCGTCGCGGATATCCATGCGGATCGTCTTGATGCCGCCCAGGGTCTCGATGGCGACGGGGTTCTTGTCCGTCAGACCGTGGTCATGGACAAACTTGGCCACGCAGCGGATGCCGTTGCCGCACATCTGCGCTTCCGAACCGTCCGCGTTGAAGATGCGCATCTTGAAGTCCGCCTTGTCGGACGGGCAGATCAGGATCAGTCCGTCACTGCCGATGCCGAAATGATAGCGGCTGACATAGACGGAAACCGCTGCGGGCTCCGCCATCGGGGCTTTGGTGCAATCGACGTAGACATAGTCGTTGCCGCAGCCATGCATTTTCGAAAACTTGAATTTCATTTCCACACCTGACTTCCTTATTATTTCCATCTCAACTATATGTTGTGTTATACCTATACCTATTCAGATAATATTATACAGGGTGATGTAGTGCAAGGTCAACCGCAAATCGCATTCCGTGGCAATAAAAAACCTCTTCACGATTTCTCGTGAAGAGGTTCTTTCAAACCGGCAACAATCTATCCTCCCAGGGCGCTTCCACCCAAGTACTTTCGACGCGTGAGAGCTTAACTGCTGTGTTCGGGATGGGAACAG
>ONAN01000007.1 GCA_900315805.1 uncultured Selenomonadales bacterium
TCCTTTGTTGATGATTTCTCGCAAAACCATTTTAACATGAAGCTTCACTATGGATTTTTGTTTTTTGATTAACTGTTCAAATTCATTTTACAACTAACCCTCAATATTTTTAGAACCAATTAAAGAATTCATTATGTTTAATTCAATTTTAATTGCGTTTACATTCGAATAAACCTTTGAAAAATCAACATAGTATTCGTAACTGTTTATGCTGTTTCTCATTGTAGATAACCAGTTAGAAAAGGTTCTCATTTACTATTACTCCTTGTAATCTTCTCTTCGAAAGTTCAATGAAAATAGTCTCGCTGTCAATGCCAATATATTTTCGCCCAAGTTTTTTCGCTGCAACGCCAGTAGAAGAACTGCCACAAAAGGGGTCTAAAATTAAAGCTCCTTTTTTGGTTGAAGCTTCTATGATTCGTTCCAGTATATAAAGTGGTTTTTGTGTTGGGTGCTTTCCGTATTTCTTCTCGGCTTGTGGCGTTAAAGTTCCAGTCCAAACATCTTTCATCTGTTTGCCGCCATTTATTTCTTTCATGAATTCGTAATTGAAATAATGCTTGGCATTGGGATTATCAAGTTGGGCCCATAAAATAGTTTCCGTACTATGTGTGAAACAACGACATGCCAAATTTGGAGGAGGATTGGTCTTTTGCCATGTGATATTGTTAATGATCTTAAACCCTTCTTGTTCTAAGGCTACACCAACGCTGTAGATGTTATGCAGAGTTCCACTTATCCAGATAGTTCCATTGGGAGTTAATATGTTTTTGCAAAGATGGATCCAACGACGATTGAATTTATGCTTTTCAGCAAATGTCGGAGCTTTATCCCAACTCCCTTTATCCACCAATACTTGATGACCGGCCTGGCATGTTATGCCACCATTGCTTAAAAAGTAAGGAGGATCTGCAAATATCATATCAATAGAACATGGTTTTATCTTTTTCAAAACGGAAAAAGTGTCTCCTAAAATCAATATTTCATTGTCTGTTTCGTAGGCAGGGTCCACATTTCCTTTAAAGTATTCTTTCATAACCTTTACTCTTCTGAACTTATCGTGTAATTCGTAATAATTACTTCGCATCCGGAACGCTTTGAAGCATTGCTGTTTATAGCACGATGAACATCAAATGCCTCAATATTGAACCCCTTATAAAGTTCGTGTACTTCGGGCACATTGTTGTTGCTTAACATTACTTTTACGCCTATGTTATCCAGCTTACGGTATAAGTCAGCCAATCGTTGATGGTCAGCAGCGGTAAAGCCATCTTTTGTATAACTGGTAAAGCTGGCTGTTGCACTAACCGGCACATATGGAGAGTCAAAGTAAACAAAGTCTCCCGCTTTTATGTCTTTGCAGGCTTCCTCGAAGTCGCCCTGCTTAATTTCAATATCGTAGGAACTTAGATAGTCATGTATATTTCTTAAATTGTCCGGAGAAACAGAATTTATTTTTTTAGAATTGTTAAACGGAACGTTAAACAAGCCTTTTGAATTAACACGATATAGGCCGTTAAAGCAGTGTTTATTAATCCAGATCATAAGAGCAGCACACTCCGCATCCAGTTCGTGTACGGCAATTTTTTCGTTGTATCTGGCGCGGGTTTGCAGGTAAAAGTCTTTGTCACAGGGTCTGGAATCAAGTTGCCTTACTTTTTTTATAACAGGTTCAGCATCTTGCTTCAAATGCCGATATACATTTAGCAGTTGTTCGTTTACATCGTTTATAATAGCATGTTTTGGTTGTACAGCAAAAAGTAATGCGCCGCCACCAATAAAGGGCTCATAATAAGTGTTGTATTGCTTTGGTATTTTGGGAATTAACTGATTTAATAGTTGTTTTTTCCCCCCAGCCCATTTCACAAATGGTTTTATATCTAATGCCATGGGGCCTCCTACGCTCTAAGGTAATTATAATAAATCAAAACGACGCAATGCTGTCGTTCTTGCCGTCAACAGGTTGATTTTTACAACTTAAACTTTTTCTTTTTATTTTCTTTGATAATAAACTGCGATCTTTGTGTATCTAATTCTTTTTGGATTGCTGAAAAAATAGTATTGATTTGTTCTGGGGTATATTCGTAATACGAAGTGTTAGATAAATTCCCAAGCAGGTGTATTAATTCGATAATTTTATTTGTCCTGGATTCTGCAATGCGAATAAAATTTGCCTTCTTGTCAATAATCATGACCCTACCACCTTTCGAATATATCTTACCCGGTTTAACAATAGATGTCAAATATTTATAATATAAATATAATACACGAAATATATTGCTAAAATTTCTGATTGGCCGAGCCATAAAATATCTGCCCATCCCCTTGCAACGGGGTGGGCAGATACATCTTTTTTATATCGGCAGCAACGGGGCCGGCGTTCGTTTCCGGTTATTTAGTTCTCCTTCAGCTTGAAATAATACGTTTTCGAGGTCTTGTTTTTCGGGTCCACGATGGTGTGTATGGTGAATATGTCGAGGGATTTGACGAACTGGAAGAATTTCTTATAGCCGTACAGGCGGACGTCGAAATCGGGGAGCTGGCGCATCAGCAGGCTGCCCAGGAAGCCGGAGTGGATCCAGCCGTTTTCGTTGGAGTTTTCTTCCGTCAGTTTGACGATGACCCGGCGGATCTGGCTGATGTTCGTTTGCGGTTCCTGTTTGGTGGGACGCCTGCCGGCCCGTTCTTCCGGTACAGGGGTGGCGGCGGGGGATTCGTCGCGGTCCGCTTCAGCGTAGAGCACATCCAGGTATACGAACTTGTTGCAAGCTGAAATAAAGGAGCGCGGGGTTTTCTGTTCGCCCATGCCGAGCACGTATTTATCGGATTCGCGCAGGCGGGAGGCAAGGCGCGTAAAGTCGCTGTCCGAGGATACGATGCAGAATCCGTCCAGCTGCGAACGGTAGAGCAGGTCCATGGCGTCAATGATGAGGGCCGAGTCGCTGGAGTTTTTGCCGTTCACGTTGTTGTACTGCTGCATGGGCTGGATGGCGTTGTCCAGAATCACGGCCTTCCAGTTGCTCATCTGGGGCGTGGTCCAGTTACCGTAAATGCGTTTGTAGATGACATTCCCCATGTTATTGCTTTCCGATAGAATGACGGTTACGTACTGCGGGGAAATGTTTTCGGCGTCAATGAGCAGGGCGAATTTTTTGTCAGGTCCCATATTACGGCTCCTTTTGTTTCAATATTTTGACAATTCCATTTAATCGTAACAGGTTTAACGACTAATAAAAACGCCGCATGCGGCGTTTTTGTTGACGAAACTTTTTCTTATAATGAGAACAAACGGGCATGTGTCCGGCCGTTATAGGATCAGGTTGACAAGATGACTGCAGGCAGAAAACCAACAAATAAACATCGCGTTTCGGATCCCGCCACCTGTTATTTTGCTGATTTTTTATTGAATAGGCGCCTTGCACTCGGTTATACGCAGGAACAGATGGCGGAATTGATTGGCATGAATACAGCACAATATGGACGAACAGAGCGAGCGGAAAGGATTCTGACCCTTCCGCTGGCGAGCCGTATCTGTGCGGCTCTCGGAATCACTATCTCCAAGGCGTTCGAAGGGTTTGTGCCTTCGGTCGGGAAAAGGCAAATAAAGAATTGAACCGTCAGCAGGAAACTGCTGACGGTTTTTTGTCGGACGCCTGCATAGGGGAAGGATGTCCGCGAATAATTGTTGTAAAAACAATATTAAAAATATATTATAGTTGCAAAAACAACAACACGGGATTATAATGTTGATGG
The DNA here is from genome assembly GCA_900315805.1 of uncultured Selenomonadales bacterium. Taxonomy (GTDB): domain Bacteria; phylum Bacillota; class Negativicutes; order Acidaminococcales; family Acidaminococcaceae; genus Succiniclasticum. The sequence continues at coordinate 3,754 of ONAN01000007.1, forward strand.
GGCAAGTATTTGTTTTGTCCGTATGGGAAAGATAAGGAGGGCAGTCATGAAAAAACTAGGGTTGACGACTAAGATTTTAATCGGTTTTGTTTTAGGCATCTTGCTGGGGATTGTGTTTAAAGAACAGGTGCTCATCATTAAGCCCATCGGGGATATCTTCCTGACGCTGGTCAAGATGATTGTGGTTCCTTTGGTCTTCTTTTCAATCACTTCCGGCGTCGCAAGTATCGGTGATATAAAACGGCTGACGAAGATTGGTTCCAAGACGATTCTGTATTTTATTGTTACAACAGCCGTTGCAGGTGTGGTCGGCTGTATCATTTCCAACGTATTGCAGCCCGGTGCCGGGGTCGATCTGTCAGGGATTGTGGCTGGCGGTTCCGTTAAAGCGAAACAGATGCCGACGCTGGGGGCTACCATTTTAGGCATGTTCCCGTCCAACCCCATTGCTTCGATGGCTAAGGGCAGCCTGATGCAGATCATCATTTTCTCGTTGTTCCTTGGTGTTTCCTTTACCATGTTAGGGGAAAAGGGGAAACGGATTATCGGTGTTTTTGATGATATGGCAAAGGCTATGTACAAAATGACATCCATTGTTATGGAGTTCTCTCCTTACGGTGTTGCTGCCCTTATGGCTGCTTCTATTGGAAGGTATGGCCTTAGTATCTTCAGTCCTTTGGGGAAATTCATTGGCTCGATTTGGATTGCAGATATTCTGGTGGCGGTTCTGATGTACGGGATCATGCTCAAATTCATCGGGAAGATTCCTCTTTCCGGAGTTATTAAACGGATCAGTGATGTCTGGATGATGACCCTGAGTACGACCAGCAGCTCCGGTACCTTGCCTGTCACCATCGGTACTGCAGAAAAGAAATTTGGCGTGAGTGAAAAACTGGCGGAATTCATTCTCCCCTTGGGTGCTACAATGAATATGAACGGGGGCGGTGTATATTATTCTGTGGCCGTCCTGTTTGTGGCCCAGATTTACGGAGTGCAGATCGATTTCACGCAGCAGCTTCTTCTGATTGCCCTTGCAACGGTCATTTCTGTGGGATCCCCGGGTATTCCGGGCAGCGGTATCGTCATGACCATTATGTTATTGGGCACGATGGGACTGCCGCTGGATATCATGGGGGTTGTTGCCGGTATGTACAGGCTGATTGATATGGCCAATACGACCATGAATGTAACCGGTGACGTAGTTACTTCGGTCTGCATTGCACGAGGGGAAAATGAAATAGATGATTCCGTTTATGCGGTGAAATAATTCAGGAGGCAGTACGATGACGCTGACAGGCGATATTTTAATCAAAGACGGCACTGTCATACAACCGGAAGTTGACTTTTGCGGAAAAGCGGATGTCCTGATTTCTGACGGGTGTATCAAAGCGGTATTGAAACACGGCGAACCAGCCAAGGCGTCGAAAACGTTTCATGCGGACAATTGCATCGTGACCCCCGGATTGATTGACTTCCATACCCACCTTTTTAATGGCGGCAGTGAAATCGGCGTCAATCCGGACGCATTCCTGTTCCCGCAGGGGGTCACGGCTGCTGTTGATCAGGGAACATCGGGCCTTGCGAATGTCGACAGCTTTTATAAAGATGTCGTTGCGGCGAGCGAAGTGAAGGTTTTCGCTTTTCTTAACGTATCTTCTTCCGGTTTGACCACATTGCCCCGGTGTTTTGAAAATCTGGATCCGGATACAATGGATTTGGTAAAACTTCAGCAGAAATTCAGCCGGTATCATGAAAAGCTGATAGGCTTGAAGGTCAGGACCAGCGAAGAAATCGTCGGTGATTACGGCTACCGGCCTTTACAAAGAGCGAGGGAGCTGGCCGATGCCATTCATTGTCCGATAGCGGTTCATACAACTAACGCGCCCGGTACGCATGTGGATCTTCTCTCGCGTTTTAAAAAGGGGGATATTTACGCCCATATGTACCAAGGCAGAAAGAATTCGATCGTCAATGCAGAGGGGCACGTCGATCCGGCAGTCTGGGAAGCGCGGAAAAGAGGTGTCTTGTTTGATACGGCCGACGGACGCGATCATTACCGCTTCACCGTTATCAAAAGGGCCATGCGGGAAGGGTTTTTGCCGGATATCATCAGTACGGACCTGGTCAGGGCGAATGTGTTTGACAAGGCGGTTTTCGGCCTCCCCCTTGTCTTAAGTAAGTATCTGGCGTTGGGGCTGCCATTGCCTGAGGCAATCAAAAAATGCACGGTGAACCCGGCGAAAGTCCTGAAGAAAGCCCAGGAAATCGGAACGTTCCGGGAGGGCTCTGTAGCGGATGTGTCTATTTTCAAACTGGAAAATCTACCGATTCAAATGCGGGATGTCTTCGGAGACCATTTGGATTTGGACAGGGTGTTGATCACCAAAGCTACGATAGCGGATGGCAGGGTTGTGTTTGCACAGTTGAACTACAGCCCGTATATTGAAGAATACAGGTAAGAGGTGATCCTCATAATGGATACAGGAAAATTATTTGCTAAGGCGGAAATGAAAAGGGTCCGTGACTCATTTGAACTGTTGGATCACGACTATACCGGAGAACCCCGGCTCTTCTTTGAAAATGCGGGTGGGTCCATTCGGCTGAAGGAAGCGGAGCGGCGATTTTTTGAGGTGGATATGGTCCCTGATTGTGACGGGCGAAACCATAAAACAGCGAAATATCTCAAAAGCCTCGTTGAAAAGGGGGAAGAGGACGTCCGAATCCTGCTTAATGTCCAGGGAGGAGCTATTGCAACGGCCTTGACCGCTTCCCAAGTCATGTTTGAAATGGTTGAGGCCGTGATTGAAAATGTTCCCGGTAATAACGTGGTCACGACGGTATTGGAACATCCTTCCTCTTATGATTCAACAGAAATTTTTGCCAGGCAGACAAAGAAGGAACTAAGGGTCGCTCCCAGCAACCCGGAAACCGGAGGTTGTGATGCTGATGCGGTTTGCAGCCTTGTTGATAAAGACACCTGCCTGCTTAATGTCATGTATGCGTCGAATATAAGCGGGGCTGTTTTCGATATTCCGGCGATTGTGAAAAAGGCGCGGGCTATCAAACCGGATCTGTATATCACGGTAGATGCGGTTCAACACGCTCCACATGCGGTACTGGATTTGTCCGGCCTGTCGATTGACGGAGTGAATTTTGCGCCGTATAAGTTTTTTGGGGTTCGCGGGTTCGGAATGGCCTGGTTGAGTGACCGGCTGGCTAAACTGCCGCACTCCAGGTTAACCGCCCGTCCGGAAAATTACTGGAAACTGGGATCCGACGCTCCGGCCCAATATGCTATGTTTTCCAGTATTTTGGATTATGTCTGCGGGTTGGCGGAGAATCAGAAAGAGACGGACAGAAGAAAACTGTTCGTAGACGGTATGGCTAAAATCGTCCTGCAGGAAAGGGCGTTGCTTTACCATCTGCTGGAAGGAGCAGGGGATGCTTCCGGGTTGCGACATATTTCCGGGGTTAAGGTTTATGGGGATAATCCTGATTTAACACGCCGTGATTTGATTTTGGCCATAGGGTTTTCGAATATGTCGTCTACTCAGGCGGTTGAGGAGTATCTGAAACGGCATATCGTTGTATTTGACAGAGTGGATACCAGTCTTTACTCAAAACGGATGCTGCACTCTTTTGGATTGGAGGACGTTGTGCGGGTTTCTCCTCTTCATTGTCATAATTTGCAGGAGATTGAGCAATTTTTGAAAGCAACACAGGAAATTGCGTCATTGTAACAGATTCTGCTATAGAAAAGGCTGCTTTTTTGAGCAGTCTTTTCTCTTGTTATTAGGAAAGAGTTAAACTATAATTAATATATATAGTGTGTGGCAGTAAGGATAATGATCAAAAAGGATGATGGAGAAATACAGCATGGAAACGCTAGAGGAGAAGATTCAGAAAACCGTTTTGACAAAGACCGACCGTAAAATCGCCGACTATTTGCTGGATCATAAAGATACAATCAGTTTTAAAACTGTATCGGAAGTGGCCGCCCAAATCGGCACAAGTGATACCTCTGTAATACGTTTCCTTCGTTCTTTGGGATATGCCGGCTTTTCTGAATTTAAAAAAGAATTGTCACGGCAAGTAGTCCGTAAACTTCAAGAAACCAGGGAAACCCTTTCCCCGGGTGAAAAATATCTCAAGACGAGTGAATTGTTAAAACGAAACGATGTAGTGTCCGAGGTAATACGTAAAAGTATTGAAAATATACAAGATACCTTTACCAACGTAGATTCCGCTTTATTGACAGAGGTGGCGGATATATTGGTCAAGGCTAAAAGGAAGTATATCGCCGGTTTTAGGGGATCTTCTTCTTGCGCGGCCTATATGTATCGTAAAATGGTTGTGTTTCTGCCGGATGTCGTCTGCCTGGACAAGGCGGAGAGCTGTACCTTGGAACAGATGATCGACATTAAACGGAGCGACTGCCTGCTGATCTATTCTTTTACGAGATACACAAAGATAAACTATACCCTTATGGAAATGGCACACGAAGTGGGCGCAAAGATAATCCTTGTAACGGATAAAATAACAAGTCCTCTGGCTGCAAAGGCTGATTATGTCATCAGTACGAAAGTAGAGGGCGCGGGATTGACCTATTCCTATGTCGTTCCATTATGTGTGTCCGAGATTTTGCTTTTGTTGATTAGCAATAAGATGAAACTTCGGGACAAAGAAAGATTGAATCGGTTGGACAAGTACATAAACGAACAGGAAATGTATTAATCGTACTATGGAATAAAAACAAACAGCCGCAATTTCCCGGAAAATGGAAATTGCGGCTGTTGCTTTTTTTTGACATCTTCCAGGGAAGGGCGTCACTTGTTCCCTTTCAACCGGAAATAATAGGTCTTGGCGGTCTTGTTCTGGGCGGGCGCCGTGGTGTGGACATCGAAGACGCCCAGGGCCAGGACGAACTGGGAGAATTTCTTGTAGCCGTACAGGCGCACGTCGAAGTCGGGGAACTGGCGGATCAGCAGGTTGCCCAGGTAGCCGGAGTTGATCCATCCGTTGTCGTTGGAGTTTTCGTCCGTGAGCTTGATGAGGGCCTGGCGGATGCGTTTGATGCCTTTGTTGTTCTTGGCGTTCTGGACGGATTCGTCCTGCCTGGCGCACGGCGCCTTGGTTTTCTCGCTGCGGGCGTCGGCGGCATCGGCGGCGGGGGAGGCGTCTTTGCTTTCCTCGGCTTTTGCTTCGGCGTACAACATGTCCAGGTACACGAACTTGTTGCAGGCCGAAATAAAGGAACGGGGCGTCTGGCTTTCGCCCATGCCGAGCACGTATTTGTCGGATTCGCGCAGGCGGGAGGCGAGGCGGGTGAAGTCGCTGTCGGAGGAGACGATGCAGAAGCCGTCCAGCGAGGACTGGTAGAGCAGGTCCATGGCGTCGATGATGAGGGCCGAGTCGCTGGAGTTTTTGCCGCTCACGTTGTTGTACTGCTGGATGGGCTGGATGGCGTTGTCCAGGATGGTGTTCTTCCAGCCGGACATCTGCTGGGTCGTCCAGTTGCCGTAGATGCGTTTGTAGATGACGTTCCCCAGGTTGTTCGCTTCCGATAAAATGACATCGATGTATTGCGGGGAGATGTTTTCGGCATCGATGAGCAGAGCGAATTTCATATCTTCCATTGGCGGATTTCCTCCTTCGTATTGAAACGGGGTTGCCGTGATCGTTCCTTTCTATTGTAACAGAAAAGCCGGCCGGTTTCATTAACAAAAACGGTGCCGCCGCAAAAAATGCGGCGACACCGTTTGCCTTCAGGCACGTCTCCTTTGGATTTTTGTTGGGGACAGGCCGTCCCTTTTAGAAATGATATCCTGCGAAGAGGCTGCCGCCAATTCCTTTATGTTCCCCGGCATAGCCTGTCATTACGGCCTTGAGGTCCCAGGGATCTTCCTTCGTCGCTTCTTTCTTCCACCCGATTTCGGCCATGAGACTGCTTCCGCCCGTATCTGTTTTTTCAATCGGCGCGCGGAGTCCGTCTGCGGCTACGCGGCCCCTTCCTTCTCCGTCCAGTTCATAATCCCAGGCCAGTCCGTAGTAGAAGTCGTTCCGGCCGCTCCGGTTGTCCGCTCTGGCCCCGATCCGCAGGAGACGGCTGTCCAGGCCGTCCAGGCCGTATTGCACTTCCCCGGCGGTAAAGGAACCGCTGCCGATATGGGTATGGAAGTATTTTCCATAGACATCGATATCCCGGGCAGCCCGCCGGATGCCGCCTTCGCTTTCACTGGCTGTTTTGCCGGTCAGGTCGAAGACATGGCCGATTCCGACATGGCCGCTCCAGTAACGGGCACTGGTTTGATAGCTGTAGGGACTGCCGTTCCTGTCGTGAAGCACGTTATCGGCGCTGTTCTTTATCCGGCCGGCCCGGAAAGCCCCTTCGTAGTAATCCTTATTGCGGGCGGTCCATTTCATCATGGCGCCGCCGCCATTGTAGTGGATGTTGCCGCTTCCGGCGAATCCTCTGCCTGCTACATCATAATTGCTTTGTCCATATTCATAAAAAAGGGCGTATCCCAGGACTCCGGCGGAAAATTTCTGTTCATTGCCTGCCCCGGCGAGGCCGTTCCAGGCATGGGTCGTGGCATGGCTTCCGGTATCATAGCGGTCTTTGCTGCCGCCCAAATCGGCAAATGTGAAAATACCGGCTTCCTGGCCATTGAAGACTGCCAGCACTCCGTCCATCCGGTCGCGGCCGGATGCCAGGACACTGAGTTCGGCTTCCCTGGCGATCAACGCATTATGGGTTTCCTTCGTCGCTTCCACAACCGGCGTTTCCGGAACATCCGGCGCTTTGGCCACGTCCAGCTGATAGAGGACGTTCCCATTTTCTGCAAGGTACGCTTCGCCTGTACCTGTAAGCGCATTGCCGATATTCCACGTCCCTTTCCCTGTCGTCAGGTTGTCCGGGGAAAGCGTGGTGTTTCCATCCGTATCGAGGAGCGTCATGGAATACTGGTCCGCGGCGTCAATGGCGGCCAGCGATTCTGCCGTGAAGGAGATGTCCCGCGTATCTACCTTGGTAGCGGCAAGGCTGAAATTTTCCGGCGTATGGAGCTTCAGCACCGTACCGCCGGTCAGCCAGTCCACCGTGCGGTAGGTAATGGTGTCGAGGCTGTGCAGGCCGTAGGACAGGACCTTTCCCGGTTCCGGCAGGGTCAGGCCCGTGGTGCCCGTTACGGTTACGCCGCCATCCAGATAGTTCCAGGTGTTCTGGTTCCTGATGCGTCCGGCACTGTTGCGGTACAGCGCATCAAGGCCCGTCACGGTGCCGGCCTGCGAGGCATCGATGAGGACGGCCGGGTCCTTGACGGCGAGAGTGACGGCCGCCTTGCCTTCCTCCTGCCGCAGGGGTTCGTTCAGCCTGGATAAGGCCGTCTTCCCGATTTCCAGTTCCGCCGTCGCGGGCAGGTCCAGCGTATCGGTTACCACGAGTCCTGCCTTCCGGGGATCCAGGTCGTGCAGGGCGATCTTGTCGAAGTGGCGGAGGCCGCGGACCTGCGGCTGCTCCCAGCGGCTGGCTGTGCCGTCCTGATACCCGATGCGGAAGGTGTTGCCGCTTCCTGCCGGCTTCGCCTGGGACGCATCCGCCGCGCCATAGACGTCTGCCTGGGACAGGTCCGTCTTCCCGGATACCCATACTTCGTTGTTGCTCGCCGTTCCGCTATCCGTAAACCCGGCAAGTACCAAGGGGGAGGAGGAAGAGCCGAAGCCTTGTCCTAGAAAACCGGACACAAAATAACTTCCATAATAAGCCTGGGTACTGTCCAGAGGCATCTTTTCTGCAGGAACCAGCCGGGAGTTGCCCGACAGACTGACGATGTTGCCATCTGCACGACCGCTGCCGGTGGACAATCCGGCCACCAGGACCTGTGCCTCCCCGTCCGCGGCATTCACCCGGTTGCCTTCCGCGGTTCCTGTCGTGATACTGGCCGCGCCAAAGAGGACACCGGCCCTGTCGGATATGGTCAGCTTATTCCCGCGGGCTTCGGAAGATTCATCCGTGCCTTCTGAAACCGTGCCAAGGATGGCTCCGGCTGTACTGTTTCCCGTGAAACATACTTCATTGTTTGTCATGGAAGAAGTGGAACCGCCGTTTCCCGGATCCGCATTCGCAAAGGATTCTCCCAGAACGATCAGGACCTTCGAACCGTTATCTATACGGAGCTTATTCAGATTATAGGTTCCCGTTGTGCCATAGGCATAGTCATTGGCGAGATATCCGTTGACGGTGGAATTGGAAACCGTCAGGGTGTTGTTTTCCGCTGTGAAGAGGTCGGCATCATAAATATTGGCGCCCATGACGTGGGATTCCAGCGTACTGTCTGTGACAGATATGGTGTTTTCCCGACGTTCAAGGCTGCCAAAAGGGCGTCGGGAACGCTGGGTGGTAACGGTTCCGTAAAGTAATCCCTGCACCGTACTGTTTGCCACGGCGGTAACATTCTTTTGAATGACATTCCGGCTGTCGCTATGAGGCTCTTCCAACGTAACATGAGCCACTTCTCCCACGGTGCTGTTGTCCGATATGGTCAGCCTGTTGTTCGATGCCACCAGGGAAGAGCCGTCCTTGCCGTTCCAATTATCGGTAAGGTCGTGCACGGCATACACTGCAACATTCGGCAGGGTGCTGTTTTCCACTGCCGTCTCATTGTCTTCAATCCGCACCAGGCCTTTTACGGTGCCGTCCTCAGGCGGCTTGAACGACGGGACGGCTTCCACCACGGTTAGGGAAGACCCGGTTGCCGGAGCCGTACGGTTGCGGACAGTGATGGAATTATCATGTGCATATAACACGCCGCCCGATGGCGCGTTCTGCAGTGTCTCATAGGAAAGGCGCACCGCCCTCCACTGCGCGGAGGCACTGTTCCCCTCGATGGTTACGTGGTGTCCGGATTCTTCTGCAAGGACCGGGATTGCCTCCGTTCCTTCCGCCGATACCGGGCCGCCCCTGCCGGCCAGAGCCAGGGCTATGCAGCAGGGCAAGAGCAGCCTGGCCCGTTTTTTCCTAAACGATGGCTCATGTTTCTGAAGCAGGCGATGCATAGTTACCAGCCCCCCTTCCGCCGGACAGATGCAAAAAGCATGCAGAACTCTGAGACGGCGCCCCTTCCGGCTCAAACCCTGCGTGCTTACAGACCCCGTTGTCTGGTGATTTCTTCTATCATTTATCATTATAACAGCAACATAATTATGAATCAATCATGAAATATCAGTAACTTTATTTATAATATCTTTTAACGGGCAATCCAAAAAATCCCCGTTGTCTGTTCCCAAGACAACGGGGATCTGTTTCTTTAGAGGGAGGGCTCTTTATTTTTCTGGCTGCTGTTCATTATGAAGCTGTCCTGCTTCTGAACAGTTCCCATGCGAAGCCTTTCCATCAGTTTTACTTATGCGGGGAAACACGGTATAGTATACTCAAGAGAAGAAGAAAGGATGATAGGCCATGCTGTTCCGCCAGATGAAATATTTCATCACCGTCGTCGAAGCCCGCAGTTTTACAGAAGCTTCCTATACCCTGCAGATTTCGCAGTCCGCTGTATCCCAGCAGATCAAAGCGCTGGAAGAGGAGCTCGGCGTCTCCCTGCTGGTCCGGCAGAACCGCACGTTCAGCCTGACACCGGCTGGAGAATACTTTTACCGCCACGGCAAGGAGCTGCTGCAGGAAATCGACGCCTTCCAAAAAGAGACCCGCCGCCTCGGCGAAGACCGGGAACTGCAGCTGCGACTGGGATACCTCAACAATTACTGCGGCAGTGAATTATACGGGACGGTTGCCGCTTTTTCGGCGCAGTATCCGGAAGTGACCATCCATATCTTCAATGGGACCCACGAAGAACTGTACAGGCAGCTGCGCGATAAAAAGGCGGACATGGTCCTCAATGACCAGCGCCGGGCCTTTTCCGACACCTATGAGAATGACGTCCTGACTACAGGAACCCTGTATGCGGAGATTTCCCTGCAGAATCCTCTGAGCCGGCAGGAACACCTGTCCTTGGAGGACCTTAAGCGGATTCCCTGCATCCTCGTAGCCCCTGCCGAACAGGAGCAGGCCGAGGGGGCTTACTATGCCGGTACCCTGGGATTCGCCGAAAACTTCCTCTTTGCCCGCACGCTCGAAGACGCCCGGCTCCTCGTCGCCAGCAACCGGGGCTATTTGCCGGTGGAAACGTTCAACGCCACGGTGCCGGCCGGCGCTGCCTCGGTCCGCCTTCCTTTATATAAGGGAGGAAAACCGTTGCTGCGCCACTATTGCCTCTTCTGGCGAAAAGACAACAGTGCCTATTATGTCGAAGAATTTGCCAGCCTGCTCCATGAACGCATCTCTCCCGCAACGGCGTCCCCACATGATTTTTCGTGAAAGGAAGGATCTTACGGCTGCAGCGGACCGTAGTAGAAGGAGGCCGTCGCACCGCCATCTACCAGGAACGTGGCGCCGGTGATGAACTGGGCCCGTTCGCTCATGAGGAGTTCCGCCACATCGGCCACCTCATCCGCGGTACCCGGTCTGCCGGCAGGGCATTTGGCAAACATGTTCTTATAGAAGTCGCCACGGGGGCCGTTGAACTCATCAATGGCCAGCGGCGTGACGATGATGCCGGGGGCGATGTCATTGATGCGTGCCCCCCGTTTGCCCCAGCGCACCGCCTCGTACATAGTACGCTTTTCGTTGCAGCGCTTGGCCAGCTGATACGCATGGAGGGTGTCGCGGATCTGATCCGGCTGCAGGAAGTCAAGGCTCAGAAGCTCCTCGGCGGGCGTCATGGCCAGTGCCCTGTCCTGCTCCGGGGTGAGCGCAGGCATGCGGTGGCCGGACTGGCTGGAAATGACCACGCCGGTACCGCCGCGGGCGATAACCTTGCCCACTTCCTCCATCAGCACGGCCGTGCCGTACAGATCCACTTTCAGGATCATCTCGATGGGCGCCTGCGAAGGGGACACACCGGCACCGCAGACCATGGCCGTCACCTCGCCGTAGCTTTTGGCCTTTTCCACCATCGCCTGGATAGACGAACGGTCGGACATATCCATGACGAAGGGCTCTGCATCAAACCCCGCTTTCGTCATAACGTCAGCGATGGCGGCAGCATTATCCTTGCTCTTGTCGCCCAGGACGATTTTCTTGCCCCGGCCCATGCGGCGGGCAATGGCCAGTGAAATCTGTCCGGCACCGGTTACAATCATTACTTCTTTGTTCATGTTCATTCACCTCATACAATATAACAATGCGGCCCTTCTCCTTCCTCCTCAAAGCTGCTTGATCACTCTGGCAGGATTGCCCACAATATCCCCGATCCCTGCCTCCGCCCAGGCTTTGACTGCTGCGGCGGATTCTGCGGCCTGGGAACCATGGATGGGCAGGCCTTTCGCCACGTCAGCCTCCGGGCAGAGTTTCTTGATTTGCCGCTCGCTGCCCCCCATGCCGCTTCCTTCATGCGTGCAGAAGGGAAGGATGGTCTTGCCGCTCATGTCATACTTCTCCAGGAAGGTGTAGCAGGCCATGGGCATGGTGCCCCACCAGTTGGGATACCCTAAGAAACCCGTATCGTATCCGCCGAGGCTGTCCGGATATGCTTTCAATTCCGGCCGTGCCTTGCTTCGGAGCTCCTCTTTGGCCGCCTCGGTACACTGCGTATAGTCGGCAGGATAGTCCCGGACGGTCTGAATCTCAAACAGGTCACCGCCTACAGCCTGCTGGATGAACTCAGCCACCCGTTCCGTATGGCCCTTGGCAAGGTTTTTGATTTTGCCGTTGACATAATTCTGGCCCTTGCGGGAAAAATAAGCGATCAGGATTTTTGCCATGTTGTTTTCTCCTTTCCATCATCCTTTGCCTTTATTTTACGGCACAGCCCCGGCTGCATCAATTCCGAGTCCGCTTCCCATCCATTAGCCAGACTTATGGATGGGACTCCTGTGCGTTTCCTGCATTGTGTTGTAATGGGTGCAGAACAGGGTTCCAGCGGGATAGGCGCCCCTGTTTGCAGGAAATAGAAAAACGCACGGCGTGACCGTGCGTTTTTGTCCTTCCCTAAAACTTGCGGGGGCGGCAATTCTTGGGGCGGGCCCGTTACTCGTTCCGTGCTGTTTCCGGTGTCGGAAACAGGGTCCGGGTGATGCGGATGAAATGCTGCATGGACGGGTAAAGGCCGGAGTCGCGGTTCCAAATCAGCGAGATGGCGGCAGGAGGAAAATCTTCGACCGTCAATGCGGCAAGCGAGGGCTCTTCATCAGCGACTTCCTCGGACATGAAGCCGGCGGCCGCACCGGAGCGGATGTACTCAAGAATTGTGAAGACTTGGCTTGTCTGGTGCAGAATGACCGGGTGGATATGCCGGGCCCGGAACATCCGGCGGATGTAACGGGTCTGTCCGAAATGGTCTGAAAACAGCACCAGGGGCACCGACTGAAGGTCCGTCAGGCGGACAGACGTACGGCCCGCCAGTGGCGAGGAGGCAGCGGTAAACAATTTGAGCCGGCTTTTCTTTAATACATGGTAGTGATAGTGGGCGTCCGGAAGATGGTTTGTGACGCAGAGGATGAAGTCGAGCTCATGCTGATCCAGCATATCGTAGAGTACGGATGCAGTGTCCTCGACGGTGGCGATCCGGCTTCCGGGGCAGTCCTTAAGGAAGGCGGCGTGAAGTTTGGGGAAAATGGTATTGCCGCACATGGGGACAATGCCGATGTGCAGATTGGACCGGGCTGTGGAAAGCGAGTGGGCCTCCGCTTCAAAGACCTTGTAATGGTCTATCAGGCAGAGTGCTTTTTCATAAAGCAGTTTCCCGTTACCTGTCATGGAAATGTTGTTGTATTGGCGCTCAAACAGGGCCGTGCCGCATTCCGCCTCCAGCTCCCGGATTGCTTTTGATATGCCGGGCTGGGAAAGGTGCAGGACCTCGGCCGCCTTGGTGAAGCTGCCATATTGACAAACGGCAATAAATTGCAGAATCTGGTTCAGAGTCATGTTCCGTCTCCTTTTGTTTCAGTATATCATAACTTGCAGTTTGGATGTGTAACTACTTTGTATTTCACAAGAAGCAGGATTCCTGCTACTTTATAGTCAGCCAATCGATAAGGATAAAAGGCTGTTGCAAAACGAGGTAGACCGATTGGCAAATTCTGGAGGTAAAATCATGAAAAAAGGGTATGAATTACTGAACGATCCATTCTTGAACAAAGGCACCGCCTTTACGGCGGAGGAACGAAGAAAATTCGGGCTGGTCGGTATCCTGCCACCGGTGGTGCAGGATATTGACACGCAGGCGGAACAGGTTTATCAAAATCTGGAAAACAAACCGGATGTCAGCGAAAAGCGCCACTATCTGATGACGATATTCAGCAGCAACCGCACCCTGTTCTATTATGTCTTCAAAAAACATATCGCGGAATTGATGCCGGTTGTTTACGACCCGGGCATTGCGGAAAGCATCCGCAATTACAGTGAGTTCTTCATCACGCCGCAGAATGCCGCCTATCTTTCGGCAGACCGTCCGGAAGACCTGGAAACGGCCATCAAAAATGCCTCGGAAGGACGGGACATCGACCTGATTGTCGTGACCGATGCGGAAGCAATCCTGGGCATCGGGGACTGGGGGACCAACGGCGTCAGCATTTCTGTCGGGAAGCTGATGGTCTACACCGCCGCGGCCGGAATTGATCCGTCCCGTGTGCTGCCGGTCGTGCTGGATGCCGGTACCAACCGCCAGAGCCTCATCAACGATCCGCTGTACCTTGGCCTGCATCACAAACGGGTCGATGATGGCACCTATTACACCTTCGTCGACCAATTCGTCGCATGTGTCGAAAAGATGTTTCCCCGTCTGTATCTCCACTTTGAAGACTTCGGTCGGGGTCACGCGGCAAAGCTTCTCAATAAATACGACAGGAAGTACCCCGTATTCAACGATGACATTGAAGGAACGGGCATCATCTCTTTGGCCGGCGCCCTTGGTGCGCTGAACATTTCCGGCGAAAAGCTGACCGATCAGGTTTACATGTGCTTCGGGGCCGGCACAGCGGGCTGCGGTATTGCGGACCGGTTCTACCAGGAAATGCAGCACCAGGGACTGAGTGCGGACGAAGCGCGGAAGCATTTTTACCTCGTCGACCGCCAGGGCCTGCTCTTTGATGACATGGGCGATTTGACGCCGGAACAGCGGCCCTTCGCCAGAAACCGCAGCGAATTCAAAAACGCCGGCGAATTGACGACGCTGGAAGCGGCAGTCAAGGCCATCCACCCGACAATCCTCATCGGCACCTCGACACGGGGCGGTGCCTTTACAGAAGCCATCGTCAGGGAAATGGCTTCCCACACCGAAAGACCGATCATCTTCCCGCTGAGCAATCCGACGGAACTGGCCGAAGCTACGGCGGAAGACCTGATTCGCTGGACCGAAGGCCGCGCCCTTGTGGCCACCGGGATTCCGAGCAAACCGGTCGTATATAACGGCACGACGTACCACATTGGGCAGGCAAACAATGCATTGATTTATCCGGGACTCGGCCTTGGCGTCATCGCCTCCGGGGCGAGACTGGTGACAGACCGGATGATTTCCGTCGCAGCCCATTCGATGGGCGGCATTGTCGATCCGTCTGCACCGGGTGCTGCCGTACTGCCGCCGGTCATGAAGGTAAATCTCTTCTCTGATACCGTTGCGGAAGCAGTAGCCGAAGAAGCGAAAGCCGAAGGCCTCAACCGCAACGATTTCACCGATGCAAAAGCCTGTATCAAGGCGTATAAATGGGAACCGGCCTACCGGTCATAAGGGCTGGAAGGAAGAACCCCAAAGGGCGGAAAGCGAAAAAGGAGCCGTAAAGACGAGCCATCGTTTTTACGGCTCCTTCTTTATTCCTGCGCTGCTGCTTCCCGGGTTTTCCGTTACGGCGGGACGGGGTTGGAAAGGGAAAAGAAGATCCGCTGTCGAGGAGGAGGCGTGCCATCAGTGACAATAAATAAATACTCAAAATTGTTGAAAAATATTAATCATGGTATATAATGAAAAATGCTGAATGACCATGGGGAAGGTCATTCGATACATGTGGCAGCGTCAGCCTGCGGAATTGCTGTACGCGGAAAGACTTCATGCACAACGTATTCAGAATCAGGGAATTGGAAAGAGGGAGTGGATTATGAAACGAATTCGGTACGGGGGTTGCAAGGGGAACAGGATCTTTAATTCTTCCCCTAAAGGAAAGGCCATACTGGCCGTATTGATGGCAGCGGGGACCCTGTCCTTCCCGGTCTGCGGCCAGGCCGCTTTTACCGGAGAGCCGGGGACCTATGGGGATTTTGTGACGTATAAGGGGAGCCTGTCTCACTCGGGGACATCAGAATACACCTTTGAAAAAGGGGCCCTGTTCGATGGCTCGGACCAGAGAGAGGCCTTTTCGGTCAATAACAGCAGCCAGGACATGACCATCCATGTGGGGAAAGCGGATGGGAACCCCTATGATTTCGAGGCAGCCGGTTACACTCGGAGTTTCATGAATATTGATTCCGGAAAACTTACAATAGATGATCAGATCAATGGTCAATCCACCGGTGCGGACTATCATTTCTATAACAATGCAGATAGCAGGCGCGAGGCATATAATCAAATAGAGACTCTGTTCTTTACCAATAACAGTGAAACTTCAATCAGCGGCCATTCGATCACCATTGATTCCATTAATAATAAACAATCGAAAGATAACCCGGACGCACTGAATTATGGGATATTATCAATGGATGCCAAAAGTGTAAGCTTTAACATGACCGGAGATTTCAATCTCGACAATGAACTGAGGGGGATTTATGTAAATCCACAAACTCGCAATGAAAATAGTGAAGTTATGGATATTCAGGCAAAGAATATCCATATTACCTGCAACAAGCCCAATGAAAATCTTGCCCAATATTCCTGGGGTGTTACTGCATCCGGAGACGGACATACAGCTAAAATCACAATGAAAGCGACAGACGATCTGTCCATATCCGGATATACCACGGCTGTGTATGGATGGAAATATGTGGATATGTCTCTCAGCGGCAAAAATGTTTCCTTGGTAACCAGTAAATCTTCAGATGGTGAAAGCTTGCCCTGCGTTCTTCTGCAAGGACGGTCGAAAGAAGACAGTAAGCTTTCCTTAGCGGCAGAGGATACACTGAACATTGCCGGCGTGAATGGCGATGGTCTGGATAATCGTGCAGGGACTGTCAATGCAACGGCGTCGAATATTACGGTATCCAGTTCAGAGTCTGCGCTTAATACGTGGCGTAATGGAATAACCAGTATGACCGCAGATCGTGCTGACTATAAAGGCGATATTGTGTCGTATAATAACGGGACTATCAATCTAAACGCCACCAACAATCTCATCAGCGGAGAGGTTTTATCGCTGGATGGCGGCACCATTTCCATTGACGGGAAAAACCAGGACGGAAGCGGCACAGTACAGATCCTCAATGCAGGGGCACCTGCCATTCTTGCTGGAGTTTATCATGTGCAGGATGCAAATGGGAATTATTACGGACTGGCTAACGTGGATGTGAAACAGAACGCTGTCATCAATGTCCATGAAGATGCAAAGGATACCAGCTACCAGGACAAGGATTACGGCAATCTTTCTGCTTCGGCCTTGGCGGCGCTGTCCAATGGGAAAATCACCCTGGACAAAGCCCAGGGAATCTACGGCAACATCACGGCGGACATCGATACGGATATTGATGAAACCCAGGCAGCGGAGATGCCTGCCGGAACCATTGATCTGACCACGGCCCAAGGTGGTGAAGTCAAGGGGAACATCTCCGCCAACCGGGGCAGCACCGCCCGTATCACCCTGAAGAACGGCACCTGGGAAGGACGCGGCACCGACTACCAGGATACCGGGACGGCCGGCACCCTGGACCTGACCATGGAGGACGGTTCTGTGTGGCATATGAAGGGCGACAGCTGGCTGACGTCCCTGTCCAATACATCCTCCCTGGTCGACATGAAGGCCGATGACAGCTGGCAGACCCTGCATATCGGGACCTTCCAGGGACAGGACGGCACGTTCCTCCTGAAGACGGACCTGGACAGCCAGCAGGATGGCGACAAGGTCTATATCGACCAGGCCGAAGAAGGTAGCCGGGGCCAGGTGCAGGTCTATGACGCCAGTTTCCTGAAAGGGAAAGAAGTGACCGGTGCCAGGAATCTGCTGCTGATCACCGATGCCAGCAAGAATGCTGTTTTTACCGGCCGGTCTCTGGACAAAGGAGGCCTGTGGGATGTGACGCCGACCATCCAGCGCGGGGATACGGTGAAAGATGCCCAAGGGAACAGTGTCGGAACCCCGGAGGAATGGTATCTGACCAAAGTGGAAAAGAAAGTCAACCGGGATACGGTGCCCCTGGTCCGGGCTGCGGATATTGAGTACGGCCTGTACCGGGACAGCCTGGATACCCTGCGCCAGCGGATGGGGGACCTGCGGGTCCTGAAGAAGAAGGGCGAAGCCGCCGGCCTGTGGGCCCGGATGCGGAACGGGGAATTCAGCGGCCCGGACAGCCTGAATGCCCGGTATCATAGTTTCCAGCTTGGCTATGATGAAGCGGTGAACCCCAAGAGCGTGTACGGGGTGCTGGCAGAACGGGGGATTGCTTCCCCGGCCTATGCCTATGGCAAAGGGAAGGACCACACCCTGGCCGGGGCCCTGTACGGTACCTGGTTCGGGGACAACGGCAGCTATACGGACGTGGTGGCCCGGTACAACCGGGATGACGCCCACGTCAGCACCTACGGCGGCTATCCGGACCGGGCGGACTGGCGGAGCCATGACCTGAGTGCCAGCGTGGAATACGGCCGGACCATCCCGGTGTCTGACAAGGGGTACTTTGTGGAACCCCAGACCCAGTTCCAGGTGGGCCATCTGGGCAGTTATTCCTACACGACGCTGCGGGGCAAAAAGGTGTATGCCGGCGGGTATGACAGCGCCGTCGGCCGGATCGGCTTTGCGGCCGGCCGGCGGGGCGGAGAAGCCGGCCATCCCTACGACTGGTACGTAAAAGCCAGCCTGCTCCACGAATTCGGCGGAGACCGGGCCCTGCACCTGGCGGCGCCGGACGGGGAAACCCTGGACGAGCGGCTGGACCATCAGGGAACCTGGTACACCCTGGGCCTGGGCGGCAGCTTGCGGACCGGCAACCGGACGTACCTGTACGGCGACATGGAACGGAGCTTCGGCGGCAGCCTGCAGAAAAAGTGGCAGTGGAATATAGGGATGAACTGGCAGTTCTGATTTAGAGGAAACGAAAAACGCACGGCGTGGCCGTGCGTTTTTTTATGCCCCAAAATACGGGAAGCCCTTCCTGGCCGGCGTCCTTTCTGGCATCCCTCTAAAATACGGAAAAATTAAAAAAACCGTGTAGGTTTTTTGCAGCCAGGACAATATAAGGGTGACAGGTGACAAGAGACACACGGACACCGGCCGAAAGTGCCGGCCGGCAAGCCCGCGGGCGCCGGCTGACGGTGGCGGCCGGACACGCAGGGTCACCGGGAAGGAGGTGAACAGCATGGCAGAGAATTTCAACGTTGTGAAACGCACCCTGGGCGTCGTGATGGAAAACGGCGTCGACGCGCACGATGAAATGACCTATAAGACCTACCTCTTCAGCGGCGTGAAGCCGTCTGCAGAGAAGGAGGCCATCATCGCCGCGGCACGGGCCCTGGGCGGTCTGATCGATGCCGTCATGGCGGCGGTCAGCCTGACCGAAAAGTCCGACAACAAACAGGCCTGACGCGGCCGGAGCCGTCCCGGCGCGGGGCGGCGCAGAGAGTAAGGATTGTAAGGAAAGAGAGGAAAGAACATGGCAGACGAAATGAGTCCGGTAAAGGAACAGAAACTCGAATTGATCTTCAAGACGTCCGGTGGGCAGAAAAAGACCATCGCCGTCAGCAAACCGCGTGCCGACCTGACGAAGGCGGAAGCCGAAGCAGCGATGCAGAAAGTCATCGACGCGAATGTGTTTACGTCGTCCAAGGGCGACCTGACGGGTATCGTCGGGGCCCGCATGCGCACCACGAACCTGGATCCGCTGGCGTAAGCCGGGAACGGGAAGGAGGGCGTCAATGGACGCGGGCCAGTGGCTGGACTGCATCACCAACGTGGGGTTTCCCATCGTCCTCAGCTGGTACTTGCTGGTGCGCATGGAAAACAAGCTCGCCGGTCTGACGGATGTATTGCGCGAACTCAGCGCCAATGTGGCGGCCCTGGGAACGAAGTAGTCCCTGCGGCGCAGTCTTGTACGTACAAGTAGATACGGTATCATCAGAAAGGGAAGACGGCCGGACATGTCCCGGCCGTCTTTTTTTGCCCTTCTGCCAGGACCTTTCCCGTGTAGGCGCGCAGGACATCGTGCGAACAGCAGGGTGACGGGGCAATCCGGCGGCCGGTCCGCCGGGCGGATCCGCCGACTGTCGGGAAAGAGAGGGAACAAGATGTCCTATTGGAAAGTGACGGAACTGGATCTGGCGGTCCTGGCGCTGGAGGCGCGCGGGGCCGTCGACAAGGTGTATCTGCATTGGACGGCCGGGCACTACGGCCAGATTTTCGACGAGTACCACCTGCTCGTGGATGCCGACGGGAGCGTGTACGCGGCCTGCGGCTCGTTCCGGGAGCACAAGGTCCACACGTGGCGGCGCAACGGCCGCAGCATCGGGATTGCCCTGTGCGGCGCCTATCGCGCCCGGGCCTCGCTGCCGGGGTACACCCTGGGTCAGGCGGAACCGCCCCTGGAGCGGGCCCAGGTGCTGATTTCGCGCCTGCCGGGGATGATTGATTTCGGCCCGGAACCGCCCCTGCCGGCACAGCTCGAGGCGCTGGCCCGGGTTGTGGCCCTCGTGTGCCGCGGGCTGCAGCTGCCCATTGACACCGACACGGTGATGACCCATTGCGAGGCCGCCCTCGAAGACGGCTACGGGCCTTGTTCCAACGACCCGGAAACGCGCTGGGATTTGTGGTTCCTGCCGAACGCCGATCCCGGAGCCGACGCCGCCCTGAGCCTGGAAGCGGCGCAGAAACGGGAAGCAGAGGCCTTCACCCTGACGCCTGAAGACGCCGGCGGCCGGGCGGTGACGCTCATCCGGCAGCTCCCCCTGAGCCCGGGCGGCGCCCTGCTGCGCGGCAAGGCGCAGTGGTACGCGGAACAGGACCGGTGGCTGCACTGAGGGAGGGCCGTTCTGAAAACGTTTCACGTGAAACACGGAGGGAGGGGGATACAGAACATTGTTGTGACACTCATGTGGAAATGGTATAATCAAATAAATAGAATTGCGAAGAAGACCGGCCCTTCGGGACCGGCTTTCTTTGGCTTCCGGACTGTCGCCGCACGGCGCGCGGCACCCGGTCAGGAAGGAAGGTGGGAATCCGATGAAGAAGATACTGGTGGTCGGCAGCATCAACATGGACTGCGTCATCCGCCTGCCCCGGCGGCCCCGCCCCGGTGAAACGGTTTTCTGCAGCACCGTGTCGCACGTGCCGGGCGGCAAGGGGGCGAACCAGGCCTACGCCCTGGGCCGCATGGGGACCGGAGTGTCCCTGATCGGCGCAGTGGGGCAAGACGAGTTCGGCCGCATTTCTCTGGCGAACCTGCGCGCCGCCGGCGTCGACACGACGGGTGTCCGCGTCAGCGCGGACGAGGATACGGGCCGGGCCTTCATTGAAGTGGAGGACGACGGACAGAACAGCATCATCGTCCTCGGCGGCGCCAACACGCATGTGACGGAACAGGACCTGCTCGCTCACGAGGCACTGTTCGACCGTTGCGAAGCCCTCATCATGCAGCTCGAAACCCCGCTGGATACCGTGACGGCGGCGGCCCGCCTGGCACGGCGGAAAGGGAAGCTGGTCCTCCTCGACCCGGCACCGGCCCGGCCGGACCTGCCGGCGGAACTGCTGCAGTGCGTCGATCTGCTGAAACCTAACGAAACGGAACTGGAAATCGTGTCCGGCCTGCCGGCGGATACGCGGGAGCAGTGCATCGCGGCAGCGCGGAGCCTGCTGGACCGGGGCGTCGGCCAGGTGCTGGTCACCCTCGGCGCCCGGGGTTCGCTCCTCGTGACGCGGGACGGAGAACTCTTCGTACCGGCCCGCAAGGTCAAAGCCGTCGACACGACGGCGGCCGGCGACTGCTTCAACGCCGCCTTCGCCTGCCGGCTGGAACGCTGCACGGATGCCTCCTGGGAACCTGCCGGCAGCCTGGCCGGCGCCAACTACCGCGAAGCCCTGGAATTCGCCACCGCCGCGGCAGCCATCGCCGTCACCCGGCCCGGCGCCCAGTCGTCCATTCCCTCGCGGGCCGAGGTGGAACGCAGCCTCGCCGCATCAACCGACATTGCATAACGTGGAAACAAAGGAGAGTGTTGCTCATCATGTTTGACTGGCTGCTCATTGCCCTGACGGTCCTCTCGGCCGTCATCGTGGCCAAACTGATCCTGAAAAAGTACAACGCCATTTTCGTGTTCTTCGCCTCGGGCCTCGTCATCCTCATGGTCGCGAGCGTCCTGACCGGCACGCCGATTTTAGGCAAGGCGACCCTGGGCAACGTAGTCCTCGACGCCTTCGGCTTCATCACCAAGACCTTCAAATCGAGCATCGCCGGCATCGGCTCCCTGATCATGGTCGTCACGGGCTACGCCACGTACATGAAACATACGCAGGCGTCGACCAAGCTGGCCTACATGGCGACCATGCACCTGGGCGGCATCCGCAACAAATACCTGATCCTGGCCGCCTTCTACCTGGTCGGCATGGCCCTGAAACTCGTGCTGACCAGCCAGGCCAGCCTCGCCGTGCTCATGCTGGCCACCGTCTTCCCGGTCCTCATGGCCCTGGGCATCCGCCCCATCACCGGCGCCTCCGTCCTCGCCCTGCTGTGCCTGGACTACGGCCCCAACGACGGCAGCTCCCTCTTCATGAGCACCGTGGCCAAACTGAACCCTGTTGAAATGTTTCTGCATTACCAGGCCCGCGTCGCCCTGTGCATCATCCTCGTCACGGCCGTCCTCATTCCCCTCTACTACCACTACATGGACAAAAAGGACGCCGAAGAGAGCCACGGCCCCGTCCAGGCCCCCGAACCGGTTCCCAACCCCCCTGTCCCGGGCTTTTACGTGCTGCTGCCCCTGATTCCGCTGATCATCGTCTTCGCCGACTACTTTATCCCGTCCACGAAGATTGACGTCATCACGGCCAACTTCATCGGCTTCGCCATCACCTTCATCATCGAATTCATCCGCCGCAGCGACCGCGCCGCCATCCCGCAGGATATGGCGGTCATCCTCAAAGGCATGGCCAACGTCTTCGTCTCCGTCGTGTCCATCATCATTTCGGCCTCCGTCTTCGCCCAGGGCATCAAGATCCTCGGCGGCATCACGATCTTCACGAACTGGATTTCCGGTATGCAGGGTGCCGTGCTGCTGATCATGATCATCCTCACGGTCATCACCTACCTGTTCGCCATCATCATGGGCAGCGGCGCCGCCCCGTTCTTCGCCTTCGGGCCCCTGACCCCGGCCATCGCCGCCAAACTCGGCG
Organism: uncultured Selenomonadales bacterium; assembly: GCA_900315805.1. Classification (GTDB taxonomy): domain Bacteria; phylum Bacillota; class Negativicutes; order Acidaminococcales; family Acidaminococcaceae; genus Succiniclasticum. The sequence goes on from ONAN01000007.1 coordinate 26,320, forward strand.
TACCGACCATGACCATTTTGCTGCCTATGGAGCTCGCTACATCCATCGGCCGCGCGTCGTCCCCCGTCTGCGGCGCCCTCATCGCCATCGCCGGTACGGCCGGCCTCGAACCCATTGTGCTGGCCAAACGGACCGCGCCCCTGCTGTTTATCATGCTCGTCGTCAATATTGCGGCATCGTATTTCTTCACGATGATGTAACGCCTTGTCCGGCCGTCAATGTAATTGTTAGGAGGATATAATATGAAGAAAAAAGTCATTCTCGATTGTGATCCCGGTTCCGATGACGCCGTCGCCATCATGCTCGCCTGGTTCTCCGACGATATCGACCTCATGGCCATCACCACGGTGAACGGCAACCGTATCGTCCCCAAAACCACGGAAAACGCCCTGCGCATGGTGCAGTTCCTGCACGCGGACGTGCCCGTCTACCGGGGCTGCGAGAACCCCATCATCTGCAACGAGATTCCCTCGCGCAAACCGAACCTGCCCCGCGTCACCCTCAACGACTGCCACGGCGACTTTCTGCCCCTGCCGGAAGCTAAAATCAAGCCCCAGCCCGAGCACGCCGTCTTCTACCTGGTCAAGACCCTCATGGAAAGCGACGGCGATATCTACGTAGCCGCCACCGCGCCTTTGACCAACATCGCCATGGCCCTGCGCATCGAACCGCGCATCGCCGGCAAAATCAAGCAGCTCGTCATCATGGGCGGCGCCATTTGCGGCGCCAACGCCTCGCCGTCGGCCGAATTCAACTTTTACGCCGACCCCGAAGCCGCCAAAATCGTCATGGACACGGACATTCCCAAAGTAATCCTGCCCCTCGACGCCACCTGGCGCGCCTGCATCACGGAAGAACAGTGCAAGGAGCTCACCGCCCTGGGCACGCCGGCAGCCAAATTCGCGGCCACCATGTCCCAGAAGCGCATTGACAACCTGAAAGTCAATGACATCTCGCAGCACAACTTTACCCTGCGGCATACGCCCGGCACCGTCGCCAGCGCCATGCTCTACCGCTACGACAACACCATGGCGCCCATTCACGACGCCCTCACCATCGCCTACCTGATCGACCCCACCGTCGTCACCGAATGGGTCGACGCCAACGTCGACATCGAGATCATGAGCGGCATCTGCGACGGCCGCATGGTCGCGGACATCCACAACACCAAGAAAGGCAAGGACCCCGTCACGGCCAAAGTCGCCCTCAACGCCGACGCCGCCAAATTCACGGCCATGCTGTTCGAGAACCTCGGCAAGAAGTAACGGACTGCCACGGCGCAAACTTGCCCAAACACTTGCACAAACGGAACGGAAAGCGGACTTCCTGCGGGAGGTCCGCTGTTTTTGTGTGTTATATAAATGAGGAAGAAAGTGTGCGGGATAGGACGTGGAATGCATTTACTGAAAAAGAATAGTTTTCTTTTGCCTGTAAATATGATACAATAGAAAAGACAGAGAATGCGTGGTACGTAGGGGATTGAGAACGCATTTTCAGATAACATTGCAAAAGGGGTTGTGAAAGGGAGCCGGTGCGTGGCTTTTTGTCGTGCCTGTCTGCTTGGCACGATGGCGTGGCACTGGCGAAATAGAATAGCTTGTGATTAATAGTCCCGAAAAACGACAGCACCGCCCGGCTCGTATCGAGGGGACGGTGCTGTTTTGCGATATGCGGAAAATGGTCGGACGCACGGACTGCGGCTGCCGGGACACAACATGTTTTGACAGGCCTGCCTGTGTGCGGCCGGAAAGGAACGGTTCGATGATGCAACGGAATTCTGGTTTGAAGAAACGGATTTTGGCTGCCCTGCTGGCTGGTTTTGTGGTGGTGCCCGGCGTGCAGACTGCGTGGGCGCAGGATTTTACGAATTATGATTCGCGGACGGCGGGATCCTTGACGGTTACGGCCGGGGGAGACAACACGTTCACAACGACGGCAGCTTATAATCATGCCGCAGCCTTATCCGTTGGCAATGCGAATGTTTCCATTACGGCAGGTACGACCAACACGTTTACGGTGGCCAGCGGCGGGGCAGGCATCAAAGCGGCACTGATGGCCGGAAACGGCGGATCCTTTACGGTTACGGCTGAGGGAGACAACACGTTCAGCGGTGGGGAAAAAGGCCTGTTTGCGGTAAATCAGGCGAATGTCTCTAATAACGGAGCGAACAAAATCGAAATTACTTCTAACGGCGGTTCCAACAGCTTTAGCGGATCCGTATGCGGTCTTCGGATTGGCAAAAGCGATGGTAAGGACACTATTAACGGCTATTTGAGAACGGTACTTGGACAAGCCACTTCCGGAACGTATGATCCCGCGAAGACTCCCGGCTATTCCGTAACCATTACGGCTGCCAAGGATAATACAATCCTGGGGGGCACGTATGGCATTTATACGGATGCCAAGTCGAAGATAGATATTACAGCGGGAACAGGTACCAATACGATTACTTCTTCGGCAGCCGGAATTTTTGCCAATTATGGCAACCAAGTCTCCCTTCAAGCTGGGAAGGGCAACAATGTCAGTGGTGATTTTATTGCGCTCCATGCAGACAATGGGAGTACGGTTACGGTAAAAACGACATCGGGAGATAATGTCTTTGCCGGCAGCGGTTTGTATAGTGTAGGTGTATCGGCCATGAATCGCAGCAGCCTGTCGCTTACAGCTGGGGATTCCGGAAGCAATATCGTAAAGGCGGGAGGCTACTTATATCAGGCACTTGGCAACTCCCAAAGTTCGGTAACGCTGACAGCAGGTGCCAACTATATCGGGGAAACAGATGCAGGGGATGTACCTTTTCTTGGCTTTGTCGGCAGTGCCGATGCAGGTTCGCCCGAAGCTGCGGCAGTAACGGATATTACCGCAAAAATGGCAGCAATACGTTCGTAGGAAACTATGCCGCGGTGGCACTAAATGGCACGACGATGAAAAAACTCGCCAATGCAGAGACCAAGGTGGGAACCTTTACCTTGGAAGCGGCGCAGGACAATATTCTCAAAGTAAAAGAATCCAAAGCGTTAGGAGATAAAGGATATGCCGCTTTAATTGTTGACGGGGCACAAAAAGCGGATATTACGGCGGGGCGCAGCAACGAATTGAAGGGGGAAAGGGTTGGCGCCTTTGTGACACGGCTTTCCACTGTGGAACTGAAAGCTAAAAATGGCGACAATGTGATTTCCGGGTCGCACGTGGGCGTTTTGACGGAAAAAGCCAGTGATACGGAAATCAGCTCCTCAAAGGGCACGACGCATATCACGGCAAGCAATGAAAAAAGTGCTGCGGTGCTTTCCTTGGCCGGCGGGCATACGACCATCAACGGAAAAACCGATATTACCGGTACGGTTGCCCTGGCGGCAGGACATACGTATACCGGCACGTACGATGGAATCGAGGAAAAGGCTCGTCAGGACTTTCCAAAACCGAACTATATTGAAAAATATAACAAAAGAATGCTCAAGGAATTCGCTCCCTCGTTGATTGACAGCGACCGCGAGCATTCCTGGATAAAGGTGAACTATGGCAGCGGCAGCTCCATCACGGGCATGATCCTGACTCTGGACGGCGGTGCCATTACCGTGTCTCCCCAAGAAGGCGAGGACGGCGGCATGACCTTGAACGGCGATGTCTACGCCAGCAGTTCTCCCAATACCGCGAATTCGTATGTGGAGATTCTCGGCGCTGCCGGACCGTATACGACGTCCGATCAGCTGGATACGGTTTCTGCCGGCACCATCGACCTTGACCTGGGCAGTGCTTCCACTTGGAACGGCAAGGCTGACACGGGCCTTTTGGACAACCAGCAGAACGGGACGAGCCATGCCGCCGGTACCCTGAACGTCGGCCTGGGCAACGGTTCCATCTGGAATATGTCGGATTCCTCGGCCATCAGCAAATTGTACGGCAGCGGCGGCACGGTCCGCTTCAAGAACGGCGGTGATTCCCTGCAGATGGATACGCTGACGGGCGCCCACACCTTTGCCATGGACCTCGATTACGCAGATCCCACGAACAGTGACATGCTGTATATCCAGAACGGGACGGGCGATTCCCAGACGCTGGACGTCAAGAACATCATCGATCTGTCCAACCAGATGCAGGTCGGGGACAAGGTGCGGTTCGCCACGGTGAAACATTCCGGCAAGGGCTTCACGGAGGGCCGGGTGTACTATGTCGCCGATGGTATTTACGAAGATACCTTGACGGTACGTTATGTAGGTTATAATTCCGACCCCGAAACGAAGAATTACGACGGGGACGGCACCCGCAAACCGACGACGGAAACGGTGGCAGAAACTTACGGCGGCGACGGGGCCTACAACGTGTACCTGGAAAAAGGCATCGCTTCCGCGGACCCCGAAGATCCCACGGACCCCGGCATCAACGAAGGCGCGAAGACGCCCGGCAAGGCAGCGACCGTCGTGTGGCGGTACGTGACCGACCTGGATACCTTCACGAACCGGTCGGGCGAGACGCAGTATTTCACGCCCGGTGCGGACCAGGGCGGCTGGCTCCGTTTCAAGTACCGCAACCTGGGGGTCGACCAGGTCGGCGAAATAGATGGTAATACGTACGAAGTCGGGTACACGGCGATCGCCAAGGATACGCCGGAAAAGAAGCACCGTTTCAGCGCCTCCCTGGCGTACGGCCGGGAGACGGGCGATTGGGAAAAGTGCGGCGGCGACCTGAAGGTCCGCGATATGACCGTGGCCCTCTACGATACGCACGAGTTCTTCCCGTCCGCGGAAAAGATGGCCCAAAAGCCGGCCTGGAAACAGGGCACGCACAGCTACTGGGACAACTACTTGAAATACCATCATGTCCGCACCGAATACAATACCATCGACAACCTTTCCAAAACGGAATTTTCCGGTAAGTACAGCCAGGACATCTTCAACCTGTCCACGGAATACGGACGGGAAAACAAGCTGAGCGCCTCCTGGTCCTGGGTGCCGCAGGCCCAGCTGCAGGTGAGCTACATCGGCGGCTACGACTACGAGGACTCCAAGGATCTGCACATTTCCGCGGACCACGACTGGAGTTTCATCGGGCGCCTGGGCTTCGACCTGGTGAAACAGCTCGACCCGAAGAACGACAGCAAACTGTACCTGAAGGCGTCCGTGCTGCATGAGTTCGCCGACGGCAGCGATGTCACCGTCCGGTCCTTTGCGTCCGACGGATACGAGCCGGGTGTGTACCGCAGCGACGGCGACGCCAGCGGCACCTGGGGCGTCTTTGGGCTGGGTTACAGCGTCAAGAGCGGCAAGAACCAGTACCTGTACTTTGACGCTGAACGGTACGTAGGCAACGATTTTACGCGTACGTACAATCTGCGGGCCGGACTGAATTGGAAGTTCTAAAATTACAAATAACGACACGGGTTCGGGAACAAGGGATTCCCAAATCCGTGTCGTTTTTCTTTGCCACACTATGTATTAATGTTTTAGTGGTCCTTTTTCCACAATAGGAGCAATCGCACCGTAGAGGAAAAAGGACCACCTGTCTACTCACTAAACCAGGGGAACGGCCCCCTGCTTATTTACTTTTTTGCAACTTTCTTGCCATACTGCCGCAGCGCAACCATCGCGTTAACCGCCTGTTCCGCCGTTGCATACGCCGGGATCCCATTGTCGCGCAGCCGCATGATGGCGTCGTGGCATTCGCCGCCGCCCTGGCAGATCATGACGAACGGCTTGTGGAGCTTCTTGCACGACTCGTGCACATCGATGGCCGCCTGGGCAACCGCTGCCACGTCCGTAATGGCCGTCGGGCAGATGGCGCCGAGTACGGCGTCCACGTTCGGGTCACGGTAAGCCTGCTGGAACGCGCCTTTGTACGCGATCGGAGTGGCCGTACCGGAGATGTCGACCGGGTTCAGGGGACTCCCGAACATCGGCATATATGCACGCATACGCTGTGTCAGCAGCGGGGAAATCTCTTTCAACTCGTGCATGGGCAGGCCGCGGCGTTCGAAGTGGTCGCAGGACAGCAGGCCCGCGCCGCCGCCGTTTGTGATCATGACGATGTTGTCGCCCATCATCGGGGGCTGCAGGCCCAGGGCGAGGGACACATCGAGGAATTCCTGCCAGGTCGTGGCCCGGTAGGCGCCGGCGTCCTTGATGACCTTGTCATAGTAGGCATCCGATTCGGGGTTCTCCGAAGCGGTGTGGGCGAAGGCCGCCTTGTTGCCGATCTTGGAGCCGCCGACCTTGATGACGACGACCGGTTTCGTGACCTTCTTGCACGACTTCAGGAAGGCTTCCGGCGAGTCGAGGCCTTCACTGTAGACGGAAATGCACTTGGTGTGCGGGTCTTGTTCGCCGTATTCGATGAATTCGGAGAAGTCCACGTCCGCCTTGTTGCCCAGGCCGACGAAGAAGGACATGCCGAAATGGTTCTCCTGCGAAGTACCCAGGGCGGCCAGCAGGTTGGCGCCGGACTGGGAAATCATGGCTACCGTGCCGGGAACGGGCAGGTAGGGGATGAAGCCGCAGTTGAAGTGGGCGTACGGCGTGCCCAGGCCGACCAGGTTCGGGCCGATGAGCGGCAGTTCGTGGTCGCGGCAGTACTGGGTGATCAGGTCCTGCAGGTCGCCGCGGCCGATTTCCTTGAAGGCGCTCGTCGCGATGACGGCGACTTTGGCCTTGATGGCGACGCAGTCATGCATAATGGCATTGACGATGTGCGCCGGCACGGCCAGGAAGACCAGGTCGACGGGTTTCTTGATATCCTGCAGCCGATGGTAGGCCTTCAGGCCTTCCACCTTGTCCGCACGGGGGTTGACCGGGTAAATGGCACCCTGATAGCCCCACTTCTGCAGTTCGCGGATGACGGCGTTACCGACCTTGTTGGGGTAACGGGACGCGCCGACGACGGCGATGCTGGAAGGATTCAGCGCGTACTTCAAATTTTTAACGACATAAGGACGGGCTTCCGTAATCTTCATGATTATTTCGCCTCCTTCTTGTCAGTTACATCGTTCCATTCCGGATCTTTGCAGTTCGGACAGATGACAGGCGATTCCGTGGAATGGTCCTGCAGCAGGTCATCGGTGAAGATGGCCTCTTCATACCAGCCGTCCTCGTAGTCGAGCCGGTTCGTCCAGCGGCGGAACTGGCGGGCGCTCGTCGCCTCAAGCACCTCGGCCACCTCGCCGTATTTCAGGATATCCTTGCGGAGGGCGTCCAGGTCGGTGATATCCTCGTAGGCCGAGAGGATCATGTTGTGGTGGGCGTCGCAGAAATCGAAAATGTTTTCAAAGGCCGGATTTTCCGCCAGCTCGTCGGCAATCTGCTCGCTGCGCCACGTCGGCGTGTTCTGGAAGAACGAGACCAGGAAGAAATGCATCTTCAGGCCCAGGGCGCGGTAGTTGAAGTAGATCAGCGGCATACGGCATTTATCCTTGTCGACGACCATGCACAGGTCCTTCTTCATGACCGCCGGATCCAGGCCGGACAGCTCGCCCAGCACCTTGTAATCGAAGGTGTCGCCGATGGACGGCGTGTTGTTGAGGGCGTCGATGATGGCGAAGTCCGTGGCATCCATCTTCTTCTGGAATTTGAGGACGTTCTTCTTCTGCTCGTCGCTCCAAAAATAATGGCGGTAATCCTTGAGCGCGTCGAACTGGTTCACGTGGGACTCGCGGATCAGGCGCCGCACGGGTACGATATGCACGTACTCAATGTAGTCGCGGAAGCGGAACTTGTCGAGGACGCCGAAAACGAGGTTGTCCATGTTGCGCATGTGGTTGCCGTTGAAGAAATCGAACTCGCCGCCCGCCTCCATGGCGTAGCCCGTGCAGATCTGGTCATTGTTCTGGAACCAGTCGCTCAGCTCCTTGCGCTGCGCCGGCGTCGCGTCCTTCTTCAGCTTCACGACCCAGTAATACAGGCCCCAGCCGTATACATTGACGCTCGAATTCGCCACCAGCATCATGTAATGGTTGCGGTACATCTTCGTGATGCGCTCCGCCACCTCTTTTTCCGGGATGCCGACCTGCTTGGACACATACTTTAAATTGAAGACTTCCGGATGGGTCTGATACATGGACTTGGCGATGTTGAACGCAACGTATTCCTTGGCATCCGCCGCGGTTACGCCAGGTTCCACAAAGCCCAGGCCATGCGGGATGTAATAATACTTTTTCAGGTACTCCTGCATTTCCGGAGTGCCAATCCGATATGTTTTTTCCATAGTACAGAAACACCTCCATGTTCCCGCTCCCTGCCCGCAGCGCCCGGTTCCGCCGCCCCCGCGGACGGCACCCGTTTCCCGGAAACGCCGGCAGACAGGCAAGCAAATTGAAACTCCATATCGAAAATGCCGAAAGAAATCATTTTCCGAAAATTCTTTTCATTTATATTATAGCACTCCCACCGGAAAATTCCATGAAGAAACTGTGACGAAGTTACCGTATGCTTTGTAGGGAATTGTGGTGAAAAACTGCACAATAAAGCGTATTTTTGTGACGTCTATATTGATAGTGAAGCAATATGAATTGCCGTATGCTAACTATAAGTCTTAAAGGAATACACCGATTTTGTGATGACCAGAAAAATCCGGAAACTCGCTATTTTTTTGCGGCAGGCACTGAATATACATCGTATACGAACATGTGGGCCTTCCAAACATACTTTCCGCAATTCTTTGTCCAAATTTACCGAAAAGATGGCAAAAAGGTGGACAACTTCGAAAAAGCCTGTATAATATAAGATATGTGTTTCTGCTCGACGCACCCCGTAGAGACAGAGAAGGGGCGCTTGCAGGAAAAGAGAGTATATTGGAGGTCCTCGCACAATGAATGATGACAAACGCAATAGTTTTACCGGAACCCTCGGGTTCGTTATGGCAGCGGCCGGCAGTGCCGTCGGGCTGGGCAACATCTGGCGTTTCCCCTTCCTGGCAGCGCGTGACGGTGGCGGCCTCTTCCTGGTCTGCTACCTGCTGCTGGTGGCGACCTTCGGCTACACCCTGCTGACGACGGAAATCGCCCTCGGCCGCGGCACCCGCCAGGGCCCCCTGACGGCGCCGTCCAAACTGGATCACCGGTTCGGCTGGACGGGCTTTCTGGCCTGCCTCGTACCGGTCCTGATTCTGCCGTATTACAGCGTCATCGGCGGCTGGGTGCTGAAATACCTGTGGGCGTTCCTGTCCGGCGGCTCCAAAGCCGCAGCCGGCAGCAAATACTTTGGCGCCTTCATCACGAGCCAGTGGGAACCGATTTTCTGGTTCCTGCTCTTCATCCTGGCTACGTGCTTCGTCATTTACCACGGCGTCGAAAAGGGCATTGAACGCTATTCCAAAGTCCTGATGCCGATCTTCTTCGTGCTCATCGTCATCGTGTCCGTCTACTCCCTGACCCTGAGCTACACGGACCCCGCCACGGGCGTTACCCGCACGGGCTGGCAGGGCTTTCTGGTCTACACCATTCCCGACCTGAAGGGCCTTACGTTCGGTAAGTTCCTCACGGTCCTGATGGATGCCATGGGCCAGCTGTTCTATTCCATTTCCGTCGCCATGGGCATCATGATCGCCTACGGCTCCTACGCCAAGAACAACACCAACCTGTACCAGGCCGTCAACCACATCGAATTCTTCGATACCCTGGCCGCGTTCCTGGCAGGCACCATGATCATTCCCGCCGTCTTCACCTTCATGGGACGCGAAGGCATGTCCGCCGGCCCGTCCCTGATGTTCATCTCCCTGCCGAAGGTCTTCGACGCCATGGGCCCCTTCGGCGTGGCAGCGGGCGTCTTCTTCTTCCTCATGGTCACCTTTGCGGCCCTGACCAGCAACATTTCCATTCAGGAAGCCATTACGGCCAGCTTCATGGACCGTTTCGGCTGGTCCCGTAAAAAGACGACCTTCCTCGTCGGCCTTTACGCCATTATCGGCGGCATTATCGTCTGCCTCGGCTACAACGTGTTCTTCTTCAAACTGCCCCTGCCGAACGGCGCCATCGCCCAGATCCTCGACCTGGCCGACTATATCAGCAACAACATCGCCATGCCGCTCGTAGCCATCGGCGAATGCGTCCTCATCGGCTGGTTCGTCGGTCCCGACTGGGTCATCAAGGAATTCAAGAAAGGCGGCTTCCCCTTCGGACGCGAAGCCATGTACCGCGTCTTCGTCAAATTCGTCACCCCGATCCTGCTCTTCATTTTGTTCCTGCAGGCCTTCGGCGTATTCAACTGATGTTCGGAACGATGTAGCGGGCGTTAAGGAGGTAATCCCAATGCTGACGACAAATCCCGACCTGATTTCCCTTCCTGACGTGAGCAAGATGACGGATGAAGAATTCGACGCAGAAATCCAGAAAGGTCTGGATGACGTGCAGGCAGGCCGTACAACAACGATTCAGGAAATGTTCGATCAATTGCACAAGGACATCAAACAGGGAAAATAGTGATGTGCTAAGTACCGTATAGAAATAGTAAAAATCCCATGCAGGAAAATTTTCTGCATGGGATTTTTTGATTTACGTTATTTTTCTAACCCTTCAGGGGATTTACCTGGATAAGCTTTGCGGCTCGTCTTCAGCCCCAGCCGCACAACGGCTTCCGCCACTGCCACGGCGGCGCCGGCGGGGTCGAGGACGGGAATGTGCAGCGCTTCGGACAGGGGAGCGGCCAGACCCAAAAAGGACAGGCAGCCCAGGATGAGGCATTGCACGCGGTCCTGTTCGATCATGGCGCGGCCTGCCCGTTCCAGTTCGCGCAGGGCGTCGTCCCGGTACTGCCAGATATCGCGGCCGCCGAAGGAAATGGCGCCGATGGCCTGGATGCGTTCGGGCGCCAGGCCCAGGGTGCGCAGAAACAATTCCTTTTCGGGGATGCGTTGTGCATCGGCCAGCAGCACGCCGGTTCTGCGGGTCACGTGGGGCGCCAGCAGCAGGGAAGCCTGGGCTCCGCCGATGACGGGGATGGACAGGGTTTCGCGGCAGGCGTCGATGGCGGGGTCGGAAAAACAGTAGAGCACCACGGCGTCGCAGCCGTCCGCTTCCGCCTGGCGGGCCAGCCGGAGGATTTCCGGACCGGCGAGCGCTACATCGGCCGCGGAATCGATTTCCACCCGGGTCTGCGTCAGGCACACCATGGAAAGGGCGACGTCGGGCCCGACGAAGGGGCGCAGCATGGCGCAGCGCTCCGCCATGGCCTCCGGGGACACGCCGTAATCGGGATTGATGATGCGGATTTTCATAATGCCTCCAATGCGCCGGTCAGCTCAGGATATGGGACAGGAACTTTTTCGCCCGGTCCGTTTTGGGGTGGGCGAAGAATTCCTGGGGCGGCGCGCTTTCAATCAGGTAGCCGCCGTCCATGAAGTGGATCCAGTCGGACACGTCCTTGGCGAAGCCCATTTCGTGGGTGACGAGGACCATGGTGATGCCGCTTTTCGTCAGGTCGCGGATGACATCGAGCACTTCCTTGACCATTTCCGGGTCCAGGGCCGACGTGGGCTCGTCCAGGAGCAGGACGTCGGGGTGCATGGCCATGGCGCGGGCGATGGCGACACGCTGTTTCTGCCCGCCGGACAGGCGGCTCGGATACTGGTCCGCCTTGTCGGCCAGGCCGACCATGGTCAGGTATTTCATGCCCTCGCGCACGGCCTCGTCTTTCGGCAGGTGGTTGACCACCATGGGGGCGTAGGTCACGTTGCGCAGGACCGTCATGTTCGCGAACAGGTTGAAATGCTGGAAGACCATGCAGGCCTTGCGGCGGATGTTCTCGATTTTGACATCGGGGTCGAGGATGTTCTTGCCGTTGTAGGAGATGACGCCCTTGTCCGGCCGCTCCAGCAGGTTCAGGCAGCGCAGCAGCGTCGATTTGCCCGAGCCCGAGGGCCCGATGATGGTGACGACCTGGCCCTTTCCGATTTCCAGGTTGATGTCCTTCAGGACTTCCAGGTCGCCGAAGCGTTTGGCGAGATGTTCGATCTTAATCACTGACTCTCACCTTCTTTTCACAATAACTGCCGATGGCGGTCAGGATCATGACCAGGACATAGTACACCGCCGCGGCGACGATGAAGGCTTCGAAGGCGCGGAAGGTCTTGGCCTGGATCAGGTCGGCCCAGCGCAGCGTGTCCGCCACGCCGATGACGGAGACGAGGCTCGAGTCCTTCAGCAGGGCGATGCTCTCGTTGATCAGCGCCGGCAGGGTGTTCTTGATGGCCTGCGGCAGGATCACGTCGAGAATGAAGCGGTGTTTCGGCACGCCCAGGGACAGGGCGGCCTCCCACTGGCCCTTGTCGACGGACAGGAAGCCGCCGCGCAGGGCCTCGGAAATGTAGGCCGCCGAATTCAGGCTGAAGGACAGCACACCGGCCTCCAGCGCCGAAATGGTGTAGCCCGTCAACTGCGGCGTCGCAAAGTAGATCAGCATGAGCTGGACCAACAGCGGCGTGCCGCGGAAAACGGAAATGTAGAATTTTGCCAGCGGCACCAGGACCTTGTTCTTCGAAATGCTGATGAGGGCCAGGACAAAGCCGCCGAGAAAGCCCAGGAAGGTCGACAGGAACGTGAACTTCAACGTAATCCACACGGCCGACACCAACAGGGGCATATAGGGTTCCAATACGGAAAAATTCAACATGGTCTTTATTCCTTATATGGCGCAGTCGCTGCCAGCCTTATTTGGCCGTCAGCCATTTGGCGATGTCCAGCTTGGCTTCCTGCGCTTCGTACTGTTTGGTCGCTTCTTCGCCCAGGTATTTCACGAGGATCTTGTGCAGTTCGCCGTTGGCCTTCATTTCCTTCAGGATCTTGTTCACCGTTTCCACATCCTTGGAATCCTTCGGCAGCGCCACGGCGAAGGTGTCATCCATCACGACGGGCGAATCCAGCACGGCCAGCTTCAGTTCCGGGTTTTCCTTCACGAACACCGCGGCCTGGGCCGAATCGAACAGGCCCGCATCGAGGCGCTTGTTCTTGACATCCTGCACGACCAGGGGCGTGCTGTCGAGCTCGGCGACCTGGATGCCGCCGGCCTTCTTCAGTTCTTCACAATAGGTGGTGCCCATGGACGCGCCGGCCTTTTTGCCCTTCAGGTCCGCCAGGCTCTTGAAATTGTCCTCCTTGCGGAATACGAGGGCCTTCATGGGGAAGTAGTACGGCTTCGAGAACGACAACACCTGCTGCCGTTCCTTCGTCGGCGAAATGCCGGACACGATCATGTCCGCGCGCTTGCTCTGCAGCGTCGGCACCAGGGACGCGAACTTCATGTCGCTGAACTCCACCTGGCGGCCCATCTTTTTGCCGATATACTGGGCAATCTCGATATCGATGCCCGTGTAATCCTTCGTGCCCGCCTTGACCGATTCAAACGGCGGGAACGTCGCGTTGATCGCCACGGTCAGCTTTTTGCCGCTGTCCGCCGCCGGTTTCGCATCCTTCTTGTCGCCGCCGCCGCAGCCGGCCATAGCCAGCACAGCCGCCAGCGCCATCAGTACGAGCACTGCCTTTTTCGTCATCTTGTTCCACATGATGTATCTCTCCTTTTGTTCCGTAATGATTTATCGATTTCCGTTCCCCGCGGGGGACGCAAATTCCGGGAATCCATTTTGCGCCAGCAGATGGCGCGCTACATCGATATCGCGGGCGACCCAGACGCCGTGGTCCTTGGCGTAGCGGATGAAGCCCCGCAGGGCCCGCACATATCCAGGCCGGCCGATGAACTGCGGGTGCATCACGAAGTTCAGGAACCCGCCGGCTTCCAGCTGGCCGTCCAGCTCTTCCTCCCAGATGCGGACCATTTCGCGGCCCGTCTTCAAGTAATAGTGTTCCGGGTGCTGGATGGTGTACATGTCGTACGACGTGTCGTCGGTGATGTTGTCTTTCGGCAGCTCCACGATGGGGACGGGCCGGCCGTCGAGTTCGTGCAGGAAGGGCTGGTCCGTCTGGCGCCAGTTGGACGAGTACAGGTAACCCCGGTCGCGCCACAGGCGGACGTGGAAGTCGTAAATGTAGCCGTCCGGGCTGCGCTGGCCGAAGGGCCGCGTGCCGGTCAGGTTCTGGAAGATGCCCTCCACCTTTTCCATGAGGGCGTTTTCCTTTTCGTACGTATCATAGACTTCGTGCAGGTAGCCGTGGTACGAGATTTCGTGGCCGTTGGCCGCGATGCACCGGATTACGTCGGGATGGATTTCCGCCGTATAGGCCGTCGTGAAGAAGGTCGCCTTGACCTGTTCTTCTTCGAGCATCCGCAGAATGCGCGGCACGCCCTGTTTCACGGAATAGCGGCCCCGCGACAGGTGCACCGGATGGTGTTCGTTGACGGGGTTGCGCGTCAGCCATAACGTTTCCGCGTCGATATCGAAGGACAGGCACAGCGCCATGCGGTAGGGGCGGGGCCAGGTGAGGTCGATGTCGTATTTCATGCCTTGCCACCGTCCTTTCTGTCGGCCGGTTTGCCGGCCGTTCCGCCGGCGGCGTAGAAGGCTTTCACGTACGCGGCCGCTTCGCGGCACGTCGTCAGCCAGGCGCCGTTCTGTTTCATGTAGAGCAGGAACTGCTCCAGCATGCGCAGGCGCCCCAGCCGGCCGATCAGCTGCGGGTGCAGCTTGAGGACCAGCACCTTGTCGCCTTCGGCCGCCAGTTCGTCGAAGGCGTCCTGCCAGAAGACGCGCACTTCGTCCGGCAGATAGCTGCAGTTGATGGGCGCCTCGTCGGCATAGGTGAAATAGAAGTACGAAAAGTCATCGAGGGCCACATCGGTCGGCAGTTCCACCAGGCCGTTCGGCAGTACGTACGGCCAGTCGCAGTCCTTCAACGTCGAATCATACAGATAGCCCCGCTCCTGCAGCAAGTCCGCGCTGTACTCCTGCAGCACATCGAGCGGACCGCGGCTGCCCACGGGCCGTTTCCCGCAGGCTGCCTCGAGCAGTGCCTCGCTGCGGACCATGTCCGCTTCTTCCGCTTCCCGCGGCCGGCCCACCGTGTTGTCATGGTCGTATCCGTGGTACGCCAGCTCGTGTCCGTCGCGTACAATGGACGCCACTGCCTCCGGATACTCCTCGACGATACGGCCCGGCACAAAAAACGTCGTCTGCAGTCCCTGGCGCCGCAGCATGGCCAGGCAGCGCGGCAGCCCCGTGTACGGGCCGAACTGTCCGCGCGATGTATCGGAAAAGCCGATTTCTTTCCGGCCTACGACGGACTGCCGCAGCAGTTCCGCATCCAGGTCGAACGTCACCAGGACCGCAATGCGTTTTCCCCCGGGCCACGCAATGCCGTCCCCGTTCTTTAATGTAATCAATGGAATCAGAGCCTCTTTTCGTTTCCTCAGTATAACTATGCCCTTCCCGGTTCGGGAAACACTTAAGTAACCTATATTATACCACGATTCGGTATAGGTGCGGTGCATAAAAATACAAAAAGTGAGTATTATGCAGAGAAAAGTCAAATTCAGAAAAATCTAACCGGCCAAGTGTTATGTTTGATACAGGAAGGGCGGTGGAACTCCCTTGAAACGGAATTCGTGGTATAATTTCCTGGGAAATGTTTGTAACGAAGTTTCAAGGAAGTTTCGTTGGAGTTTGCAATAGAGGAGAGGAGGACATCATGCGCAAATCATTGCTGTTGCTGGCCCTTTGCTCGCTGCTTTGCGGCGGGGCTGCGGGGACGGTTCTGGCGGCGCCGGCCCAGCCG
This sequence comes from uncultured Selenomonadales bacterium, assembly GCA_900315805.1. Lineage (GTDB taxonomy): Bacteria > Bacillota > Negativicutes > Acidaminococcales > Acidaminococcaceae > Succiniclasticum. The sequence goes on from ONAN01000007.1 coordinate 41,963, forward strand.
CCACGGGATAATTTCTACTGGCTGGGGCAGATCAACAAGGCGTCGGACGTCATCAATACGGACGAGGGGCTTCTGACGCCGGAAGAGGGGCGCAAGTTTGCCCGGGGTATCGCGAAGGTGCTGCACGACGGCAACCAGCCGGGGGCGGAGCGGCCGTCGAATGTCATTTTGTTCGAGCCGTACCTGATTCGCGCGGCGGGTCCGCAGATTACGAAGATCCATGCGGGGCGCTCGTCCCAGGATATGCTGACCACGGTGGGCATCATGGAACAGCGGGAGCATCTGCTGGCCATGGCGGATGCGTTGAACCGGGTGCAGCGGGACCTGATCCGGTTGGCGGAAGCCCATCAGGATACCATTATACCGAACTATACGAACGGCGTGGCGGCGCAGCCGAACAGCCTGGCCCACTACCTGCTGGCCTATGCCGACGCCTACGGGCGGGACATGCAGCGCGTGCGGGAATACTACAAGCGGCTCAATCGGTCGCCCATGGGGGCCATGGTCCTCAACGGTACGGGCTGGCCCCTCAACCGCGACCGCATGGCGGCGTATCTGGGTTTCGACGGATTAGCCTATAATACGTACGATGCCGGGCAGGTCTTTCCGCAGGAGGCGCCGGTCGAGTCGGGCGGTATTGCGGACTGCATCGCCATCCACACGACCAGTTTTATTGAAGAGATTATGCAGCAGTATGCCCAGCCCCGGCCGTGGATCCTGCTGAAGGAAGGCGGCAGCAATACGTACGTTTCGTCCGCCATGCCGCAGAAACGGAATCCGGGCATCCTGAACCGCTGCCGGACGGATGCGTCGACACTGCTCGGCATGTCCGTCGAGGGGCTGTTCCGGTCCCACAACATTCCGGCGGGCATGGCCGACGGCCGCCTCAACGGGCGCACCGATGTATTCCCCCAGGCGGCGAAGGTGCTGAACGGCATGGACCAGATCTTGAACAACCTGGTCATCCATCCCGAACGGTCGCTGGAAGAATTGAATCTGGACTGGACCTGCTCCCAGGAAATCGCGGACCGGCTCATGAAGAACCACGGCATTCCCTTCCGGACGGGCCATCACTTTGCCAGCGAGATTGTTTCCTACGCGCGGGCCCATGACATCGCGCCGAAAGCGTTTACGTACGAACTGGCACAGCAGGTCTACGCCAAGGTCGTCCAGGACGACCCCGTCCTGCCGCGGCAGTTCCCCATGACGGCGGCGGAGTGGGACAGCGCCAAGGATCCGGCGGCCATTGTGCGCAGCCGCAGCGTCAAGGGCGGCCCGCAGCCGGCGGAACTGGCGAAGATGCTGCGCATGGCGAAGGACACCGTGGCGGATCACGAGGCGTGGACGAAACAGACGCGGCAGAAACTGCACGATGCGGAAGAACGGCTGAATGCGGATTTTCAGGCAAAATTGCAGTAGAGAAAAATGTATTTGGCTTTGCGGTAAAAAAATTGAATTTTACAATACAAAATAGACAAAGAAGAAGTAATAAGTGGTATAATTGTCAAAGAATAATTATTTTTGAACTTGATTGCTTTTCAAGTTCAAATCTGGGAGGATACCACTTATGAGAACTTTTTTAACCAAGCAGCAAGCAGCAAGAATCCTTTCCGCCCTGTTATGCGCTGTGGCGGTTCCGGCTTTTGCGGCGGATCCGGTTACAGTGACCAGCGGAACGGGATCGATTCCCTGGGCGGAGACAGCAACGACCCGCTATGTGGTGGAGGACGGCGGAAAGTTGTCCTTGGACTCCCAGCAGGGCAGCACCACGCACATGGATTTGAAGACCGAAGGGACAGGCATCACGGTCAAGGGACCCAATTCCACTGATCCTTCCAAAGGGGTGACTCTGCAACTGTATTCTCCGGGAGGTGGATATTATACAACTCACTATTTCCATATCACCGCTACAGGGGCTAATGCATCTGCCTTAACGGTAGAAAAAGGTGCTACACTCAACGGCGATACAGAAATCGCTGGAACGGACACCCATCTCCGAGGGGAGAAAAATGGCGTTTCCTATTACGGGAAGGGGAGTATAGAGATGTATGGCGGCGTCACGCTTCACGGCGAAAAGGGAAACGGCCTGGAAATGACGGACGGAAGTGAAGGCACCGTCTATCTGTATGGTGACAATCATGTCACCGGCGGGACGAACGGTATGGTTGTTACAGGCAAGGCCCGCGTAGATGATTCTCGGATTTCTGTAACATATATTTATGGCGCTTATCATCGGGATACTTCGTTCTCATCAGAACTTGACGCAGGAAATTTCGGACGGGACGGCAGACAAGGGGCTGGTGTCCTGGCCCGGGACTATACCGGGGATTCCCAGGAACCGGCTATTTCTGTAGATGTTAATTACCAAGCCATTTTTGCCGGCACCACCGGCATCGACGTACAGTCTTCCAGCCTGGACGCAAGGTCGCCGAAGCTCGACGTTTATGGCCACAGCAGTGATGCCAGCCAGCTGCAGCCGCACGACGGCATCGGTGTCTTTTCGGGCCGCAGCGGGAACGGCACACAGGATGGATCCGTCAAGTTACTGGGCTATAATCGTGTTTTAGTAAACAGTCAGCGTATCGGCCTGGATGCAGAACAGGGAATCATTTCCCTGAAAAGCGAGCATAACGTTGTCCAGGGCAACACCGGTACAGGCATTTATGCCGGCGACGGTGGTACGGTTACGCTGTCCTGTTATGATGGGTATGATCTCAGCCTCCAGGAGGTGTCTGGCAAAACGGCTATTCGCTCTGCCGCTTCTACGAAGCCTGCCACGGTGCAAGTCTCCGGGCTGCTGAACATACGGAGTACGGATGGGGCAGACGGGACTGCCGTGGAAAGCGCTGCGGACGGAAACGGCGCCACTACGTCGAAAGTCAGCCTCAATTACGGCGCGAATGATGATAATCGTACTAACGCCATCACGGGTACCCTGCGGGCCTATAAAGGCGGGTCCATTGACGTCCAGCGCGGAGAAAACGGACGACGCATCGATATCACGGGCGACGCCCTTGCATACGGCGATAGCCGGAATACGACGGGCGGAACCATTTCCCTGTATCTGGATCAGGACAGTACCCTCACAGGGGCGGCCGACACCGGTCTGGCCCTCTACGATACGACATGGAACAACGGCAGGATTGACCTTACCCTGGACGGCAGCAGCCTCTGGAAAATGACGAAAAGCAGCGCCGTCACCAATATTTCCGGGAACGGCGGGACGGTTCAGTTTGAAAACGGGGGAGACAGCCTCCAGATCGGAACCCTGAGCGGCACCCACACGTTCCAAATGGATTTGTCCACGACCGGCAGTAACAGCGATATGCTGTACATTTCCCAGGGAACGTCCGACCTGCAGACACTCGACGTCAAGAATCTGCCGGAACTGGAAGCGTCAATGGCGGACAATCAGGCGGTCCGCTTCGCCACCGTCCGGCATGCCCGGAATGGATTCCGGGACGGCACGGTCCTCGGGTTCTTTGCGAACGGCGTCTACAACGACAAACTGAGCATCCAGTACCGCCGGCTCCGTTCCGACAGGGACAATAACCAGGCGTATAACGATGCTTACAACGGGGACGGAAACCGCAAGCCGACGACGGCCCAGGTGGAAGCGCTGTACCAGTCGGGCGATCTGACGGATGCGCGCAACGTGTATGTGGTCAAGAAGGCCAAGAACAACGTGAACGACGGCGCCCTTACGCCGGGCGCCATTACGGACGGACTGTGGCATTACATGGCCGAACTGGATACCTTCAGCCGCCGGACCGGGCAGGCCGTGTATTTCAACCCCGGAGCCAAAAACGATGCCTGGGTCCGCATGGATTACAAGAACTTCGGCGTCGATGGCGTGGGAGAAATCTCCGGCAACACCTATGAACTCGGCTATAATTTCCTTCTCAGCGATACGGACCGGCAGCGGCACAGCCTGGGCATTTCCGGGTCCTATGCCAACCCGTCCGGCCATTTTGACAGCTTCCGGGGCAACGTCCGGATGCATGACCGGTACATCGGCATTTACGATACTCATGAATACTTTGAAAAAGGAAAAGCGGAGAAACCGGTCCGGAAGAGCTACTGGGACAATTACCTGAAGGTGCACCGCATCAAGCAGGACTATGACACGATTGACGACCAGACCCTGCGCAGCTACAGAGGCAGGTACAACCAGACCGCCGTGTCCCTGAGCAGTGAATACGGCCGCCACCTGAACATGGGGAACTCTTCCTGGTACTGGGTACCGCAGGGACAGCTGCAGCTGTCCTATCTGGGCAGCTATGATTACGTGGACAGCCAGAAACTGCATGTCTACGGCGACCACGGCTGGAGCCTCATTGGCCGCCTTGGCTTCGACCTCGTCAAGAACCTGGACCCGAAACTGGACAGCAAGCTCTATTTCAAGGCCAGCGCCCTGCATGAATTCCTGGACGGCGGCAGCGTCCGTACGGCAGCCTATGAACGGGACGGCTGGGACGCAGGGGAATACACCAGCGACAACGACGCCCGCGGTACCTGGGCCGAAGTCGGTATCGGCTACAGCGCCCGGACCGGCAAGAACCAGTACATGTTCTTCGATGCACAGCGGGACTTCGGCAACGACTTCAGCCGCACCTACAAAATCACCGCCTCCGTCAACTGGGTGTTCTGACGTTCCAACGATTCCCTTATATGACAAAATCTCCTATGACCACCCGGTCATAGGAGATTTTTGCGTTCTATTTCCAATTAGGGAGCGATTCGGCGGAAGCCGGTTTCCGGCGCCGCCGGAAAACCGCCTAACCAAAATGATCTCCTGGGACAAATTTCCGGCGCATCGAGCGCTTTGCGCGAGCCAGCGCCGGAAATTTCCGTCACAGGAGATCCTATTAATGTTCTGTGCTGACCAACCCTTCCGTCGAAATCGCCTGCTTGCTCACCAGGCTGATTCCACAGAACACGCCGCCGCAGACGAGCCATTCGGCGTAAATCACATGGGGCAGGACGCGGACAGCCGGAATGAACATCCAGGCCACGAGCACGACGATGGACGCAATGATCGTCCAGAACGCCGCCTGACGGGAGCAGTACTGCGGTGCGTACATGGTCATGAGCACGATGACCGAGAAGGCCGCCATCAGGGACAGGCCCGCCATGAGGGTGGAAATGATGCCGACGATGGTGAGGGCGAAGCCCAGGGTCAGGAGGCCGAGCAGGAGGACGGAGACGCGGGTGACGCGCATGTATTTCTTGTCGTCCATTTCGGGGTCGATGAAGCGTTTATGGATATCGTGGGAATAGAGCGTGGCGGCCGACAGAAGCAGGTTGCAGGCCGTGCTGACGTCGGCGGCCCACAAGGAAGCAAGGGTGATGCCGGCAATCCACGGGTTGAGGCTCATGATGAGGCGGGGCAGGGCCGTCGTGGGCGGGATGCTGGGATAGATTTCCGACGCGATGACGCCGAGCAGGGCGGCGACGAAGCCGACGGGCAGCATGACGAGACCGCCGATGATGAAGCCCTTACGGGCGGTCTGGACATCTTTGGCGCCCAGGGAAATCTGGATGATGGCCTGGAGGGACAGGTTGACCGTGACGAGGACGACGATCCACGTGACGATGGTCATGGGGCCCACGCCGCTGACAAAGTCAAGGGACGTGAGGCTCGGCGCCTTGATGGCGACGACGTCGATGCCGCCGGTCATGCCCAGGATCAGGAAGGCGGCCACCGTGATGCCGATATACTGCAGCGTCACGTTGAGGACGTTGGACTGGCTGGCAGACCACATACCGCCGATGAGGGTGATGCCGATGAAGACGAGGGCGCTCGTGAGCATGCCCGTGAGGGGCGTGAAGACGTTGGGCAGCAGGGCGGCCAGAATGGCGCCGCCGGCCACGTACTGCAGGCTCATGATGACGAGCTGCACGAGGACCTGGCAGCCGATGCCGGCAATCATGCTGCGGCGGTCATAGTAGCGCTCCAGCAGTTCCGGCACGGTCGTGATGTTGAGCTGACGGTATTTTTTGGCGACGGTGAGGCCCATGACGATGGCGCCGATGCCCCAGGCCGCCGTGTACCAGCCGGCGGAGAGGCCGACCTTGTAGGCCCGTTCCGCGACGCCGATGGTCGAAGCGCCGCCGACAGCGAGGCCGACGATGCTGACCATGACGAGGGTGGTGGTCAGTTTACGGCTGGCGAGCACGTAGGCTTCCGCCGACGCGGCAGCCCGCCGCTTCACGTACCAGCTGATGCCGAACAGCACCCCTATGTAGACTACGATGATGAAAACCTGAATCGCCGATGAACCCATTTCCAATACTCCTCTCTTTGTTCCGGTACCAACAAAAAAAGCCGCCCCCCGAGGGACGACTTCGTCGCGGTACCACCCTGCTTACCGATGGAAACAAAAAAGGGTGGTCACCAGGGACGGAAACAGGTTCCGCGGTACCACCCTCATTATCTCGAATCGATCAACTCATGGCCGTGTAACGGCAGCCGCACCGGTGCAGCCTACTGTCAATTCAGCCGCACAGTTCCGGGATGAACTTCATGACCTTTTCCCTTGTCCCCTTGCACCGGCCGGAGACTCTCTGCGAAGTTCCAAGGCACTACTTTATCCCTTCGTCACTGTTGTTGTTTTGAATTATGGTTCCATTTTAACGGAAAGATGGCCAATGTCAAGCCTTGCCGCGCAAATTCTTTGCGGGCGTGGCGAAACTGTTACATCTTGTACAAATTATTTGATGTACTGGCCTTCCAGCTGGGCCATGGTGCCGTTGGTTTCCATTTCGGCGAGGAAGAAGTTCACGTAGTTCAGGAAATCCTGGTCGCCTTTGGCCATGAGGGCGCCGAAGCGGCTCTTGGTGAAGGGCTTGTCCACGAGGGGCGCGGCCAGTTTTTCGTTGAGTTTCACGTATTTGCGGGCTTCCATGGTTTCCGTGATCATGATGTCGGCCTTGCCTTCGCCGACGAGGGCGGGGATTTCGGCGTTCTGTTCATGGACGATGAGCGTCGCCTGGGGCAGGTTGGCGCGGGCGAATTTCTCGTTCGTGCCGCCGGGGTTGACCATGACGCGGACGCCCGGCTTGTTGAGGTCGGCCAGGGTCTTGAATTTGGCGGCGTCGCCTTTGCGGCAGAGAATGGTCTTGCCGAAGAGCAGGTAGCCGTCGGACATGGTCAGGGTGCGCTCGCGGTCAAAGGTGCGCGTAATGCCGCACAGGGCCAGGTCGAACTTGCCGTCTTTCGTGTCCTGGGAGAGGGTCTTCCAGGTCGTGGGAACGTATTCCACTTTCACGTGGAGGGACGCGGCCAGCTTTTCCGCCAGCTCGGCATCGAAGCCTTCGTACTTGCCGGTTTCCTTGTCCTTGTAGGACATGGGGCGGTAGTCACCGGTGGTGCCGACGCGGATGGTGCCGCGGGCGGCGATGTCTTCCAGATGGGCCGCAAAAGCGGTCGTCATGGTGCCGAGCAGCAGACCGGCGGTCAATGCGGCCGCAGCACCGTACTTCAAGAATTTCAGGGACATAATGAATCACTCCTTTTTTTAATTGACGGCTCAGGCGCGGCTCAGGACGAAGACGGCACCGAGGATGAGGACGATGCCCGCCGTTTCGACAGGGCCGAAGACGAGGCCGAAGAACAGCATACTGAAGAAGATGGACGACACGGGTTCCATGGCGCCCAGGATGCCTGTCACCTGGGGCGGAATGTACTGCACGCTGGCAATGTAGAGCGAAAAGGCGAGTACCGTGCCGAGGAGGACGACGAAAGCGAAGGCGCCGAGAAAGGGCAGGTCGTGCGGCATGTCGTAGTTCCAGGGCTGGGCGAAGGGCAGGCACACGAGGCCGCCGATGAACATACCCCAGCCGACGACGAGGGGCGCGCCCCAGCGCAGGATCATGTCGCGGGGCTGGACCGTGTAGAGGGCCGCGGCTGCGGCGGACAACAGGCCCAGGACGAGGGCCCGCGGCGACACGGCGAGGGAGTCCCAGCGTCCGCCGGTCACGATGAGGACCGTGCCGAGGACGGCGGCCAGGGTGCACCAGAATTCGCGGTGCCGCGGCAGGCGCCGCTCGCGCAGGCAGACCCACAGGACGATGAGGATGGCCATCAGGTACTGCAGGATGGTGGCGATGGCGGCGTTGCTCTCCTTAATCGTGGCAAAGTAAAAGTACTGCGTACCCAGCATGCCGACGGCGCCGAAAACAACCAGGGGCAGGCGGTCCCGCCTGCTGCGCCAGATGCGGTAGGGGTTCCGGCCGCTCAGGACGCGGTCGAGGCCGATCAGGATGACGCCCGACAGGATCAGGCGGGCGCCGGTGAGCCAGTACGTGGAGATGGCGCGGTCCATGAGCAGGTACTGGCCGGCAATGCCCGAGGCACCCCAGAAGATGCAGCCGATGACGGCCATGAGGATGCCCCGCAGGTAATGGTTCTCGTTGGGATTTGGCATATTACTTCAACACACCGATTTCCTTGTAGTATTTGGCAGCGCCCGGATGGAGCGGCACGTTGGCGATGTCTTTGACGGCGTCGGCCGGTTTCAGGCCTTTGAGGTTCTTCTGGGATTTGCCCAGGTCCTCAATGTGCTCCCAGAAGGCTTTGGTCATCTGGTAGACCGTGTCTTCCGGCAGGTCGCCGCGGCAGAACATGACCATCTTGACGGCCGTGGTCTGGACGGGGTCTTTCTGGTTCGGATAGGTGCCGGCGGGAATGGTGTATTTCACGTACCAGGGATACTGGGCTTTCAGCTTGGTGAAGACATCGTCGCCGATGTTGAGCAGGCTGCAGTTGGCCGTCAGGGCCTGGGAAACGGCGGACGCGGGGGCGCCGGACATGATCCAGGCGCCGTCGAGGGTGCCGTTCTGCAGCATGTCGGCAGCACCGCCGAAGGCGATGTATTCGGCCTTGAAGTCATTGGGGAAGTTCAGGCCGGCGGCGGTGAAGTGGGCTTTGGCTTCGTTGTAGACGGAGGACCCGGCGGAAGCGACGGCAAAGTGCTTGCCCTTGACATCGGCCAGGGTCTTGATGCCCGACTTGTTGGTCACGACGACCTGGTTCGGGTTCAGGTAGAGGCCGGCGATGGCTTTCAGGTCCTTATAGGCGTGGCCCTTGAAGCTGTCCGTGCCGTTGAGGCACTGGGACACGTTGCTCGAAATGGCGATGGAGACCTGGGCTTCGCCGTCGGAGACCATGTTCAAGTTGGCGATGCCGCCGGCCGAGGCCTGGCTCGAAGCCTGCACGCCGGGCACGTTCTTGTTCCAGTTGTTGGTGATGGCGGCGCCGACGGCGTAGAGGGCGCCGGAGGCGGAGGCCGTCGGGAAGTTGATCTTCACCTTCTGGCCGGCAGCCGGCTGGGACGTTCCGGCCGCTTTCTTGTCCCCGCCGCCGCAGCCCGTGAGGGCGCCGATGGCGAAGGATGCCGTCAGGACGGCACAGAGGGCGCGTTTCCAAAATTTGTTCATAGTAAGACTCCTTTCCTTTGTCCTATAACAGTACATCTTTTATTTTGCAGGCGCGGCGGGCAGCTTGCTGCGGCGGAAGAACTGCAGCAGGAGCACGGCGGCCAGGCAGACGAAACCGGCGCCGTCCGTGACCATGCCCGGGTAGAGCAGGAAGGGGGCGGCGAGGATCAGCACGAGGCGTTCGAGGAGGCGGGCTTTCTGCAGGAGCCAGCCTTCGAGACCGGCCACGAGGGAGACCGTGCCCACGCAGGCCGTGAAGAAGGTCCAGGCGCTCTGGGCGAAGGTGGCGGTCTTGTCGGCGCCCAGCAGCAGGATGGGGTTGTTCAGGAAGAAGAAGGGGATGATGAAGCCGATGAGGCCCAGCCGCACGGCCCAGATGCCGGTTTTGGTCTGGTCGCTCCCGGCGATGCCCGAGGCCACGTAGACGCTCATGGCGACAGGCGGCGTGATGTTGGACAGGCACGCGTAGATGAGGCAGAACAGGTGCGCCGTCAGGGCCGGGACGCCGGCGTTGATGAGGACCGGCACGGCGACGGCCTGGACGATGACGTAGGCCGCGACGCCGGGGACGCCCATGCCGAGGATGACGGACATGACCATGACCAAAAAGCCCGTCAGGTAGATGCTGCCGTTGTCGACGACGGACAGGATCAGGTAGCCCATGTTGAGGCCCATGCTGGTGAGCGTGACGGTGCCGATGATGACGCCGATGATGACGCAGCACACGCCGACGGAAATGGCGCTCTGGGCGCCTTCGACGGTGGCGGCGACAATTTCACGCCAGCCCATGCGCGTTTCCTTGCGCAGCCAGCTGGCGACGATGGTGGCGAAAATGGAGACGACGGCCGCGAGCAGCGGCGTGTAGCCGGCGAACATGAGGCCGATGAGGGTGACCAGGGGCAGGACCAGATGTCCCTGCTCTTTCAGGACTTTCGTGGCGTTCGGGATGTTCTCCTTCGCCAGGCCGGAAAGGCCCAGGCGCTTGGCTTCGAAGTGGACCGAGAACAAAAGGCCCAGGTAGTACAGGAAGGCCGGCACGATGGCGGCGATCATGACGATGGTGTAGCTCAGGTTCAAAAATTCCGCCATGACGAAACCGACGGCGCCCATGATGGGCGGGCAGAACTGGCCGCCCGTGGAGGCCACGGATTCGACGGCGCCGGCGAACTCCTTTTTATACCCCGTGCGTTTCATGAGGGGAATGGTGATGGTGCCCGTCGTGGCGACGTTGGCGATGGCCGAGCCGTTGATCATGCCCAGCAGGGCCGAGGCGACGACGGCCACCTTGGCCGGCCCGCCCGATGTCTGGCCCACGAGGGTCAGGGAAAAGTCATTGATGAATTTGGAGAAGCCGCTGTGCTTCAAAAAGGCGCCGAACAGGACGAAGAGGAAGATGTACGTCGCCGAGACGCCAATGCCGGTGCCCAACAGGCCCTGGGTGCCCCAGAACTGGGTGACGAGGACCCTTTTCAAGGTAAAGCCGTTGTGGCCCAAGAGACCCGGCAGGTAGGCGCCGAACCAGTTGTAGGCCAGGAAGATCAGCGACAGGATCGCCAGGTTGCCCGACGCGCGGCGCGCGGCTTCAAAGACCACGACGACCGCCACGGCGGCGATGCCCACTTCGAAATTGGTGACGCGGCCGCCCGTTTCGGCGATGCGCGTGAAATTCAAAACCAGGTAGCCGAAGGACGCCGTCGACAGGATGATGAGGACGATATCCCGCAGGGGCGGCACGGTGAAGGTCCGCTTCTCCTTTTTATAGGCCGGAAAGAGAAGGAACGTGAACAACAGCAAAAACATGCAGTGGAAGGCCCGCAGGTTGATGGCGCTGATGACGCCCACGGTCGTGAAATACAACTGGAAGAGCGCCCAGAAACAGAGCAAGACCGTGAGGACTTTCCGCATGGGACCGTGGTACGTGCGCAGGCGCGACTCGGCCTCCTTTTCCTCCAGCATGCGGCGCGCCTTCTCATCGAGCCGGCGCTGCTGTGCCGGGTCGATGTCCCGGCTGACGGGGATTCCGGAACCGTTCGGTCCGGACGGATTGGTTGGACTTTCCATGAAACAATACTCTCCTTACCTTATACCTGAATGGAAATACCTTATATATATAAGTAACGTGTGCATATGATACCATATTTTGCAAAAAATTCACATGGTGGGGACCGGCGGGCGGGGAAAAGAAAAGGCCGGCCGGGGGAAACTGTAAGGTTCGTAACAGTTTCCCCTGACCGGCCGGCGGCGGGCCAACCGGCCCGTCCGCGGATTACGCTCCGGACGGATTACGCCTCCGGGATGGATTATGCCTCCGGGATGCCGAGGAGGCGGCAGATGCCAGTAAAGAGCCGGGCCCCCGTGTCCTTGAAATGGCCGCCGGGGTGCGTGGCGAAGGTCACGGCCACGCCGGCTTCCTGCAGGCGGGCGGCGATAGCCCGCATGTTGTCTTCGATGGGCGCCATGACGGCGTTGCGCGTGTTTTTCTCCTTGCCGCCGATGGAGAAGGCGGCCCCTTTCAGCTGCGGCGGCACGGGGCGGGCGAAGACATAGTCCTTAAAGCCCGGGTACCACACGGAGCCGGAGGCGCAGACGCAGCCGTCGAACCGGCTTGTCTGATACGTGGCGTAGAGGGCGAAGAGGCCCGTCAGGGAGTACCCGGCCAGAAAGCGCCGGGACGGCTGTTTGCCGGACTCCTGTTGGATTTCCCGTTCCGCTGCGGGCAGGACATCTTTTAATAAGGAAGCCAGGTACGCGTCGGCACCGCCCGTAAAGTCGCGGCCTCCTTTGAACACTTTGGGCGACGGCCAGGGCGTAAAGTCCCGTTCCCAGTCGTTGCCGCCGAGTAAGATCAGCACGGCGGGGAAGGGGGATTGACGGGCCGTTTCCCACTCGGAAAGTTTCACGTGAAACAATCCGGCTTCTTCGGGGGCCAGGTGGACGCAGCCGAAGGGGAGGAACCCCTCAGGGGTATCGGGAACGCAGGCCGTGACGGCGAGGGAGGCCGTCGGGACGGCGGAAGCGGCAGTTTTCAAGGTAAGCAGCATGGCGCATCATCCTTTCTTTTCCTCATTATACAATATGGCGCGTTTCCTGCCTACCACCCGGGCGTGTTTTCGGTTTATCCGGGCGGCAGTTATTGACAGAAACCCCGGGAGCGTATACAATGAATTCATAACCTAGAACATACCTATGAATTAGCCTATATCAAAACGGGCCTGTGCCAGCGGAAAGACCGGGCTGCCGGTTTCCGCCTGTAGATAAAGGAGTGAACACAATGGCTGATACCCTGTTGGAAATAAAAGGATTGCACGCCGGCGTCGCGGACAAGGAGATCCTCAAGGGACTGGACCTGACCGTGCGCAAGGGCGAAGTGCATGTCATCCTGGGACCGAACGGTTCCGGCAAATCGACGCTCATGAACGTCATCATGGGCCATCCCAAGTATAAGGTGTTCGGCGGCAGCGTCGCCTTCGAAGGGGAGGACATTACGGCCCTGCCGACGTTCGAACGGGCGCGCAAGGGCATTTTCCTGTCCTTCCAGACGCCGGAAGAAATCCCCGGCATCACCGTGGAAAACATGCTGCGTACGGCCCGCCAGGCCATTACGGGCAAGCACGAGCGCATTTTCGCGTTCCGCAAGGAACTGAAGGCCACCATGGCGGAACTGCAGATGGATCCGTCCTATGCGGAGCGCTATCTGAACGTAGGCTTTTCGGGCGGTGAAAAGAAGCGCAACGAAATCCTGCAGCTCCTCATGCTGAACCCGAAGCTGGCCCTGCTCGACGAAACCGATTCGGGCCTCGACGTCGACGCCGTGCAGATCGTGTCGAACGGCGTCCGCAAATTCCATAACGACGACAACGCGTGCCTCATCATCACGCACAACACGCGCATCTTGGACAAGCTGAAGGTGGACAAGGTGCACGTGCTGCTCCATGGCCGCATCGTCGAGGAAGGCGGCGCGGAACTGGTCGATGTCATCAACCGCGAAGGCTTCACCCATCTGCAGCAGAAAGCGTGAGGTGTGCCATGGAAGATCTGACCAAGAAGAAGACCTACGTCGAGGATATCGAGCGCTCGCTGTACGATATCCGCAACGAGGACCGTTCGCTTTACAAATCCGCCAAAGGATTGACGGAAGAAGTGGTCCGGGACATCTCGAAGCGCAAGAACGACCCGGACTGGATGCTGCAAAAACGCCTGGAAGCGCTGAAAATCTACAATGAAATGCCCATGCCGACGTGGGGCCCCGACCTGTCGCCCCTGCACATGGACGATATCGTGACCTATGTGCGGCCCGACGCGAAGATGACGGGGAACTGGAAGGAAGTGCCCGAGGAAATCAAGGACACCTTCGACCGCCTGGGCATTCCCGAAGCGGAGAAGACCTCGCTGGCGGGCGTGGGCGCGCAGTACGACTCCGAAGTGGTCTACCACAGCATGCAGAAGGAGCTGGCCGACCAGGGCGTCATCTACACCGATTTCGAGACCGCCGTGCGCGAGTACCCGGACATCGTGAAGCAGTATTTTATGACGCTCATCCCGCCGACGGCGCACAAGTTCGCCGCCCTGCACGGGGCCGTGTGGTCCGGCGGGTCCTTCGTCTACGTGCCCGAAGGCGTGCACGTGGACATTCCCCTGCAGAGCTATTTCCGCCTCAACGCGGCGGGCGCGGGGCAGTTCGAGCACACCCTGATCATTTGTGAAAAAGGGTCGAGCCTGCACTTCATCGAAGGCTGCTCGGCTCCGAAATACAACGTGACGAACCTCCATGCCGGCGCCGTCGAGCTCTTCGTCAAGGAAGGCGCGCGCCTGCGCTATTCCACCATCGAGAACTGGTCCCGCAACATGATGAACCTCAACACCAAGCGGGCCCTCGTCGACAAGGACGGCGTCATCGAGTGGGTGTCCGGCTCCTTCGGTTCCCATGTGTCGTGCCTCTATCCGACGAGCGTCCTGCGCGGCGAGAACGCCAAGTGCGAATTCACGGGCGTCACCTTCTCGTCGAAAGGCCAGGACCTGGACACGGGCGCCAGCGCCCTGCTGCTGGCACCGCACACGTCGGCGAACATCAACACGCGCACCATTTCCAAGGCCGGCGGCAAAGCGACGTACCGCAGCGCCGTCAAGGTCGCCCCGGCGGCCAAGGACGCCAAGTGCCTCGTCAACTGCGAGTCCCTCATGCTCGACGACCAGTCGCGCAGTGACACCCTGCCGGTCATGGATATCCAGGCCGACGACGTCGAGGTCGGCCACGAAGCGAAAATCGGCCGCATCTCCGACGAGGCGATCTTCTACCTGACGAGCCGCGGCATCGACGAGAAAGAGGCCCAGGCCATGATCGTGCGGGGCTTCGTGGAACCGATTTCCAAGGCCCTGCCCGTGGAATACGCCGTGGAAATGAACAACCTGATCAATCTGGAACTCGAAGGAACCATGGGGTAAGGAGGAATGGCAATGGAAACGGAAAAGACCCTGTACAGCGCCATCCCCATGCGGACCTGGAGATGGCTCGGCGTCAACGAGGCCTATGTGCCTTCGGACGTCGTATGGAATGAAAAAGATGTCCCGGCCGCGGCGGACCGCAAATTGTCCGTCGCAAAAGGCACGGTCCGGGAGGAAACCGTCGTATACCGGACGGAACCGTCGGGAAGGGTGACAATAGATGTCGCCCCCGGCGCGAAGCTGCACCTGACGAAGGTCCAGCTGCTGCCGGCGGACAAGGGACACGTCGATGCCCTGGAAATCAACGTGGCCGAAGGCGCCGAAGCCCATGTGACGATTGCCGAACTGGGCGCGGCGGAAACGGTCACGAAAGTGACGATCAACCTGAACGGCGACGGGGCCCTGGGGGACCTGGCCGCCATCTACCTGGGCAGCGGCAGCCAGAAGGTGGACCTGAACTACGTGATCCGCCAGGCAGGCCGCAAGACGAAAGCGGAAATGCAGGTGCGCGGCGCCTTGAAGGACCGCAGCGAAAAGATCTTCCGCGGCACCCTGGACTTTATCCGCGGCAGCAAAGGCAGCGTCGGCCGGGAACGCGAAGAAGTGGTGCTCCTGAACGAAGGCGTGCGCAACCGCAGCGTGCCCCTTATGCTGTCCGGCGAAGACGACGTGGACGGCCATCACGCGGTCAGCGTCGGCAAAATGGACCAGGAAAAGCTGTTCTACATCACGAGCCGGGGCCTGGACCTGAGCGAGGCGCAGCGCCTCGTCGTGGAGGCCTCGTTCAACCCCGTGCTGGAACGCATCGAAGACAAGGCCTTACGGGCTGAAATCGAGCAATATATAGAGGAGAGGATTTCCGATGGCAAATAAAGATTTCCGGCTTGATTTCCCGCTGCTGCAGCGGAAAATGAACGGCAAGCCGCTGACCTACCTCGACAACGGGGCCACGACGCAGAAACCGGAAAGCGTCGTCCGCTCCATTTGCGGCTATTACGGCGGCTGTAACGCCAACCCGCACCGCGGCGCCTACGAACTGAGCGTCGAGGCGACGGATGTCTATGAAAACGCGCGCGTCAAGGTGCAGCATTTCATCCACGCGCCCAAATCCAATGAAATCATTTTCACGAAGAACGCGACGGAAGCGCTCAACCTGGTGGCCTACAGCTACGGCCTGACCTTTGTGCAGCCCGGCGACGAAATCGTCATCTCCATCGCCGAGCACCACAGCAACCTGGTGCCGTGGCAGATGGTGGCAAAAGCCAAAGGCGCGACCCTGAAATACATTTACCTGGAGCCGGACGGCAACCTGTCCGACGAGGACATTGAGACCAAGATCACGGAAAAGACGAAGATCGTCGCCGTGACCCACGTGTCCAACGTGCTCGGTCTCGTGAACAACGTCCGCAAAGTCGTCGACAAGGCCCACAGCGTCGGGGCCATATGCGTCGTCGACGGCGCCCAGAGCGTGGCCCACATGGCCGTCGACGTGCAGCAGATCGGCTGCGACTTTTTCGCCTTCAGCGGCCACAAGCTGCTGAGCCCCATGGGCATCGGCGTGCTCTACGGCAAAGAGGAACTGCTCGACAAGATGCCGCCTTTCCTGCGCGGCGGCGATATGATCGAATACGTGACCGAACAGGACACGACCTTCGCGGAACTGCCCCAGAAATTCGAGGCAGGCACGCAGAACGTCGGCGGCGCCGCCGGCCTGGCAGCCGCCATCGACTATCTGGAAAACTTCACCTTCGAGCGCATCGAAGCCATCGAGAAGGAACTCGTCGACTACGCCCTGCCGCAGCTGCGCGAACTGCCCTATATCGAGCTCTACGGCTGTGACACCACGCGGAACAACAAGACCGGCATCATCACCTTCAACGTGAAAGATGTCCATCCGCACGACGTTTCCACCATCCTCGATGCCCAGGGCGTCGCCATCCGCGCCGGCCACCACTGCGCCCAGCCGCTCATGAAGTACCTGGGCCAGAACGCCACGTGCCGTGCCAGCTTCTACCTGTACAACACGAAGGACGACGTGGACCGCTGGATTGCGGCCCTGAAGACCGTGCGCAGTGTCATGCGCCTGGATTGACGGGGAGGGACGGACATGACCGATTTAAGCGGAATCTATACGGAACTGATTGCGGAAGAAAGCCGCAATCCCGAAAACAAACACCATCTGGACCATCCCAACCTCACCGAGCGGGGCCATAACCCCAGCTGCGGCGACGAAATCACCCTCGAACTCGACGTGCAGGACGGCGTCATCAAGGACGCCTCCTTCACCGGCGTGGGCTGCGCCATCTCCCAGGCCTCGACGTCGCTCATGATCAGCCTCATCAAAGGCCAGCCCGTTGCAAAGGCCCGCCACCTGGCCGACCTGTTCCTGAAGATGATCAAAGGCGAAGTCACGGACGAAAGCGAACTGGAAGAACTGGAAGACGCCGCCGCCCTGCAGAGCATCTCCCACATGCCGGCCCGCGTGAAATGCGCCGTGCTGTCGTGGCACACGCTGGAAACGGCATTAGACAGGGATAAGTAATGGCTTTTCACAAACGGAATCCCGGACAGATACCGAATGGGTGCGTCTGCCCGGGATTTTTGTGTCTGCCGTTCTGCCTCCCAGCTAGGGAGTTCACAGAATTGCCATATGAATCCGCTATAATTTTCTTATAACATATGCAGCCTGTGTGTAAGCAGGTTCTGCAAAGGTCCGGTTCCAGCCTCAAAAAGGGAGTAGTACATTGTCAGGAGGGATTCAAGTGAAGAAATACGTAGCGGAATTCATCGGCACCTTCGTCCTCGTCTTTATCGGCTGCGGTACAGCGGCTACCGTGGGATGCGACCCCAAAGCGGGCTCCGGGTATATCCTGACGGCCCTGGCCTTCGGCCTGTCCATCGTGGCCATGGCCTATTCCATCGGCAACATTTCCGGCTGCCACGTCAACCCGGCCGTATCCCTGTCCTGCCTGCTGGCAGGCAGGATGCCCGTGAAAGACTTCGTCGGCTATGTGGTGGCCCAGTTCCTCGGCGCCATCGCGGCAGCAGGCGTCCTGACCGTGTTCGTTTCCCCGGCAGGCGGCCTGGGCACGAACGCCCTGTTCCACGGGGAAGTCGGCCCTTCCTTCCTGATTGAGGTCATCCTGACCTTCATCTTCACCATGGCCGTCCTCGGCGCCACGGCCAAACCGGAGAACGCCAGCGTGGCCGGCCTCGTCATCGGCCTGTCCCTGACCCTGGTCCACATCCTCGGCATCGCCTATACGGGCACGTCCGTCAACCCCGCCCGCAGCTTCGGCCCGGCCCTCTTCGTCGGCGGCAAAGCCCTTGCGGACGTGTGGGTCTTCATCCTGGCTCCCCTCGTCGGCGGCGCCCTGAGCGCCTTCGTCTACAATTTCCTGTCCGACGGGGAAGGCAGCGAAAACGCATAACGGAAAAGTAAAAAAGATATAGTAAACTCCTCGGAAATGCGTGTTTCCGAGGAGTTTTTCATACGGTCTGTTTATTTGCTGCTGACAGTATAGGGTGTTCCTTCCTCTGCTATTACATACTGCTGAATGGCTTTTTCCACAGAAGCGTTCAGCGTGTCGCCGTTCTTGCCGGCTATGGCCGACAGCTTTTTGTGCAGGGCAGGGGAGATGCGGACGTTGAACGTCCCTTTGTATTCCTTTTCCGGCTGTTTTCCCACTTCCGCACAAAAATTCAGATACTCGTCCACGGCGCGGTGGAATTCCTTTTCCACCGACTTCATGCTGTGGGACTCAAAATTCACCAGATCATTGATACCCTCAATTTTTCCGTACAGAATCCCGTCTTCCGCATCATATTCCACCTTCGTGAAATATCCCTTATACTCTAAAACGTTAGTTTTCCTAGCCATTTTCCATGTCCCTCCGGGCAGCCCGACACTTGCAACTAATCTTTAGTTACAATATACCATGGATTCCCCTTCGGGTCAAGTAATCCCCGGCATACAGGCGTTTTGCCTGCGTGCCGGGGAGTTTTGTCACCGGTCGTTTCCGTTACTCTTCTGCTTTGATGGCCCAGCGCAGCTTCGTCGACTTCGCCCGGGGATTGCGGGCGCATTCGGCGGCGGAAGGCCGGATCACGTCGCGGGCCACGGCGGAGAAGATGCCTTCGTTGTGGTACAGCTTGAAGGCCTTCTTGACGAGGCGGTCTTCGCCGGAGTGGAAGGTGAGGACGGCGACGCGTCCGCCCGGGGCGAGGGCGCCGGGGAGGCTGTCCAGGAAACGGTAGAGTGCGTCGAATTCGCCGTTCACGTCGATGCGCAGGGCCTGGAACACGCGGGCGCTGCTCTTCTTCACGGCGTCCTTGCGGTCCTTTTTGGGCAGGAACTCCAGGGCCTTCTCAATCTCGCGGTGCAGGGCCGTCGTCGTGACGATGGGCGTGCCGTGGCGCAGGTCGCCGTAGAGGGTGCGCGCGATGGGCTCGGCGTAGGGCTCGTCGGAGTTTTCGACGAACAGGTGGATCATGTCCTCCTGGGAGAGCTTGCGCAGGAGCTTCGCCGCCGAAATACCGCGCTCGGGATTCATGCGCAGGTCCAGGGGACCGTCGACCTTATAGGAAAAGCCGCGCTCCGGGTTGTCGAGCTGCATGGACGAAATGCCCAGGTCGGCCAGCACGAAATCAAAGGGCCCGGTCTCGGCCACGAGCTTCCCGATGCCCGCGAAATTCATGTGCCGGATAGTGAGGATGTCCTCGCCGTACCCGGCGTCGCGCAGGCGTTTTTCCGTCTTCACGATTTCGATGGGGTCCACGTCCGTGGCATACAGGTGCCCGCGGCCCTCCAGCTTGTCCAGCATGGCCCGCGTGTGGCCGCCGTAGCCCAGCGTGGCGTCAAACCCCTGCTGCCCCGGCCGGATCTGCAGAAAATCCAGGATTTCCTGCACCATGATGGGAATATGGGTCCCCGCCGGCGTGTTGCCTTTGGCCGTCACGTGCTCGGCGATGCCGCGGTACTTTTCCGGGTGGAGCTCCTTGTACTTCTCGTTGAAATTTTTCGGGTAATGCCCCTTATAGTGGATGCGGCGGTGGTGCACCGGCCCCCCGTCGCGCTTTTCTTCGTCCGTCATAGTGGCTGTCCTTTCCTGTGCGATGTATCGGTCCGCACTATCTAAACTATACTATGGAACGGCCTGCACCGCAATTGTAAATGTTGTGTAAAACGGCGGGCTACGATATAATAGAAAAAATGATGCCCTGCCGCGGCGGGGCACAAGGGGGACGTGCCATGGTTACGAACGAAGCAATCGAGGCCTGGCTGCAGCAGTTGGGCCAGCCTGTCAAAACATTCAAGGATCCGCGGACGGGGACGCTGATTTACGGGCTCCTGCGCCCGTCCGAGGTGGCGCATATGGATTACACGGGCCTGGTGGCCGTGCCGCCGGGTCATTTCATGATGATCAAGGTCGTGGGCTGCAGCCTGGAAAAGTACCATCCCCGCGCCTGCGAGGCCGTGCTGATGCAGTTCAACGGCCTCATGAACCGCCGTCCGTCGAAGGACAGCTTTAACTACAGCATCGACCACGGCCGTCTGGCCATCGTCTTCTGGCCCCAGAACACGACGGTGGAAGAGATGCAGCGTGTCATGGAATACGGGTTCGACCGGCTCGATTTCATGTACCGCAACCTGGAACGCCTCGATTTGGAAGGCTGAAACACGGCCTGCCGGGCTGGATTCCGCGATTTTGCGGATTTTTCGATTTTGCCCTTGACAAATGGCGGGTTTCGCTGTATTATAATCGAGTAACACGTATGGTCCACTAGCTCAGCTGGCAGAGCAACTGACTCTTAATCAGTGGGTCCGGGGTTCGAACCCCCGGTGGATCACCATGTGGGCGCTTAGCTCAGCTGGGAGAGCGTCTGCCTTACAAGCAGAATGTCAGCGGTTCGATCCCGTTAGCGCCCACCATTT